>PCVP01000014.1:0-114421 GCA_002787035.1 Candidatus Peregrinibacteria bacterium CG11_big_fil_rev_8_21_14_0_20_49_14 | reverse complement strand
GGCAATTTTCCGGTGACGATATCGATTTTCCCGTGGACTGCGCAGTCGTATTCGGAGCGGCGGTGCACAAAGGTTCGGTGCCGGGCCCGGGGATTACCCGCAGAGTGGAAACAGCGGTGGATTTGTACAACAAAGGAAAGGTGAAGACCATATTTCTCACAGGAGGCAAGGGCTCGGAAGAGTTAGAGAGCGAAGCTGCGGTCATGCAGAAGGTGGCAATGCGCATGGGGGTGGACCCCGCAGACATTGTTTTGGAAGATCAGGCACGCTCTACATGGGAGAATTTGCAGCTTACAGCCCCTTTGGTGGCAGATTGTACTTCCATAGTGGGTATTTCAGACCGATACCACCTCGCCCGAATCGCCTTTTTGGCAGATATGCAGGGGTGGGGGAACTTTCGTACACTTCCAGCCAAGAGGGTACCGAACCCACTGTTCGAAACGCGCGCCGCGTTTCGTGAAGCACTCGGTATTGTGTACTACTCATTGCACGGATTACTGACACTCTTTTAAAGAGGATCACTTCTTGTCGTACACCCTGCAGAGGGCCTTTTGTAAAGGTATCAAACCAGGGTTATCCACATGTCAATAGATAGTTAACATAAAATGCATTATGTTAAGTACAAGAGATTGTGGATAACCCCTCTCAGCTGCTCCCCCGCCCTATTACACTTAGATTGTCATGGTGAGGCGGCCAACTGATCCTTCGAGGCTCACTTACCTTCCGGTTCGCTCGCACCTCAGGATGACAGTTGGCCCTCGAACCATAATTACCCCGCTTCTATGCAAGAATCTAATCTTTCACAGGCAATGGAACGGTACATTGTGTACTTACAAGCGGAAGAAAATAAGTCTCCCCTCACGGTGGCCAACTACAGACGCTCTTTAAACCTGCTTTTGGAGCTTTTGGATGTCCCAAGTGCGCAATTTATAAACAAAACCACTATTAGGATGCTAAAATCTAAACTTCACGGCGCCAAGGCCCGCAACGGCAAGCCTCTGAGTATAAGTACCAAGAACTACCATTTAACCGTTTTACGGGCTTTCTTGCGATATTTGCTACAGGATGAGGAATTGGAGGGCATTTACGCTCCCGATAACGTTCGAAGGTTCAAACAAGAGGAGCGGCAGGTGAAAGTGCTGCGCTCCGAGGAGCTCGAGCGTCTTCTTGCCGCGCCGGATATCTCCACCCGTCTCGGGAAACGTGACAGTGCAATTCTCGAAATGTTTTTTTCCACCGGTTTACGTTTGGAAGAACTTCGCGGACTGAATACGAAAGACCTCAACTTTGACACTCGTGAGATTTCGGTTCGTGGTAAGCGGGGAAAAATTCGTGTCGTCTTTCTTTCAGACCGCGCTATCGCCGCACTGCAGGAATTCATGGAGTGCCGGCGCGACCACCTCTCCCCTCTTTTTATTCGTAACATGGAAAAGGCGGTAGATGTGCTGCCACCGGGTGAAAACTTTCGCCTGTCGCGCATTTCTATCTACAACGTTGTTAAAAAGTATGCTCTCGCGGCAGGAATAGTTTCCGACCCCTCTCCTCATACCCTCAGGCACTCCTTTGCGACGGATTTACTGCGGAATGGTGCGGATTTGCGGTCTGTGCAGGAGCTTCTTGGGCATGCGGACTTAAGTACAACGCAGATTTATACGCATGTTACGAACCCGCAACTCAAAGATGTCCACGAGCGTTTCCATGGAAAACAGAGTACAAGAGAGTGACCCCGCGTAGCGCAGCGAAGTGGGGTGACGAATCCTTTAGCTGGTGGAGGTGCATCAGCAGCACATGAGAAGTGAGTAGTTGTTTACGTTGTCACACCGAGCACAGTCGAGATGTGGAAGGGCGAAGTTAAGAGATGCTTTACCGGAAAAAGTATGGTGTGCTACCATATTTCAGGATCAGTGGGAATGGCGTCGAGCCGTTGCTGATCACCTCGATCCTTTCGTATTCGCTGTGGAGGAAATGCCATGCGAACTTTTGTGCGCCGGGGGATGAATCTCTCCTGGCTCTCTCTGGCTGCCGGATGGACCTTTACAATCGGCTTGGGCTGTTTTCTGCATCCGGGCTTGGATGTGACGTTACCCTGGATGACGGTACAGATGCTCGTCTGTTTTCCGCTCTTACTGGGTTCTGTTCTCTTCCCGGTTCTCCTGCTGGATGACAAGCCTTGGTTGGCTGCTCATGGGATTCTATCCGGTCTCGCGGCATCCTGGCTCTCTTTCGGGCTCTGGAGAAATCCTCTCGAGGCGTTCCTGTTGGGATTGCTCTGCGGAGCTTTGATCCTCACGCTGACGCTGAGTCTGAAGAAGTGGGTCAGGAAGCCCGATGCTGCAGTTGTGGCATCGCACTAACATTTCCCTTCAACGAAAGGAGGTATTGCCGTCCCGCGTACAAACGCGGGGCGGATTTCTTATTCGTGCTCTGCAGATTTTGGTCTATCTGACTCAATTGAACACAGCACACTCGAACGAACTCGGTCCGTTTAAATGGGGCGATATGCGGAGGGCAAAGTTAGGAGAAGTTTTGTGGGAGGTAGTTCTAACACCACCACTGCTATAGTTATTTTATTCTATCCCAAGTACATCTCTGTGCGTTCCGGTGCGTATAAGAATGAGAACAATATTCTCAGTGTCTTTCTGATACATAAGCAACCAGTCTGGAGCAATATGACATTCACGGATACCTTTCAATTCTCCTTTAAGCTCATGATCTTTACATCTTCTTGGGAGCTCTTTTTCCTGAGCAAGTAGATCAATAATTTCTTCAAGTTTAGAAATGTTGTACCCCGATTTTACAAGACGCTTCAAATCTTTTTTGTAACGGTTTCCTAATTTGATTCCATACCTCACTTTCTTTGTTCTTATGAACATTGTCCAAGTATAGCTTTATGTGCTTCTTTTGCAGAGGAGTATGTCCTTTTACTTTTCTTTGCATTCATAAGGTCATTGAGGATCTGAGCTTCTTCTTCGGGTGTCATGCCATTTTCTGTCGTAATGGCGAAAGGAATCCCCTTGTGCTCAATAATTTGAACAAGATAGAGATTGATTGCAGTGCTCATATCCATACCAAGGGCAGACAGTATTTTTTGTGCTGTCTTCTTCGTTTTTTCCTTTGTTCTAACCTGGATAGTAGTCATGTACGTAGTCTACAGTGTAGTAATGACAATGTCAATACATTGTCATTACATAAGATTGATATGAATATTTGTTAAAGGAGGTGCATAAGAAATTTCATGGGAAGAATCAATAACTCTGCGAGTCCCCCATCGAAGTGTTCCTATGACATAAGGTTATATGTTAATTCTAGCATTTCTCCTTAAGCGATATAAACATTGAAATTAGTTTTAATAGCAAATATCATTCAGATAATGAAAAAAGGTAATCTGGTGGTGGCGAGTGCATTATTGCTTTTTGGTTGTTCAGAATCTAATTTTATTTGCGAGGAAGGTTTTTCTAAAATCGAAGGCCAGAATGGAGCAATTATTATTAGCTGTGAAAATCCTGAGTTTGAGTTTAGTTGCGATCTAAAAACATATATTCATATAGATGATAATTACTCTTGTACTTCATTTAGTGAGGAAAAATACTCGGTTATTGTTACGCAAAAAGATGATGAGCAATCTGAGAACGCAGTAAAAGAGGTACAAGACAAGGCTCAAGATGTAGAAGAGGTTGAAGTGACTACGGTGAAGTCAGTTCAAAATAAGCCTGTTGTGCCCGCTCCAGTAGAGCTAAAAACTAAAAAAATCACCTGTACTATCGAGGATTGGGATTGTGGTTCCTGGGGTAACTGTAATACAGGAATTCTAAGACGTGATTGTCTCCTTAAGGCAGACTGCGAAGTTGAAGATATATTTCCTGAAACAAAGAAAACATGTGAGGTTTCAGAGATCTGCCACGATTCAGACTGGGACTGCACTGAGTGGACATATTGCATTAAGGGGGCACGTACGAGGAAATGTGAACTAAAATCCACTGATTGTAGAGTTGTGAAACAAATAGAGACCGAAATTCAGTGTTCAGATTTTGAAGCTTATTTACAGAAGATTTATGTGGATATTGAAAAAAGGAAAACATGGTTAAATGAGTGGGATGGAGTAGCGAAGGAGCTCTCCTCGAAGTCGGCAAATGAGATTTATGCTGTTACAAATCCATATCGGAAGAAACTTTCAGAGCTTAATGATATATACAACGATATAGCGGACGGGAAAGCTACCATAGCCCTTGTTGGATATAGAATTGATAATTTCGTGTTTGAGATGAATAGCTTGGAAAATGACGTAAAAGATATTGTTTGGGTCTATCCAGCTAAATAGTCTCTTTGGAAAAAGAAATCATGTGTTAAGCTCACATAACTTACTCATTCTCATATGAGGTTACTTCTGTGTGTTTTTGTATTATTTAGTATGCCTATAAGTGGGCACACCCCGGGCGTACTGCATTCGATGGGTGTTATTATTGTCGTACTCGCTGTGACTATTGGGGAGTGCCTTGGAATGAAAGGCATTGTCATGGCGGAGAAAGAAGAACTCCCAAATATAATGCTTATTTCTTTTATCATTTTTTAAATGAAAGACCAAATTCTATCGTATTGGGATATGTGTGATACAGAAGGGGTGCAGATGTTGCAGAGAGGTATGAACTTTCGTTTAAATGTGAATTATTCTGTCATTCTTATGTCGCAAAGGTCAAATGCGCCGTATGCAGATAGAATTCACGATGACGGTATAACTATTGAGTATGAAGGTCACGACATACTAAAAACAGGTCCCGATATCGATCCAAAAACTATTGATCAACCAGTAAAAACAAAAAGCGGTTCAATTACACAGAATGGGTTATTTGTGCAGGCAGTTGAGCAATTTAAGGCCAATAGTCACGAGCCAGAAATTATTCGAGTGTATGAAAAAATCTTACCTGGTATATGGTCTGAAAAAGGATTCTTTCGCCTTATTGACTATCAATATATTAATGATGGTAATAGAAATGTCTTTCGATTTATTTTAGAAGAGACAGAAGTAGAATTTGCCGATAGAGAATTTAAGGAAAATGCATTAAAGCCTCGTTCTCGTGTTATTCCTACTTCCGTAAAAAAGACCGTCTGGGAAAGAGATGAAGGAAAGTGTGTTATGTGTGGTGCTACGGATGAGCTTCATTTTGACCATGATTTGCCCTATTCAAAAGGAGGTACAAGTATTTCTTCGGACAACGTGAAGATACTGTGTGCGAGACACAATCTTTCAAAATCAGATAAAATTGAGTAATTTGTAACTAGTATATTTTACATTTTCTAAAGTACTCAATGATTGGATTCAATGCGCACACAATAATCTTCGTCATGGTTTTTATTATTCTATTTTTTGTAAATGAGTTTCTTCGTATTCGAGTCTCTAAAAAAGATATGAGAGAGTATTACAAAACTCTTACTTGGAAGCAGAAAAGAGAGGAGGCATTTGAAATCCACGGTAGATTCTGTGCTGTTTGTAAAACAAATGAAAATTTACAGGTTCATCACTTACATTACAGAAAGTGCCTGTTACCTATTTTTGGCAGAGAGAATCCTAAAACAGATTTAAGAATACTTTGTAAAAAACATCATCCAAAGGGTAGTTACTCAAAATTAGAAATATGGGCTCGTAGATTTTTTTATAAATGCTTTGGTTTTTAATCTATTAAACCCCCCTCCCCATCCTCTCATAAAACTCTTTCACAAGAGGTTCTACAATAATCGACTCAGCAGACCACCCTTGTATGTACAGGTCATCTCCGCTGCGGGTTCTGCTTAAGGCAACGTACGCTTGTCCCGGTTCCCATAGGCTTTCTAAGTGTACGAGCACTCTATCCAATGTTGCTCCCTGTGCTTTGTGAATGGTAGAAGCCCATGCAAGGTTTACGGGGAAGTTCTCCGCTTGTGCCACCCCCTTTCCGTCTCCGTTAAAGAGTTCGAAGTACTGTTTGGTAAGGGTGACTGTTCGCCCGGTAAATAAGTCTATTTTCAGTTCTTCCTGAGAAATCTCTCGCACGTACCCAAGGCTTCCGTTTACGTAGAGCATTTGGTCTTCGCTATGCGAGATGTCGTTACGACGTATCATTACTATTGCGCCTTTTTTGAGGAGCAACGTCTCGGGAATAGGTGCCTTCTTCTTTAGAATTTCCACATTGGATTTCGTGCCCGTGTAGAGCGTTTCAAATTCCCAGAGTTTGCCTTCCAGTTCTCGGAGTTTCTTCAGGTTAAAAGCATCCACACTTGCTCTGTGCGGGTACAGCCGTGTGCCTTCGAAGTCTTCGCTCTCGGAGAGAACTTTGCGTTCCATGTATGCATCCACAGCGGGATGCATTTCGCCCGTGCGAACCGCACGAAGGAGATCTAAGTATTCCTGGTCCTGTGTGCGGACGACGGTGGTAAGCAGAATGGAATGAAACCGACTCCTCTCCCATACGTCATGCAAAAAAGCCCATTCCTTGCCTTCTGCATTAGCCTCTATTGGCGGCAGTTGTGCAAAGTCCCCCACTGCTATTATGCGCAGCCCTCCCCACGGGGCATCGGAGTCGCGAGCTTCCTGTGCTATGCGCTCTGCGGTGGCAAGTACGGTGCCAGACAGCATGGAAACTTCGTCTATCACCACGCAATCGGCATCGAAGAGTCTGTGCATGAGTTTCTTGTTCTTCAGTGCACGTTGCACGGTGTTTTCCATTCCGCCTTCCAAAATCCCAAGCCCAAAAAAGCTGTGGAACGTGCGGCCGCCCACAAGAATGGCGGCGGCACCCGTGCTTGCCACTATCGGGTAGTGTTTGGTGCTTTTACCGTGTAAGTAGGTGTTGAGTAGGTAGCTCTTGCCTGTACCGGCTTCTCCGGTAAGAAACACGTTGCTCTCCCCTTCCAGTATGTGCAATGCACTCTCTTGGCAGGGAGAAAGTTTCACGTTTGTTCGCTTATGTGCGTATAGATGCAAAGGTTTCTCTGTTTTGGTGGCCGCAGATGAAACAGAAGAACGCATCTGTTGCATTAGACCACGGATGCCGGAGCTCTCCTAATCATTGATAATAATACTGAACATTCCATGGTAGCTATAATGACAGAGTGCGTTCACTATTCTTTGCACTCATTAATTTCCACACTATCCACATCACATCTTTTCTGCGTACGGGTTCTTCCATGCGCACACTTTTTTTAAAAAGGATGTTGTTTCGGCGGGCATGCAGTGCGTAGCGTGCGTACCACTCCCCTCCTTCGTCTGTGGTCTGAGTCCCCACGGTTTCATAGGCAATTTTAAGCGCTTCTGCGAAGTTCACTTGTTGCTCGGGCCTCAGTGTGCCGTCGGCATACCCTTGCAGTATTCCTCGTGCTTTTGCGTATCGCACATACGGAGCGTACCACGCGTTTTCATTCGTATCCCGAAATCCCGCAGGCTCAGTGACAGAGGAGAGGTCGGCATGCACTGCTTCGAGTAGAATTTTTAAAAATTCCACTCTGTTTACTTCTTGTTCCGGTCGGAATGTTCCGTCGGAGTACCCTTCCAGAATTTCAGATTTCTTGCCCCACTCTATTGCTTCTCTGTAGGGGTGCTTTGTATCTATATCCGTAAAGAATGCAGGTGGAGTCGGTCGTGCTCGCACAGCCTCCTGTTTTTTCTTTCGAGCTTCTTGCATGCGCAGTTGCTCTTCTGCGTACGAGGGTGAACCGGGGAGGCACGTTGTTTGCTCTTCATTCGGGTGGTAACTGGGTTTGCAGCGGCAGCCGTTTCCTTGATTTGGCAGTACGTAGCCTGTCTCTTCCCCTCCTTCCCCCAAGCTCTGCACGCAGTCTCCTTTCGTTGCCACCGTGCCTATTGCGGGTTTGGGGTTAAACGGATCGCCGTATACCCACTGCGGCGGAGTAGGAACTTCGGGCTTCTCTATGTACGCGTCGTTTTTTTGTCGTATTTGCGGCGTGTACGCAAATGACGACTTATTGGCAGATTCCAATCCCCGTAAAATTTCTGTGACAGGCACGAAGTAGCCGTCCACTGCGTATCCCCATTCGTTCTTATGCGAGGCCACTGCAACTCCCACTACCATGCCGTTTTGCAGCACGGGTCCTCCCGAGTTTCCCCCGTGAATCTTGGCATCGGTCCGTAGCCAGAATCCGTCGTACGTCGTAAACACAGTCCCTCCCTGTACTTTTTCCAGTACGGTGCCCGTGGCACTGTACAGAGAAAATCCTGTGATGGCGGGGTACCCCAGTACGCTTATTCCTTCTCCGACCTTCGGGTTTGTGTCTGCAAAATACACACTGCCGTGCGGACACTTAATGAAAGCGCGAAGGTAGGCAATATCATCATCCAAATTTATCTTTACGTCCGACCGTGTAATATCTTTGTAACAATTAAAATCCGCAGCACCGTTCTCTCCCGTTGTGAAAATGCGGTAGTACCTCGCCGCGCCATCCACGACGTGTTTGTTCGTAATAATGATGCCTTCATCCACATAAAACCCGCTTCCTCTCAACAGCAGATTGCCACGAAAGTCATAGCTGGAAATAAACACCGTGGACTGTCTGGCATTCCCTTCCAAGTCCAGAGCTTTCGCAAAAGGAACTGCCACTCCCCCGTTCAGCCAGACTGCCAGAGTAAGAATGAAGAGACGAATTTTCATACGTACATTGTACAGTGAGAGTGGAGATACAGTGGATATATTCAAGACTTCCTTAGTTATTCGGTCCCCCACAACACCGCTTAAATTTGCAGCCGCTGCCGCACGGGCACGGAGCATTTCGTCCTACCTTCTCAGAGGAATTGACTATCGATCCTTGTCGCCTTCTGGTTTGCGGCAGTTTGTATCCTACAATGGGAGCGATGTTGAAATGCATAAACAGTGTTCGTAGCGCAGCTTCGGTCTCTTGCGCAATATCCACTATGGTGTCTGCCGCCGTAATTTCAGAAGCGTCGAGAACTTGTTCTATCAGCCGAAATGCCTTTTGCAGCACTCTTTCCACTCTCTGTACTTTTTCCATTTCTTCATTTGTTGCCGTTCGTGTGTGGCCCACTGTAACGAGTTGCATATCTTCCGCCGCATTGGAAAGAATTTGCCCTATTACAGACCGAGCGTGATTTGCAGCCAGGTAGTCTTTTTCATCATCTCCCAGTGTTACATTCGGTTCAACTAACAGCTCAGCATGTCTATGCATTGCGTGGATTGAGTTTTTATCCACAGGAGTCTCCGTACCGAATTTGTTGTGTGCTTTGCGACAGAGTTCCAGTTCCATATGCTCCAATTTTCCGACTTTTTTTGGAATAGGAAATTGCAGTTTTGCTCTCTTGGCTATGACGTTCCAGTCACTCTCGCCAAACTCCGCTTCCGGAACTCTCAACAGTTTCAGTACTTCTTCTGCCACTCTTCCTCTCCCGATTGCCACCGAACATCTTGTCAGTCCGCCTGTTTGTCTGTTTGCCTGTGCAACACTGACCGATTTTGCCATGCGCAAGAAATTCGGACTTCTGCCGACTGAACTGTCTGCCAGAGCTTGCGGGAGGCCGGAATCATCGAGTGAGTGTTTCATGACAGTGTTGCAGTTTTGACGCATTTGGATCCTGTTTCCAGTGTACTCATAATGGCAAATGTAACGTAATGAGTGCAAGATTGTACTGGTACATTGGCTCTGAACAAGCGGATACGTATTATTCTTTCCTCTTGTCGCAAGAAAAAACCCTGCAGTTCTGCAGAGTTTTATTCTCTGAATCTCAGCATTTAGCGATTGTGGCTGTTTCCACGACCTTCCACCCAGAAGACATCTGTCATCACCTTGTTTCCGTTACCAAGATCTCTTTCGTAGATATGCTCACTTACCCGCCTTCCCCACTCAGAAGGATTGTTCCAGTCTATGTCCAGAGGCTTCCCTTTGCCCCCCTTTCCCCCACCCTTTCCTCCTCCGTCGGTGCCATCGCTTAGAATGTATGAATTTACACTATCGAGATGAGTGTATATTTCTGCCAACATATCGTAGTCGTGTTGATTTGGGTGTTGGTTAGGAGTCGGGTCGGGGTCTGTGTAATCCATACAAGTGCCAAGTGGCGGATTACTGAAGTTTTCATCCTGATGTCCCAATCCGAATATGTGTCCTATCTCTTGGCATGTCACAAGATTCCGCCACGCATTCGTGTTGTATTTTGTCGTGTTGAAGTATGTGTCATTCAGCTTCACAACTCCCTGAGTAATGTGGTCTCCGCTTATCCAAATTTGTGCGATGCCGAGCCATCCCGTGTTTCCGTATTTGGCGTTACATATTTCAGCTCTTCCGCTTGTTGGTTTACATGTGCGAGGGTTGGATTTTCCAGCTACCACTGCGGTATCGAGCATGTCAGAAATATTCCAATCAGACGCAGCCAGAGTAAGGTTTGCATCCCAGTTGGCAGCAACGTTATCTCCAAGTTCCAACGGAAGAGGGTTGGTTGTGCGTCCCCAGTGGTAGTTTGCCCAAGAATGTGTGGCGTATGCATCGGCTGTCACAAAAGTGGCTGTGACAAAAACAGAAAGAGACAGTGAAATATGTGAAGCTTTCTTCATAGTGATGCGTTGGAAATCATTCGTGCCGATTGTAGCTTTATTTGTAAAATGGAGCAATCGGTTACAGTGAAACATACTGTTTTGGAATCATTTATATGACGTTGCCAATGTGCTATACTTCGTGCATGAAATTCAGGGCACCTTCCGCCGTCATCGCTGCCATAGCAGTCTTTTGTACCACCGCTGCCGCGAGTGCTGCTTTTTCGGATCTCTCGGCAACGCATCCTCACGCAGACGCCGTACACTTTGCAAAAGAGCATGGCATAGTACAAGGATACCAAGACGGAACATTCCGACCGGATTCCACCATAAACAGAGCAGAGTTTACGAAAATAATAATGGAGGCAGTCCAAGGTGAAGATTCTGAGGAGTGCACAGATTCGCAGAAGTTGTTTCCGGATGTTCCTGCCAATGCATGGTTTACATCGTACGTTTGTCGTGCAAAGAAAGCGGGCGTCATAGCGGGGTACCCGGACGGAACGTTTCGCCCGGAGCAGCTTATTAGCTTTGCGGAGGCCGCAAAAATAGTCGTGTCTGCCATGCAATTGGAACACGAAGATACGTCTGTGTGGTACGAAGGGTACGTACGAGCGCTCGCAGACAAAAAGTCCATTCCGCAAGATATCTCTTCGTTCGAACATCCTCTCACCAGAGGACAAATGGCAGAAATAACGTACCGACTTCTCGCAGATATTTCTCCGAAAGCGTCACGTACGTACGAAGATCTGTCGCAACCCGCAGTCATGCACGATACCGGCAATTCAGATGACAATGCTTCTCGTGCCATCGCCACGTTCGCCGGAGGATGTTTTTGGTGTATGGATCCTCCCTACCAAGAACATGAGGGAGTGTATGATGCCATCGTCGGGTACGCGGGAGGCACAGCCGACACTGCCGAGTACAGTCAAGTTGTGCGAGGCACGACTCCACACAGAGAATCTGTGCAAGTGACGTACGATCCCGGTGTCGTTTCGTATGCCGAATTACTGGATATTTTTTGGCGACAGATAAATCCCACGGATTCGGGAGGGCAATTTGCAGACAGAGGCTTCCAGTACACCACTGCCATCTATTATCATTCTCAAGAGCAGAAGCAGCTGGCAGAGGCTTCCAAGAAAGCGTTGGATGACAGCGGAAAATTCCCCGACCCCGTCGTGACCGACATACTCCCCTACTCCACGTTCTTCCCCGCAGAAGAGTATCATCAGGACTACTACAAAAAGAGTTCGGAACACTACGAGCGGTACAAGAAGGGCTCGGGCCGTGAGGGATTCATAGAGGAAAACTGGGCAAGAATCGCCGCACTGGAATTTGCAGATCAGCAGAAATCAAATTCGTACGCTGTTACGGATGAAGAACGTGAGAGCCTTCGGGAAAATCTGGATGAAGAATCTTACGATATCATCGTAAACGAAGGCACCGAGCGTCCGTATCACAATGCGTATTGGGATACAAAAGAAGCAGGAATCTACGTAGATAAAATCTCCGGTGAGCCTCTGTATGCCTCCGTACATAAGTACGATTCGGGCACGGGTTGGCCGAGCTTCTGGCGTGCCATAGACGACAGATTCATCGTGCGGAAGAAGGACCGCAAGCTGTTTGTAACTCGCACAGAGTTGCGCAGTATGTTCGGAGATTCGCATCTTGGGCACTTGTTCACCGACGGTCCGAAAGACAAAACGGGACTGCGTCACTGCATTAACTCCGCCGCACTGCGTTTCGTACCGAAAGACGACATGTCAGCAGAAGGGTACGGGCAGTACTTGGAATTATTGACGGAGTAATTTCTCTCTCCGTTTACGCAGCGATCACCGTGTGCATTGCATACTTGCCTGCCCTTCTTCTGTTTTGAACGGGAGACGGTCCGACCGTATCGAGCACATCTCTGCTACCTCCGTCTTCCTCACGGAAGAAATGCAGCTCTTTTTCCATCGCAGTATTCCCGTTTTCTATGACTACTCGAATCAGGCTACCGGTAAGCGTTTCCAGTTGTGCTCGAATTCTTTTGCACTCGTCATAAATCATCTGTCCCGCTTCTTCCCATTCCCAGTGCTCGTACGAAACGGACGTACTTCCCTCTCCCCGAGCTACAATGTGCTCGCAGATATCTCGTATCCGCTCCTGAGAGACAGATTCCATACTTCTTCAGTGAAGCAGTGACAAGAATATTTGGCAAGAGATGCGCATTTCTCGATATAGTGATTGTTGACCATATTAAACTTCACTAGTATAACATGCTATTATGAATTTTGATTCGGAAGTACTGTCGGGCAGACAATTGCAGAGCGATGCCGTTTTGCAAAAATTGTGTGACATAGGACAGGTTCATGCGGATTCCGGTTATTTTAGAACTCGCATAGGTGAATCAAGCTGGATCCCCACTGATAATCTTCATCAAACCTGTTATCGAATGCCGGAGGTGATTGCTGCCATAGAACAAACATTGTGTGGCGGATATTTGCAGGAGCATGTTACGGATTCACACAATAGAATCCTTCTTGTGGAAGAAAAAAATGCAAGCAGACTTGCGGGTGTCGCAGTCGCAAGAAATACCGTTACGGAGTACGGAGATCCCGAAACACATGTACAAGCATTCGGTACGTATACGGATCCTGAAATGGCAATTATCGATCAGAGGGTTCTGCAGCGCATTGCCGTCAATATAATTGAGCAAGCGACAATGTTTGCCAGGGGTATAGAGTCCACCATGCGATCCGGTGACCCTATGAATGCAAATCCGTCCGTTCGTTTTGAGCTGTTTTCCGGCTTGGAACCTACGACAGAAGCTCTGAGAGTAAACGCAATTATGAGGCAAGTCATAGCACGGTTGGAAAAACTCATAGAAGGTCCGGCACGTACGGGTACGGGATTCGGAGATAAAATGGAAGCGCTGGGAGTGGTGCTTACGGGAATGAAAACAGATCTTCCAAGTCACCCTGTTACCACAGCGTTGGTCCGCGGTTGGCCCGCACTCAAAATGGCGAGCGAGCTTCCCATGGGCGGAGACGACAGTTTTTACAAGAGCCAGCAGAAAACTGCGGTGGCTGCCACTCAACTGTTGGAAGCCGTACTTCACGGAGTCGATCAGTCGGGAGATCATATGTTTGCCAAGCATGAAGAAGAGGATGCGGACCCTCCTACGGTTATGGAAAACAATGCAACGGGAGCATTTTCCATGACAGTGCGTGCAAAAGGCGGTGCGGGAATAGGAACGGTGGAATTCACTCCGTCCGATTCCAAAGATAAAAATCCCACGGTTACCTTTGCAGATTTTGCAGGCGGTACTGCTGCAATTTCTCATTTGGTTGCCGAATGCATACGACAAGCGGGAAATAGAAAATGGTTTCAGCGCATGAGGAATTAGAACCGGAGAGTTTGACAGTATGGTAAAATAGTTTACATTACTGCCAATATGGCGGATTTTGAAAGCAACGATTGGTGGCAAGGGACGAAAAACTTAGACACTGTGTACGCGCAGTCCATGTCTGTTGTCGACCGATTGGCTTTTGAGCACGGTGGTAACAGAGAGGCAACACACCATGTTCTTACAGAAGGATTTGAAAATCCGGAACTACTGTCTGCTCTTCCTGAAATAGATGACAGAGAGCTCTTGTCTTTACAAGAAGAGCTTCCTGCGCTCGCCGCCCAAATAGCAGCAGGTACACGGATGCTTTTACAGCGAGCGGCACTTTCCGAAACGGAGTATATACGCGCAGTCAACGCAGTGATGTGGCTTTCTTTTGTGCGTAAGTACTGTCTTCTGTTACAGATGCGTCAGGAGCCACCGGAAGAATTTCTTCTCGACCCAGACTACCTTGCCTCTTCCCAAAGAGAGCAGGGAGATTTTGCCTCTTCTCAACTCCTGTTGCGAGCGGCAATTAATATGATGGATTTTACGGATCTTTCGCGAGAAAACTTGATAATGTCCGCAATTCGCGAAGGTGAGAAAGGGAAGACCGTGGATTTCGACAAAGGGTTGCGTGCTCCTCTCATGAGAGAGTTTCGTCACTTGGCGGCACTGCTGCCGCAATCGAGCAGACCGCAAAGTATTGAGCTCCCGTTTACGGGTCATCGTGAGCAAATACTCGATGACGATGACTTGGAGGCTATTTATGAAGGTGTGGAAAACAAAGAAGCAACTCTTTCGGATATCTGTGCAACCATAGACGATACAGTCGGAGCCATAGATCTTCTGTTTGATCAAAAGAAACATATGGTCGATGACGGTGAAAACATTCCGGATACGGATTTCGCACAGCTGCAGCTTAAATTACTGCAGTGCCAATGTGAGTTATTGGCAGAACACTACGGAAAGCCGGAAATCAAAGAGATAGACGAAGGTCATCCTCTCTATGACATTCCTCCAAATTACAGAGCAGACTTTGTACATTTGCAACAAATGGAAGGCAGGCGTTTTACAAAAGATGTTATGCGAAAATATATTCGTATAGTGGATGACTATAAACAGAGTTTGAATGCCGGTACTGTTCCCGAAGAAGTTATTTCTGCCGTTGCGGCAGCAAAAATGATTGCGTTAAGAACAGAATTTACAACCAAGCAGCGCAGTCATAAATTAAGGGATTACGATAAAGAAAGACGCAGAAAGAAACAGTCACAAGACTCCAAAAAAGCGAACAGAAAAAAGCGAAAATAATATGGATGAAAAATTGCAATTAGTGGCAGACCGACTCGAACAAGACTTTCAGCGCACAGTCTGGAGCGAAGACCGCGTTCGCAATGAATTTGGCTTGCGAACCATAGACCAAATAGAAGCATCGAAAGAAATTCACTTTCTTTGCTGTTTGGAGAGAAATTTTGCGTTTGCATACAGAGCGGCATTGGAAGGTATTCCCACCAAACTTGTGATGTCTCGCATTGTCCGTGTTTTTCAGGGAGTGAAACTTGGAACATCGGTAGAGATTGTGACCCCGGACGATGAACCGCTTACGTTCATCGCAGCAAACTCAGGCAACAAATTCATGCATGCACGTAATCCCACCAAAAAATCGCACACGCATACGCATAAAGTGGACTACGACCCTTCTTGTACAGATTTGTCGTGGTTTCAGCATTTTGGGGTAGAGGGCCCCGAGGAGTTGGAACAACTCATTCCGGGTTTTAAATATGAGGCTTTTCTAACGAAGATTGTGCGATACGGTACGGAGAAAAGGCTCGAGAAGATAACAACGAGAATACAACGCAGTCGGTAAAAAGTAGCTGTAAAAACGAGCTTTAAACCACAGGCGGAACAATGTATTCTTTCAGGAAATTTGAATACGTCGCCGCATTTCAAATTGGCATTCCTGAAAATAAGCATTGTTGTGTTCGTTTTGTTATTACCTGTCACTGCATTTATGTTTGCCGTGTCTTTCACGGAAAATAAAGTGAGTGATAATACATACGACCAAACCAAAGACGTCTTTCCCATAGATTTAGATGAAGACGGTGACATAGATATCGTGAGTGTTTCAGACGTGAAGAATGACATTTCATGGTGGGAAAACAACGGCAGTCAAAGTTTTACGGAACGAACAATCGATGGCTCTCATACGGACCCTTACTCCGTATTTTCTATCGACCTGGATGGCGACTTAGATTTGGATGTCGTTGCTTGTTCGGCGGATTCAGGCGACAAAATCGTCTGGTATAAAAATGATGGCTCGGAAAACTTTACCACCATCAATGTTCAAACAAGTTATGACTGCACAACGGTGGTGGCTGCAGATATGAACGGAGATTTAAAGAATGATCTTATCACCGCATCGTACGGAAATTCTCGTATAGATTGGTGGGAGAATAGCGGATCAGGCAGCTTTACTCGCAATGCTGCTGCCAGTTTTGCCAGTGTCGCGTGGGATGTGGTGACAGGTGATATAGACGGGGATGGTGACATAGATATCGCAGGTGCTATTTTTGGTCTGTATGACATAGTGTGGCTGGACAACAATGGCAGTGGTACTTTTGTTACCAATACCATCGATTCTAATTTGGAACAGGCACATTCTGTTTTTATTGCGGATCTCGATGAAGACGGCGATAAAGATATACTTGCCACAGGTCGCTTGGCAGATGATGTGGTGTGGTATGACAATGATGGTTCTGAAAGTTTTACAAAAAAGACTATCGATGCAAATTTGGACGGAGCTTCGGATGTCACTACGGGAGACATAGACGGTGACGGAGACATAGATGTTGCTTCCGTCGGTCAGTTTGGAAACATTCTGGTGTGGTACGATAACGACGGGTCCGAATCATTCACAAGACGGACTGTCAGCAGTTCTTTCGACGGAGCGTACAGATCCGTAATATACGATGTCGACAAAGATGGAGATAACGATATTGTTGCTTCGGGTAACACGAACAATGACGACGGAGTAACTTGGTACTCTAATTTGGGAGACTCCGTTGCTCCGACAGTATCGTCGCTCTCTCCTGTCGACGGTGCAACGGGCGTATCCACCACCGGGACTCTTGTGATTACATTCAGTGAAGAAATAGGGAAAAGTGGAACAGGTTCAGTTTCCATCTATAAAACCGGTGATGATTCTTTGGCAGAGGCAATATATGTCACAGGGTCACTTGTTTCGGGTTCGGGTACTACGATTCTAACCATAGATCCTTCCATTGTACTTATTGCCGGCACATCGTATTACGTTCAAATTTCACTGAATGCTTTTCCCGATATCACAGAAAATTCATATGCCGGAATATCAGATACGACATCATGGAATTTTACAACTGCAGGTACCGCACCGTCATCTTCTACCACTGCACGCGGACATTCTTCTGTTTTAAATCGTTTAAGAAATTTACAACAAGGAGAGGAAGTGCGCACTCATACGGAGCCGCCATCGTTGGAGGCCGTAGGTATTTTTAGAATGAATCCCATCGCCGTTATTCTTTCGAAGCCGGAAGAAGAAAACTCGGAGGTTCTCGGTAGTGCGGAAGAAGAACGAATCGCTCATATTCTCTACAAACTCAATAATCATTTGTCCGCACCGGAAGCCAATGAAGCACCACTGTCACCTGCAGATACCGGCATAGAGACGGATCCTTTTACTGTAAGAGTGTGTGCCAGAGTGCATAGAAGCTTCTCTGAAAATCGTAAAATGCTTGAGAGGGTGAATGGAAGGCTGGAAAGGCGTTTTGGGTTTGTCTGCGAGGAGTAAAGTGTACAAGAAAGTGTGCAGAGTTTGTGCACGGAATGTGGCATTCTGCTAGCATTCGCCCCTTTTATGGCACGGAACAATTGGTTGGAAGGCTCTACCGTACTGCTTACAGGCAGTACACGCGGCATTGGTCGTGAACTTGCGCAGCAATGTGCCGAAGCTGGCGCAAATGTGGTCATTAACGGTACGCACGCACGTACAGTCGATGACGTTGCTGCCAGTATGCGTACACATCATCAGCACGTACTCGGCGTACAGGCAGATGTTTGTGACCCTGAGCAGGCAGAGCAATTGGTAGAGCGAACCATCGAAGAATACGGACAACTGGATGCCCTGTTCAATATTGTAGGCGCATCCGGAGTGCGAGGAGGCTTACTGGATACCTCACCGGAGCAGTTGCAAGATATAGTCGCTCGCAATATCGGCTCCATGATTCATGCCACCCGCTACGCCATGCCACACTTGGAAGAGACGAAAGGACGTGTAATGAATATGGGCTCCATTTCGTCTCTTGTTGCCGCTCCGAACTACGGAGGGTACAACGTGGCAAAGTTTGGAGTACGAGGAGCAACGGAGCAATTACGCCGAGAGCATCCAAACGTCAGTTTTACTCTTGCGTGTCCCGGACCCATACAAGGAGATAAGCCCCGCACACCGGGAGGAACATCCATCCCCGCATTGGACCCCGAAGTACTGGCCACAGAAATATTGAACGCAGTCGGAAAAAGAAGGCATACCATCGTCCGTCCCCGAAAAATGCTGGCTCTCAATATGCTCATGAAGGTGTGGCCTTCTTTGGGAGATAAAATCGTCGAGTCGTTCTCTCACAAACCCGAGAGCAAACGAAAATAATTACTACCGGAAGAGAGGTTCGGCGTACAGGTCTATGCCCGCCCGCGCTTCGGTTGCCCGTGTTTCGTCTATCACTTCGCCGAGTGCGAATGAAATGCTGCTGGATTTTCCGGTTTCCTCTTTGGCTATGCGGTCCAACGGAAGCGATGCAGGCAGTACGTACTCTTTCACACTGTCTTTTGTGCCACTTTCTTTCTCAGCCAATTTTCTTTCGACGTGCCGTAAAAATCTCGGAGTGAGTCGTACGAATCTTTTTGAAGCAGACGCTCCGGCTGTGTTACTGTTGTTCTCTTTGCGACGTCGTGCAGTATCCTGTTGCGAGATCTGAGTTCGAGATTCCTGCAAAGGTCGCTTTGATACTGGTTGCACTTCTGCGTTTGTAGAGGCATTTCCTTTCTCTTGAGATAACACGAATCCGACGTCGGATTCTTGCCGAATATTGTTCGTGCTGCTTTGTGTCGTAACAACGTTCTTATCGGTCTCTCTTCCGTCTGAAATTCGTAGTGTTTCGGCACTGCGCACCTCTTTTACTTGTGCACCTTGAGTCACTTGTGAATGTCCCGTGCTTTCATTTCGTACATCTCTCGCTACTTCTTTGGTTGCCACACGCTCTGTTCTCACTTGCTCGTTGGTGCTTTCGGTTACGAAAATCGGCTGTCTTTCTGCGACTGTTTCTTTCTCTTCAGATTCTTCGTCGGATTGAGTTTTTCGCTTCAAGATGAGAAGAAGAATTATCAGAGGCCAGAAAATTTTGCGCAGTATCGGTTGCAGTGCTCTTACGATCTTCTGTAACAATCTTCCAGCTGTCTTCAATATTCCACCGAATGCCTGAGATGTTTTTCGCAGCAGTCCGCGAATCCAAACTGGGTTCGTGATTTTTTTAAGCATGCTTGCAATTGCCCTACCCACCGTACGCAATGCGTTCTTTACTCCTCTCGCAAACAGTTTTCGTACCATCGCCACCACGCGACTCAGCACATTCTCAAGGTTATGAAGCATGTACTTTATGAGTCCGCGTATCACTCTCCCTATCTTTTTTACCATGTTCCAAGCAGCTTTGAGCGGCTTTGTTATAAGCTTGGCTATTTTGGTAAGGAGCGGGAATTTCATTCCGAGTTTCTTTGCCACAGATACGATGCTCTTCATCAGTCTTCCCACAACTCTTATTGCCTTTTTTGTCATTCGCATCACTGCAGATACCGCTCTGGCAATCAGTTTTCCAAGTTTGCCCGGCAGGGGGAATTTCTTTCCGAGCATTTTTAGTGTGTCCCATACCTTGCGTAGTATTCCACGCGCGGTTCGCAACATTCCTTTCAATCCTCCTTTCAGCATATGGGCAATACCTTTTCTAATTTTCTGTAGCATCTTCCACAGTGCCTTGAAGGGTTTGGTAAGAAGCTTTCCAAGTTTCGCAAGCAACGGGAATTTCTTCGCAATGGAGCCCAGTATCTTTCGCACTGCGCGAATGACTCTCCTCAAAAGGCCTCCTACCACTTTGAGTACTTTTTTTACGGAGCGAAGCAACGCGCGAAGTCCCCTCTTTGCCACACTCAGCAGAGATCGCAATATCTTTCCCATGCCACGCACTGCCGCGCGAATAGATTTGCCGATTGCTCTAAGCATTTTCCGCACTGATTTTAAAAGAGATGAAAGAAGCGGACGAATACCCGACAGCATTTTTTTCAGGAACTTTTTTGCAGTACCTGCTGCTTTCTTCAGTATTTTCCATGCCATACGAAGAACGGTTTTTGCGCCTGCCCACAGTTTCTTCAGTAGAGTTTTTATGCCAGAAAAAAACTTTCTCACAAACGGACGAAACCAGTCGGACCGCAGCATCTTTACCAGTCCGTACAGCAGTCCTCCTATTAAACCGACGATGATTGCGATGCCAAGCAATCCCAAAAGAATCGGAACGAGAAACGCAATACCGACAAACACTGCTATGACTATGGGAACCATCAGCACAAATCCGATGAGCGAAGTGTCCGTGTTCGTCTCTTTTAAGCTGTCATCGCTGAAAACCGCCCAACACATTACAATTGCTGCGCATATCGATGCTGCCATGGTCGGAGAGAATTCCATAAACTACTTATACAATATATTCATAAATATGTCAATAATTAAAATTCGCCTATAAAAGGGCCATAGAGTAGAGAAATCTTTCATTCACAGCCAGTGAAATATTCCCTATACTGCATGCCCGTTCCCCTCTTCCATGACGACAAAAAATCCATTACTGTGGCGATATGCCACAAAATTATTCGATCCTGACGCCAAAGTTTCTCCGGAAGATCTGCAGTATCTTGTAGATTCCCTCGTGTACTCCCCTTCTTCTTTCGGGTTACAGCCATGGCATTTTTTGGTTGTTTCCGATCCGCACCTCAAAGCAAAGCTGAAGCCCATATCGTGGAATCAGCCTCAAATTACAGATTGTTCCCATCTCTTCGTGCTCTGTGCCCGTACCTCCATGGATGCCGCGTACATAGAACGGCATGCGGCGCATATAGCTGAGAGTCGCAGTATGACTTCTTCCAAAACGGATGCGTACACCCAAATGATGATTTCAAATGTACTTGGAAAATCAGAAGATCAACGAGCGGATTGGATGCAGCGACAAGTGTACATAGCACTCGGATTTCTTTTGAGTGCCTGCATGCACAAAGGTATAGACTCTTGTCCTATGGAGGGGTTCGATAAAGATAAGTACGATGAAATTTTAGGGCTCAAAGAACAAAGTCTAACGGCAGTCGTAGCGTGCCCCGTCGGGTATCGTTCCAAGTCAGACTCCGCAGCTGCACTGAAGAAAGTGCGATGGAATGAGTCGGATATCGTGGAGCATCTCTAGTTTAACGTATTTCTCCCCCCGGTAGTCAACCGTCCGTGAGTGCTCAGGATGAAAGTGTAGGCAGTTCCACTGCGTAGCTTCTTCGGCTGTCGTATTCCTCTGCAAAACTCCGTACTTCCGTCAACGAGTTATGCGTTTACGAAACATGGCTTTGTGGTAGCCTTGAACCGTGTTTGCACTACTCCTACGAACCAGGATATTTTCGGTCTGCTTCCTCATGTGCATTGCCACTGCTCTTCCGGCAGTCGCGTTTGCGGCCGCGCCGACAGTGTCCTCTTTTACGCCGACCGATAACGCTACGGATGTACCTGTCTCCACGTCGACGCTTTCCATTACGTTTAACCAGGTGGTCCAAGGAAGCGGTGGCACTATTTCTCTGAAGCGCAGCAGTGACAATTCGCTCATAGAAGCGATTGCGGTGCCGGACGCACAGGTGACGGGTAGCGGCACAGATACTATTTCCATTGCGCTTACTGCTCCTATAAACGAGTACAATGCAGGGTTGTACGTACAGATTGATTCCGGAACATTCCGTAATGGTGCAGGTGAGGCATATGTGGGAATTGCAGATACCACCACTTGGAACTTTACGACAGAAAGTTTGGCAGCCCCCGCAGTTGCCGAACTTACACCTGCGGATAATTCGGCAGCTGTCAGTGTGAATGCGCAGTCGTTAACGATTGTATTCGATAAGGTTGTGCGGGGGGGTCCGGGAAACATTACAGTCAAGAAGGCCGGCGACGATTCTGTGTTCGAAGCCATTGCCGCAAATTCCGGCCAGGTGAGTGGCAGTGGCAGCACTACTGTTACCGTGAGCCTCTCTGCTTCTCTTTCGGAGAGAGCAAAGTCATTTTACGTACATATTGCATCCAATGCTTTCCATAATATAGCGGGGGTCTTCTATACAGGAATTGCAGATACAACCACCTGGAACTTTACCACCGAGGATTTTGACTCTCCGACAGGAGGCGGTTCTGGGAAGAATTACAGAAGAAAGCTACAAGCACTTCGCGCGGCAACATCAGGTTCATCCGGTGATTTAGGCATAGTAGAGCTCTATAGTACCGCAGAAAAAGATACGCTTTCAGACTCCGGTGAATTGCTTGAGTCTCAAGTTCCGGACGATGAAGATGACTTAGAAGAGCTCTCTGAAGATGAAACGGAGGATGAAACAGAGGACAAAACAGTTGAAGAAGACCGAAGTCCTACGGAGCCCGACCAACCTTCTATCTCCGTATATAAAGTGGAGTACAAGTTTAAACGAAGAGTATGCAAACGTGTCGCCTCAAATTTCCGTCTGGATGAGGTGATGATGGAAAGAGTGAACAAGCGACTACATGCCCGCTTTCGTTTTACGTGTTCTAATCAAGGGCTCCCCCTCTAATCTATGATAGAGCGTTCCTGTTATCTGCGGCTGCGTACACTGAGTATTCTATCTGTTACAGCAGTTTTTCTTATCGCTGCTCCGATAACGCAGGCCAAAGGGGGGAAGCTTGCAAAGTGGGACTCTCATCCCGGTCTCCGTGATGTACAGACGTGCCGGGAGGCAGGTGTTTGTACGAATTATCAACGAGTGCTGTACCGTTCACGAGACCGTTCGGACGAAAAACTCGGCACTCTTATTCGTCAGGGATGTTCCGTTAGACATGCGTTGCAGGGCTTACTATCACTGGAATGTCCCATAGGCCTTCGCGTGCCCGATGCAAGAGAGGAAAGAGCTCTCAGAGCCATAGATCTGGATACTGCGACATATATCAGTGCACCGAGTGTGTGGTCTGGAGAGTACGGTACTACAGGCAAAGGCATTCGTGTTGCGGTGTTGGATACGGGCATAGAGGCAGGACACCCTGAACTGGCAGGAAAAATATTTGCATCTCAAAACTTTACAAATGACTCCGACGAAGATGTTCTGGGACATGGCACACACGTAGCGGGAATTATAGCGGGAGAAGGCGTAGCGTCCGTGGAAGGTACAACCGCCCACGGAGTCGCTCCGGATGTGGTGCTCTATTCCGCGAAGGTCTGCGGAGACACAGGTTGGTGTTTGGAAGGAGACATTCTCGCTGGTATGGAGTGGGCTGTTGCTTCCAGAGTGCAGGTTGCAAATATGAGTTTTGGAGGCGGTGCATTCGGTGACAACTGTGACGGAGATACCTTGGCAAATAAAGTGAACTGGATGACCACACAGGGAGTTTCGGTCGTTGCTGCTGCCGGCAATAACAACGATGGTGTCGGTACGCCCGCCTGTGCATCCAAGGCGATTGCGGTCGGTGCCATAGATTCCACTGGTACCAGAGCTCCGTGGTCCAGTTTTGGTCCCGCGTTGGATCTTATGGCTCCCGGAATTTCCGTACTTTCCTCATTCTCTTGCATTGCCGCAGGCACATGTCCGGCAGCTGCATACGGTCGTATGTCGGGTACGTCCATGTCTTCTCCGCATGTGGCAGGAGTGGTGGCACTGTTGCTACAAAAGTATCCTATTCTCAATTCCTCTCAGATATTTGAGATCCTTTCTCAATCTGCTGTGGACTTGGGTCCGGAGTTACAGGATCAGTATTACGGATTTGGAAAAGTCGATGCACTGGCAGCCTTACGGAAAGCCGCCGAACTTTATCCTGAAATTGATTGCCAAGACTTGGATGAAGACGGGTTTACGTCCTGCGGAGGAGATTGCAACGATTCCAATCCGTTTGTGAATCCTGACTCAGAAGAGATCTGTAACGGGGCAGACGATAACTGCAACGGTCAAAGCGATGAACAGTGCCGTTTCGAGTTCTGTGGAGATCACATTTGTTCCGGAGCAGAAAGTGAAAAATCTTGCCCCAGTGACTGCAGTAGAAAGGAAGAAAAACAGGGTAAAGATTCCAATGAGGATAAAGATAATTCAGGAAAGAAGAGTGTGGTGTGCGGAGACGCAGTTTGTGATTCCAAAGAACGGCTTTCGTGCCCTCGGGACTGCGGATATGACTTTATTCGATCAGACAGAGAAGATAAGCGTCTGCAAGAAGTGAACAGGGAGTCAGGTAGAGGAAAGGGAAACAGTGGCAAAGAAAGTAACGCGAAAGACAGAAGCGCTAAGGGAAAGAATGGAAAGGGGGGTGGGAAAGGAGGCGGGAAAGGAAAGGGGTAAATTGTTTGAGATTGCACCACGTAATATTTTGCTCAATATGTACAAAAAGCGCCCGATACTGTCGGGCGCTTTCAATTTCAAAAACTATTTCTGCAAGCTTTCTAAGAATCTCTGCAGGAAGTGAATTTTGAGTGCCTTACTCGAAAGGTTGGAACCAAGGCTTTCTGCAAGCTGCTTTTCCAGCATTTTACGCGCGTACTCCTCCTCTTCCTGCTGCTGTCTCAACATATCCTGCTCAACTTCAGGCTGTACTTTACCCAGATATTTGTTTTGCCGGGCTCGTTCCATTGCAAGACGAATTTGCTCTGCTTTTTGTGCGCGTTCCTGTTTATAGGCAGAAATTCTCGGATGCAAAAACGCATTCTTTTCGGTGACGGTAATCGTATCTAAAAATACGTTTCGCTTGTCTGACTTTGCGTAATTCAACTGCAGTTCTTTCACATTTAGTCTTGCCAAAGCAATATTCAGCCTTTCTTGGGCACTCTGACGCTTTGCCAAATAGTCGCTATGGGTCTTTTCGATTTCTCTGGCCAGCATTCTTTCTTTCTTTTCCAAATCTTGAAACGCATGCACTCTCTCTTCATCCAATATCTTTTGCGCATCTTCCAATTTCCACTGCCTTGCACGTAACTTCAAGTGATTAGACGGTGCTCCTACGATAGAGAATCGTCCCAAAATATCTCGTTCTTTCAGCAATTGTTGCACAGAGGTACTTTCGAGGGATTCACGTTCTCGTTCCAGCGTTGCACTTTCGTACCGCAGCCCGTCGAGCAGATTGCCATATTCCGTATGCACCTGTTCCAGCTGCGCTTTTGCCAATTCGATATTCTTTTGCAGCTCCGGAAGTTCTTTGACTATGGCAACTTTGTTTTCCACATCACTTGTAAGATACCAATAGTCGGAATAATTTCGTCGTTGCTCGGCAGCAAGTGTACTGAGTGGCACACAAAGAGATGCAAGGAGAACAGATCCTGTTACAAGTGTTCTTGTCTTCATAGCTATGGAGAGAAAAATTCAAAGCTTGGAGGAGAAAGATACACGCAGGAAAACGAGTGTCAATATCATTCACATTTTGCATTGCTGGCATTTTTATTCCAGTACGTCCAGTTCTCTCAAATCATCATTGTAATCACAGGCGTATCCCCACAGTCCCCTTTCGTGATTTTCCGCGTCTGCTTCCAGCAGGAAGTACTCTTGTGAGCGCAGGTGTGCAATGTCTCTGTCTGCGAAAGCGTATCCGCTCCATATCATCCATGCACCTATGTCCTGGCTTCCGGAACGTACATATCGTACGAGTCTTTTGTAACTGTCTTTCGCATATCGTTTGTCTTGCTCCAATACGACGCTGGTTCCCGCAAATACGTTTCGTAACGCATTTTTTGCTTCCAATGCGTAGCATTCAATGTTCTCCTGTGCCCGAATAATTTCCGGCGCATTCACTCCCAGCAGTCGTACTTCCGTGTTGAATCCCTCCGGAAGATTTACGACTACAATCGAGCCGTCCACCACACCCGAAAGTAATGCAGGGTTCACATTTCTGCGTCTTCTCGGAGAAGCTGGTTTTTCTATAATACTCCAGCCCATTCTGATCTTTTCGGTTTTTTCGGGCAGTTTAAATCGTGTTCTGGCTCGTGCCTCTCTACGTTCTTCCCTTCTTTCAAGCATTGTTTCCAATGCGGTATCCGAACCCCACCGAGAACCGGCTTTTCCCAGAGCGGTCTGCGGGAGCAGAAATACGAACACAATGCCAACACTCAGAATGGAGCGCATACATGCTATCTTACACTTGCATCGTCCTTTCGGAGAAGAGTAGTATTTCTTACTTACTTTCTTGGCACTATGTCTCTGTCTGCATTTCAGGAAGCACTCATATCTCGGGTAGATCCTACCAACGAGGGGCATTCGGAAAGACGGGAAGCCTACCGTCGAAGTATGGAGGCTATCGGTCCGAGTGTCATGGGCCGCACTGCGGAAGTGAGAGATCTCGCTCTTCGCATTCTTAAAGGTACGAAGCAGTTGCATGTTCCAAGTGCCCTGCTTTCGTTGCAGGGAATGGCTACGGAAGACGGAGAGCTTGTGGACTGTCGTGCTGCAATCGTTCGCAAGGAGCATGGTGCCGTGAATCAAACGGAATATGATTATAAGAGATACTCCGGCAAAGAATCTGCTCACACCACAAGAGTTCATCCTTCGTACGACCCTACAACAAAACGATTCATACTCTCCGCGCCGGATGCTTCAGGAAGCCCGTCCAGAGAATTCGACACCGGTGTACTGTATCCTCGTGACGGAAAGCTTGTGCAGGCTCGCTTTGGCAACGACGTGCTCGAAGGCGTGTTGGATACGGGGCAACTTACCGAACACATTCGTAATTGCTTGGCGGATTTCGAAACAAAAGTCCCCATGGAAGATCTGTTCGTTATTTTGCCTCACTCATGGTTTCGCAGACCGTCGGATACGTGCATAGAACCAAATGGAAGAATCCTCACAATGTTTACAGACGGTGCGCAGATTCACGGTATGAACGAAAATTCTCCTCACGGACCGCAGGTTATGGATGCATTTCGTGCGGGTATTAGGTTCGGAGGAGAAGATTTTCCTCCGAATATCGAGGATCTCGTTCACGAGGCACGTATTGTTACAAACACAGGTGAGAGAGCCGTACGATTCCAGAGCCTCACACCCCGTTGCTTGGTCACACAGCGAGACATAGTAACAGGGGAAGTGTCCGGCTCGCCAAAGAAGTGGCTTCGTGAAAACAGACCGCTACGTCCTTGGGACAGCTCTGCAACCATGGGGGCGAATATAGATGTTCCTCCGCATCAGGAAGACACACTCGTCACCGTGGGAGACAAGCTCGTGGCAGAAACCGCAAAAACGGACTGGAAAATGTAATTATTGTGCCACGTCCGGCTCAGTGTACATGATGTCTCCCGCCATATTTGTGCGGAAAACGTACGTGAATCCCGTATCTGTTTTTAAGACGGCGCGGTAGCCCGGAGTGACAACTTGTGCGCAGTATGCGCCTTCCAGTTGTATGCCCAAGCAAGAATCCGGCCATTGCCTCTCTTCGTAGCTGAGAAGAATGATGTTTTCCCTCATAAGTCCGAGAGCGTTTGCCAATACATCTATCGTCATCAGCACTGCCGGAGGATTCGTAAGAGGAGCTTCTTCCCCTGTCCCATCGGGCGATTGCACGTTTCCTGTAAGGGAAGAGCAGCCCGCAAGAGTGAGCACGAGTGCGATGGAAACGACGTACTTCTTCATGTCGCAAGTGTACGACGATCTCCATTCATGTACAATGAATGTCTTGCAGTATTTTATGGTCTCATTACTCGGCGCTCTGATTATTTCGTTTCCACAGTATGCGGTTGCCACGGAAAGAACGACAAAATTTGACGTTTCTTCCGCAAATGTACAGATTTCTTCGTCGCAGCTTCTCAGGCGGAAAACAACAGATACACCGGTCAGTAATACCGTACCTGTCGCTGCGGAGCAACACCGGTCTTCTTCCGCTCAGCCACCTGCATCGGTGTCGTCCCGTCCCACAGGCACTCCTCCACTTTCTCCCGCTTCCCTCCCTGTTTCCGAATCCTCTCAGGTTGTACAAGATATTCCTACATTGCCTGAAGATCAGTCGGTTTCGCAGTCGCCAAATACCCCAAGTTTTTTCATTGTCGTAGAGCATCCGAAAGGAAATGCGCTTCGTCTTACTTCTGCGGAAGTGACGAAAGCTCTTACGATATTGCCACAGTCAAAGCAGGGGCTTACAGATTACGCAGCAGCCTTGGTGCAATCCGATGATCGCATAGAAAAAATTCAAATTGACGATGGCGGCGTTTCTCTGGTCTACAGGCAACAGGCGAAGATATTCGGATTTGTTCCCGTTTCATTCGCACTGCACACACATGTTGATACATCCGGAATTGTAAGTATTCATAAGCCCTTTTGGCTCTTTCTGGCTTCGGATTCCTCTCGTGAGGTTCAAAAGAATGTGGAGCAGGAACTGCACGGAACCAGAAACGCTCCGGTCCACTCAGACACTCATGATTCCGATCGTATAGCTTCGTTCTTCTCTTTGCTCGGCGCGCTGTACGACAGCCAGAAAAACACGTAGCAGCTCCGGTTACCTGCGGAGAATATTGCGCTTGAGCGTTTCTCCCGACTTGTCGCTTCTGTA
This sequence comes from Candidatus Peregrinibacteria bacterium CG11_big_fil_rev_8_21_14_0_20_49_14, assembly GCA_002787035.1. Classification (GTDB taxonomy): domain Bacteria; phylum Patescibacteriota; class Gracilibacteria; order Peribacterales; family Peribacteraceae; genus GWB1-54-5. Next base: position 85,701 of record PCVP01000014.1, on the reverse strand, counting down.
TTCATACAGAACAGTACCAACTGTCAGGTACATGCGGTATCCGGGAGTGACTGTTCGTTCACAGGCAATATTTGGCACGATGATTCCAAGACACACATCCGGCCAGTCCATGGCATCTATTGAGAGAAATTGAATATCGGCACTGTCTCTTTCCAGTTCCTGTGCAAGCATCTCGATAGCTTTTGCAATAAGTGGTTTCATAGATTCATCCGGTGAGGGCATTTCGTAGAGTGCGCATCCCTTGTCCGTTCGCATACATACAAGCCCTTGCGAAAGTGCATCTGCCTGATTGAGCGGTTCGTACCTCCAAGAGGGTTCGGCACATACCGTATCGCTGCATCCGTAGCAGGCAAATTCTTGCGTTGTCGTATGGCGATACACCGTACATCCTTTCTTAAACTGTTCCATTTGCTCGGCGGAGAGCGGCTGCCCGTCTTTACCCAGAATCTCTCCGTGTGTGATTTTTTCTTGGTTGGTTTTTTGCCCCTGCGTACTTTGCATAGATTCGGTTTGTTCTCCGGGGAGCATAAAGTCGTACTTTACCCCGTTGTATTCCGGCTGCGGGTACTCAAGCACCGCAGATGTTCCCATTGCAGGCTGCCGTATGATGCGATCTGTCGGCGGAAGGCGCTCTTCCGGCTTTGTGAATTCACCCGTGGATACTTGAGACGAACTGCAGGCCGAAAGGAGGAGTGTAAGGCAGAGTGCCTGGGTTCTTCGCATAGGAATGGCAAAAAGGATGGCCACAGTCTACGTCGTCTTTCTCCGTAATTGAAGCATGTCTGCCTTGCGCGACTTGTCCGCACTGTGTGCGAAGCTGTTCTTAAAAATGTGTGTATGAAATACTTGACAAATCTATATAAAATGCCATTATGTGCTAACCATGTCGAAGGATATACGCAGCGTTGGCTTTGCCCTCCTCCTTTCGCTTCTCATAGTGAGTACGGCGGCAGTTCTCCCCTCTCTTCTTTTAGAGCAGGGTCTTTAACCTGAATATTCACCGGTAAGACGACTCATGATGGTTTTAAGCCGTCTTTTTGTATCTTCCACTCTGTGACAAATAAGGGATTCGTCGTTTCCTTCCAATACGTAGCTACAATCATTTCCGAAAGGGTCCAGCAGCTTTCCCCTGTTTATTCCTTCGGCAATTTCATCCTCGGTACCAAACGCATTCAATTGATGCAAAAAGTGGTCAAGAAGAGCCAATTTATCTCCTACGTCCCAGCTTTCGTCTGCAAAATCATATCGTTCGGTCATCAGTACTATTATACCACAAATTGCAGACTATCCTATTTTCAGGCTGAGAAATTTACGTTTTCCCACTCGAACTATCCCGTCCTCCACCGTTGCATCTATGGAGTTTATGGGTGTGTCGTTGAGTTTTATGCCTCCCTGTTCCACAAGTCTTCGCGCGTCGGATTTGGATGCTACAAGACCTTCCCGTACCAGCACATCTATGAGTACGGATCCTTTTTTTGCCGTGGCTTCGGGCATGTTATCCGGCAGTCCCCCGCCCTTAAAGACGCGTTCAAATTCCTCCGCTGCATTTGTGGCGTCCTGTGCAGAGTGGTACATGGTCACTATTTCTTTCGCGAGACGCACTTTGAAGTCTTTGGGGTTCTCTCCATTCTTCATGGCTTTCTCGGTAGCTGCAATTTCGCTCTCCGGAATATCCGTACAGCATTCCATGTACAGCGTAATCAGTTCGTCTTTCATTGAGAGAATTTTACCGAACATATCACCCGGCGCATCGTTGATGTACACGCAGTTGTCGTACGTTTTACTCATCAGTCTTCCGTCAGTGCCTTCTATAAGCTTTGTTGTCAGTACGAATTTATCACGCTTGCCAAACGCCGTTTGCAGCGTGCGACCTGCCAGCATATTAAATTCCTGATCCGTCCCACCTATCTCACAATCGACATCCAGTACCACCGAGTCATACCCCACCATAAGGGGGTACATAAATTCATGAATATACACGGGTTTCCCCGATTTGATTCTTTTTTCAAAGTTATCGCGTTCCAGCATCTGCTGAACGGTAAAGTGACTCGCCAGCTCCACCACTTCTTCGAATGTCAGCTTCTCCAGCCACTCGTGGTTATACCGAATTTCAATTTTCGAAAAATCCAAAATTTTCGCAGCCTGCTCTTTGTAACTTTCGAAATTCTTTTGTACATCATTGCGAGTCAGACGCTTGCGCAAGGCGTCTTTATCCGAGGGGTCGCCGATCATGGCGGTAAAACTTCCTATAACGAGTGTGACGTGATGTCCCGCTTTCGCAAATTGCTGCATTTTACGAAGCGGAACGGAGTGTCCCATATGTATGCGACCACCCGTAGGATCTATTCCCCAGTAGATACGGAGTTTCTCGCCCGAAGCAAGTTTCTTTTTTGCCAGCTCTTCCGGGAGGGCTTTGGCTACGGCACGCGTGAGGAGTTGATTGTTGTCCATACGGATATAAGATTACTTGTTTAGGGATTCTTCTGCCAGCCATTACAATGGAAGTATGCCAACCCAGTGGATTGTTTCATCATCGCAACGACTGGATGCCTTTCTGGCGAATGAAAATCCGAACGTCAGCAGATCTCGAATTCAAAAAGTTATTCTCTCGGGCGGCATAGAAGTGAATGGAGAAGAGGTTACAAAAGTAAGCAGAAAGCTTGCTGCGGGAGATACCGTCTATTTGTCCGGTGAGTGGGAAGAAGCGGAGGTATCCGAACACATCATTCCCGCAGATCTCCGTCTGCCTGTGCTATTTGAAGACGAAGACTGTATGGTGCTCAATAAGCCTGCAGGCATTGCCGTTCACCCCGGCACAGGTATGTCTCCGAATGAGAAAACCATTTTGCACGGAGTTGCACACATGTTTTCGGAACGAAATATTTCGTTTGAGAGCAGTGCCGTTTTGGTACATCGGCTCGATAAAGACACAACAGGTTGTTTGCTCATTGCGAAAAATCGCGAGGCTCATTCCTTATTGCAGAAGCAGTTTGAGAAGAGAGATGTTTCTAAATTCTACCTTGCCATTGTTGCAGGTACTCCGAGTCCCGAAAAAGCAGTCATAGACGCTCCCATAGGAAGAAACCTGACAGACAGAACAAAAATGTCCGTGCTACGCACTTCCGTAAGCCGAGAGGCACGCACCACATACCACACGCTTAACTCATCGACGGAAGCTTCGCTTGTTCAGTGTGAAATTCACACGGGAAGAACACATCAAATCCGTGTTCACCTCAGCTCCATCGGGCATCCCATACTCGGAGATTTTACGTACTACTCTCCCACAAGCAGTACTCTTTCTCAGGGAAGAGGGATTACCACCATTTGTTTGCATGCGTGGAAACTGCGATTTCTCTCTGTTTCTCACGTCAAAGAAATAGCTGCGGAAGCGCCACTCCCGGAGTCATTCACATCTGCGATGGAGATATTTCATCTCACAATCAGGTCGTAACCCTTAGTACTGTACGACGTACGTAAGCGTATCGAGGATTTCTCCCTTCGCATTTCTCGTGACTATTTTATACGCATTTCTTCCGCGCTTCAGTGTGCCAAGCTGCGTATCTGCTATGTAGTTCCACGTTGTTTTTCCGGGCTCGTACAAGCGCAGCCGATAGTCGTTCACCCATAGTGAGTACGTTTCCGGCAATGTCGTGCCTTCTATGAGGAACGATGTTCCCGTCGCAGTGTGCACAGTGCCCGGAGTCGGACCGGTGACACGAAGGCTGCCTGCTTTCAGCGGTGCATTCGCAGGCAGTGCTTCCGGCGTCGCGTCTTCCACTGCGGTACTTGCAGGCTGAGAAGACACAGTTTCACCTTCCGGTCGTACCACTCCCTCAGGCCCTTCGCCGAGTACAATGGTGAGTATGGCCGGCTCACTCTTGTATCCGCCCTTGTTTATGGCAACAACTTTATAGGTGTTCTTTCCCGGCTTCAGGTTGTTTATGCTTGTACTCGCCAAATAAGACCATGTTCTGTTACCCGGCTCGAACAGTTGCAATCTGTAGTCGTTTACAGAAATTCCTACGGTTCCCTGTGGCGCGGTTCCCTCTATGAGGAATCGTTCACTGTTCGTGTTATACGTCTCGCCGTTTTTTGCAGGACGCAGTATTTTCGGTTGTTCTGGAGGCTTTCTGTCTCTGTGCACTTGCCTTCTCACTTCGCTGAGTACCTCGTCTTCCTGCGAGAGTGCCACGACCACTATTTCCACATCATCTTGGTCCGGCAGTGCCAGTTGCTGTGAGAATGTTCGCGCGTTTACATCTACCGGTGCGTTGTATCCGTTTACTCTCACTCGCGATACTTTTCTTCCCACTTGACCCGATACATCTACGGTAGAAAGTGAAATGGTCGCATCATTTTTTGGCGTATTTACAATGAGTGCTTCGTCTTCCTCCAGAGGCGGCTGTTCCACCACATCTGTGGTTACGGTGTTTTTCTGTGTGTCGCCCAACAGTATGTTCCTGCTCTCTTCCACAAAATCAGATGCAAGAGCGTAGGGATCCAACGGCGAACGGAACACATATAAATCTTCGGTTCCGGTCAGTTCTGCGGGTAGCACAAACTTTTGTCCTTCACCCACTATAATTGGAATAACCGCTTTATCAGGTTCAAGAGTCACTCCGATTCCATCGGCTGAGAATACGACTATCGACCTGCTTGTCATGACTGCTTCCGTACGGGATGGAAAGCCGGACTCCAAGAACGGTGTGCTGACAGAACGCTGAATAGCTCCTGAGAATGCCTTCTTGTCCGGCGATGCGATCCATATTGTCCCCTCTTTCAGGAAGACGGAGAGAACAGACTTTTCCTGGCCATGAGCACTTTCACTTACGGAGAGGTTGGTCATTTCATCCAGATGGATTTTTGTTCCGTCAAAGAATGTAAGCATTGCCCGAGAGGACGGTCCCGTAACCACCGTATCTCCCGGATATAACTTCTGTTCGTTTTCGGCACGTTTCAGCTCCCCTCCCTCTATGGATACCTGCACGTTTCCTTCTCGCTGCATTGTCAGTGTGGTTCCCAGTTGTGATATCGCATTTCCCACTCCAAAATACGAAAGCACCATCTTTCCCACTGCAAAAAGTACCAGGAGAATCAGGGCGACTCCCACCACAGATCGTCGGATGCCATTGCTCGGAGTATCGTACTCCGATTGCCTTCGCCTGTTGTGTCGGTGACGTCTTCTCATTAGGAAGAGTATGTTACGAATAATAGCTCTCCATACGCAAGGGCAGAAAACAACTTTGGTGCTCAACTTTCTACGATGTCACACGCAAGACTTCTGACATGTTTGTAATCTTCGCTTCCACAAATTTTTCTCCCCAGTCGCGCATGTCCATATATCCTTGTTTCTTTGCCGCTTTCTCTATTTCCATTGCGGTTTCATTCATCAGTACGAGTTCACGGATTTCGGGAGTGGCAACCAGCAGTTCCGGTACCGCTTTTACGCCGTTGTAACTGGTGTGATCCGACGGATCACAGGTGGCACCTTCCGCCTTACATTCATCCGTGAGTGTTCGTACAAGGCGTTGACCAAGCACGGCTCGAAGCGACGGCGCAAACGTATACGGACTCACTCCCATGGATAAAAAACGCGGAATAGCTTCTATGGCAGAGTTTGTGTGCAATGTGGAAAGCACAAGGTGTCCGGTGAGCGACGCGTCTATGGCAGTTTGTGCGGTTTCCATATCTCGAATTTCTCCCACAAGCACCACATCCGGGTCGTGACGGAGAATAGACCGCAATCCCCTCGCAAAATCGTAGTCATGGTCATGGTCAACTTGGCTTTGTACGATTCCTTGCAGTTCATACTCAATAGGATCTTCCAACGTGATGATATTTCTCTCTTTTCCCACGATTGTATTGAGCAGTGCGTAGAGTGTCGTTGTTTTACCCGAACCGGTAGGACCGGTGACCAATATGAGCCCGTTTGGCAATTGCACCAGTTCGGCCAGTTTTTCATGGATCACTTTCGGAAAACCGAGTTGCTCAAGAGGAACGATTCCTTTTTTGGGATCGAGCAGACGCAATGTATACGTTTCTCCGAATCGTGACGGAATACTTGCCACACGAACGTTCACGGTTCTGCCCGGCGCTTCGAAGGTATACTGACCGTCCTGCGGAATGTTTGTGACGTTCAGCTTCAGTTTGGAGAGAAACTTCACTCTGCGTACAAAGTCTATATAACTTTTCTTTGTAAGTTTTGCCAGAGGAAGCAGTACTCCGTGCAAGCGAATTTCCAGACGCACAAATTCCTTCTCCGGAGAAACGTGAATATCCGATACTCCTTTTTCCACGCTGAATTGCTCGAGACCGGCTAGCAAATTTTTGCCGTCCAGCTTTTCCCAAGGATAGTTGTCCCAGATTTCTTGTGTGCGTGGCATCGAGACATTGTACCACGAAATGTGTCTCTATGCTACGCTTCTGCGCGTGTCAGCCCGCTCGCGTTTCACCGTCACGGAGACTCAGCGAAAGCGCTCTTTGCAGCAGCGAATGTTTGTCGTGTACGGCATTCTCATCATTTTGGGTCTGATTATCGTTTCTCGCCTCATAGAACTGCAAATTTTGGGTGGGAGCAAATATCATGATTTGGCACAGGCTCAGCACTTTGGCGGTGTGGTTTTGCCAGCTAAGAGAGGCGAAATTTACAGCAGAAACAGCAAAAACGGTGAAACCAGCATCCTGGCCACCAATACGACGTTGGACATGGTGTATGTGGATCCCCTCATTACGGAGGACCCCACTTATGTGGCAGAAACACTCGCAGATACGCTTGTAACCGAAGAATTTCACGCCCTGTGCCTTGCCGGGAGCGATACGTGTCCTCTGGAGCTCATAGAGTTTTATCCTTCCGTATTCGATCCCCTCACCAACCTTCAGTACCTCAGCACGGGCACACTTTTGGAGCCTGTTCCGGAGCAGCTACCGTTGAAACAAGCGGAAGAGGTTATTGCTCTTCCCGAAGTACGCAGGCAATTTGCACGGAACATCGAGGACCGCATAGAAGAAAAGAGAGTGACGTTCGTACCGCTGCTGTATGGTGCCAATAAAATTCAAATTGCTCAGGTTCATGAACTTGGCATTCATGGAGTGTATGCGTCGGATTCATCTCGCATTATTTATGCGAATCCCGAAGAAGTGGATCAGGGAAAGATTTCCGGTATTGCTCGCAAACTTACAGAACCACTTCAAACAGACTTCGAAGTTCTCCAACGCATGTTGCGTAGCAGGCCGTTGCGATACGTGCCTATTATGCGACGTCTTCCTCCTCTTCTCTCCTCCGAAATTCGCGAACTCCAGCAACAGTCACTGCGAGAGACTCAGGAGCGGAGAAAGCAAGCTCCTTCCAACGAAGCTGCGCAAGAGATTCATGACCCTCTCTGGAGTATTGCATTGGTACCCGAACACTGGAGATTTTATCCGGATGACACTGTCGCTTCTCATGTTGTGGGATTTCTGAATACGAATCAGGAGGCTCAGTACGGAATAGAGCGCACATTCGACCCCCAACTCCGCGGTCAGGAAGGTCTTATTCGTACGGTCAACGACCCGACCGGAGGACAAATTCTCACGGCGGAACAACGCATAATAGATCCGAGAGACGGAGATACGGTCGTACTGACCATCGACAGATACATTCAACGTGAAGTGGAAGAAATCCTCGATGCGGCCGTGAAGGAATACGATGCCGATAGCGCGCAAGCCATAGTAATGGATCCGCAAACCGGGCGTATTATTGCCATGGCCAACGCTCCCCTGTTTGATTCCAACAATTACGGAACAGTGTACGGACGTGTTCCGATATACTTAAACAAAGACAGGCAGAAAGAAATTGTGGTCGAGTTGTACCATCCTGAGACTCGTGAATTTATTTTGAAGGCATACTGGGGAGATGTGTTTACGGATGAAGGGTACCACTCGTTGAGTGCCGTTAAGAAAGAGGCAATCTCGTCTCTGCGTGAGTATTACAATCTGGAAGATATCGTTCGCTACTACATGTACGTAGGAGAAAACAGTCGTCGAGAAATTTTTCCGACAGACAGACCCGATATTTGGATGAAGTACGGAAACAACTTGGGGGTCGGCGCATATCTCAACAGAAATATTCAAGAAATCTACGAGCCGGGATCCGTCTTAAAACCTGTTACCATGGCCATTGCTTTGGACCAGGGGGAAGTGGTTCCTTCGGATACGTACGTGGACGACAAGCCGGTGGAAGTGGACGAATACACCATTCGTAACGCATTCAACAATCATTTCGGAGAGTCCACCATGACACAGTGTTTGGAGTTTTCCATTAACACATGCATGACATTCGTTTCTGCCAAATTGGGAAAGAAGCTGTTTCACAGAATGCTTTACGCATTCGGATTCGGCGCAATTACCGGCATAGAATTGGAAGACGAACTCCCCGGAGAAATTCTGCCGTGGAGGAAATGGAGCAATGCCCTTTTGGCCACCGCGGCCTATGGGCAAGGAATTTCAGCGACTCCGTTACAGGTCACAACTGCCTATTCTGCTTTGGCAAACGGAGGCAAACTCATACGGCCGCACATCATTGACAGTATTATTCACAGTAACGGTACGGTGGAATTTACCAAGCCACACGTGGTGGATCAGGTCATTACTTCCGAGACGTCGGAAACAATCAGTGCCATGCTTGTCAGCTCCGTGAAAAACGGATACGCAAAAGGAGGCGGAGTAAACGGGTATCTTGTCGCAGGTAAAACGGGTACAAGCCAGATTGCGGGACCCGGCGGTCAGTACGAAACAGGAACCGGTTCATCCATCACATCGTTTGTGGGGTATGCACCTCCGCGAGACACGAAGTTTGTTATCCTCGTGAAGTTCGACCGCCCGAGAAAGTTTGAGTACGGTTCTGTGACAGCCGCACCCACCTTCAAGCAAATCGCAACGTTCCTGCTGAAGTACTACGGCATTCCGCCGGATGATGTGTAGGTATTTACTTTACCGTGACACTCTTTGCCAAATTCCTTGGCATATCGGGATTTTTTCCTCTTTTCACTGCGAGGAAGTACGAAAGAATCTGAATGGGAATTATATTCACTAGCGCTTGTGCCGTTCCCGCGTCCGGCACCTTCAGCCATTCGTCAAAAGCTTCGCTGCGCTCAGGAGCAACACCTATGGTGTGTGCTCCGCGAGCTTTAAGCTCGATGGTATTACTGAGAATATCGGTGGTCACTTCGTCGTTACCCACAAGTGCTATGCAGGGAGTCCCCTCCTCTATGAGTGCTATGGGTCCGTGCTTCAGTTCTCCTCCTGCAAAACCTTCCGCGTGAATGTAACTCACTTCCTGAATTTTAATGGCACTCTCCAGCGCCATGGGGTAGTTCCAGCTTTTTCCGATGATGTAGAGATCCTCCTTTTCTTTTATGAGTTCTGCGATGTCTTGAATTCTCTGTATATACCTCGGGTTTAACATGTCGTTAATCATTGCGGCGGTTTCCAGCAGCAGTGTTTTACCGTCTTTCAGCTTGTCTGCCATTGCGTAGGCAATAAGCATAAGCACTGCCAGTTGCCCCGTGAGTGCTTTGGTAGACGCCACTGCTCTCTCCGGTCCCGCGTTTATAAGCAGGGAATAATCTGCCTCGCGCTCAATGGTGGAGCCTTCCACATTCACGATGGCGAGTACTTTTGCCCCCTTGGATTTCGCCACTTTCATTGCTTCCAACACGTCTGCGGTTTCGCCGCTTTGAGAAACGACGATGAGCAAACTCTCAGGCTGCAAGAAGTGATGATACAACTTAAATTCACTGGCGGGAGCGAAGTTCACGTGATGGTCTGCTATGACAGAGAAAAAATATTCGGATGCCATACACGCCTTTCCTGCAGTGCCGCAGCCGACAAGGAACGTTCCTCTTGCATTGCGAATTGCATTGGCAAGCGTGAGGATTTGATCCTCGTCCTGATTCACCGCACGGGCAATGCTGTCTTTCTGTTCCATGATTTCTTTCAGCATGTAATGCTCAAAGTCTCCTTTCTGTGCCTGTTCTATTGTCCACGTAATTTCAATTTCTCGCTTCGGTCTCTCCTCTCCGGTTTCAATATCCGTAAAGAGAATGCTTTTTCCGTCCGTCACTACCATTTCACCGTCATCGAGATATTGCACCGTACGCGTATAGTCCATGAATGCGGGAATATCCGATGCTATGAAGTAGCCGTCCTGAGGAGACACTCCCACAATGAGCGGAGAGCCTGTTCGTGCGGCCACCAGTGTTTGCGACGTTGAGTCCATGGCAAGTAATGCGTAACGACCTTCAAATCTCTGGCACGCTCTGCGAACCGCAGATGCAAAGTCCTGCGTGTTCGTAAGTTCCTCCTCTATGAGATGCGGAATAATTTCCGAGTCTGTTTCGGAAAGGAAGATATGCCCTTTCTTCTTCAGTTCATCTCGAAGCTCCGTGTAGTTTTCTATAATACCGTTGTGCACAACCGCAATGGTCCCCTCTTCGTTTAAATGAGGATGCGCGTTGAGTTCGGTCACACCGCCGTGTGTGGCCCATCTGGTATGGGCAATGGCCTGTGAACTGTGAAATGCAAAGTCTTCGCCATTCACACCGCTTATTTTTCCGATTTCTTTGGCTACCGAAATTTCATTGTCTTTTTTACATGCCACTCCCCAAGAATCATAGCCCCGGTACTCTAGGTGCTTTATGCCGTCTATCACCATTTGGCCTGCATTGATACGAGAACCTACGTACCCGAAAATCCCACACATATGCGCATATATAAGCGGATAATTGAAATTCAGTCAATGAGAGGATGCAGGGATTTTCTTTCTTCTTTTTCCTATCTTTCCTTGACCGAAGAGAGTCGCTTGCGTAGGATTTCCCAGCTTTATGCCACTTATTAAGTCCGCCATCAAAAGGTCCAAGCAAAACGAAGTACGTCGCCAGCGTCGTCTTCCTTTCAAAACGCACATGAAAACCATGATTCGTAAAATTACGGATCTGACGAAAGAAGGAAAGAAAGCAGATGCGGAGGCATTGCTCCCTACTGTGTTTAAGTCCATAGACACCGCAGCTAAGAAACACATTATCCACCGCAATGCGGCATCCAGAAGGAAGGCTCGCATGGCAAAGTTGGTTGCTGCCTGTAAGTAACATTCTCGCCGTACCTTCGCAGATCGCGTACTCTTTTTTGCAGTGAATATTCTCGCGCTCGATATCGGCCTAAGACGAACCGGAGTGGCATTCTGCTCTGCCGATACGGGCGTTCCCATCGCTCTCAGTACGGTATTTCACGTGAGTGAAGACGAGCTGATCAGTCAAATTCTCTCTCTTGTGAAAGATCGGGATATTCACACTGTGGTATGCGGTCTCCCCTTGTTACCCGGAGGCGAAGAGGGGTCACAGTGTATTCATGTGCATTCAGTGGCAGAAGCACTGGAAGATCTTGGGATACATGTATCCTTATTAGATGAGCGATATTCCACCCCCACCCTGTCGGATGTGGACCCCGATGCTGCGGCGGCATGTCAACTTCTTTTGACCTTCTGTGACCGTCAGAAAAGAGGAAGTTAAAATGTTGACAAATGTTTAAATGTCATTAAAGTATTATCCTTTGCTCTTTGAACATTCTCCGATTACCAAAAGTTCGTACGCAACAAGTACACTTAAAAGTCTACCCGAACCGCTCATATAACTTTTGTTTCTGTCAATTTTTTGGTAAAACGAGGGTTGTTCTCCCCTTCACTCTATGTCCGACCTCGCAGTCCAAACCACAATTTCCCAGCAGAAAGCTCCTAGCAAGCAACTTGTGCTTGATCTCGATGAGTTGCTCAGTAACCTTTTCCTCGTCCTTACAGATAAGGAATCAGCTGTAATTAAAAAACGTTTTGCACTGCAGGGTAGTCAAAAGCAGACTTTGGAGAAGATCGGAAAGCATTTTAATGTCACACGAGAACGCATTCGTCAAATTGAGAGTATCGCACTTGGAAAACTTCGCCGTACGGTTCGTACGACGCGTTTGGATGAGGTTAACGATCTTGCGAAGAGTATTTTGCACGCACACGGTGGTGTGATGGCAGAGAGTGCCCTGGTCAGTGCCGTACTGAAACGTATTCAGGACAGCAAGGATCTCGATGGGTCAGTACTTCGCCTCTCCTTCTCTATCGACAACGAAATTCAGCGAGGTAGCAAGAGCAACAATTTCCGACCATTCTGGAGATTGGATTCTCTGGCAATGGACGATGTACAGATGATCGTGAATAACATCGTAAAAATCCTGAAGAAAAGAAAGTCTTGTATGCAGACAGATGAGATTGTCTCTGCCATTCAGTCTCTCAACCTCTTCGAGGGACGCATTCCGAGCAGAGAGCTGATTGTCAGCTGTCTCGCTGTGGATGAAAGACTCAAAGAAATTTCAGAAGGATGGGGACTGACAGATTGGAGATTCGTTCGACCACGAAGTATTCGAGATAAGGTGGAAATCATTTTGAAGAAAACAGGCGAGCCTCTTCACTTTATGGAAATTGCGAACCGCATTCGCGAGGCAGGTTTTGACCACAAGAACGTTACTGTTCAGGCCGTGCACAACGAACTGATTCGTTATCCGCAATTTGTCCTGGTCGGACGCGGACTCTACGCGCTGCGTGAATGGGGGTATGAGCCGGGAACGGTTGCTGATGTGATAGAAAAAATTCTTATCGATAAAGGTTCTCTCAGTAAAAAAGAAATTATCGCTGAGGTTGCAAAGCAGCGCACTGTGAAGGTGGGTACCATTTCACTCAACCTTCAGAAAATGCCATACTTCAAACGTGTTGGTCGTGCTGTGTATGCATTCGACTCCGCGAAGAAGTAAGCTTTCACTTTGAAACCATGAAGTCCGTAAAGCTTTTTTTACTGGCCAGTCTTCTTCTTGCTTCTTGTGCGAAAGAGCCACTCCCACCTCTGCCGAAGGGAGAGCAAACTGTCTCGGGTATTCTTATGCCCGCAGAGCTTTCTTTGGCCCGTCGCGGAACTCATGTACTCACAAAAAACGGAAAGGAGCTGTATTTCGTTGAGAGCACACTCATTACCTTACGTGCCTACGAACGAAAAATGGTGACATTGCGAGGAGTCTTAGAGCCGAATATTGACGATAAGTTGCTGCCGGTACTTGTTGTGGAATCTGTCGTAGAAAGTGAAACAACCACCAAGCGTTGGGATCTTACACATCTTTTGCTCAGCTTGGATGCTCCCAAAGAATGGACGCACACGAAAGAAGGAGGCACATCGTTCTTCTTTGCGCCTTCACAGGAGAAACCCGTGCTCTCGCTGTCTGCACAGGACGCACCGGAAGAGTTTCCGTTCGGTGTCTCCATCGTCGTAGACGGTTTCCCTGCCGTGCGTATTATCAATGAGCAGACAGGCACTCAGGCTGTGTACGTTCATCATGGTGACACCATGCTTACCATGCTGTTCTCTGCGGATCAGAGCCCGAATGCAGCTGAGCTGCGGGAACAGTGGCTTTCCCTGTTGGCATCGTTGGAACTCCACACAGAAGATGCGTCGTCGTCACAACAGCCCGCATTGGGCTCGGGTGGAGCTGTAACGGGTGGTCCTTGCGGCGGTCCTGCGGGTGTACTCTGTCCGTCCGGCCAATACTGTGAAGTGACCGATACGGAGCAAGATATCGGTACGTGTACGCCTCTGTAAAAGTAGGTGTACTACAGTACACCACCATTATTCTATTGCCTTGCAAGTGCAATTGTTTTTATCTGTACGCTCTTTTGCGTAAGGTGGTGTATAACCGTTCACCTTGGTAAATCCTATTTCATACTTCCCAACTTCCCCCTAGTATTATGGTCAAAGCATCCACCTCTTCCTCAACCGCAGTAATGAAAGATCCTCAAGTTAACGAGTCTTCCATCATCGCATCTGCGATGGAATCCAAATCAAAACCGGCTAAAAAAGTCGATCCCATAGAACAGGCAAAAGACGAAGCCATCCTTGCAGCCTTGGCGCACATAGAAAAGCAGCACGGCGAAGGTGCCATTATGAAAATGGATGAAAACGCGCACAGGCACATCAAGCGGTATCCGTCCGGCTCTCTCGCGCTGGATCTCGCTCTTGGCGGTGGTATTCCGGAGGGGCGAATTATTGAAATTTATGGTCCGGAGAGCAGTGGAAAAACCACATTGTCACTTCATGCGATCGCAGAGGTACAGAAAAGAGGCGGCAGAGCCGCATTCATAGATGCGGAGCATGCGTTGGATATTCAGTATGCAAAAAGAATCGGAGTGGATATAGACGCACTGCTTGTGTCTCAGCCCGATTGCGGAGAACAGGCATTGGAGATTTGCGAAACACTTGTTCGCAGCGGAGCCATTAGCATTATTGTCATAGACTCTGTCGCGGCCCTTACTCCTCGTGCGGAAATTGAAGGAAGTATGGGAGACCCTCAAATGGGTTTACAGGCACGTCTTATGAGTCAGGCACTGCGGAAACTTACTGCCGTAGTCGGAAAGAGCGGTACCAGTGTTATCTTCATTAACCAGATTCGCATGAAGATAGGGGTCATGTTCGGTAACCCGGAAACCACGGCTGGCGGGCAAGCATTGAAGTTCTACTCTTCATTGCGCTTGGATGTTCGCCGTATCGATAAAATATTGGAAAAATCCACGGGACCGGACGGTGCCACACAAGAAATTGTGGGAAACCGTACTCGTGTAAAGGTGGTGAAAAACAAGGTCGCACCACCCTTTCGACAAGCCGAATTCGATATTCTCTACAATAAAGGTATAAGTTGTGAGGGAGATATATTAGAGCTTGGTGTGAAGTTTGGTATTTTGGAGAGGGCGGGAGCGTATTTCCGTCACGGTGAAGAAACAATAGGTCAGGGCAAAGAGCAGGCGAGAATTTATCTCATGGAAAATCCCAAAATAGCTGCAGGTCTCATCAAAGAGATTCGAAAAGCTGCGGACATGTAAATTGCTATTTCGCTATTTCATCTGCCGGGATCAAATGATCCCGGTATTTTTGTATCATCACTTTTAAATCTTCGGTGTATTTATCCGGATTACTTGCAATATCTTTTTCCAGTTCATCCACACTGTGCACTTCTATGCCGGAAGCTTCACCGTCATGAAACTTTATGGGACCGTTGTAATACCCTATGTAAAACGTGTTCATGTAGGGCTGTACTATCGGTAATGAATCGGTTGTTCGCAGAGAAAGAAAGTTGTTGTCGTAGTCGATTTCTTTAAAAATGCCAATGATGTCGGTATTGGTTGTGTTGATGGCTTTTTTAAAGTCCTTCGGGGGCAACACGACGGAGGGGATGCCCAGTTCTTCCACCATTTCACGGACGACTGTCATCTCCCACGTATGTCCGCTCATATAGTGGCCGCCGATCGTTTTGTCGTACAGTCCTCTGTTTTGCTCTTTCTTATTGCTGCGTCTCTGTACATAAATTCTGCCGTCGGTAGTCATAAGTATGACACGGATAGATTTTACTTTCTTCGTAATGTTGCCGGTATTTGCAAATTCTTTTGTAATTTGTTCGTAAAATTCGTCGCGTGGCATGACTGCGACGAGTTCATCGTCCATATCGTACACTTCCAATAGCTCTGAGGGCTCATTCATATGTGTATTGTACAGAATCTTTGATGGTATCCACACTTTTTCCACATTTGCTCCCCGTATTGCATGATGCCTCGACACTTTGGCAAGGGGGAATGGATTGATCGGATGCCTGGTTACGATCAGAATTCATCCCCTCCCCTATGGACGCAGCAGCAAAAAAAACACCGCCAGCACTCGACACGCAGCCTCATTCCACGGATGCGGAAAAAACCGTGCTCGGTGCATTGCTCTTAGATCCCGATGCCATCATAAAGATCAGTGACTTCTTGACGCCTGAAGATTTCTACGACCCTACGTATAAGCTAATTTTCTCAGCAATTTATCAATTGCATCAAAATCATGAAGTTATCGATTTCGTTACTGTCAGTAACAAACTCGCAGGTAATTCCAAAATAGATGAGGTAGGAGGCAGTTCATTTTTGGCGGCTCTGGCTTCGGATGTCCCCACGTCTTCCCATGTCTACCAGTACGGTCAAATAGTCAAAACCAAGTCTGTGCACAGGCGCATCATTCGAGCAGGAGACAAAATAAAAGGATTGGGATACGAGGAAAACAGAAACATTCCCGAACTGCTGGATGAAGTTGAAAAATCTGTGTTCGAAATATCGAATATGTTTATGAAAGACAAATTTGTCCATATTCGAGATATTCTTGAATTGCGATACGAAAAATTTGCCGAAATGCACGAATCCGACGACGACGATCCTGTGAAAGGTGTTCCCTCCGGTTTTCATGCTTTGGATGCAAAACTGTCAGGCTTCCAGCCCAGTGACCTTATTATTATCGCCGCTCGTCCCAGCATGGGAAAAACGAGCTTGGCATTGAATATTGCTCAAAATGCTGCCATTAAGTCAGGCAAGAGCGTCGGAATTTTCTCATTGGAAATGAGCAAAGAACAATTGGTAGATCGTCTGTTTGCATCCATGCTCGGAGTCGACTCGTGGAAACTGCAAAAAGGAAAACTGGATGACAGTGACTTCCAAAACATGGGTCCGATAATGGACGAACTGAACAAATCCAAAATATTCATAGATGATTCGGTCGCCTCGTCCATACCGGAATTACGTGCAAAGGCTCGCAGGTTGCAGATGGAACACGGACTGGATCTCCTCGTTATCGACTATATGCAGCTCATGAGTACCGGAAATCAGAGCTATGCAGGAAACAGGGTGCAGGAAATTTCTGAAATCTCTCGTTCTCTGAAACAAATTGGAAGGGAACTTCATGTTCCTGTCATTGCACTCTCTCAGTTGTCACGAGCGGTGGAAAACAGGCCCGGGAACATTCCGGCGCTCTCGGATCTTCGCGAATCGGGATCCATAGAGCAAGATGCTGATGTGGTGCTTATGATGTACAGAGAAGACTATTACGAAGAAGACAGCGACCGTCCCGGCATGACAGATATTTACATCCGCAAACATCGAAACGGTCCTACTGGCCGTGTGGAACTGCTCTTTAAGAAAGAGCAGATGCGTTTTTACGACGTGGACAAGGTGCACACACAGTCTTGAAAAATTACTGCGTTACGCTAGTCTCTTATTCATGGTTATAGATATTCCAACCCGTCCCGAAATTTCGATACTGGCAATAGTCGGCTATGCTTTTTTTGCTTTTATAGCAGGGCTCTTTGCCACACCGGGCTTCGTATCGTTCCTCCGAAGAAATAAGCTGGGAAAGCAGCTGAGAGTGGAGGCTGTGGATGGAAGAGAGGCAACCATTTTCAGAAAGTATCACAAAGACAAATTTGGCACACCGACCATGGGAGGAATCCTCATTTGGAGTTCCATTCTTCTTACCGTCGCATTCTCTCGCATTCTCTCGTATACGGGCTTTGTGGATCACTCTCTCTTGCAACGGGGTGAAGTGTATCTTCCACTCTTCACACTTGTTTCCATGGGCATCTTGGGAGCGGTGGATGACTACTGGAATATTTGCGGACTCGGAAAGAAAAAAGGCTTGGATGTGCTTCCGAAGATTTCATTTCTGATACTCATCAGTCTTATCGGAGCGTGGTGGTTCGGCGTAAAGCTGGGATACGATCAAATTCATATTCCGTTCTACGGAGATATTGTTGTGGGGTGGTGGTATGCACCGATCTTTCTATTTATTCTTGTAGGAACGGCGAATGCGGTCAATGTGACCGATGGTCTGGACGGACTTGCCGGCGGATTGCTGGTCATCGCTTTCCTTTCGTTTGCCATTCTTGCGTTCATAGGCGGAAAAGTTATTTTAGCGGGATTTTGTGCGGTAACTGTCGGGGCAATTGCTGCGTTTCTGTGGCATAACGTTCCTCCCGCACTCTTTTTCATGGGAGATACCGGTTCGCTTGCTCTCGGTGGCATGCTTGGGGTAATTGCGCTGATGACAGACAATATTTTGGTGTTACCCCTCATCGGCTTCGTGTTTGTCATAGAAATGCTTTCTGTCATCATTCAGCTAACCAGTAAAAAACTTCGCGGCGGTAAAAAGGTATTTCGAGCCGCACCAATTCATCACCACTTTGAAGCATTGGATTGGGGAGAAAGTAAGGTGACCATGAGGCTGTGGATTATCGGATCCTTCTTTGCATTCATGGGAATACTCATCAGCGTTTTCGGCTAAAAGGGACAATCTGCCATTTGAGATTTGTTGCCACAATGGCACTTGCGAACTCCAATGCTATCCGTATGATGATGGCACAATGCTGAAGATAGCCATTAACGGTTACGGTCGAATAGGACGAAATGTTCACCGTCAATTTGTGGAAAAATACGGTGATCGAGTGCAGGTTGTTGCCGTAAACGCATCATCGGACGCGGCTATGCGCGCATACCTTTTGAAGTACGATTCACTGCACGGACGATTCGTGGGAGAGGTTTCTGTGTTGGATGACGATCACATTTCCGTCAACGGAACCAAAGTGCGTGTGGTGAAAGAGAAAGATCCGGCTCTTTGCCCCTGGAAAGAACTGGGTGTGGATGTGGTTGTTGAATCCACGGGACATTTTACGAGTGCGGAAAGTGCCGGGCATCATTTGTCCGCAGGCGCCAAAAAGGTTGTGGTTACCGCTCCCATGAAAGACGGCACTCCTACGTTTGTCATAGGAGTGAACGATCACGAGCTTACGGCGGATATGCCCATTGTTTCGAATGCTTCTTGTACCACCAACTGTATCGCACCTGTCATAAAAGTCATGCATGAAGCATTTGGAGTGCAGAGTCTTCTTGTCAGCTCCGTGCATGCATTCACAGCTTCTCAGAACCTGCTGGATAACAAGTCTCAGGAAGGCAATGATCTACGACGATCACGAGCTGCCACTCTTTCTGTTATTCCTACGCAAACAGGAGCTGTAAAAGCTTGTGCGGCAATATTCCCGGAATTAAAAGGTAAAATAGACGGTATGGCTTTTCGCGTGCCTGTTCCCACGGTCAGTTGTTCCTACATGGCTTTCTCACTGGAAAAAGACACGACTGAGGCGGAAGTAATTTCCAAACTGGAACAAGCTGCTGCTTCCCCCGCATTGAAAGACATTCTCTCGGTTTCCAACGATGAAAGAGTGTCTATTGATTTTCAAACAGATCCGCATTCTTCGATAGTGGATGAAACATTTACGAAAGTCATAGATGGAAATGTGGTTCAGCTTTTAAGCTGGTATGACAATGAGTGGGGATACGCAATGCGCGTAACAGAAATGGTTTTAAAAGTTGGTTCCTTCCTCTAATTCAGATGACTTCCGCATCTTGTCCCGTCCCAGAAAACCTTTCTCTGAATTATCACTTATTGCATAAATCTCCCGCAGAAGATGATCTCAGGCACCTCATAATAGATATATCCAGAGCGGCAAAGTACATAAGTTATGCCATACAAACCACAGAAACCGGGCTGAGTGGCAATACAAATCAGTTTGGAGAGGAACAACTCAAATTGGATGTTCTCAGTGATGATATTTTACGACAACATCTCTGCGAGAGCGGTTTGGTGTGTTGCTATATATCGGAGGAACAAAAGGATGTCATAGAACTGGATTCTAAAGCTCCCTACAGCGTCGTATTCGACCCTCTGGACGGTTCTTCTTTGGTGGATGCCAACTTCTCCATTGGTACCATTGTCGGAATATACAAAGGAGATGTGATTGGAAAAACTCCCCGCGAACAAGTTGCTGCCATGTATGTTCTCTACGGTCCCCGAACGATTCTGGTGTATTCGACAGGAGACGGTGTGCACGAGTTCCTTTTAAACGATGTCGGTGAATACGTCTTACTGCGTGAGTATCTTGGCATAGCAGATAATGCAAAAAATTACAGTCCGGGAAACCTGAGAGCGGTCAACGAAAACCAGGCGTATAAACAAGTCATGGCAACATGGATGGAAGAAGAAAAAACTCTCCGCTATTCGGGATGCATGGTTGCTGACATTCATCATATCTTCAGCAAAGGTCAGGGTGTCTTTACGAATGTGGGAGGAAGTGCGTATCCCGAAGGGAAACTTCGTCTTGTTTTTGAATGCGGGCCTTTCGCCTATCTCGTAGAACAGGCAGGAGGTGCTGCCTCAGATGGTCACGTGCCCATACTCGATAAAAAAATCACAGATATAGACATGAGAACGCCTCTCATAGTCGGCTCTCAGAATGATGTGAACAGCTTGGCGAAAGTTCTTGCAGCTTAGTCCCAGAAAGGTTCGTTTACCGCTAAGTCTATGGCTGTGTCCAATGTCTTATAGTTTTCAATTTCTTTTTCCTTACCTTCAATGCGGAAAAGCTTTTTCATGCTTTTATACGTTCCCCAAGGGTAATATCTTTTCCGTTTTCGGGGCATTCTGCCGCCTTTGCCTTTCCCTTTTTCTTTGCCGTCATCATCGTCATCATCAATCTTTTCCGTAGATTCCATCTCCAATTTTTTCGGGTTGCCGTCCGCAGACCATTCCACGATACCAACAACCGCTCTTTTACGAGGGTCGACATATACGAGATCTTCATCTTTGTAGTCAGAGGGCATTTAGGGAGAGTGGAAACGGTGTTCATCCGCAGCGGGAGCTTCGGGTGGAGGCGGAGCCTGAGGGGCAGCGCGCTCTTGTGGAACCGAGTGTATGGAAGGATTATGATTTTGGGAAAATGTTTCTTCTTCCGGGTGATGGAAGAGGTTATGCACTTCACGTCTCCTCTTTTCTTGAAAACGCAGAAATGAATACAGCAGAGCTACCAGACTTCCCACAAGAGAAATGTATATTCCGAATCGCAATTCCATTCGGGCAAATTCAAGTGTGGTTTTTGTGAGGACAGAAAGAGATGCCAGAATCAGAATTGCAGCTTGTGCCGATACAAGAAGTCGTACGGTATCCTTACTCCCTTTGCGTACGAGAGCAGGTCCTCCCGTAAGAGGTATGATAGTGATGAGAAGTATGAAAAGTTCCAGTAGCAGTACCGCAATTCCCATAAATCCCGTATAAAAGCTGAATCCTGCGTACGTCACAGATTCACCGCCAAGCCATTCCCCGCCAACCCATGGGAAAAATACCCCGATGAGTGCCATAAGAGCTCCTGCATTAAGAATTTGCTCTTCCAGCTCCATTGCACTGATTTTACGGATGAGAGAATTAGCCATGATTACAGCATAGCATCCTGCGATATCCACCACTAGACTAGGTTTATGAATTTGGCAGTGGATGTTCGGGAAGCGTGCCGCTCTCAGAGAGCCGGCAAAGGTCAGTGGACGTACGGACTTGTATCTGAGCTGCTTCGCAGGGAGCAAGAATTGATTCTCCTGTGCGACTCTCCGTTACCTTCTGAGTGGGAGCAATACTCACCGAAAACAAAAACATTCCGTTCAGGTGTTCTGTGGCACGTTCGCGCTTTCCTTTATTTTGTCGGGTTAAAACAGCCGTCTATGTACGTTAGCCTCACGAGTTTTATCGTACCGTTCTTCCTTCCCAAAAAATATCTCTGCATACCTGTCGTACACGACCTCATTGCTTTCAGACCCGATATTCACAATAAGAAAGCAACAATCATAGAGCGTCTGCTTGCGAAAGGGGCACTGCGGAAAGCCGCCCACATTCTCACTGTAAGTACCTCTACGAAAAATGATCTGCTCAAGCAATTTCCTTCACTTTCGGAGACTGCCATCACTCCCATTTTTGCGGGTCCTGTGCGTGAAAGTGCTGCCGTATCTGAGTCGAATGAAAACATGATTCTGTGCGTCGCAACATTGTCACCTCGTAAAAATCAGTACCGACTTCTTCAGGCATACGCCTCACTCCCTGAAAATCTGCGAAAAAAATATAAGTTGGTTCTTGCAGGAGGTCGAGGATGGAACGACAACAATATCGTACGTTTGGCACAAGAGACAGACGGTGCCGATTTTATAGGATACATAGATGAGCAACAGTACAGGGATCTTCTTCATTCATGTGCCGTATTGGCATTGCCTTCTCTCTACGAGGGGTTCGGCATGCAGGTTCTGGATGCCTTGCAACGCGGGGTACCTGTTCTCACGTCAGACCGTGGCAGTTTGTCGGAGGTTGCAGGAGATTCGGCGCTACTGGTGGACCCCGAAGACGTACGCAGCATTGCTTCGGGTTTGAGTACCATTCTCACAAATGAGTCGGTTCGTTCCCGTCTTCGTACGCAAGGACCCGTTCAGGCAGGTACTTTTTCCTGGAAACGAACGGCAGATCTCTTTCTCAATATTGTGAAAGTGTTACAATAGCGGCATGTTGCAATACAAGCGCATCGGCGTGACGGTGAAATCGGGCCTGACGTATAAAAATGAATCCGTCTCGAAAGTGCTTACAATACTTACGGATCTGGGAGCGGTAATTTATACAGACCCAACCAGGTTGAGTGATGTTGACTGTTCAAAAGATTTTGCTCAATTTCATAGCGAAGATGACATAGATTTATTGGTTGTCATAGGGGGTGACGGCACAATCCTTCGTGCAATACGAGAGCTGAGAACATTCAAAACACCAATTCTGAGTGTGAACAGAGGGACAGTCGGATTCTTGGCTGAGACGGAGATCGCCGATGCGGACACCATTATCCCTAGGCTTCTTACCGGTGAAGGCGTACTTGAAAATCGCAGTATTCTTTCCGTTGTTGCCACGAGAGGTACAAAAAATGTTTTTGAAGGATTCGCGCTCAATGAAGCTGTTATCGCGCAGGGAACTATCGCAAGACTCGTGGATTTGCGCACGATGGTCAACGGGGAAGATCTTACGTCGTACCATGCGGATGGGCTTATAATAGCCACACCCACGGGCTCAACCGCCTATTCTCTTGCTGCCGGAGGTCCCATAGTCCACCCTACATTGGCTGCAACCATCCTCACGCCAATCAATCCGCACAGCTTCAGCCAGAAACCTGTGGTCATACCCAGCAACCAGAAAGTGACGGTTGAAGTGATGACAAAATCGAACAAGTTTAAAGATACGGAGGTCGTACTTACCGTCGACGGACAAGTGTACGTACCGCTTGAAAACGGAGATAAAGTAACAGCATGTGCTTGCGGTGACACCGTAAAGTTTCTGCGCTTAAAACAAGATACGTTTTTTCACACTCTTCGAGAAAAATTGAAGTGGGGCGAACGAGTGGACTAGCCCTCTTCTTTTCGCAGCAGTTCCCACTGCCTGTTTTGTAAGGAATTCATAAGCTGCATAACGACGATCGCTGCTTCGTCGTGCACATCCGATACATCTATGGGTCTTGGAACTCCTTTGCCGGTATTCAGAGTTATTTTGCAAACCTGTATTACCTTCGGTGTACTTTCATGAAGGATTTCATCACCAAGCCTGATGACTGTTTGGCATCTTTTTTGTATCCAGG
The DNA here is from genome assembly GCA_002787035.1 of Candidatus Peregrinibacteria bacterium CG11_big_fil_rev_8_21_14_0_20_49_14. Lineage (GTDB taxonomy): Bacteria > Patescibacteriota > Gracilibacteria > Peribacterales > Peribacteraceae > GWB1-54-5. The sequence continues at coordinate 62,316 of PCVP01000014.1, read as the reverse complement.
CAGATACGATTGTTCTGTCGGGTAACGGTAACACCCTTTCAGGTTCCACTATAAAGGCCGCATCGACCTGCGAAACTTCACATCGCAATTTTTCAAGCAGCCAATTGCTTTCTCTGCTTCTATCCATAAAGTGACTTACTATAGCCAATTTTGTTCTTTGGCAATATGTCAGCTCTTTATAATCATCTCTTCCCTTCCCTGCCCCGTTCCTATTAACGCTGCGGGGACACCTGTCTTCTGCTCTAAGAAGTAGATGTACTTTTGTGCATTCTCCGGAAGATCTGCAAACGAAGTCATACCTACCGTAGGTTCCATCCATCCCGGAATCGCATCGTATATGGCTTCCGCATCGCTTTTGGAGTCTATGCCGACGCTCACTTCGGACTCGGTATCCAGCACATCCAGCTTTGTAATATTCCAGTGTGTGAATCCGTTGATCTGCGCTGTTCGTTTCAAATCCGGAATATGAAGCCAGCCGCACCTTCTCGGTCGACCTGTTGTCGCCCCAAATTCTCCTCCTTTCGTACGAATTCTATCGGCATGCTCTTCATCCATTTCGGTCAGGAATGGTCCTGACCCCACTCTTGTACAGTACGCCTTGGCTACTCCTATGCACGATGTCAGAGCGTTGGGCGGCAGGCCGAGTCCCTGCAATGCGCCTGCGATGGTGGTGGAACTGCTTGTCACGTACGGGTAGGTTCCATGGTCTATATCCAACAGTGTGGCTTGTGCGCCCTCTATGAGAATAGTTTTCCCGTTTGAAAGTCCGCTATGCATGTGCTCTATGGTATCAATCACTCTGCCTTTCAGTACCGCATGAGCAGCAGACATATTTGCCATTTCTTTGTCGGTATCTATGGTCACTCCGTAGCACTGCAGTACGCGTTTTGCTCTTTCTTTCAGCTCGCCCTCTATATTCTTTCCGAGCATTTCCATTCGTATGCCGACACGTTCCGCTTTATCCATATATGCGGGTCCTATTCCTCTTTTTGTCGTCCCTATCCCCTGCCCCTTTTCTCTGCTTCTCAGTTCTTCCAAGGCGCCGTCGATCTCTTTGTGAAAATCGAAAAGAATATGTGATTCAGGCGATATATACAGTCTGTTCACGATATCTATGCCACTCTCTTTCAGCGTTTCTATTTCTTCCAGAAGTGTCGGCAGATGTAGCACCATTCCCGCACCCAGCACGATATCTTTTTTTTCATGCAAACACCCGGAGGGAAGCAGATGGAAAACGTGTTTCGTACCGTTGATTACTATGGTGTGTCCTGCGTTTGCTCCTCCGCACGCTCTGGCAATAATATCGTAATGCTCTGCCAGAATGTCCGTGACTTTTCCTTTTCCTTCATCACCCCACTGCGCACCTATGACGGCGGCGACGGGGCCGAGCGATGAAAGCAGCTTCTGCACGACTGCAAAGTAGCACGAATCTCTCTTGCTCTCTAGAGAATCTTGAGAAGCTCTTCCGCCTGAAAATTACGGCACTCCAATGCAATGCCAGAACAGAAAGGATGCGACTTTGCTTCCAAGAAGAGCGGGAGCAGTACGCTCATACCGTCTTGTCCCGCAAAGAGAGCTCCATGTGGTTCATAGTCCGCAACATCTGGCATGAGAGATTCTGTGGTCGGAATATACGGAGGATTGGTGACCACGAAGAAGTATGTACTCATATTCACAAGCGGACCCAGCATTGATCCTTTCGTAAAAGAAATCTTGTGTGAAACTCCGTGGTTTATTGCGTTCTTTTTGGCTACAAATAGGGCTCCGTCGGATATGTCTGTCGCAAGAATTTCATACGGAGTATGGAGAGCAAGGGTTGTTGCTATGCACCCGCTACCGGTTCCGATGTCTGCGAGCAGCTTCGGTTCCCCCCTCCCTTCAAAAGGGAGAACGAGAGCGGAGATATCCGTATCAATTTCCGTGCACCCTCCCTCTCCTTCTTGGAAAAATTGAAGCACAGTGTCCACCAGACCTTCTGTCGCAGGCCTTGGGATGAGTACGTCGCTATTGACGTCAAATTGTCTGCCGTAAAATTCTTTGTATCCCACAATGTACGATATCGGCTCATTCTTCTTTCTGCGATCCGTAAAAAATGTGAACAGGGCTTCATCCTCGTTCCGTAACATCGTATCGCCATGAGTTAGCAGCATCGTTCTATCTGTCCCCAGTACCTTAGAAAGAAGTACTTCCGCTTCGAGAGATGGCAAACCTGACTCTTTCAGTGCATTTCTGATATTCATACGAGTACTATGGTACTGAAAATATGCCAACTATTGGAATCGATTGTCGTTTTGCTTCCGGGAACTTCGGTATCGGAAGGTATGCAAGAGAGATTGCCTCTCACCTTGTCCGCTCCTCGGCTGATATAAAATGGGTGTTGTTTGTCCGTTCAGATTCGGAGCCTTGGCTTAAAAATTTCGATAAGAGCATACGAATTATTCAGGCAGATATTCCCCATTATTCTGTTTCCGAGCAACTACGTTTTCCCGCCATCCTTCGTCGGTCGAACATAGACCTGCTCTTCTCTCCGCATTTCAATGTCCCGTTTAATTGTCCTGTCCCTTTTGTGGTTACCATTCACGATCTTATTTTACATCGGTTTCCAAATACCGCCGCTTTCACCAAGAGATGCGCATACAAAATAATCATGCAGCGTGCGGTACGAAAAGCGAAAAGCATTATTGCAGTCAGTCATAACACGAAGCACGAGTTGTGTGACACGTACGGCAGTCTTATCGAAAAAAAGATTCATACGGTTCACGAAGGTATCGGTCTGAACTTCTCACCTGTTTCGCATCAATCAGTATCTGAAACGCTGCAGCGATGCGGCGTTTCGGGTGAGTACTTCCTGTATGTGGGCAATGCGAAAGAGCATAAAAACGTACAGTTCCTTCTGAACGCATACGAAAAATCGAATGAAAAAAATACGAAGCTCATTTTGGTTTCCTCGGGTCCGGAAGTTCTAAAACTGTCTCTTCCCTCCGGTGTTTCTGTCATCTCCGATGTGTCGGAGGAAGATCTCCCCGCGTTGTATTCGGGTGCGACTGCGTTCGTGACGGCGTCACTCTACGAAGGCTACTGCTTTCCCGTTCTCGAGGCCGCCGCTTGCGGCTGCCCTGTTATTGCAACCGACTGCTCCGCAATTTCGGAAGTGGCTCTCCCAGGTTCGTTACTTTTGAAACCGGACGAAGAAGCGTACATAGCCGCCTTTCGAAATCCGCCTTCCGCTCCGGATATTTCCCTGGGGCTTCCAACATGGGAGCAGGCGGCGGCGGAAACACTGACTGTTTTTCTCAGTGCCTTGCGGGTATCATGATTCCCTATGGATCACGTGGGTTCTTTGCTGTCTCGGGTGCTAAAAAAGCGAGGTTTAACCTCCCATTGTGAGGCATCGCTCGTTATTCACCATGCGGAGAATTGGATAAGCGAACATTTACAGCTGTTCCAGGCCGACTTGCGTCCCACCACATTTACTAACGGTGTTTTAACGATTCTCTGTACGCATTCCATAGCCTCACAAGAATGCCAACAGAAGGCGCAAGACCTACTCACATACCTTCGAACGATGACAGAAACAGAAATGGTTACCGATATTCGTCTCAGCAGAGAGGGTCAGTCGGATGTTCAGAGCGCAAATTAAGCATTTTTAGGTTGCATAGCGCTTTTTGCTTACCTACACTCTGCGGGCTGACTCAATGAGAGTCCGCTACCATTGTATGCTCGTCATTCGATTGCAACGCACCGGCCGAAAGAACTCACCGACATTCCGTATGGTGCTTGCAGAGCATTCTGCGCCTGTAAAAGGCAAGTTCATTGAGGTATTTGGTCACTATTTGCCGACTCGAGATCCGTTTGAACTCGACGTAAAAGAAGACAGAATTCGACACTGGGTATCCATGGGAGCAATTCCAAGTGATACGGTAGCTCGTCTTCTGGTTCGTCATGGCATGGCGGACATGGAGAAGTTTGCGGAGAAATACACGAAGAAGAAGTCCAAAAATGCCGTGGAAGAAGCACCCCCACCTCCGCCACCGCCTCCCGCAGAAGCACCTGCCACACCAGAGACTCCCGCTGAACCCGTGCAGGAAGAGCCTCCGGAAGCGCAAACTTCTCCTGCAGAGGCTAAAGAGCCTGCAGCAACAGAAGAAGCACCAAGCGAGCCTGCTGCACCCGACGTGGAAGAAACTTCCGATAAGCCACCGGAAGAAGGTGACAGCGAGACCAAAGAGTAATACACTTCCATCGTATGAGCACAACTGAATTTCCAGGCGCAGGCTTCCTTCAGTACGTCTTAGAATCATTGGTGGAAGATAAGGAAGAACTTCGCATAGAGTCTCATGAAGACGATCTTGGAATTTTGCATACCATCCAGGTAAGCGAGCGCGATATGGGAAAACTGATAGGAAAAGGAGGCCAAACCATTAAGGCACTCCGTACTCTCCTGCGAATCGTGGGAGGCAATACATCCAAGCGTATTAACCTTAAGGTACTTGAGCCCGGTTCAGGTACAACTTCCTAATTTCTCCCCCCTCAGCGTATGCTCAGAGATTTGCTTGAGAACGCTAGCGTTATAGAGATCATTGCTACCTTCGTAGCTCTCGGACTCATCATTGCTACCATCCTCTGCCTTGTGTACATCATCTTCGGAGGCATCTCATTCATTCTCTCTGCGGGAAATGAAGAGAAAATTAAGCGTGCAGTTCATACTATACGTTTTTCCATCATCGGACTGTTTGTGTCGTTCATCGCTTTTTTTATAGTCCGTTTTATAGCCAACCTGCTCGATATCCCTTTCGAGCTCACGTTCTCCAGTATTGTAGATCTTATGCAGGAGATATTTACTTCTCTGCAATAAAGTCTCTTCCGCTCGTTATTATAAAAGCCCGGATTACACCGGGCTTTTTATGCATAGTTGTCTAGAGAACGAATTTTCTCTTCCTCTGCAGGAATGTAGGAAGCATTCCAAGGAGTCCTGAGAGTGTCGCAAATATTCCTCCGAAGCTAACGCCGGTAGGTGGAAGATCCGTAATAACGTTCGTATTGGAAGTCATGACACGCTCAGTGAGTGAGAATGTTTCTATTCCGTCTCCGCTCACGGATACAACGTTATTCAGTGTTGCTCCATGTGGGACGTACGGGGCGATCCTCACACTGTACGAAGTTGTCCATTCCTGGCCCGCAGCAAGCTGCGGTACACGCCATGATAGACGGCCGTCACTTTGCTGACCACCTTGTCCGCCAAGAATTTGCATGTAATTCGTATCCATGCGGTCTTGTACAACAAGGTTTCCGAAGGCTTGGTTCGTGTTGTTCTTCATGTAGAGGGTGTAGCGCACCGTATCGCCGGGGCGTACTTCTCCTCTGTCTGCGTTCTTTCGCAGTATGATTGGAGCACGTGAAGATGTTGCCACCGGGCCGAACCCGAGTGCAATTCCACCTCCTCCTCCGCGTCGAACGGTATCGACATTCGTAAGATCTACGGCAACGTGTCCTTTTACCTCTCCGCTGGCACGCAACTTTGTGCCTATGGGCGCATCGCTGCGAATTCTACCTGTGACACGAATGGATCTTGAGCCATGAGGACTGACGGTAAGACCTGTCCAGTGAACGTTCTTTCCTGTCCATTGTCCTCCTTCTTCCGCAGATACGAATTCCATGTATCGAGGAAGTGCAACATTCGCATCTACTTCCGTTGCCAGTTTGTTCGTATCATTTCGAATAACGAGAGTATACGTCACATTCTCTCCGATTGTCGCACTGTCCAAACCGTCTGAAATAGACGTGCTGATAGATGAGTTCATCGTTCCTTTGTAAATTCCTGTCGTATCTTTCGCAACCGAAGGTCCCGATGCGACTTTAAATTGTACTGCCATATTATCTGGTGTTTCACGTTCCACTAGAGCAGTGAGATAAAATTCTTGTACTTCTCCGGCTTCAATTTGCTGACTTGTCCATTCTACGATGCTTTTATCCACACGCGGGTCTCCGCTGGCATTAACGTACGAAAGGAATGTGGAGAGATCCGTACGAAGTCTGTACGTTCTGCTCGGACCGTGCGTATTGTCTACCACTATGCGGTATGTAAGTTTCTCATTTGGCTGTGCGTAGGCTTTTCCATCACTCACTGAAAGTCGCAATGCAGGAACATTTTGGAAATTTGGGTCTCCTTCTTTTCCTTCTATGCGCGTAATGTCCGTTGCTTCTTCTCCTGCGGCATAGACTTTACCCACAACGAGGAGATCTTGCTGCGCACGAGGCTTTATACCGACGTCTACGTAGAGTTTCTTCGTTGTTCCCGGGTTAACCGATACGTTTCTCCATACGACATAGTCCCCTGCTGTTCTCCCACCGTTCGTGGAAGAAAGAAGATTTGTCTGATGCGGAATGAAGAATTGTACGTCCACGTTTTGAATAGCGTCTCTGTCGCTGTTGAGACTGATAGTATAGGTCATGTGTCCGTTGGCAGCCACAGTCTTCAGTCCGTCCGTAATATCCAAAAACAGGCCTCTTCCCGTAGGACCTTCGGACTGGTCGTGAAGAGAGAGACACTGTGGATCTTGTGGGTAGTCTATTTTTCCGTCGAAATCGTTATCTATTCCGTCCGCACATTCTGTGGAAGCTGCAATCGCCTCTGTGCCAATCGGTGACACAAGAACTGTGTGAAAGAGGGTGAGAAGTAGTGCAGTTCCTGAGAGGACTGCAACGGTCTGAATGCGGCGACATGTGCAAAACATGCGAAGTAGGGGTAATCAAAAGGTTGTGAGTATGAATAAATATAGATTTATTGTCAAGAGTCTTGTCTGGTATATTTCGCCAAAGATCACGGCGCTCTTTTTGGCCTTCTTGCCGTTATCTTTCCTGCCAGGACTTCTGCTCGCAGCAGATCATCTTGCTGATTCATCTCGCTATCCGGAAGCGCAAAGTGCATGGCACAAGGTCCCTGAATTTCCGAATCGGACTCAGGAAGCCTGTTCCACGCTATGACACTGGAGTCGGGTTGAGAGCACCAGTCGTGTGCGTAGGTATCGGGAATAAGCTCTTCTACGCACGTATCATTGAAATTGGATATTTTCTGTCTGCAGAGTTCTCGAACTCTGGAAAATTCTTTCATCATGTCTCCTTTCTTATCGCCGAAACAATAGTGAATTATCCGATCTGTCAGTGATACTCCGCTGCTTATGAATTTCGATGCGCTTTCCAAGTTGCAGTCCTTCACGATTTCCCACAGCAGTGTGTGGGGACCATTGACGTCTCGAAACGGGTTCTCCGATGCAAGATCCGTAGCAATCGCATTGAGTAGAATCGCAAACTTCCCTGTTTCGATAGAGATGTCATCGGCATCGGTGCGTAGCATTTCTGCGTTTCTGTGCATGACCTCTGAAGCAACGGAACTCGATATAAACCTTGTGGGGGCTCTTTCTTTGCCTTGCAGCTTCCAAATGAGCATGTCCACCTTACCCAGGAATTCCGCATGTAAGGCGTACGTACTTTTTTTGTCAGATGCGGGAGGAATCGGTAACCATTCTTGATCCGGCAAAGACGTCGTATTTTGCACGACTATGATCAGCTTCTCTCTCGCTGTTTCCTGCACCGCATTCAAATGTCGTGTGACAAATGTTTGTATATCTACTGCTTCATCGGGTATCCACTCTTCCCCAAAAGGCTGAATGGGTCTTTTGGTCACTCCTTGGATTTCAACAGCTTTCATAAAGACAAAGTAACCTATAAATTACTCTTGTCAATTATCGGATATGTGTTTTGTAGGGTCTTCGAATCACTCCGATACGCTCCGTTCGCTCCATTCAACTTCGTTCATGGTAAACAGACTCATTCGATTCGATCAAAAAGAGAATCGTGGTTTACCATGTGAGCGAAGAGCGAAGTGAGGAACGAATTGAATGGTTTACCATGAGCGAGGAGTTCGCTGAAAGGAACGACGAGTAGAATGGTGGGTGGTACTGGAGTCGAACCAGTGACCTTCTGGGTGTAAACCAGACGCTCTAGACCAACTGAGCTAACCACCCAATTTAAAGCCGCAAAAGTGTAGCATACTATTGCCGAGAATCGAGAGCATCTCTACACTTTGTTCATGCTTATGGTTCTACAAATCATCGTCAGTGTTCTGCTTGTATTCAGTATTCTTCTTCAGCACAGAGCTTCAGGGCTTTCTGCAACATTCGGAGGAAGCGGTGCCACCAACTTCGTTCAACGTCGTGGCGCTGAAAAAGTGATCTACAAAGCAAGTATATGGTTGAGTGTCGCATTCTTCGCACTCGCCATACTCCAATGGTACGTCTACTAGTGCGCACTGCGACGTCCTAAATTTTGCGGTATACTCCGGTGCACATGATTCGAGCTCTTCGCATTTTCGCAAAATTTGAGCGCACCGTTCTCGTCGCTCTGGTGCTCCTCTTTCTTATAAGTGCCACCATTTTACTGCGAAGGTTTTACATAGACAGCACTGTCTTGGTACCGGACCAGGGCGGTACCTATATAGAAGGGTCTGTCGGTGAACTGCAACCCTTACTTCCGTGGTTTATTATTACCAATGATGTGAACAGAGATATCGTTTCTCTCGTCTTTGCGGGACTCCAAAAATACAATCCCGAAACGCAGAAGATAGAAGATGACTTAGGGGTTCTTACTGTCACTCCCGATAACAAAGTGTATACCGTACGACTACGCGAGAACCTGTTCTGGCACGATTCCACTCAAGAGATTCCGCACCCGGTTACCGCAGATGATGTGATTTTTACATTCCGCTCCGTTCAAAGCGATGAGTTTCCAAACACACTGTTGCGACAAAACTTTTTGGGTGTGGAAATAGAGAAAGTGGATCAAAGGACTGTAAAATTTACTTTGGCAAAGCCCTACAGATTCTTTGCGAGCAACTTAACGTTGGGACTTATTCCTGAACGGTCGTTCGAGGGTGTTCCTGTGAGTAAGTTTGACCAGGTATTGGACTTCGGTTTCGAACCCGTCGGAGCAGGGCCATACGCCTTTAAACGTCTTGTACAAACAGATCTCAGCGTGGAAATCACGCTGGAGCGTTTCTCCAGACCATTGGAGCCATTTTATCATCTTGAGAGAATTGTCTTTCGCATGTTCCCGGATTACAACACCTTGCTTTCGGATATCAGAAATCTTGACGGAGTGAGATTGGTACCAAGAAATGACGTTGGAGACCCGATTATTCCAAGCAGTTTCAGAGCTTCCAACTATTCTCTTCCACAGTATGTGGCACTCTTCTTTAATTTGGATAAAGATATTTTGGCGGATCAGAAACTACGTCTGGGATTACAATTGGGTACGAACAAACAAGCGATAGTGAAGAAGATGAACGAACTGATAATCATCGATACTCCCCTCATGGAAATCAATGATTCTGATTGGAGGTATCAGTTCGACCCCAATCTTGCACAAGGTGCTTTTTTCTCTTCCGATTGGCATTTACCTGAAAAAGTCAGATTACAACGCTTACTTGAACGCTGGGAAGCAAACAAAAGAGGTCCGCTGCACACGGAATCCATAGTGTATTTGGATACAGGTGCCTCTCTGCTCATAACGGGTTCATTTTTGGAGTCTCAAAGTGCATACATGCTCAACAACATTCCTCTGGAGCAATCCACTCAAACAGGATCGTGGCACATAGCACTGCCGACTCATGGCGGAACCGGTAGCATTGCACTGGGAAATAATCTTCTTCAGTTGCAGGATAAACGCGGAAATATTCTCGATTCTTTCTATCTTTGGCGAACAGTGAAGGCTCAGGAATACAAAGCCGCTTCTTTGGAGCAGAAAATTCTGCATCAGTTTATAGACTCACGAGATGAAAAGTTACCTGAAAATGAGAGAATCACCGTGGCAGATATGTATTTGGAAAAGAACTTTCTCAGGAGGCGTCTTTCCACAGATCCCACAGACATACGTATAAATACTCAGGGAGAAAAACTCTCTCTGCGCCTTCTCACCAGTAATACTCCTCCTCAGTACAAAACAATTGCAGAAGAAGTGAAAAAGCAATGGGCAGAACTGGGTGTGCATGTGGGCATAGAAATTCCCGAAACCAGAAGTCAATTTGAAGAAAAGCTGATAAACAGAGATTACGATGTTCTTCTTTTCGGCCAGTCACTATTGGATAACCTGGATAGCTACCCCTACTGGCACAGCAGTGGCATTCAGCAGTTTACGGGCAAGAGGTCAGATTTGCGCATAGATGCCTATAATTTGTCTCAGTACTCTTCGTTCGATGCAGATTCTCTTTTGGAAACTATTCGAGAAACCGGTGATGCAGGAGAGCAAGCCGAAGCATTACAAGATTTGAAAGAAGTCTTACGGCAAGATGTTCCCGCAGTCTTCCTCTACTCCCCTATGTATACTTTTGCATACAACACCCGTCTGAATGGAGTCCGACTCGGAAAACCGTCCCTCCACTCAGATAGATTCCTTACATTGCACCGTTGGTACCTGCAGGAAGAAAGAGTGTTCCAAAGGGGAAAAAGTTGGCTCTCGCTCTTTTCTTGGCTTTTTTCGCCAAATGCTTTGGAGTAAATTCGCATTTCATATAAAACCGTTGACAAGGCTTCTTGACCCGAGTAGAGTGGGTCGGCTTTAGAAACAATTCTATGGAAGTTTTACTCCTCGAAGACCTACCCGGCATCGGCAAAAAGAACGACCTGCTTATAGTGGGAGACGGATACGCAATGAACAATCTGTTGCCACATCGCAAAGCTCTTGTTGCCACCCCAACCGTTCGACGTCGCTACGCCGAGCAGATTCGCCGTAGGGCAGAGGAAAAGGTTGCTGAAATGTCTGCTCAGCAGGCCGGTGCTTCCGAGCTGAAAGGTAAGACCATCAAGTTTGCACGAAAGGCTACCAAGACAGGCAAATTGTACGCAGCCATTGCAGAAAAGGTTATTGCAGAAGAAATCAAGTCACAGCTGAAGCTTGATGTGAAAGATGAAGCAATCAAGGTTTCAGAGCCTATTAAGTCACTCGGTGTTCACGAAATTACAGTGAACCTCGTAGGAACAGATGTTCCTATGACCATAGAAGTGATTCAGGAGAAGTAATTCCCCTGATCATTATTCTTACGAATAACACGCTTTTCACGGCGTGCATTTTCTGTAGACTGCCTTGTGGTAAAGCTCGGCAGCCACTTACTGCGCGTTCTTAACTGCCGTTACTTTTCCTTCAGATCTTTGTATTATTCAGTAAGGGCCAGTAGCTCAGCTGGTTAGAGCCCCGGACTTATAAACCGGAGGTCGGTGGTTCAAGTCCACCCTGGCCCACCATTCGACTCGTCGTTCGCTTTCAGCGAACTCCTCGCTCATGGTAAACCATTAAAATCTCCAAAAAAGTCTAATGACAGTGAGCGAACGAAGCGTAGCAAAGTGAGTCGAACTGCCCCTCCTTACCCTCGCTCATGATAAACCACTAAAATTTAGCCTTCAGTCTCGTGTTCTCTTCCTCCAGAAACCGCAGCTTTTTCGCCTGTGTCTTCAGCTCTTTATTCAACGCCTTCAGTTGTAAATTTTGTTTCGAAAGCTCCTGCTCTTTCTCTTTTATGGAAGTCACATTTGTAGCAATAATAAGAAGTGTCACTATCGCGTTGTTATGAATGAGAGGAACAATGCGATTCGTCCACCATGTGGTAGCCCCGCCTGCAAACGTCGGAATTTCATACTGATGCATTTCACGTGTCTCCAATGCGTCTGTTATTGCTTTTCGTAGTGCTTCATGATGGTGATCCGGCACATAACTAAACACACTGGAACCTATTACATTCTTTATTTCGTACTGTGGAAGAACTTTATTGATAAGCAAAATAGTTCCTTGCGTATCTATTTCAAGTATGTGATCCGGAACACTCTCCCAGAGGTGGCGCCATCTTGTCTCCAATATATCTACTACTGTCCCTCCTTCTTCCCACTCGGCAATATCGTACCAAAACTGAGAAGTTTTCTTTTGCTCCCGTATGTTTCCTTCTTGAGTGACCACAACTTTGCATTCTACTACTGTGTCACTGAATTACAACAATTTTAGTGCTTGCCGTTCTTCATACTCCATTCTTGATTGTTATTGTTCCCAATTTCAGAAAACTTATGACTGAGCGGAGCCAGAATAATAAGCGCTGTGACTGTAAATATGCATGTGAAGATAGCCAATGAGTAGGCTCCCACTCCTACGGCCATACCAATGCCGGACACAAGCCAAATTTGTGCCGCGGTTGTCATTCCTTGAATGCCATTGCCTTGGTGCATAATTACTCCGGCACCCAGAAAGCCGACTCCCGAAACAATCGCTGCAGTCATGCGCGTAAAGTCCACTTCGGGGCTCATAGGAAGAAACACATCTATGGATAATATGGTCATAAGGCACGAACTTACAGAGATAACCATATTTGTACGCAAACCGGCAGGTCTGTTGTGAATATCCCTTTCTATGCCTGCTATAGATCCTAAAAATGCTGCTAGAAGAATTCTGCCTATGACGTCTTGTGACAAGAGAAACTGTTCCATAAATTTGTATGTTTCCATATATTATACAGCAAATTAGCCACTTCGCATAGTGCCACGTACGGAGAGGAATTCTTTGATATGCAATGAAATATTGTCCCAGTGTTCCGCAAGTGACTTTTTGTCGTGAATCAAGTGATGCCAACGACCCGCTATTTTTTCTTTGCTCCTTTTCAACAAACGAAATGCCCAGTTCGTTAATTTGAATTTTTGCATAAATAGCCGCAATCCGTCCTCACTAATCCATTCGTCATCGGGATCTAAAATAATCATTGTGGGAACATTTAAATTTTGCGGATTCTTTGTTTCATATATGGCTTTCTGAGAGTTGGACATGGCACCGTATGCAGAACCGGGAATAGTGGAATTAGATCTGTATTCTTCGCTCAGAGTGCTGGGAGTCGGGAGAGGTCCCAGCCATTTCGCCCAGTGTAGTTGGCTCTGTGCTACGGGCCGTAACGCGATACTTGGAGCCAGAAGAATGTTTTTATCTGTGCGAATCCCCGTTTCTTGCAGAGCATCTACCAGTAATTGTCCTCCCATGGAATACCCGACTCCGTGAAGCGGCACGCCTAACGTTGTTGCTCTTTTGGCTGCCTCTTCAATACCACGTGAAACATCGCTTATCCAATGTTTTCTCTGAACGAAGTTCCAAGAAGACTGAGAGTCGCTGTGACCCGTAATGGCTAATCTTAGCACTTCTGCGTTCGTATTTTGAAGTAATTCAACCATGTCGTTCATGCTTTCCGGTTTCATATTTAAGCCGTGAAGAACCACTCCAACACTTTCAGTTTCTCCGTATCCTCTGCTCCATTGCGTTTCATTTTCCATTTCATAAGGGTACGCCTTTCTATGCGGACCGCAACGAACAGAAGTCATGAAGTCCGTATGAATGGGAAACAGCTACATACTACGAAAAATGTGATGTTATGAAATCTATTGCTTCAGACTTGGAAGAAATCTTTTTCTGCACCTGCGCTTTGTAGAGCTTCTTCATAATTTCACCGACTTTCGCTCCGGGTTGTATGCCAAGAATTTTCATAACGTTCTCTCCGCTGAGCAGTGGTTTTGGAGGAAGAGGATTTGCATTCAAAAACTCGTTGTAATCTGAAATGATGGAATCATACAAATCGTAATTTTGTGGTTTTGTACCAGCAATATCCAACCAAAAGAGCTGTAAAAGTTCTATGAACCACGGGTGGTAGTACCAGTGAGACTTTCTTTCGGTATTCATATCTGCAAAGTTTCCCATCATCATGTGGTGCTCTATGAGCCAGTGAATCTTCTCTATCCTTCGTTTAGGGCACTGCAATCGCTGAAGAACGGTATCTGAAATATCGGCAGAAACCGTTGCGTGACCATCAAATCTTATGCGTTCTTTCACAGAGAATGTCTCTGCTTTTCCGATGTCATGAAACAGTGCGGACCATCGAACATCCGCTCCGTGGTCTTCCGTACAGGAAGCAATGCAGAGCATCGTGTGGTCCCACACATCTCCCTCTTCGTGAAAATCTGCGGGCTGGGCTACGCCTTTGCACTTGTGCAGTTCGGGAATCAGATGCTCCAACACGTCTGTTTCCCACAGGTCTTCGAATGCTCTTTCCGGGTTCGGGCCGAGCAGCATTTTCTCCATTTCTTTGAGCCTTCTTTCACCCGAGAGAACAGAAATATTTTTCGAGAGACTGTGTAACGCTGCAAATGTATCCGGGTGGTATTGCCCTCCTATGAGTGCGCGAAATCGAATGACGCGAAGCAGCCTGAGTGCGTCATGCTCAATGCGTGTTTTGGGGTCCCCGATGAATCGAATCAGCAGTGCATGCAGATCTGATTCTCCTCCGAATGGGTCGTACAATTCACCGGATATCGGATGCCAGTACATGGCATTTATGGTGATGTCTCTGCGAGAAGCATCGTTCTCACGTGTGGTAAATCGTACTGATTCCGGAAATCGTCCGTCACTTATTTCGTGCTCTTCTCGGAATGTGGTGAATTCATATGTATGTCCCGCATGGGAAACCAGCACCGCTCCGAATTTAGCCGCAGTGTCGTCACACTTTCGAAATAACTGAACGATGTCCTGCGGAGTCGCGTCTGTTGCTATGTCTATATCGTCGGGTACGTCGCCCAGTAACATGTCGCGAATACACCCACCGACCCACCATGCTTCGTATCCTGCGTCGAGCAATATCTCCACCACCCTGTATCCGCCATCACCGAGTGAGGTGTGCAAAGTGCGGTCGATAATTTCCTGCGTAAGTGGCACACCTGTACACTACCACTATGTTGCACTTTGCTGTAGCCGGCGTTCCGCTTTCCACTCCCGGTTCCGGAGGAACCGTAAAAGGAATTGAACATGCCCATTCGCTCGGCATTACTGCCATGGAAATGGAGTGGGTGCAGCAAGTGCCCAAAAATCCTGAGCGAATGGATGAAATACGAGAGGCGGCGCAACAGTGCAACATGTACCTCACGGTACATGCTCCTTACTTCATCAATCTCAATGCGAAGGAGAAAGAAAAGCTCGCTGCCAGTAAAAAACGGATATTGGATGCTCTGAGTATGGCAGAGAGGTGCGGTGCGCATTCTGTCTGCGTTCATCCTGCATTTTATTTGGGTATGGACCCTTCGGATGCTTACGAGAATGTCCGACAGGCAACAGCCGATATTATGAAACAGAAAGACACGCTGTTCTCGCATGTGAATCTGGGATTCGAAACAATGGGCAAACCCACACAGTTTGGCACGCTGGAAGAGGTCTTAAAACTCAGTAAGGAATTTCACATATACCCGACAGTAGACCCCGCGCACATGCACGCGCGCTCCAACGGGGCGTGGAACACCAAACAAGAATGGAATGACATGTTTGATTTGTACGTAAAATACCTGGGTAAGAAAGCACTTTCCTCTGTTCATATGCACTATTCGGGTATCGAATACACTGAGAAAGGAGAGAAGAAGCATCTGCCTCTTTTGCAGAGCGATGCGAAGTGGAAGGACTTTCTTACTGTCCTTCATGAAAGAGGAGTGGAAGGTACTGTTGTCTGTGAATCCCCTCTTTTGGAAGAAGATACGTTGCGAATGCAACGCGAGTATTCCAAGTTTTAAAAAGGTGCGGAACGCTAATTTTGCAGCATAACAATTTCTTCATATAACGCATCTGCCTGAGCTTTATTACCTTCTGGGGTCAAATGACAACAGGAATCTAAAAATAAATTATCTTTTTTTAATGAATTAAAGTATTCGCGTATATCCAAAAAATACTGATCGTCATGCTTGTCGGAGAATTTTTTGAGAATGTTATTTAGTGTTTCAACTGCTAAAAGATGCTCTGTGGGATAATTGTTACGCGCAGATGGTGAATTATTGATTGGTAAAATAATGATTTTTGCGTCTGTAATCTTTCGAAGATTCTCGAGTTCTGTCAGATTAATATCTTCGAATCTTGCAAATGCTATTGCGTCGTTTTTGTCTAATTTTAAATTATCATGTACACGTTGATCATCTCTAGGAAAAAGAAAATAAAAAATAAATGAATATTTCAATATTTGGTTATTCCTAATCCAATCATGTTTTTCATTATACTTCCTATCGCCTGAAGCCCAACTAATTTCTGGACTCCATTCCCTACCCCAAATAGCAAACTGAGAGGCGGGATCATAAATTTGAAGAACAAGTATATCTGTACTAAACTTTCCTAATATTTCAGTCTTAAATCTTGCTATTGCTTGATGTAATGAATATGAAGGTAATGCCGCATTAATAATTCCGAATGATGGAAGTTTTACAGAAAGATATGAGGATATTGTTTCATCATTTTTTACACCCATGCCGAATGGAACAGAATCACCAATAATA
Organism: Candidatus Peregrinibacteria bacterium CG11_big_fil_rev_8_21_14_0_20_49_14; assembly: GCA_002787035.1. Lineage (GTDB taxonomy): Bacteria > Patescibacteriota > Gracilibacteria > Peribacterales > Peribacteraceae > GWB1-54-5. Next base: position 45,943 of record PCVP01000014.1, on the reverse strand, counting down.
ACTATGTTTTTCCCTTCAGAAGAATAGTGATTTTTACCTTCTCTAAAGCCATTTTCATCAAAAGAATATGATTCATCTGAGTAGTTTTTTTTGGAAGTAAATATTCTGGCATCGCCAACCCTTTCTGTGTAGGGACGAATATTGTAAAATTCACCAAGCGGTTCCCATAGGAACTTTCCAACGGCTAGATGATAGCTAGTGTTACCCACTATCTCAGTAATCAAAATTAGAACGGGCATTAATAATAGAGCCTTATATTTTGGCTTTGTATCTGTATTTGGTTTCAACAAATACGTAAGAATGAAGGTGACAGCGGAAACTGATAACAAAAATCCAATTATTTTCTTGAGTAAATAGATGCGTAGTACATTAGGTAATGTAGAAGTTATAAACACAAACCAAAGAGGCAATAACAAAATAACTATAATGTTAAACATTGCTCCATGTTTTCTACTTTTAAAGTAGGGATAGTACCATGTGCAAATGAATGTGAAGGCGATTGCGAAGACAAATGTTGAAAATATCTTTTCAATATTGGAGGCTGAAAAATTCGAATATACGAAAGGTAATAATATTAGAAATAGAACAAGCGAAAGAATTATTTGAATTCTCTGTAGTAGTCCAATCATTTTCCAATGAAGAGTTATGTACTCTTTGGCTCGATTCAATGAAATCATCGCAGAAGATGAGTAGTCTTTGCAGATTGCCCTAGAAGGGACAACCTGCATGATGATCCCATGTTGTAAGCGGTATCCCGCTTATCAGAGCGATGACCAGAGGCCGGATGCCCCTTTTTGCTCTGAATTACGGGTTTAAAGAATTGCAAGTGCAAACACCTAAAACGATGGTATCGAAATTACTGTAGCAGACATGGAGTTTTTTTGAATGTAAAAATTACCAAACAAACCCATTTTTTGTCTAGAGTCATATCTAATGCTACAGCTATGGGCATGGGATACGCATTCAAGCAGTTAGTTTCAAGATAATATATGGCTATACTAAGCCATTTTCAGGTGCAGAAGTGACTTCGCAAGTCCTCGTAATTGGACAATTTAAGTACGAGGAGTACATATATAAAGCATGAGAGCTTCTAACGAAACCAGGCAACTGGAAAGAATGAGTAGAAGGTCTTTTCTTGCCATATCTGCCGCGGGTCTTGCCGGGGTGCAGAGCGTGCAAGCTAGTACCAAAAACAAAATCATGCCGATTGTCATATTCTTTCAGGGTGGTGCACAATCTCCGTATGAGTTTGTAAGTCCAATTGCAGGACCCAATGAATACCGGGGAGATGTAACGAGTACGCGTGCAAAAAACGGATCACTCATAGATTCAAGATGGCAGAAAACTTGCGAAGTTTTGCATAAAGCATCCGTCGTAAAGTCTCTCGACTGCGGCAATACCTCCCATAATGCAAAGTATGTTGTGGGTGATTCCATGCAAAAAGGCTCCGGGAAATTCTCGCATGGAGGTATACCGCATCCTTTCATAGAACTTCCCAGTATATTTACAGACAGAGCACAATTGGACCCAAATATCGGATTTCATGTGCAATGGAATAAAGAAGAAAATCGTTTTGCACCGCCGCCTATTCAGGCGGACCCCGGACTGAGAAAAAGGTTGGAGTTACTTCATGTTCTTGAAACAAGAGGGCAACAACTCTCTTCTCCCGCTATCACCCTTATGCAGGAGAACAGAGAACTTGCCTTTTCACTGCTCCTTGGTGGAGATAAACTCACTCGCCCCTTCTCGGACGCCGAAAAACAACTGAATAGGTTCGGAGATAATCAAATAGGAAGATCCGCAGCGCTCGCTTCCAGTTTCGCACAACAAGGGGCAGGAATCAGTTTTGTGTATAACGAACAGGGAAAAGGATGGGACATGCATACTAGTATCAAAGACAGAAGTGACGAGCTCATTCCTCCGACAGATCAGGCGATTGCAGCGCTTATAGATGATGCACATCATCACGGATTTCTTCTTCTGGTCACAAGCGAACACGGTCGTACTCCACGTATTAATGCTTCGGGAGGCAGAGACCATCACAATGTGGGCTATGCGGTGCTGGCAGGGCCCGGCATTGCACAGGGGAAAACCTATGGCGACATAGATTCATACGGCGAAATTACACAAGACATGGTAAAGGGAGACGCACTCATGAATACTCTGTATGATGCTTCCGGAATAGACATTCTTCCTAACGCCAAAAAGATACGAGCTGTACTCTCGTAGAGACAACATCTCGACCACTACAAAATGAATTGGTACACTTCTCGTACTTTCCCTCTTTCAGTATGAACATAGCCATAAACGGATTCGGACGCATCGGCCGTCAGGCACTGCGTATTATTCAGGAGAAGCACCCAAGTATCAACGTTGTGCTCATCAACGATCTTACGGATGCCGCTACTCTCGCACATCTCTTTGAATTTGATTCCACGTATGGTCATTACGATTGTGGAGATACATGCTACAAAGACGGGATGCTGTGTAACAAGCACGGTAAAATTCGAATTTCAGCCTGTAAAGATCCTTCGACTCTCGCTCACAAAGAGCTGAAAGTGGACGTCGTACTTGAGTGTACGGGAGTGTTTAACCACCGAGATGCCGCTGCCGCTCACCTTCAAGCGGGTGCCAAGAAGGTGATTCTTTCCGCACCATGTAAAGACAAGGCGGACGGAACATTTTGTCTCGGTGTAAACGAGGAAACCTATGATCCCAAGACAATGGATGTTATTTCGAACGCATCGTGTACCACTAACTGCCTCGCTCCCATGGCAAAGGTTATTCATGAAAACTTCGGCATTCAGCAAGGATTTATGACAACCATTCACAGCTACACAAACGACCAGCGACTGCTGGATTTGCCACATAAAGACATGCGAAGAGCTCGTGCCGCAGCCATAAATATGATTCCTACCACCACAGGGGCCGCCATTGCAGTAGGTCTTGTGCTGCCGGAGCTTGCGGGAAAGCTGGATGGTATGTCCATTCGTGTTCCCACGCCTACGGGAAGTCTAACCGACCTTACAACCGTCGTGTCCAAACAAGTCACTGCAGAAGAAGTAAATGCGGCATTTAAGGCTGCAGCAAAAGGCTCGATGAAAGGAATACTCGGGTACGAAGAGCGTCCTCTTGTTCTGCAAGACTATGTGGGCGATTCCAGAAGTTCCATCATCGATGCACAGAGTACGAAAGTGCATACTCAAGACGGTGTTACTGTCGTAAAAACACTCTCTTGGTACGACAATGAATGGGGCTACAGCAACCGCCTTGTGGAACTGGCAGAGTTGGTTGGAAAGCAGCTCTAAACTACGCTGCTCTTCTTCGTACAGGTTGACTCCCGGCTCCGGGAGGTTGTATACCCGGAACATGACCTCTGTTCACCTCTTTTTCTACGGCTGCAGCAATACTCTTGGAATGATACTCACCATTTTCATGAGTGGCGTCTTCCAGTATGCGAGAAACACTCACAGCAAGTTTCTGGTCTCCCACTCCCGCACGTTGCCATTTTTCCACTACAGAAATCAACTCTGTATGCGGCTTTCCTAGCGCCAATCCTGCCAAAATAGCTCGAACGAATGTTCGTTGTTTCTGATTATTTGCTTCATTCGACATTTCAATTTGTGCCATTTGCCATACTGTACCGGGGTCAGCCAATCCTTTCATACGACCTTTCAAATCGACCTGAAGGCTCAGTATTTGCTCCGTAACAGAAAGGTTTTCAGGAGCCTCTGCACCATTGGCAGGTTCTTGTTGTTCGTTTTTCACATGATCATTATACCTTAATATGGTCATATTGGCAATTAGTTGAAGAAGCGAGCCTCCCAGGAGGCTCGCCAATCATATCACAGTGCTAGGAATCCTTGTCACCCTTTTCCTCTTGCTCCTCTTCCACTACCTCGGCGTCTACTACGTCGTCTTTTCCACCGGTCGATTCGGATGACTCTTCCTTCTGAGCGGATTCGTAGACAATCTTACCGATTTCCTGTGCCTCCGTTGCCAATGCTTCGGTTGCTTTCGTAAATTCATCGGCAGTCGCATCATCCTTTGAAAGCAGTGTTTTTACGTTACCTATTTTTTCATTCACCTTCTTCTTCAGGTCATCCGGGATTTTGGCATCATGTTCTCGCATCTGCTTTTCCAGATTAAATACGAGTGCGTCCGCGTTGTTTCGTGCGTCCACAATTTCTTTCTTCTTTCGGTCTTCCTCCGCATGCAGTTCGGCATCTTTTTTCATTTTCTCTATCTCTTCATCCGAGAGTCCCGTAGATCCCTGAATAGTGATGTGTTGTTCCTTGCCGGTTCCCTTGTCGGTGGCCTTTACATGTAAAATACCGTTTGTATCTATATCGAATGTCACTTCAATCTGTGGCAAGCCTCTCGGTGCCGGGGCAAGACCGTCCAGTATGAATCTTCCCAGAGATTTGTTGTCTGAGGCCATTTCTCTTTCTCCCTGCACAACGTGTACTTCCACGGAAGGCTGGTTATCTGCCGCTGTGGAGAATATCTGACTTTTGCTTGTAGGAATCTTCGTGTTTCTCTCTATGACTTTCGTCGCCACGCCTCCGAGAGTTTCAATTCCCATAGAGAGCGGAGTGACATCCACAAGTACGATATCTTTATCGATATCTCCGGCAAGCACTCCCGCCTGAATAGCGGCGCCTATAGCCACGACTTCATCGGGATTCACTCCTTTGTGCGGCTCCTTGCCAAACAGTTCTTTCACTTTCGCGTGCACTGCAGGCATGCGAGTCATACCTCCTACCAACACGATTTCATCGATATCTCCTTTTGTCATTCCCGCGTCTTTCAAAGCATCCATGCATGGTTTTGCAGTCTTTTCTATGAGCGCCGATACAAGTGACTCCAGTTTTGCTCTGCTTATTTTAAGATTCAAATGCTTCGGACCGGTGTTATCTGCCGTAATGAACGGAAGATTGATTTCGGTTTCGGTCTGTGAGCTCAGTTCAATTTTTGCTTTCTCAGCAGCTTCTTTCAGGCGCTGTAGAGCAATGTTATCTCCACGTAAGTCCACACCTTGATCTTTCTTAAACTCTGCAAGAATCCAGTTGATGATTTCTTGGTCAAAGTCATCTCCTCCCAAATGCGTATCTCCATTTGTGGAAAGTACTTCAAAAACTCCGTCTGCCATTTCGAGAATGGAGACATCGAACGTTCCGCCTCCAAGGTCATACACAGCGATTTTGTGCTCTTGTCCTTTATCCAGCCCGTAGGCGAGAGATGCCGCAGTGGGTTCATTGATAATACGAAGAACCTCCAAACCGGCAATTTCTCCCGCATTTTTGGTAGCTTGACGCTGAGAGTCATCGAAGTAGGCAGGAACAGTAATAACAGCTTGTTTTACAGTCGTACCAAGGTACGACTCCGCGTCCTTCTTTAATTTCTGCAGTATTTTGGCCGCCACTTCTTGCGGAAGCATTTCCTTTCCATTCACGACAATTACGGAACGTTCTTCTTTTCCTGCCTTTACCGTATATGGCATTTGCTTTGCCTCACTGCTCACCTCGCTGAATCTTCTTCCGACAAAACGTTTCGCAGAAAAAATAGTATTTTCAGGATTGGTGACTGCTTGTCTCTTTGCTGCGATTCCTACCAAGACTTCATCAGTTTTGAATCCGACAACCGAAGGTGTCGTTCTGTTTCCTTCAGCATTGGGAATAACAACAGGTTCTCCTCCTTCTATAACAGCCACACAGGAGTTTGTCGTTCCAAGATCTATACCAATAACTTTAGACATAGTTACAAAGGGAATTGTAAATTAGCACTCAAAAGTCTAGAGTGCCAATGTTCATTCGTCAATCCCTATAACTGCATCTTTTTTCAATCACTACGATGCCAGTCCCCTGTTCTTTCTCAGACGAAAAATGCTCTTTCTTTTCAATTTACTATTTTGCTTTTTCTCCTTTGTGTTTTGCGAAAAGAGCAAGTGCTCGAACGAAGGAGTAAATCTGTCTATGCGGTCGTAATCCATATTTCTCTTATTTATGTAGTAGATGTTAATTATATTATACAATATAACAATTATATTAGCAAACTTCTGGCTTTTCTTTATCCAAACCTTGAAACTATCGCCATGTTTTTAGATTCAGCAATCATAGATGTCACAGGAGGAACCGGCGGGCACGGTTGTGTCAGTTGGCGCAGAGAAAAGTTTATTCCGAAAGGAGGACCTGACGGAGGAAATGGAGGTAACGGAGGAAATGTGTACATGGTTGCCGATGCCAATACGGATACCCTTTCGTCTTATGCTTCAAAAAAGAAGTACAAAGGTGAAAATGGAAAAAGCGGAGAAGGAAGAAATAAATACGGAAAAGCGGGAGAAGATCTGTATCTCTCTGTTCCTCCCGGCACCACCATTCGAGAAGTGAGCAGCAAAGGAGAACCGGTGGAAGGAGGGTTCGAAGCGGATCTCCAAACACATGGGGATCAGATTACTTTGGTGCACGGAGGCCGCGGAGGATACGGTAATGCTCATTTTAAAAGTTCTGTCAGGCAGCGTCCCGATTTTGCGGAGAAGGGGGAACCGGGAGAAAGCAGGCATATTTCTCTCGAACTGAAACTCGTGGCGGACGTGGGAATAATCGGGTACCCAAGTGCGGGAAAATCAACGTTGATATCTGTTATTTCAGCCGCAAAACCAAAAATTGCCGACTACGAATTTACGACGCTCGTCCCGAATTTGGGCGTGGTGAATGTGGATGACAGAAGCTTTGTTGCCTGCGATGTTCCCGGGCTCATAGAAGGAGCACACGAGGGAAAGGGACTGGGACATCAGTTCCTCAGACACATAGAGAGATGCGGGCTCCTTATTCACATGCTAGATGTAAGCAGATGTCTGAGAGATAACTCTCCCGACCCGGATATTCTCGTAGAAAATTACGAAGCTATTCGCAAAGAACTCAGTGCGCATTCCCCTGCTCTCGCAGCAAAAAAAGAACTGATTGTTCTCAATAAAATAGATTTGATTCCGCACCAACTCGAAGATCTTAAAGCTGCATTGCACGAGAGGGGTATTGAATTGTTTCTCTGTATTTCGGCAGCAACTTCGCTCCATACGGATGAGCTGAAAAACAAACTCATGCCGATAGTATTGGAAGAGAGACAGAAGAGGGAAGAGACAGATGAACCCATAGAAGAATTGCAGGTACTTAGCCCACACCTTGAAACAAACAGAATGGGTGCGTACCGCATTGAAACCGAAGAGTCAGGTGCACTTCGAATTCACGGCAAGAGACTGGAACAGCTAACAGTTATGACTGACTTTGAGAGTGAAAGTGCGCTGCAACGCTACAGAGATGTCTGCGATCGCGTAGGTCTTACCAAGGCAATTCATCGTGCAAAAGCCGGTAAGAGTATTCCCGTGTTTGTGGGAAATACAGATATTTCGTTGTATGTGTAAAACTGCGATCCCGGCTCAAGGAGATCGCAGTTTATCCCGCTCTGCAATGGTTAATGTTGTCGACCTCGAACACTGCTTAGAACTCGCACCGCGATGGATGCGTAGAGTGCAATTTTCAGTTTTTGTGGTTTCTCAGTACCCACAACAACTTTGGCCTCAAGCAGCTCACCGTTTCGATATGTCAGTTTCAACTGACCGACAAAACCGCTTTGGCTGACGAGGAGAAATTCTTCTTCCGGGGTTTCTCCTTCACGAGGAATGTTGACGTACAGAAACGATAGCGACGGCGAGTGTGCCGGAGTTAAAAGACCCTTCTTCGGCAACGTTCTTGCACTGAAGCTTAGAGAATCTGCACACGGAACAGGTGACCCTTCACGTTGAAGGCCGGCCCATACGCTTTGCAGTGAAATCTTGCGGTTTTGCAGGTACTGGCGCATAAGAACTGCGCCGAGTGCCATAGATGCAAGTGCAAGAAAAATTGCAGTCCAATTCATGAGAACCTCGATTCTGGTTGAAGTATTTGAGCCTTTTTAGTAAAAGAACGGGTGTATAACTATACAACACTAGTATATGCTAGTCAATTATCGCTCAGAAGGAAACTTCTATCTTTGCCTTCTCGAACGAACGAGGAGTTGCTACACTCACCCAGCTTTGATTCACGTACGATAGAAGCATATCGCAGATTTATTCTGCTCGATCCCTTAGATCAACGACTTTGTTAAGAATCATTTTGGCCCGGTAGCTCAGTTGGTAGAGCACTCGCCTGAAGAGCGAGGTGTCATCAGTTCAAATCTGATCTGGGCCACCACTGTCATTCCATTGCTTATGAGAAAATCTGTTCTGTTGCTTACGCTTACACTAGTCGGCTGCAGTTTTGGTTCCGGTTTTAAAACCGAAGCCATCCGTTCATACGAAAGAATGGATGCGGAAGGAAATGAAGCCACTGCGAATGTGCGCGTTACTTCTCCTCTGCAGTCCGATTCCATGGCCAATCTTTCAAAAACAGGAATCAACGGGAACAGAAATGACAGCATTCTTACGTTTATCGGAACAAAAGGAAACTTGGTAAAAGAGGAAGGAGCGTTCTACGACATCAACTTCCAAATGGTTCCGAATGCGGAAGATCCTATAAGACTGGAAGCATCTCAAATTGCTCTCTCCATACCCATAAACAGTCTGAAAACAGGAAAACAGATGCTGACAGATCATTTACTGTCCGAAGATTTCTTCGATGCAGAGACATACCCGCAAGCAACGTTTCTCTCCACAAACATCGAAAGCAAAGGAGGAACTCGCTATGACATTACAGGTAACTTGACTATGCATGGCGTATCCAAACCTCTTACCATCACTGCCGATATTTCGGATGCAGGTCTCACCATGAAACATACGTTGCTGCGCAGTGACTTTAATATAGGAGTGCCCGGCGGAGTGGATAACGAAGTGGAGCTTGAAGCCAATATTCCTTTTCTTAGGTAGATTTAAAGAAGGGATTGTAAGAGTTTCATATTTATCTCGTACTGTTGCAGAAGAGATGGGATGGAAACCCATTCATTCTTTCCGTGTAAATCTCCTCCCACAGGTCCGTACAGAAATGCGGGAATTCCAACTTCACTGAAGTAGCGCGCATCTGTTCCTCCATGTTCACGAATAAGCTCCACATTCCTCCCTTCCACCTGTTGCGCAATGGATTGCACTCTTCGCACCATCTCATGATCGGAGTCCGTTTGTAACGGACTGGCGCTGATAATCTCTTTCAGTTCGCAACCTTCCGGAAGCACGGAAGATACGATTGCAATAGCTTCGGAAGCATTGGAACAGAGAGAGGCAGGATACCGTATATCCAGACCGCATCGCGCCGTGTCCGGAACCTGATTTTTTGCACTGCTTCCGTTCAGGGTTGTGGGAGTCACTGTTATCTGCCAATCATCGTACGTACCAGGCGGAAATTTCTCCCGCAGCAATTGCAATACTTCTCCCAGTTTCCACAGCGGATTTTCACATTCCCATGGCATAGCTCCGTGTCCTCCTTTTCCACCCACAGTTAAGTCGGCCCATACGACTCCTTTGTGTTCCACGACAATTCCGGGATGACTGCTCGTATCCGGAGTAAATGCTACAGGAGCATGCAGGAGTCCCTCGGAGATAAGCTGCGGAATACTTCTGCCGGCTGTCTCTTCGTCACTCGTTAGCAGTACGCTCACCTTTGGTTTTTCGCCTTTCTCCAATGTGTGTTTGTACGCCAGTAAAAATGAAAGGGCAGCACCTTTCATATCTTTCACGCCTCTGCCAAATGCCTTCTCTCCCTCAATCTGTACGGTGAACTGATCTTCTGTTCCCGGAACAACATCCGTATGAGCAAACCAGCAAAGTTCAGCCTCAGGATGATGGAGATACACGTAGGGAGAGTTCTCGCAGTTTCCCGTATGTATGACATGCTCACTATCCGAAAGAAATGTCTCTACAATCCAGTCCAAACACCTTTTTTTCTCTGCCTCGTTTCCGTGAACCGATTGAAACGAAACAAATGTAGAGAGGTATGTAATGACATCTTTTTGCATGCTCGTAAGTGTACGTGCTTCAAGCACATCTTACCAAGTGCACACTCTAATATTTGCTAAGAGTTGTAATTCATTGTATAATAACATTGTTAATTAGGTCATAAAAAAATACAAATTTCATGAAATACTCGTGTAGACACATACTTGCAACGTACTTTTCACTCTTAAGCGTTCTGACGCTCGTGATTTTTGCACCATCCGCTCATGACGGATCCAATGTGCAACTGCTGTCTTTGCGGTCGAGCATTGGTGTTCCTTCGGTACTGGCTACTATGCTCGACTATCATTCAGATACATTGCAGGAGAGAGTGGCGGGCCGATTGCAGAAAAGGCTCTACAGCCAGGGGAAGCAATCCCCTCCTCTGGATAAGCTTGCACAGGCAATTACACAGCGGCAGTCGTTACTGAGTCACAAAGTGCGAGCTGATATTCGTTCCAGTAACGGCGATCAACATAAAGTTTGGGACGTATCGCTCCATGCATATCCTCTGTGGATTCACCCAGAGTTTTCTCTGACGGATGCCGTGTACACAGTGGATACTTCTGAAATAGCAAAAACAATTGAAGCGGAAATTGAACCGAGCATTCAGGCGCCTGTAGATGTGGAGGTGACGGGAATTACTCTACAAAAAAATATTACGAGAGTTTCTACGTCCGGTGTGGCAAAGAAAGGACAAGCCATAGACATTGCTTCCGCCTCATCCGATTTGAAAAAAGCATTGGTTGAAGATGTGTCCGGAATAGAAATTCAGTTACTGGAAAAAAACGGACAACTGCGAAACGTATCGGAAATAGACTTGGGTAAACTGGAACTCCTTGCTTCCGGAAAATCAGATTTCACAGGATCCACATATGCACGCGCTTACAACGTGAGAAAAGCGCTGAATGAACATGTGAACAACATGTACGTCGCACCGGGCGAAACTTTTTCTTTCAATAGCACATTGGGGGGTCCGGTATCCGAAAGGAGAGGATGGAAAATGGCAAAGGTTATTTTTGGAGGAACAGAGTTGCGTCCTGCACCCGGCGGTGGCATATGCCAAGCTTCTACAACAGTCTACAGAGCTGCCGTTCTCGCAGGATTTCCCGTTTTGGAACGCAGAAGTCACAGTTTGTACGTTTCGTACTACAAGAAATATGGCGTGGGTATAGATGCAACAATTTTCCCTGGAGTACAAGATTTAACGTTTGTAAACGATACCGGTTATCCGGTTATCATCCAGGCATACAACGACGGCAATGAAGCGTACGTGAACGTTTATGGCACTTCCGATGGACGCACAGTGGATCTGCAGGGGCCCTATTTCAGCTCCAATTACCCGGATTCGTTATTCATAGATGGCAGGAGGGTGGCCAGAAACGAGGTGGCTTGGACGCAAACAGTGCAATATCCGAATGGCAGAACCGAAGAAAGCATCATTGTATCTCGGTACCATGAACTTCCGTCGTACGTACGAACAGAATTTGCACTGGCAGAGTAGTGCTATTCGCAAAAGCAAAGAATAGAAGTATCATTGGAGCCGAATGATTACGTTTCGGTCACTGTTGGTAGGAGTAGTTTCTACATCCATTAACATGTCTGCATGCAGCGGAATGATTCTGGCAGCTGCTCTCATGTCGCCCGTATCTGCATCGGCAACGGCACCAAATATGTCACCTGCCCCCTCAGAGCCCAGCTGTATAATGATGTCTGTGGCTGAAGACATTCGAAGTACTCAAACTCATACTTCAGGCTGCCAGGACACAGAGTCTTGCTTGCAGAGTCTCGCACATGCAGACAGGCAAGTCCTGCACAATTTCTTCACTGCAACTGAAACTGTTCCTCAAACTATTGCTGACTTTTCGGTGCAATTGCCGTTTTCTGTAACAACGATTAGGCATTATGAGCTTGCCAGAGCAGGCCCTTTGCACGAAATGCCAAGAATGCTTGCCATGACACTTCTGAAAAGAGAGTGAGAACTGTTCAAACTCTCTTTTCGTGTTAGCATTGATTTGTAACATGCACTTTTCATTCTTTACATTCTCTTTATCATGACCGTAACAAATTCACTATCGACCAATAATCCATGGTTTGGAGTGTCTATGGCACTCGTCGGAATAATCGTTGGCTACGGAGTCGCAACGGCAGGCGGATCATCCGCAAAACCTCTTCCTGCTGCCGCCCCCACTCCACAGGCTGCGCCACAAGCTGCTCAGCCAACTCCTGAAGCTCCGACAGCTCAAAGTGTCGTAGCTCCGGACTCTAAAAACGACCACATTAAGGGCAGTCTGAAAGCAGAGATTTCACTTATTGAGTACTCGGACTTCGAGTGTCCGTTCTGCCAGCGTCACCACCCGACAATGCAACAAGCATTGGATGAATACGACGGAACGGTAAACTGGGTATACAGACATTACCCGTTGAACTTCCATCCGAACGCGATGCCAGCGGCCCTGGCATCTGAATGTGCTGCTGAAATTGGCGGGAACGATTCTTTCTGGTCTTTTTCAGATCTTGTCTTTACCAAAGGATCAGACCCTTCCAATTACCCTGCATACATCTCAGAAATCGGTTTGGATGCGACTGCATTCCAAAGTTGTCTGACCAGCGGTAAGTACGAAGACAAAGTGAATGCACAGTTGGCAGAAGGTTCAAACTCAGGCGTACGTGGAACTCCCGGAACAATTGTGTACAACAACAAAACAAAGGAATCTCGCTACATCTCCGGTGCGCAGCCATACGCAAACATCAAAGCAGCCATCGACGAAATACTGTAAATAAGTCTGGTAAATGGGCAGCGAAAGCTGCCCTTTTTTTACGGGTGCACAAAATGTCTGAATTCTCTATGAATGTAGGGAGGAAAAGCTATAATTGGGCATCTTTGCCATATAATTTTATGAAGAAATCATTCAATCTTATTCTTAGTTCCACACTGCTTGTTACACTCTCGGCGTGCTCATCTCCCGGTGATTCGCAATCGGATGATGGAAACACGGATGATTTGAATGACAGGCAAGAAGTAACGCAGGAAGAAGTAATTCGAGAGACAAAGAATGTAACATATACGGGTATTGTAAAGCCTGCCGGCGTGAGTATATATTCGGAAGGAACTCACAGACTGGTTATGGAGGACGGCAAATTCATATTACTCGAAAGTAATACGAAGGACTTGAACGGATACGTTAACGAAGAAGTAAAAGTACTCGGAGCCATTCGCCCCACAACCGAAACAGATGCCATGATCATGAGGGTTGAGGGCATAGAGTTACTGCAGCCGAAAGAGGAAGAGACAGTCGAAGAAACTCAGACCGATAACACTATGCAGCAGAGCACGGACATTGCAGAACGGGAAACATCTACGGAAGAACCCGAAGCCGAAACTACTCCTGAAACCACAGACGCAAATGAAGAGGTTTCAGAAAATACTCCGCCTGTTTTGCCATCCACTCCCGAAGTCGCAGAGGCCTCTCCCGCTTTCCTTGGTCGCGCAAAGAAAATGGCTTCCGAAGATTTCGGATCGTCGAATTGGTCCCAGCAATACTGTACGGCTCACATAGGTTTCTGTATCCCTGTTCATAAGAATTGGTGGTATAAATCCTTCGGTGCGACTTCCACAAGTTACTGGCATGTAGAAATGAACTCCGAAAGTATAGAGAACCTTGGAGACGGGCCCATAATTGTTGTACTGAACGGCGAAAGTCTGCAGGCTCTCCAAATACAAGACGGATCAATACACACGGAGGGCTCTTCGGTTGTCGGGTACAGAAGTTGGACAAATGGCAGACATTTTGAAGTAAGAGCTGATTCTTCTCTCCGTTCTGCCGTCGAGTACATCACTGTAAATCTGCAAGCGCAAGAATAGTTCTCTGTCTGGTACAATGCCCTTATGCTTTTCTTTTACACAGCTCGCAATAACCAAGGGCAGTTAATACGGGGCACTGTTGAGTCCATAAGTGCACAGGCTGCCAGACAAGCCCTTGCCAGTCTGGATTTGGTGGCAGAAGAGCTTCATGAAGCTACGCTGCAAGAGAAGAAGTTAATTGCAGAAGGAGAGGAGAATGTACAAAGTTCATATCAGACTCCGAATATCGTGCTGGAAGAAGAAGTTCCTGAATCAAGTGATAGCGATGAATCCCTTTTGCATTTCCCACCAGACACAAACGAAGAAAATGCCATTGAAGAAATGAAATCTCCTCCTATAAAAAAGAAAGAAAAAAAGCAACGTACGAAAAAGAAAGTGTACTACCCGTTTACAGAAACACTGCAGTTGTACGCCGGTTGGTTGCTTGCATGGTATTGCATTGTGTACGCGCTTGGCGCGTACCAATACATAAGAGACGTATCCTTTCACATTCCTTTTGTGGAAGCATTGCTCCCGCCATTTTCTCCTGTGGTACTTACATTCACTCTGGCTGCATTCCTTTTTCTTATGCTTTGTGCAGTACACAGAGCTATCGGAGGCGGAAAGCCGAAAGCGTTCGTGCTATCCCTCGTCGGGATAGCGGCATTTTCGCTGTATCGGCTGAATGTATAGGCGGTACTAGAGTCCCAACTGCTTCCGTATTTCGTCAGCTTCCTGTTGTTCCTGCGCCTGTGCACTTTGCTGAACCGTGACGGTTTGCAAGTCTCTCCAGTCATCCGAGTGCTTCTGTTCCAGCTTCATAAGCTGCAATAAATGCTTCGGAGATAATTCTGAGAACTTTTTCCGTTCTTCTTCCAGAATTTTTTGGAGCTCATCTATTTGGAACTGACTGAGCTTTGGAATTGCCTGAATTATTCTCCACTTTTCATCACGTGTGAGAGAAATACTTCCACGCAGCAGAGTGAGAAACAACTGCTCATCGAACTGTGTTTCAGGATGAACAGGCACCGCAATGTTATCGTTGGTGAGTTGTGAACTAACCGAACCGAATCTGTAGTTTCCCACTTCTCCGAGAACACGAATATCTTCATCGTCATATCCCATTTCTTTCGTCGCTGCTTGCCCGGGGGGCGGTGGTGGCGGACCTTGATCTTGCGGTGGCTGCGCACCTCCTTGTGCACCACCTGATTGCGGTGGTGGTGGTGGAGGAGGAGAAGAAAATACTTGTGTGGGGTCCAGTCCTCCGTCGGGAACAGAGTCTCCGGGGCGCACGGGTTTCACTTCCGGTGACGGAGGTGGGGGTGGCGGCGGAGGAGGTGGAGGTGGTGGAGGTGTTCCGCCGCCGGGTGGTGGCGGTGGTGGCGTACCTCCTGCAGGAGGCTGTTGTCCGTCTGTCATACTCTTGGGGAGAAAATTCTAACGTATTGTATCAGTGAATAGATCCAAATAAAGCCAAATTCTTTATCAAATGACAGCTGCAACCTTTAATTTGCAACGTATGTCCTCAGAACTTGTACCATCGGGAAAAGTAATAACAATACCAGATTCCAATTCGATCGGTTTTTCAAATCTTCGATACGCTGAATTATCGGTAGTAAATGTCGAATCCTCACCTTCCCTCCACTTTCTTGCAACATCTATGTTTCGTCCGTTCGGATACACGAGAACTGCCCCGTCGGATCCTTGATTCAACGAAAGAGCGGCTTCCGCATCCGTCGTGTGCTCATTTATTGAAAGTTGTACACTTTTGTTCTCACTCCTAGCTGTTTCGGCCAATTTTTCGGCTACGGCATCATCTCCTTCCCCAATGATATTTCCGTAGATATCGACGAATTTAATCCGTAATCCGTCTACTCCATTGCCATAGTATCGCTTAGTGAGTACGTCTTGTGCCTGTTCATCCTTCAATTCATGTACAGGATATCCATGTTCTTTACGCAGATATCTGTGCGCATCTCGAGAGCGAAACTGAGCCTGATCTCCATACAAAGGGTTATTTTTATTTGGAATTTCTGCAATTGTACGAATATGATCCCTTATTCCTGCGAGCATATCTGCAGGAAAAGTTGTGACAATTCTCAGTCCGCTGTCTGTTTCCACTTCATAAAAAGGAGGGCCGTTGTCAAAACGTTTGTCCCTTGGTGCATAATTGATAAAGAGACCGTTAAATATACCGTGCCTTTTTAATTCTTCTGAATACTCGTCATGCCAGCTCTCCATTAAGCCTGCCAAGTGATGAGGAAGAGCTATTTCTCTGCCTCGTGAATTAATTTTTGTAGGAAACCCTCCTCCCAACAAAGAAATCTCCTGAGAATCTCCGTGACGAAGTGCTTCCTCCATAACAGAAAGATCTGTTTCCAGATGAACATCTGCATCTACCGTAGCTCTGGTAGGATCAGGTGAGTTACCACCATACGTTTCTGATACAAAATAATTCAATGTCGGCCTTTTCATGATAACGAGAAGTGAAAGTTATAAAAAAAATCCCCGCTTTCTGAGCGAGGGTCTTGGAATTTCGCAATTGCTTATGCAACAGACCCCGGCTCAGAGAGCATCATCATAAGCATCATCATTGTGCCTACGAACGAGGGATACTTTTGCATTGCGCGTATCTTGAGGGGTCTTGGAGTGCTTGTCAAGTACTAGGAAACAGTACTGAGATACTTCTCTGCTGCTCTGCGCGCACGAACAACCAATTCGGGATTTAACAAGCTGGAGAGCGAAAATTCGGGTATGCCGCTCTGCCGCGTTCCGTACAGTTCGCCGGGACCGCGTATTTGCAGATCTATTTCCGCCAGTTGGAATCCGTCATGATACGTCTCCATAGCTTTCAGTCTTTGAGAGTGTGCTTGTTCGGGCGTAGTGGTGAACAGAAAGCAGTGACTTTTATGCTCTCCTCTTCCCACACGCCCGCGGAATTGGTGCAACTGTGCCAGTCCGAACCTCTCGGATCCTTCTATGATAATAATAGAAGCATTCGGTACATCTATTCCCACTTCAATCACCGAAGTGGACACAAGAATATCGGACTTCTTGTCTTTGAAATCTTTCATGGTTTTCTCTTTTTCTTCGGCAGACATTTTGCCGTGCAACATGGCAATGTTTCGGTGTGCAAAACTTTCTTTCAGCCTCTCTGTTTCCTGTTTAACACTTTTCATGTCCGCAAATTCTTCATTGGCAGATTCCGAAATGAGAGGACAAATAACAAACACCTGTCTTCCTTCCTGAATCTGCTGGTCTATAAACAGCTCCACTGTTTTTCTTCCCGAAGGTGAAACAACCTTTGTTTGAATGGGTTTTCTGTTTCCGGGTTTTTCCAGAAGAACCGAAAGGTCATGATGTCCGTGTGCAGTGAGTGCCAGCGTTCTTGGTATGGGAGTTGCAGTCATCGCAAGAAAGTGAGGACTCCCTTTTTCCGTAAGACGCTGCCTTTGTACCACACCAAAACGATGCTGCTCGTCCACGATAACAAGTTTCAAATCTTTAAACTGTACCGAATCCTGAATAAGAGCATGTGTACCGATTACCAGATCCACCGTTCCTGCAGCCAACCGCATGCGAATTTCGTCCGCTTCTTTTTTGGGTACCGAACCGCTTAAGAGAGCCACCGTAGGATGACGCATGGGAACCGGAACATCTTGCGACTTCAAGTACGTATAAAAGGAAATCAATGTTTTTCCTATGCTCTGCACATGCTGCCTTGCCAACACTTCTGTAGGAACCATAAGAGCGCACTGGCCACCGTGGCGTATGGTATTTGCCATCACTGCCGTTGCCACAAGTGTTTTACCGGAGCCCACATCTCCTTCCAGCAAACGGGACATCGGCTTGTCCTGCTCCATATCTTTCAAAATTTCGTAGATGGCTATCTTCTGACTGTTTGTTGGCGTGAACTGCAAAGACTGAAACAACGCGCGAATGAGCTTCGTATCCATGGGAACTTTCAGTCGTTCTTGCCTGGCACCTTGCCACTCTTTTTTCTGCTCCAAAGCGACGCGCTGTACATGGAACATTTCTTCGAATTGTATGCGCTTACGTGCCGCCGCCACTTGAGAAGTATCTTCCGGGAAGTGCAACGCACGAACCGCATCTGACTTTGAGATGAGCTCTTCTTCTTGTAAAACGTCTTCGGGAAGTGTTTCTGGCAGCAGAGAAATTGCAGGCTTTAGAAGAACCATTTTTTCCCTGAGCCACTTGCTCGTAATTATTTCGTGCTGCGGATACACAGCCACAAGTCTGCCCGCGTGCACCAGCGCATCATTTGCCGTACCTCGAACAGTTTCAATTTGCGGACTGAGCAACTGAATCTTCGACCCTTTCAATACAATTTTACCGGTAAGAACCACTTCTTCACCGTCGCTGAGCATCCGTTTAATGTGCGTTTGGTTAAACCAGATCACTTCGGCAACAGAACCTTCCGAATCGGTAAATTGTGCCGTCACCAATTTTTTGCCTGTACGCGTTCTCACCAATTTCAGAGATTCCACGGTTCCACGAACAGAGACTTTCGTTTCAAGCGGAGCGGTGCGAAGTGAGTTCATTTCACTCAGGTCTTCATGAGTTCTTGGCACATACAGAAGCATGTCCTCGACTGTCGTAATGTTCATCTTGGCCAGAGCATCTATATACTCCGTTTTTGTTTTCAGTACCCCTGCAAGTGGCGTGAATAATTGCACCTGCGCAGTATACTGCATTACCTCTCTTGTTCTGCCATTTCCAATACGGAATACATACGGTCATTGAGACCCGCATAGACAGCTATTTCATTGCCTCGCTGCGCGTAATGTACGTTTTCACCCCATGTGATACGAAGTCCGCTCAGAGTCGTACCATCCGACCTCAGTCTTTGCACCTCTTCCAGGGCAAGCGCATCGGACGGGTAGGAAAACACGAGTACGATTTCGTTCTGTATGCCAACAGATATTCCGGCATCTCCCAGCAGAGGATCTTCTATTTCCACCAAAGGTTCAAAAGAAATGTGCTGATCGTGCAAAGCGGCAATGATACCATCGGTCTTTTTGCCGACATCGGCAGATTCCTCATGTTGGTTTTTCGGCTGAGGTTCTATTTGTATCGGATATTCGAGTTCTTGAATTTTACATTTCGGCTCAGGAGATTCTATGTACAAACCATTTTCCTGAATACAGCGTTCAAGTGTCCACAGATCTCCATTTTGCCTTGTATTTTGACATGCGGATAACAACAGAGTATATCCGCAGAAACTCACAAACTTCCGTACGGTATTCATGCGAAAATAGTACAGAAATGTCTGATAAATCAAAATATTGCCTATATATCGATAATATGTTATAATTAAATAAATGTTACTCGCACAACAAAAAGAAGATTCAAGGCAAGAACTTCCAAGTGAACTGATGGAAGCTCCGAAAAAGAATTGGTCCAAATGGGGCATTGTACTTGGTTGTGTTGCGGGATTGGCAGGACTGAATCTGGTATTGGCCAGTTGGATAAACACCGAGACGCAGTTTGCAGTGGGTGGCGACAGCGGGAAGATTTCCACATTTCTCACTCCCGTGAGGACACTGCTGCAAAAAGTGCAAAGAGAGCACCTCATACTTCCTGACGAACCGCAGTCACAACAGTTTTCTGAAATAGCACTGAACAGCGATACGGAATCTCCGAAAACAGATACGTCCATGTCTATCGGAGATATTATTCAGGAAGTGCAAGACGGAGCCGAAGATCTTTCCGGAATCAAGATGAAAAGTGCGGCAATGCCACAGGAAGAAAGCACTCTCATGACCATAACAAGAGTAATACAGGGGCTCTCAAACAAGGACAAAGTGATAGAATCCGTTTCCACAAAAATACAGGGTTCTTCCGTCATTATTGCTGCGAAGCAAACTGCGAAGCGGTACGGAGAATTTATTGTGGCAAATGAAATCGCGGGAAAACTCTATGACCAAGTGGGAGTACCTGTCTTAAGCCAACAAGGAGATATGGCATATTTGGCAAAAGACGGGGCAATTATGAAAGTAGTTTTAAACGGAGTGGAGATGGCGGAATACAAGGACTTCGGACCGTCAGTATTACTCAGGGGTTCACCTCTGGAGGGAACAAGAACGCTCGAAGAAAAGATCCCTCAAAACTACTTACGTAATGTCACGGAAGATGCTTTGCAGTTTACGAAGTCCGGCAAATTGGTATTTACGGCTTGGAAGAGTAAAAAACCACTCGTAGTCATCGATGGTGAAGAAGGAAAACAATATGACGTCATTCAAAAACCTGTCATTTCTCCGGACGGAGAAAGGGTTTCATACGTTGTGGGACAAGCTTCCGATACCACCATAGAAGTTACGACACCCGGAGGGTGCAATACTGCCGAGTGCATAGAAATTTTCAGAAACATGGCCGGCAGAACTCCGGGAAACAGAAAATATACGTACTATGTAATTACAGACGGTTCACAAAGTACGCCATACGATGAAGTACGCGAGCTGACATTCAGCGGCAACGGAAAGAACATCGGATTTTTGGGACGGAGAGCAAGCCAGTGGTTTGCTGTCATCAACGGCGTCGAGGGAAGCGCATACGAAGAAAGCAAAGCACTGCAATTTAGCGAGGACGGAACAGAGTATGTGTACGCGGCAAGAAAAGGCTCAAATTGGCAGTTGGTGAGAGGGGGCTTACAATCAGAAATCACACCTATTCCAAGTGCTGTTGGTTCTGTTCTACTGTTTCGCTTCCAAAGCAATACGTACGGATACGCAGATCCATCCGGAAGATTTACTATCGGAAATACGCAGGGTATTTCCAAGCCTATTCCGGGATTCTTTTTACAGGTAGGTCCGGATAACACAACCGTTGCGCTACTGCGACAGGCCGGAGGATCCAGAGCGAGAGTTGTCCTATACGACACGGAAACCGGAAAAGAAACTCTCCACAACCCGTATGAAAATATCGTACAGTCACTCATATCTTTAACGGGGAAAACAAATCTGATATTCAGCGAAGACGCGAAGCACAGTGCCTACCCGTTGCTGATAATCGATGGAGAAAGTTCCATGCAAACGATGGTAGTGGATGGAACACGTCAAGCTGCTTATAGCACAGTATCTTCTCCCGTGTTTGCTCCAAGCGGGGTGTCCGTTGCGTATACGGCTATAAAATTAGACGCCGAATCTGGCAGTAAAAAAGCGTTGGCAGTGGTGAACGGACACGAAGGCCCGTTGTATGACGAAATAATCGGAGAAATACAGTTCAATGAAAACGAAACAAAAGTACGTTACCTTACAAAGAATGATGGCGAGCTGCTATGGGTGGAACAGAAAGTACTTCCGAAAGAGTAACGCAGCTATTGCTTATACCCCCAACGCCAGCCGAGGCGCTCTTTTAATTTTCGCTCAAAAATAATGGTTGCAATGGATGTGATGAAAAACGTATCGAGCATGAACCTTGCCACCTGCTTGAGAGTCGCCCCTTCCTCAAACACGCCATCCACCGCACCGGCCAACAATACTAAGATGAGCAAAATAAACGTTGCTACCCACCCCTGCCATGAAGTCGGGTAAAACCCGTATCCGTACCGCTTTGGCTTAAACCAGTACTCGTTCATAGATCGCTCACTTTACAGTACCGTCCTTCTCAGTTTCCAGGGGAATCGTCGTGCCACTCCCCTGCTCCTCTGTTGCAATCATAGAATGCAGGAGATACTTATAGATGGAAGAAACACCGTTGCATCCGTCTGTGCTGCAGGCCAAAAAAACAAGAGTGAGGCCGAGTAAAAACAGCAATACTCCTCCAAACAGCTTTGCGGCAAAACGAAGAATCATGCCCCTATTATAGCAGACAACAGCTCTTTTCTTGTATGGTCGGGGTGAGAGGACTCGAACCTCCGACCTCACGGTCCCAAACCGCGCACTCTAGCCAACTGAGCTACACCCCGACTGCGAGATAGTATGTAAAAAAAACGCCGTTGGCTAGAGTGCAACGCACTTTTTTAATATTGCTCGCTCTCGCTCGACCCAACTGAGCTACACCCCGACGCACCCGATAATACACGAGTCTGAATTTCTGGCTAGTGTATCTGGCTCTTCTTCTTGGAATACCGCATGATGGAGTTCTATGGAGTATACGGTCCTCACAGCGTCGAAATCCGCAGGAATAGGCGGTGGACTGACGTACGGCTCTACGGATCGCGATATCCCCATTGGCTCTCCCGTTTTGGTACCACTGCGAAATTCCATAACGGAAGGAATAGTCCTGGGTAAAATCGAAGACACGGAGAAAGATTTTGATGTAAAAAGTATCGTAAAAACACTTAGCGAAAAACCGCTGCTTCCTGCGTATCAGGTGCATACCTTGCGATGGATGTCCCGGTACTATCGCTGCAGTATGCGGCAGGCTATGCGGGTATTTTTGCCCGGGACAAGCTGGAAAGAATTCCTGCCGAAAGAAATACGTGCATACAGAGCGATTGCGAGCAAAACCGCATCCGTACGAGGAGCCAGGCAACTAGCTGTGTTGGAGTGCTTGGCAGGAAAAGATTGGGTGGAAGCCGAAGAACTGAAGAAAACATCTCAGTGCACCAATGCGACACTTCTTTCTCTCAAAGCGAAAGGCATTGTGGAAGAGTTTACGCCCGAAGCAAATGAGACAGTGTTCCCGGCTGCAACAGTACACAGACCGACGCTCACGGGGGTTCAGCAGGAAGTATGCGATGACATTCAACATGAGAAAAGACCCTCTCTTCTGTTCGGAGTAACCGGAAGCGGAAAAACGGAAATTTATGCGTCACTCATTGCAGATGTTGTAGAGAAGCAACAATCGGCGATACTTCTCGTTCCTGAAATTTTATTGACGGAACACTCCATTCACAGATTTCAGGATCTGTTGAATACGGAGCGAATTGCGGTCCTGCACAGCAGACTGACTCCTTCCCAACGAAGAGAAGCAAGGCGTGCCATAAGTGAAGGAGTAATAGATTTGGTCATAGGATCTCGTTCTGCGTTGTTCTCTCCGCTGCCGAATTTAGGACTTATTATCATAGATGAAGAACACGAATGGACGTACAAAAACGAGCAAACTCCGAGGTACCATGCGAGAGAAACGGCGGAAGTACTCGCAGGTTTTGCGTCCGCAAAACTTGTGATGGGAACGGCAACACCGTCTTTGGAAGCATGGTCCAAAGCGAAGACAGGCGCATATCACCTCGCCAGACTGCCCGAGCGGTATTTGGAACAAAAACTCCCGGATGTAAAAGTCATAGACCTTGCAACCGTAGAATTCGGCAACTCATATCCTTTTTCCCTGCCGCTCATAATGGCAATAGAAGAACGGCTCAATCGCGGTGAACAATCCGTACTTTTTTTAAACAGAAGAGGAGTGGCAAGTGCACTTCTGTGTATGGATTGCAGGAGACGAGTTGTCTCGCCCGACTCGAAACTCCCTTTTACCGTGCACAGAACTTCGGGAGGCAAGACTCGCCTTGTAGACCATACGACAAACCTTGTGGTAGATGCACCAGAAACCTGTCCGCAGTGCGGCTCCGCAAATCTGCGAGAAGTGGGTGCAGGCACGCAACGGATAGAAGATATTCTGGCAGCTCGTTTTCCTTCGGCCAGAGTTTTGCGAGCAGATAAAGACACACTCATGCATCCCGAAGAAATGCGATTACTGCTCAAAAAAATGAGAGAGAATCAGGCGGACATACTCCTTGGAACGCAATCGGTTGCGAAAGGTCTGGACTTGCCGAATGTCACGTTGGCGGCTGTTCTTCTGGCAGACGTGGGTCTCTCTCTTCCTCATTTTCGCGCGGGTGAAAGGATATTCCAACTTCTTGTTCAGCTCACGGGCAGAAGTGGCAGGGCAAAAGACGGAGAAGTGATTATTCAGACATTTCGCCCGCAAGCACCCGAAGTGCTGCTGGCAGCAGAGCACCGTACCGAAGAATATTTGGATAACGAATTAAAATTGCGACAGTACGCCGGCTACCCACCAAGTACGCATATGATCAGGCTCATCTGTAGAGATATGAATGCAATCAGTCATGCGAGAGATATTGCGGAGTCTGCAAAAAAAATCAGTGAATCTATGAAAGCAAACGTTTCTGTAAGCTGTGCTCCCACGTTGTTTGGTGGAGGCAGAATTTGGCACGTTCTTTTACGAGGAGCAAACCCGCAGAGTGTACTCGACAAGCTGGATGTAACCTATGCGGTCATAGATATAGACCCGATGGAGTGCATCTGAATTTGCACACAAGACACGCTGCTCGTAGAGTACTTACTACTCATTCCAAATTTTCCATGAAAAAGTACTCTCTCCTCTCATTATCGCTTCTTCTATTTTCCGTAACGATGCCGGCACACGCCGCATTTTTTATGACTGAGGATGAGCTGACAGTCGTTATTCCTCTGAATGACGATACCTATGCCGCAGGAGGAATGGTAAGTATGCAAGAAACCGTAGACGGAGATTTGTACTTGGCAGGAGGAGAAGTGGCGATGAAAGCAAATGTGGATGAAGATCTCACACTCGTAGGAGGAGATATCACCGTCGGTGAAACAGTGGGAGATGATGCACGTATTGCGGGTGGAAAGATCATTATCACTTCCGATGTGGGAGACGACCTTATTGTACTCGGAGGAGAAGTGACTGTGTCTGAGTCTTCGACAATAGGAGGAGACGTGTACGTACTCGGAGGAGACATCGTATTGGATGGAACTATAGAAGGAGACCTCTACGTTCGCGCAGGATCCGTAAAAGTCAGTGGCACAATAGGCGGGAATGTGGATATTCGGGCTGACTCTCTGCGCTTCTCCGCAGAGGTGGGCGGAAATTCCATTCTCTCGTCAAAAGATCTCCATATCAGCAATACCGCACAATTCCAGCAAGATGTGCACTACTGGCAGCCCCAAGGTCAGTACTACTTCGCAGGAGCTTCCGTCCAAGGCAAAGCTGAGTACGACGAATCTCTTTCTTTTCAGGCAATGGATGACCTGAAGAAAGGAGCCGCACAAGTTTTTGCAGCAGGTGTCATGGCAATTGCCGGTTACGCATTGCTCTCCGCATCACTGGTTATACTGCTACTTATTCTCCTGACAAAAACGTACTTCACCGATGCGGCAAAAAGACTGCAGCGGGCACCGGGAGTGAGTTTTTGGTACGGACTGCTCTACATTATAGTCACACCTTTCATAGCGTTCTTTTTCCTGTTGAGTGTCATTGGAATTCCTATCGCACTGTTTATTGGAGTGCTGTACGTATTTAGCATGGTGTTTGCAAGAGCTTTTACTGCAATACTTCTTACCAAGTGGCTACAAATTCATTACGACAAGAAATGGAACACGGGAATTTTCTACGTACTGAGCGTAGGTATGTACCTTCTTATACGTATCGTAGATCTTATTCCTTTCATCGGTCATCTTCTTTCTCTAATAGTAACTCTGATGATGTTCGGATCTGTCGGATACACCGAATATCAGAAATTTAAGAAGGTCCGGTAAGATATTTTCTCCTTCGGAAGTATTGACTGAACCAATTAGCACTCTATAATATGGAGTGCTAATTTTTATACTATGAATTTGGAAAATTACACAACAAAGGCCACAGAAGCAGTGCAAGGGACAATTGAACTTGCAGGAAAAATGAAGCAACAGGCGCTCATGCCTCAGCATTTGCTGCTTGTACTCCTCCAACAAAGTGAGGGTCTTATTCCCACTTTGCTGCGAAAAATTGAAGTGGACGTGGAGGTGCTTACAGAAAAACTGAAGAAAGAAGTGGCAGCTTTTCCGACCGTTTCGGGAGGAACACAACCGTACATATCTCCGGAGCTCAAAAAGGTCATGGACGCAGCCGAGACAGAGGCGGGAAAATTGAAAGACGAGTATATCTCCACCGAGCATCTTTTTCTTGCTCTCGTAGACTCGAAAGAATTGGAACGAATTGTTTCGCTGCAAAAGAAAGATATTCTGAATGTTCTGAAAGAATTGCGAGGCAGTGCCCGCGTGACGGACAAAGACCCGGAATCCAAATATCAAGTATTGGAAAAATACACACAAGATTTCACACAGCTCGCACGCGACGGAAAAATAGATCCCGTCATAGGCAGAGATGAAGAAATTCGCAGGGTGATGCAAATTCTTTCGAGGCGAACGAAAAACAATCCCGTCCTGGTCGGTGAGCCCGGCACGGGTAAAACGGCAATCGTAGAAGGATTGGCGAAGAAAATTGTGGACAAAGACGTCCCCGACCCGTTGCTGCAGAAAAAAGTTTTGGCATTGGATCTCGGTGCACTGGTGGCAGGAACGAAATACAGAGGAGAATTCGAAGACCGACTCAAAGCACTGTTGAAAGAGGTGGAAGAATCCAAGGGTGACGTGATTTTATTCATAGATGAATTGCACACCATTGTGGGTGCGGGAGCGGCGGAAGGCTCCATGGACGCCGGTAATTTGCTTAAGCCAGCATTGGCAAGAGGTGCGATACGCACTGTCGGAGCAACGACTCTTTCCGAATACAGAAAATATATTGAAAAAGACGCCGCTTTAGAGAGGCGATTTCAGCCTGTGATGGTGGAACCTCCGTCTCTCAAGGATGCTGTTTCCATTCTGCGAGGAATCAAAGAGAAGTATGAAGTTCACCATGGAGTACGCATTCAAGATAACGCCGTCGTAGCTGCGGTGCATCTGTCGGATCGCTACATTTCAGATCGTTTTTTGCCTGACAAAGCCATTGACCTTATGGATGAAGCGGCATCCGTATTGCGAATCGAATTACACAGTAAACCGACTGAGCTCGACAGACTCGACAGGCACATTCGTCAGTTGGAAGTGGAAAAAGCTGCCCTGAAAAAAGAGAAAGACGATGCCTCAAAAAAACGTTTGAAAGAAATAGAGAAAGAACTTGCAGAATTAAGTGAAAAGCAGAAAGAGATAGACATTCGTTGGAGAAACGAAAAGAAAGTCATCGATGTCATAAAAGAATCGGGAAAAGAAATAGATGCTCTGAAGGCGGAGGCGGAACAGGCGGAGCGAAACGGAGATCTGCAAAAAGTTGCAGAAATACGATACGGATCCGTTCCGGATTTGGAAAAAAAGATAGGGGAAGCGCAAAAAGAACTTACGAAGATTCAAAAAGGAAACCCGCTATTGCATGAGGAGGTAACGGAAGAGCACATTGCTCAGGTTGTCGCACGTTGGACAGGTATTCCTGTGTCACGACTCATGACAGAAGAAACAATGCGCCTCTCACATATGGAAGAAGAGCTTGGAAAACGAGTGGTTGGCCAAAAACGAGCAATTGGAGCCGTTTCCAAGGCTGTGCGCCGCTCGAGAGCCGGCATACAGGAGGAGGGAAAGCCCATAGGGTCTTTCCTCTTTCTTGGGCCCACAGGAGTGGGTAAAACGGAACTGGCAAAGTCGCTCGCGCAGTTCCTATTCAATGACGAGAAAATGATAACGCGGATAGATATGTCCGAGTACTCGGAGAAACATTCCGTCGCAAGGCTGGTGGGTTCTCCTCCGGGTTACGTAGGTTACGAGGAAGGAGGGCAGCTTACCGAGGCGGTACGAAGACATCCGTATACGGTCATACTGCTGGATGAAATAGAGAAAGCCCACCCCGAAGTATTTAATATTCTTCTCCAAGTATTGGATGACGGCAGACTTACCGATGCCAAGGGTAGAACCGTGAACTTCGCAAATACGGTCATCATTATGACAAGTAATCTTGGAAGCGACGTACTGCTTCAATTTGCCGAAGAGAAAAAGAAAGATGAAAGTGCCATACTTTCATCGGTATTTTCGCCGGAAGGTGAAGTGCAGAAAATACTCAAGAGTTATTTCCGTCCTGAGTTTTTAAACAGAATAGACGACATCGTTCTGTTCGATGCTCTGACAAAAGATGACATTCGAACCATCGTGGAATTGCAACTGAAGCACATAGAGCAGAGACTGCAAAATAAAGATATTCGCATAACAGTTACGGATGCGGCGAAAGATCACTTTGCGGCCGAAGGATTCGACCCCGCATTCGGTGCGAGACCTCTTAAAAGGCTACTGCAAAACGAACTGCTCGATGATCTGTCGTTACAAATCATCGAAGGAAAGATTCCGGAAGGTTCTTCCGTGAATGTGGATTATATAGACGGCAAGACCATTGTAACGAAGGCATAATTCTTGTTGAAGAATATTGACAGTCTTTCTATATAATGTACGTTGTTAGTGTGAGTACTGTTCCTGACGAAACACCCCAGCCACAGTCATTGAAAGAAAGGATGCAGCAAAGAGCATCTGTTATGGGAGAAGTGTTAGCTTCAAACGAAACGCTGCGTGCATTTTTTGTGCAAGCTGCAAATTTATTATACCCATCAGGTACTCGACTGGATGGTATGGACAGAGCGCGTGAAAGATGGGAGCAGGGACTGGAGCGATACGCAGATGCCGCAAAAGATCCCGCCATCGCAGGTCTGTTGGATGAATTTATTACGAGTGCGAACGCTATTTTGCAGGGGAAGGATAAGGATTCGTAAGGCAGTGCAGAGCAATTCCTGCGGCGACACTGACGTTCAGTGACTCCTTTTTTCCACACATGGGAATGTGAATGTGATCGTCACTGAAGGTAAGAAGCTCTTTTGGAACTCCCGTCACTTCGTGGCCTACAAGCAGGCAGATCTTTTCTTTTCCTTGATAGACAGTGACATCGGTTGCTTTTTCCGTCTGTTCCAACGCCACAATCGAGTACCCTTCTTCTCTCAGGGAGTTTATGACGGAAACAGGGTCTTTTTGGAACTCCCACGGCACCCACTCATCCGCCCCCAATGCCGTTTTGGATATTTCCCGTCTCGGAGGAGTGCCTGTGTAACCCGTGAGAAAAATCTTCTCCACAGAAAATGCATCTGCCGTACGAAAAAAGGAACCGACGTTCCAAAGAGAACGAATGTTGTGAGCCAGGAGGACTATGCGACGTTCCATTATGAGAGTCTCTGCAAAGTTGCGGAGTGCGGGTTTGCAAATACTTCCAACACCGAACGCCTCGAGAGATCTTCGAGAGATATATTGCCGCACACATAACAAATACCTGTCTCACTACCCTTCCCGAGTGCATTTGCTCCGGTATCCGGTTCTTCTCTGCGCAGGAGCACCGTGCCATGCGTAAGCGGAGAATCCGACACAGACTCCTCTTTTTTCGTATCGCTGTTCCACTTGTACATCGTTCCGTTTTTACGGATGTACGCCACTTCTTTGTTGGGGTTAAACAGCGAAATGTTCCCAAGTATGTCTGCGGGTTTTTTGCCTGCGGGAGGAGCAATGTAACTTAGTTGCTTTAATTGAATGGAAGGAACGATGCGTTTGGCTGCCTGCTCGACGGTACGTTCTTCGTTGTTTACGATGAGTGTGTCTATGAAAATTTCTACGGCGGACTGATTCTTATCCGCAAGATCAAACTCAATTCCAGGTACCTGCACATCTCGGAAAGATTTCTTCTCTTTTTGCTCAATCCATCGTTTCATGGACGCGAAATACTCATCTCCGCCATGGGTACGTTCGGGGTGAGGCATAAGTGCAACAACGTTTCCCGCAGGATTACAAAGTCCCGCTATGCCAAGCGCGGACCCGTTGGGTGTGACTTCTTCGGCTTCCGAAACGTTTCCGTTCTCATCGCAGTACGAAAATGCTATCTGACCGTTGTTGCCAAGCTCCTCCAGAAGTCCCGAATCTTTGGTGGTAAAACGGCCTTCACCGTGAGCAATGGGCATGGCCATCACACCGCTCCAGTCGGAAGTGACACAACGGTCTCTTTCGCATGTCGGAGTAATGTGAACCCACTCGCTTAAAAATCCCACCGCATCACCGTTCACCACATTTCTGGCAAGACACATATGGAGCTTGTCTGCCAAGGGAATAAGACCGCTCTCCACAAGAATCTGAGCGCCGTTGCAGTTTCCTATGACAGGTTTTCCGGCGGCGGCTTCGCTGCGAATGAAGTTCATCAGGGGGTCTCTTGCCGCTACCATGCCCGCTCGTCCTCTGTCTTCATAACTGAATCCCCCGGGAATGAAATACCCGTCGATATCTTTGAGTTTGGCTCTGTCGTCGTTCCAACGGAAGAACACGGGCTGCATGCCCGCTCTTCGAACGGATCGAATGGATTCAACTTCACAGTTATTGCCCGGAAATGAGAGGACGGCTATGCGAGGAGTCACAATGCAATGCTAGCACATTATACGGTCATTACCTCTTCTTCCTTCTTGTTCATACTCTCTTCCACTTTGTCGTTTGCCGCCTTCACTGCTTTATCCAACTTCTCCAGGAGTGAGTAACGGAGATCTTCGTCCTTCTCTTCGTCTTTTATGCCGTCATGAGCAGTTTGTCGTTGCTGCCGAATGGAAATGCGGCTTTCCTCGGCAATTTGGTGAACAATTTTCACCATATCTTTGCGGCGATCTTCTGTCATAGGTGGCAGATTTATGCGGATGACCATACCGTCATTTACCGGAGAAGTTCCGATATCCAACACGGTAATAGCCTTCTCCACGTTACCCATGATGGATTTATCCCACGGCTGAATAACGATTGTGCGGGCATCCGAAATGGAAAT
Source organism: Candidatus Peregrinibacteria bacterium CG11_big_fil_rev_8_21_14_0_20_49_14 (assembly GCA_002787035.1). Classification (GTDB taxonomy): domain Bacteria; phylum Patescibacteriota; class Gracilibacteria; order Peribacterales; family Peribacteraceae; genus GWB1-54-5. Next base: position 15,560 of record PCVP01000014.1, on the reverse strand, counting down.
ACCTGCGACTTCACGCAGTGGTTGCTTTTGGCCGTACGCATCCACCATTGCATGCTCCACCAGAGCCGCACTCGCTCTGCCTGTTTGCAATTTGGAATATTCCAAATGCAGGTGATTCAAAACTTTTTCTACTTCCTGTTCAAATGTTGCTATGAGGGAGTCAGAGGACATGGGAATAATGGGAAATAATTACGCAGAAACAAGTGTTCCGATGTTTTTGCCCATTGCGGCTTTCATGAGAGCACCGTTCTGTCCGAAGTTAAAGACACGTATGGGGAGCTTTTGATCCATACAAATGCTGAATGCAGCTTGATCCATCACTTTCAGATTCTTGGCAATCGCCTGTTCGTACGTAAGAGCATCGTACATTTTGGCATCCTTGTGCTTGTTCGGATCTTTGTCGTATACGCCGTTTACATTCGTTGCTTTCAGTAAGATTTCACATGAGAGTTCGGACGCACGAAGTGCAGCAGCGGAATCTGTGGTGAAGAAAGGATTACCGGTTCCTCCCGCACATATAACCACGCGGCCTTTCTCCAGGTGCCTCACTGCGCGCCTGCGAATGAAGGGCTCTGCAAGTTGCGGAACGTCTATGGCGGAACAGACACGCGTGTCCACTCCCACGGACTCCAGTGCGGACTGCAGTGCGACGCTGTTCATAATGGTGGCAAGCATTCCTATTGCATCGCTGGCGGTTCGCTCTATCCCGCTGTCGGTGGTATCGCGGTATCGCCAAATGTTTCCTCCGCCCACCACAATCACTATTTGCACCTTTTTCTGGGCAAGTATTTGAATTTCACTTGCGATGTTTACCACTGTCTTATGATCTATGCCCGACTCCCCTTCTTTGGTGAGTGCCTCGCCGGAGAGTTTCAGCATTATTCGCCTGTAGCTCATATCGGCTCGCATAATAGGGGTCGCAGAGCCATCTGCCAAGCAACTCGCTCTCATTTCTGCATGAATAAGCCATTCCTTCCTGATATAATAGGTGAGAGCCTCGTAGCTCCCCGCACCAGTCGCTCCGCTCCGGTGCAGGGCAGGCAGTTGGCCTAGCCCCGCTTGCGGGGCGTTATAAAAAAGTTCGCTCGTTCGTATCACTCGTCTAGTATCTTGTCCCGTATGCCCCGGTAGCTCAGTTGGCCCAGTCCCGCTTGCGGGGCGTTATAAAAAAGTTCGCTCGTTCGTATCACTCGTCTAGTATCTTGTCCCGTATGCCCCGGTAGCTCAGTTGGATAGAGCGGCAGCCTTCTAAGCTGTAGGTCACAGGTTCGATCCCTGTCCGGGGTACCATTCGACTCCGCTCACTTCGTTCGCTTCGCTCATGGTAAACCACGGACTCATTTTTCGTACTAATGAGAGTATCGAATGACTCTGAACAAGCGAAGCGAGTCGAAGAGCCCTCCGTAATTCGAGTTCGAAGAAACCTGCCCTTCGGCGAGCTCAGGACAGGCTTATTTCCTCCCACGGACTCTCTTTCCCTTTAAAAAACGTGCTACTGCAGTATTATTTTATCAGCCACGTGTAGAGTTTCGCCGCAGCCACTCCTCCGACAAGCGGAGCAAGAAGGTACGTAAGCGATACAGATCCTATTCCTATCGCAACAGCCGGGTTCAGTACGCCGTTGGAAAAAGAGGCTGCTGCAGTTATCCCGAGCAGTAGCGAACCTCCTATTACTATGCCGGAGGCAACATCACTTACTTTCCCGTACACAACGCTGCAAATTCCAAACACGAGAAAGAACGCACCCAACGCTTCTGCCACGCCGACGGCAAGAGAATCGACTGCGGATACATTCGCGATGTTCAGCCCGAGTAGCGACACGAGTTGCAATGCCAAAAACGCTCCGACGACCTGCGAGAGAATATATTTGATTGCTTCGTCGGTTTTAATTTTTGCAATACTCCAGAGTCCTACTGTGACTGCAGGGTTTATATGGGATCCGCTGATAGGCCCGATGGTGTACACAAACAGCGCAAGAGTAAGACCTGCGGCAACGGGTGTGGCCAGTGCCAATCCTGAACTGAGAGTCACCAAGACAGAAAGCGTAAGTGTGGCGGTGCCGATAAGTTCGGCAACGTATGCGCGGTAGTTCATTGGAGGCATGGGAGAAGGTGCGACTCAGTATAACTGTTTTACAAAAAGCGAACCATGAAAGGGGTATGTGGAACAAACGGTATTTGAATTTACAGATGATCTTGCCCAGTGTCGGGCTCCCCTTCCATGAACAAAGATATTCTCGGATCCACATCTTCCAGTTCCAATACTGCTGCTTTGAGATCCAGTAATTCTTCGGGGGCTGTGCCGTCGTCCACTATTTCGAGAATGCTTTCTATATCAAAAATGCGACGAAGGTCGTTGGCAGCAACCTGCACTAACACTTCTACATCTTTCAACGAATCTTCTCTTGCTACAGCTTCTTGTATACGTTGCGTATCAACGAGCATTGTTTCTTGAGCCATTTGCAGTGGTACATGCGGCCACATGACCATAAAATACTCTTATACAATAGAACCGCATTCAGTAAATATCGTGAAGTGGCCAAAACACATTTATTGGCTTTTGGTAGCCATATTTCAGAGTACTATGTTGTCTTAAGCTCTCTGAGAATAAGTCGAATTGTTACGCCCTCTTCTCGGTGTATTCACCAGAGCGGTGATGAGCGGGAACTCCATGTAACACCCATGATTCGTACGTCTTTTTTTCGTGGTGTCGTCGGAATCCGGAACGTAGTGATCAAACAGAAAACTCCCGCAATCCAACCTGCTATTCGCACGAAGAATTGCAGGTTCACTGCACTCCAAACATGCGGGTCGCAGACCCTGCTCGTCTAGAAGTAAGTGAACACGATAGGCAATTTCTTTTTTCTGAGGATACGTAAGGTCTCTCCCTTCAAACTCTTCATGTAGTACCCGAAGAATATCCAGACACATTTCATTTATTCGCTGATGCAGAGTGTCTATTCTCTCGGCTTTCATTGCTGCCAAATCTTCCAGTGTACAGCGAACAATTTCATCGGATTCATCTCTAAGCATAGAACGCTTATATACTAAATCAGCGATGTTGCAACTTTTTAAGCAATTGTATACATTCGCTTACCCAGTCTGTTCCGGTTTTGAAAGTTTGTACTGTCTCAGGAATTCAATGAGTTGCCGCGTATCTTGAAACTGCACGTTCATTTTACCGCCGTCCGGCAGTTCCACATTTGCCACCAGTCCGACGGAAGTGAGATCGTTCTCTATTTCCAGCACCCTCGACTGCGCCTTGGAAACATCCATTTCCACCACTTCTGCCACCTTTGTTCCGAGATCCGCAGAAGTTTCCGCGTCGGTGAACGCTTCTATTTTTCCCGCTCTGTCCAACGCTTCGGTTACGCGTTCTTCCAGCATATCTGCTGCGTTGTCTCGCAGCTTTGCGCGCTCTTGTGCGTCATTGGGATTCTCTCCCGGGCCCATGTTTATTTGCTGAAATCCCATTATGAATTTTGAGGATCGGAAAACTCTGTTTCCAATCTGCTTATTTCACCTTCATCTTCGTTCGCACTTTTTTCCTGCACATACGAAAGGACCGTTGTTTTGTACCCATCCACTTTCGCATTCACCGCACTCACCCACTCCGCGTACGCTTTGTCGTATTTCCGAAGCGCCGCTTTGTATCTTTCTATTCTCTGTGCCCTCTCCTGCGCAGTCTCCGACATATACTTGGTAGAAAGAGTCGGTAAATTACCCGTAAGAAGATCTTCTTCTATCGGTCCCATAAGCGCATCGTGCACATCTGTTCCCGTAGGCATTACGGCAAGAAGTGCGGGGTCTATGTGCCTTCTGGGAGATGTATCGTTTTGAGGATTCGGCATGAGATTTTGGTCTGTAAATCATTCTATTATACAAGATTTGTGCTTAAAACTCAAGCTGTGGGTAGCGATGAGCAGGTAGCGGTTAGCGATGAGCGGACATGATTCGAGGCTCGACTGTCATCCTGCGTGCCGGCCGAAGCATAACCAATGCGGTGCGGAGGCTGGAGGTGCGAACAGCGCTGCAGGCGGAAAGAGCCTCGAAGGATCAGTCGAGGACCTCACCATGTCAAAGGTAGCCTGTAGTTTCCTATATTTCAATTTTATGGTATAATAATATATGGAGATACACTCCATATCACACAAAATGTCACAAAACCAAACAGAGACGGTATCGGAGTACTGCCATGAATATCATAGCGAGCTTTTACGTGCTTCCACTCTTCCTCACAAACATTTCAGAGCACTGCATATTATTGCCGCGTTGGTGCTGCCTCCGTTGGCGTTGGTTGCGTTGCAACAGAGAGACAGTGGCATACTACTTGTCCCCTCCCCTCCTGCGTTTTCGCAGACCGAAGAATTTCGCGCTGCTGCACCCGAAGGATACGTCGACGACGAAAAAGACATAGACGATACGGAAGTTCTTGAATTTCTTTGTACGGAAGTCTGTGTGAATGACTACAGAAACGATACTGAATTCCTAAGAACGTTCTGCAGCGAAGCGTGTGGAATTCCCGCAGAATTGTTGCCGTTAAATGAAGTACAAATCGAATCTGCAATACCCCAAACCGAAACGCAGGAGTATTCCATTTCGCCGCAGGAACCTACTGCAACAGAAACAACAGAGAAGACATACGAAAAATTCAAAGTGCAAACGAACCAGCGGTACACAGGGAGCAGAAAACCTCACAATCATCGCGGAGTGTACTTAAACACCTCGGGAATCAAATCGGACTCCGTGCGGGAAAGTGCGGCGACGAAGCTGAAGGAATCCAACGGTAATGCATTGGTTTTCGACGTGAAAGGCTCCAGTGTGTACTTTGAATCGGATGCGCAACTCGCAAGCGAAATGGGATTGGTACGTCCCGTGTATGACCTTCCTGCAATCGTACAGGAAGCAAAGAATAACGGGCTGTATACCATCGCAAGGTTTATCGTTGCCAAAGACCCGTCGCTCGCTTCGCGAAAACCCGAAACGCAAATACAAAATAAATTTACGGGAAAAGGCATAGGAGATGTGTGGGTAAACCCGTCACACGAGACTGTCTTACGGTACAACCAGGAAGTCCTGCGAGACGTAATTGCATCGGGAGTGGATGAAGTGAATTTCGACTACATTCGTTTCCCGACGGAATACGCACAAAAATCCATCGGACTTACGGGAGACGAAAAAGCGGACCGTATAGAAGCGTTCCTTCTTATGGCCCGCAGTACGGTGAACGAAATGGGAACGGATACGAAACTCGGCATTTCCACGTACGCAATTCTCGGATGGAATTTTCCCGTGAACTTTGAACCGTTGGGGCAGGACATAGCGCGATTTGCCCCCCTGGTGGACGTTATTTCTCCCATGGCCTACCCGTCCACATTCGCTGTGGGAAGTTATTACAACCCTGCCAAACACCCCGGAAGCCGAATGTACTACTTGGTGTACCGTACGCTCCAAGGCTACAAGGAGCTACTGGGCGACGACTACTGGAAGCTCAGACCGTGGATACAAGGCTACTACGTAAGCAGCAAAAACGTCTCGGACGAAGCGAAAGCGGTCTTCGACTCAGGACTGTGCGGATTTACGATGTGGAACGCTCAAAACTCACATGCAGAAGCGTACAAAGCCATGAAAACAATGGAGGTTCCTACGGAGTGTCTTTAGGCCTTGCGTCTCTTCTTGCTCATACTCAGTCCGCCCGCAGCTCCCGCGATGACTACGATGAGTGCCGCAGGTCCCGTATCTCCAATGGGAGTACTGTGACTTGAGATTGGTATGACACTCGCATACGGCCATGCCACATTCTGTTGAGGCATTGCCGGAACTTGTCCGTAATTATACGGAACCTGGTTCTGCTGAGCCTGCTGCTGCCACTGAGGTTGCTGTGGTTGCTGAGGAGCTACTTGCACCGGTGCGGCAGGCTTTTGCTGCTGCTCGAACACAATACGTTGTGCCTGCACCTGGGGCGTTTGAGTTTGCTGCAAAGCGACGACAGGCTGTGGCGTTACCACGGCAGTCTCTCCCGCAACCTGTGTCGGATACTGCGTGACAGATTTGGCAGCCTCTCGTGAACACACCGAGCTGCACCCGTCTCCGTTTATCAAGTTACCATCATCGCACACTTCTCCCCACTCCCTGTTTCCGTTTCCACAAATGGCAAGACCTTTGATTTGAGGCTCTTTGAAGCAACGAGGACCACATCCGTCTCCGCCTGTCACATTACCGTCATCGCACTGTTCACCTTGTTCCAATATGCCGTTTCCGCACTGCACCTGCGCTTGCTGCTGTGTTTTGAACTGACATGAAGGTGTACAGAACGTCCCTCCGTCGCACTGTTCTCCGGAATCCAACACACCGTCTCCACACCGTGGCAACGTGCAATCCATGCGGCACCTGTCGGGAACAGTATTCGTATTTCCAGTCCCGAAGTCGCACTGTTCCGAAAAATCCATAATTCCGTCTCCGCAGACGGGAAGCAAGCAATCGCTGCGACAAGCATTCGGCATAGTATCGGAATTTTGGAGTCCGTTGTCACACTGCTCTCCTTCTTCAACCAACCTGTTTCCGCACAAACTCTGCTTCACTCTGTCTTCCATTCTGAGAGGTGAATTTTTAGGTTCCGCATTATCGTTGTCTTTCGTAGCCAACAAACTCGGAAGTTCTTGCTCTGTCTCGGCTTTCTTTTGTACTTTCTCAACCGTGCAAAGTACGGAACAGCCGTCTCCGTCTTCCGTATTGCCATCGTCACACTCCTCATCGTCGCCGGTTTGTCCGTCTCCGCAAAATCGCTCTTCTTTACAGAACGCACTGCAACCGTCTCCTCCTGTATTATTTCCGTCATCACACTCTTCGGCTTCGGATGCTATGCCATCTCCGCAGGAGAGAACAGTCCCCTCCTCCAATACACAATCCTTACTGCAACCGTCGTCATCTTTCCTGTTTCCGTCATCACATTGTTCCCCCGTATCTTTTTTGCCGTTTCCACAACGATTGATTACAGAACACTCCTTGGAACACGCAGTGTCTTTTGCAAGATCATAGTGGCATTTTCCAAAGAACGAACAGTCAAAATCGCTTTCACAAGATTCTCCGTCTGCGGTTCCGTTGCACGTGAGCTTGTCTTTTTCATTCTTTTCGCACTTCTTCGTCACACCACAGTCTAAGTCCGAGGAGCATGACCTTGTTGTATCGGTACTGCAAACACTTCCGTTATCGCAGGATTCCGTGCTTTGTATCACACCATCACCGCAAGTTTCATTTTTACATGTACTGCTGCAACCGTCTCCGTCTTTCGTATTTTTATCGTCACACTGTTCTCCTTTTTCTTTCGTTCCGTTACCACATACCGCTGCAGATTCCGATGTCGTTGCACTCTGCTTCGCAGTTTCACCGGGACACGCAGGCAGAAAGAGTCGTTTGCATCCTCCTGTTATGCGTCCGCTCGAAGCATCTATCACGGGAATGGAACAAGAATTCAAACCGCAGATGGGCGTATCAAAAAACGGAATGCCGTCTTTTATGGAAACAGGCACCGGTTCGCATTCTTCCAGAATTTCCGGGGATGTTACGCCGTCTCCGCAGTAGAGTTGCTTGCAGTCGTACGAACAGGGGCTGCTGCCGTTTTTCGTCCCTTCGTCACATTCTTCTCCTTTTGCAGGCTCGTAAATACGGTTGCCACACCCTTCCGGAGGAGGTGCTTTCTTCTCCACCTTCTCGTCGGAAAGAAGTGAATCGCTTTTCTGTGAATCTACGATGCCGGTCGTGGTACGTTGCCTGGATCTGCTCTTACTGGAACCTCCGCCGCCGGTAACTCCCGTACAGTTAGAGGCGCATGTTCCGGTATTGGGAGGTTCGCATGTTTCGTTGTTACTCTCTTGAATGAATCCGTCTCCGCAAGAAGGAGATTTGCATGTATTGGTACAAGAATCCGTATTGACCGAATTACCGTCGTCACAATCTTCTCCTGTGTCCGTTATGGCATCTCCGCAATAAGCGGATTTGCAATCTGTTCTGCAAGCGTCTGTTTCCGAATCTGAGTTGGAGTCACCGTCATCACATTCTTCTCCTGCCGCAGTATTGGCAATACCGTCTCCGCACACAGTCTCCGTACAGTCGGCATCACATGTGGCAGTGGCAGACCCCGAATCGCAATCTTCACCCAAGTCCACGACCGAATCTCCGCATGCGGGAAGTGCGCAGGAAGACCTGCACGCGTTGGAAACAGTATCCGAATTCGCATCTCCGTCGTCGCATTCTTCACCGTCCTGAATCACTTCATCTCCGCAAGAAGACTCCGTGCAGGCATTCGTACAAGCGTCCGAATTCACGTTGTTTCCGTCATCACATGTTTCCCCGGTATCAACAATGCCGTCTCCGCACACAGGGCTTACACAGTTACTTCTGCACGCGTCTGCGTCAGAGTCGGAATTGGATGCTCCGTCATCACACTCTTCGCCGGAATCCACCGCACCGTCTCCGCAACTGGCAGCACGACAAGTCGATCTGCAGGCATCTGCCGTGGCATCTGAGTTGCTTCCTCCATCGTCGCAAGTTTCCGGAGATTCAATGACTTCGTTCCCGCAACTGCATCCTGCAAAGGCATCGGATCCTCCCGCCAACGCCATAATTTGGCCTCCTGTAAGTACCGCAGTGTACATGCGAACATCGTCGATTTTTCCATCAAAGTAGTTTGTCGCATCCGCACTTCTTCCGATGAAGAGCGAACCATCCGTACCACCGGAAGGATCCGACAAGAACGTTTGTGCCACTCCCAAAAGAGCTCCACTGACATAAAACTTCACTTCACCGTCCGTTGAACTTCTGGTAACCGCAATATGCTTCCATGACGATCCGGCCATTGTCGCCGCTGTGGATGAGTCGATTGCGACATCGTCTCCTTCTCCGTTTTCCCATTGCATGCGTAACTTCTTCGTACTTTTCAGACTCAATTGATACAGAATATTCGAAGCAGAGTCTTCTCCCGTAGCACCATGAGAAACAAGAACGTTTCCGGACGCAGAGGATGACAGCATATCGTAGTTTGCCCACAGTGAAATTGTCATATCCCCGGTTATGCGGAGCGCAGTACTGGCAGGTACTGAAACATACTGAGTGCTTCCGTCCAAAGACAATGATCTCGTATTTGCGAAGCCAAGCGCACTGGACACACTGGTACTCCAACTTGAAGCGCTTTTATTTTGCAGCGTACCGGCGTGACTGTTTTCCGAAGTATCCGAAGCTGTAACACCCGTAGTGGGATCATCAAATTTCCAATACGCTTCAAGATCCGAACAAATGGCAGTAAGAGACGAGGAGTATCCGTGCGCTAACCGTGGTGCGGAAATGCGCAATGAAAGCGGATGCAAACCTACTCTTGCCTGTACGACAACAAGAAATGTAAGACTCGCACAGAGTGCGGCTGTTACGGCTCCACGAAGATATGTGTGTTTGTTCATTGGTATCAGACCATTATACCACTTTTTGGCTTTCTATGGCGAATAGACTAATTGATGTAATATTTAAAAAATGTTATAATTTAGTATTAGCTTTATGGCACACTTGCTTGGATGAACTTAATGGAATCACACCAGAGAAGACTCACGAAGATAGTATGTACGTTGGGACCTTCGTGCTCTTCCAAAGAGCAAATGCTTGAATTAGCTCAGAAGGGCATGAATGTTGCCAGAATTAACGTTTCTCATGGCTCAAGAGAAGACCATGTTCGCACTCTTGCCGCCATAACAGAGCTCAATGTGAAGCATGGATTTTGCATTGCAAGCCTTATAGACACTCGAGGAGCAGAAATACGCACAGGGGACGTTCAGGATCCTCTCGAAGTAACAAAGGGTGAGGAAGTACTATTTGCGCCGACAACACTGAAGAATTTACCGACAGACAGGCAGATTATTTATGTGGGATACGACGGATTCAGTTCCGATGTTCGTGAGACGAATCAAATTCTTATCGATAACGGAGAAATGTCATTTGATATCGTGCGAATAGAAGAGAATGGAAGTGTGGTGGGACAAGCGCTTCAGGACGGCTCCATAGGGAGCAGAAGGCACATTAATCTTCCGGGTGCAGATATAGATTTGCCATCGATAACAGATAAAGACTGGGACGACATAGCCTTTGCAGCCGAAAATGATGTGGATTTTGTAGCTCTTTCATTTATTCGAAATGCAAGTGAAGTGGAAGAAGTGCGTGCACTGCTGAATAAAAAGAAAAGCAGTATGCAAATAATCACCAAAGTGGAAACGCAGAAGGCAGTAAAGAATCTTTCAGAAATCATAGAGGCGTCCGACGGCGTCATGGTTGCCCGTGGAGATTTGGGCGCAGAAGTTCCGTATGAGCATTTGCCTGTCATTCAGGACGATATCGTTTACCGATGCAGAGATGCGGGAAAACCCGTCATAGTGGCAACACACATGCTTGAAAGCATGACAGAACACCCCATTCCCACACGTGCTGAGGTAACAGACGTTGCACATGCGGCCACGGAATATACCGATGCGACCATGCTTTCGGGTGAGACTGCAAGTGGCAAACATCCTCCCGTGGCTCTCGGAGCGATGGATAAAATTCTCAGGGCAACGGAGACTCATCTTTCCAAATTTCCCGCAGATCAGAATATTGCAATTCAGGGAGACGGAGATGCTCGTGCACAATCTGCGGTCTCATTGGCAAAATCCTCGAATGCGGCAGCCATAGTAGTCATTACTAACTCCGGTCAAACAGCCAGAAGAGTCAGCAAATTCCGACCAGCAGTACCCATAATAAGCCTGACAAACTCACACGGAGTACAGAGAAAAATCCAGCTACTCTACGGCGTTTATCCGCTCTGTATCGAATTTTCTCAGGAAGAAGAAACGGTAGTACGAGGATTCGAGGCCGCAATAAAATCCGGGCTACTTAATAGCGGAGACCAAGTTGTTGTTATTTCCGATATTCAAACACAAAACAAACCGGTCACAAGCATTCAAATGCGAACCGTTCAGTAAGCAAGGTATCAGTGGTTATCGCCGGTCCACTTGTGCCATGGCATTTCCAATTCATCGAGAGGAATATCGTCTATGGATGCAGGTTCACCTGCAGAAGAACTGCCACCTTCTCCTCCGCCTCTTCTGCGAATGGAGTAAAACAAACCTCCGCCTCCTGCAATTATCGCAAGAAGCGCAAGTACCAGTGGCGTTTCGGATCTGCTCATAAGAGCAACATTCATGCAGGAAGCAGTACAGTTCTTTCCGCCGTCACACTCTTCCGTAGAATCTTTCACACCGTCTCCACAATACGCATTTCTACAGTCTGGGCGGCAAGAGTCCGGTGCGGAGTCGGAATTTGCGATACCGGCATCACACTCTTCGTCCATTTCTTGCTTACCATCTCCACAGACAGATTCCTTTGTACAGGAATCGCTGCATCCGTCTCCTCGAAGAAGATTTCCGTCATCGCAAGCCTCGTTTCCTTCTTTTGCCCCGTTACCACACACGGGGAGTCTGCAATAGTTCGGACATGAGTCACTGTCATCTTGATTTCCGTCGTCGCATTCTTCTTTTCCTTCCATAACACCATCTCCACAAACCTCGAGCATACAGTCACTCGGACATTTATCATTGTTGTTTCGATTTCCGTCATCGCACTGTTCAGTACCTTCTAGCTGACCATCTCCGCATACGGGAAGAAGACAATCGTTCGGACATCTGTCTCTGTTCACACGGTTGCCGTCATCGCACTCCTCTCCGGATTGAACCAATCCGTCTCCGCAAATTGCTCTGGTACATGAATTTGTGCATGAGTCCGTATTCACTAAATTTCCGTCGTCGCAAGATTCTCCCATCTGAAGGATTCCGTCACCGCATTCGGCGTGTCTGCAGATATTTGTACAAGCATCATTATTGATTTGATTGCCATCATCGCACTCCTCACCCGATTGCATGAATCCGTCTCCGCAACGTGCAAGCTTGCAGTAGTTCCCGCATCCGTCCGAATCTATGCGGTTTCCATCGTCACATTCTTCCTTACTTTCTCTTATGCCGTCTCCGCATACCGCAACACGACAGTCACTCGGGCAATCATCAAAATCATTCTGGTTCCCGTCATCGCATTCTTCTTTTCCTTCACGAATTCCGTTGCCGCAATCTGGGAGCTTACAAGAATTGGGGCAGCTGTCATTGCTGATGAAATTACCGTCATCACACTGTTCCTGACCTTCGCGGATACCATCGCCACAAACGGCAAGTCTGCAGTCGCTAGGGCATTCGTCGAAATTGTTCTGATTTCCGTCGTCGCATTCTTCTCGCCCTTCACGAAGTCCGTCTCCGCAGACTGCCACACGACAGTCGTTAGGACAGTCATCGAAGTCATTCTTGTTTCCATCATCACATTCCTCCGCACCTTCCCGAATGCCGTCTCCACACTCCGGCTGTGTGCATGCATTTGTACAATCATCAAAATTATACCTGTTTCCATCATCACAGGCTTCGCCTTCTTCCAATACTCCGTTACCACAGACAGGACGTGCCGTAACTGGCGTAGTAGTCGGGGCTGCACCGTACGTAGGCGCATACACCGGTTGTCCTTGTTGATTGATATACACAGGCACTGTCTGTTGTACGGGTTGCTGTGTATACACAGTGTTTTGCTGAGGCACAGTTTGTTGCTGCTGTGGGTACTGCTGTGGGTACTGTGTCTGTTGAGTTGTCGTTTGAATGGGATTGAGTACCGGCTGGGTAGTCTGCTGCGTTACAGGTACAGGCGCTTGGCACTCTTGTAAGAATTTCACTTTACAACCGCCTGTACATTCTCCTGTCTTCGTACACACAGGTGGCTCACAGAATTTACCGCACTGTGCGGAAATAAAACGGATTTCTGTCGTCAGTCTTCCCGTACTGGGATCTATGGCATAAATTTCTTCCACCTCCGGTTCACACTCTTCATTTAAAAACGTACTCAATACTCCGTCTCCGCAAAACAGAATCGTACACATGTTCGTACACTCACTCAGACCGTTAAAACGACCTTCATCGCACTCTTCACCTTCATTTACAGGAGTATCGGGATCATCTTCATCTATACGTCCGTCTCCGCAGTTGGGAGGGGCTACCGTCAATTCTTCTTCTGCCGACTGTGGCTTTACAGGACAGCCGGGATACCCGTAAGGCTGACCGATACAATCCTCCAACGTTACCGCCTGTGCAGCAAACTGCGTCGACTGAGTCTGCATTTGCCATGTAATAAGCCCCGCACCGAATGCCAGAAATGCGGCACTGATGCCTCTTCGGCGATGTGTTTTTGTATTCATAAATCCTGTTATTATATCATTTTTTCAATTCGCTGTAATGTCGGAAGGACTTGCCATATCTGTATTTTATGATGCGAACTATTCCCAACCAATCGTTGCCACCGTGGAGTCATCACGGGTGTATTGAGTCTTCTTATTCGGAATCATGGACTGAATAATGTTGTCATTTTCCAAATGCTCCAACGCTTGTGCTTCCGCAATTTGCATTTTCAAGACTTCCTCATCCAAGAGAAGTCGGGATCTCTCTCGTTCCAAAGTGCGCAACTGATAGCCCTTTGTGGCATTTGCATTCTGATGAAATAAAATCAGAAGTGCCAAGAGCAATATGAGAGAGCCTATGGATACCATAAGCAACATAGTACTCTGATTCACCAACCTTCCGAGAGAAAGTCTGTGAGGGACCGCTGATGAAGGAGTAAAGGGATTAAACACGCTTTCTATAGTGTAACATACAACGCAAGCAAGGCTTACTACTGCGCTTTCCGCACAGCACGAAGTAGTGCGCTACGCGAACGAGGGTTTTGAACTTGCTCCTTTTCCCCGGGGCGAATCGGCTTTTTAGTGAGTAATTCAAAAGGAGCTTCTTTGGAAATTCCTCCCGTATAAGAATCTATTTCCGGCGTGCTTATCTCTTTAAATTTTCGCTTCACCATTCTATCTTCCAACGAATGGTAACTCATAACAGCAAGTATTCCCTCGGAAGACAGATGATTGATACTGAAATCCAAAAACGACTCAAGCGCATGCAATTCATCGTTCACTGTAATGCGAAATGCTTGAAATACCTGAGGTAATACCTGCTTAACGCGATACCCCACGACACTTTCAACCACGTCACGAAGTGCGAATGTCGTTTCGGGAACTGCAACAGAGACAGCTTCACCTATTCTCCTCGCCTGCTGCAATTCTCCATAGAATCGCAACGCTTTCACTATCTCTTCGGGAGATGAACTGCGAATCCACTGTGCAGCGCTCCTCCCCTGAGATCTGTCGTAGCGAAGGTCCAACGGTGCGTCGGTACGAAAAGAAAATCCTCTTTCCGGGTCATCGAAGTGAGGAGAACTGACACCGAGGTCAGCGAAGATCCTGTCACACAACGGAAGATCCAGCGCAGAGAGATTTGCAAAGTTTGCATGGTAGTATTGTTTGGAAGGGCCGGTTTTCTCGAGTCGATTTTCCGCCAAACGAAGATTCTCCGCATCAGCATCTATGCCAATGAGAAGCCCTGTGGGACCGATGATTTCGGCAAATTTTTGCGCATGGCCTCCAAGTCCCAGTGTGACATCCAGCACTGTTTGGCCCTGTTCCAGCTGAAGGAGATCTGTCGTTTCTGAGAGAAGAACAGGCGTGTGTTGCAACTGTGTCATGCTCACAGTGTAGCCGTCATATTTGCGTGGGCAAATAGCTCTATTTATAGCTGATTATTGGTATTTTGTATACATTTTTTGTACAAGCTAATACTCCAGTTTTTTCTATGCGAAATGTTGACTAAATCGGCTTCTCTGTCAAAGTATTTCACTTGTCCGGTGTACTTTCCACCATTGCAAGTTTCTTGCTTGCTGCCTCGGCATACGGGTCCGGAACTCCCCTTCTCACTGCTATCCCCCAGGAAAACTGGAGGCCGCACGTCGGTGATACGTTTTTTGTGGATACCAAAGAGAATCTGGGGTATCTCATTCACAGCAACGGTGAGTACACATCGTTTCCTGTCGTAACGGGGCAGAGAAGAAATGTCTACTACATAGGACGCTACTACGATGCGACAACTCCAACTTGGGAGTGGTCTGCAGCCTCTCGTCACATTAAAGGAGACAGAGTGACATTCGGGCCCACCGGGAGATTTTTGCGACTCTATAAAAACGGAGACGAAAGAACGGCATACGGCATACATGGCCACAGAGATGCCGAGCAAATGCTGAAAGAAGAAGACAGATACAGAAGTATGGGCTGTATTATTGTCTCGGAAGACATACTGAATGTCATAGAGCAAACATTTGAAATGAGCAGCGGAAATCTTTCTGTCATAACCCAATACGGAATTCCCGATAATTTTGCTCTGAGCATCTTGGAAAAAGAGGAGAAAACCTACTAGCACAAATACCGCATTCTCTCCTACACTACGCCTACGCGGAGAGGTGCCAGAGTGGTCGAATGGGACACACTGCTAATGTGTTGACCGGTTTACCGGTCCGAGGGTTCGAATCCCTCCCTCTCCGCCAATTTTCACTTTTTGTGAAATCGTAAGAAACAGCCTCGGCGCAAAG
>PCVP01000013.1 GCA_002787035.1 Candidatus Peregrinibacteria bacterium CG11_big_fil_rev_8_21_14_0_20_49_14 | reverse complement strand
AAGAAACTATTGCTCAAATTCAAAAGAGCATGGAGAAGGGGATTACCACATTCGGTATCTGCCTGGGAAATCAGTTGCTTGCACTTGCCATAGGCGGAGATACCTACAAGTTGAAGTACGGACACAGAGGTGCGAACCAACCGTGCATAGAAGAGGGGACAGACACGTGCATCATCACGTCTCAAAACCATGGGTTTGCCGTAGCAGACGAACTGCCGGTCGGTTGGAAGCCGTGGTACCGCAATGCAAACGACCAGACAGTGGAAGGCATACGTCACGACTCGGGAAAATTCTTTGCCGTGCAGTTTCACCCGGAAGCATCGCCCGGTCCCGAAGATGCCAATGTGCTGTTTGATGATTTCGTGGCAATGCTACAGAGCGTGTAGCGAATAGTACGTAGCGGTTAGCAGAGAGTGATGAGTACTTTTGAACATCTTAGTTACTGGCTTTTCGCTAAACGCTAATCGCTAATCGCTAGCCGCTAAACGCTAATCGCTAATCGCTAGCCGCTAATCACTAAATAAACCCTTCCACATGCAAGTGCTCTTTCGGAATATGCCATTGTTCCAAACAAAGCTGCTTCACTTCTTCTGCCATGGTGGGGTTGCCGCAGACGTAGATGTGTTTTTCTTTCAGGTCTTGCACTTCACGCTGAACGAAGTCTTGCACATATCCTGTATGTCCTCCCCACGATGCCTGTGGCTTGCTGAGTATCGTGTGAAATCCGACGTTGGGATGTGCCGTTTTTAGGGCTTCGAATTCATCCGTCCAAAACAGATCTTCTTCTTGTCTGTTGCCGAAAAAAATATCCATTCGTCTCCCGTCACCGTTTTTCAGTGCGGTGAGTACTTGTGACCGAAACGGTGCTATGCCCGTGCTAGTGCAGATGAAGACGTAGTCATTTTCTGTCTCCGTATCCAATAAAAATCTTCCAAAAGGACCCTGCATACGCACGGTGTCTCCGGCAGTCAGTGATTCCTGTATCCACCTGCTGGCTCTTCCTCCCGCAAGCAGCTTTACAACAAACAGAAGATTTTCTTCGTGTGGCGCGGATGCAATGGAATACGCTCGTGTTTGTATGTCTTGCGGATTCTCCGGCAGCGGAACATCGAACAAAATAAACTGACCCGCTTCGTACAAAAATCCTTCCGGCTTCTCACAATGTATTTCGTAGACATCTTTTGCTATGAGCACATTTTTTATACAAGTTATGTGGTATTCGGGTGTGGGCATACTAAAGAAGTGTGGATTGCTGGTTTAAGAGGGGAGAACTATGTTTCCTGTTTGAATTTTTTGAAGGAGAGCAGGGTAGTACTCTTTCTCCAATCCCTGCACCTTTTCCTTTAAAGAATCCGGAGTATCATCCGGTAGTACTGAGCAACTTTTTTGTTCAAGAATGAGTCCCGTATCCACCCCTTCATCCATGAGATGAATGGAGATGCCCGATTCGCTCTCTTCATTTTGCAATACCGCTTCATGTACTTTCATGCCGTACATGCCTCTTCCTCCGTATTTTGGAAGAAGAGCAGGGTGTACGTTAATGATTCTGTTTTTCCACTGCGCTATGAACCATGGGGTGAAAATATACATCCATCCGAGGGCGGCAAGAATGCGTGGTTCATCTTCGTTGTTTCCAAAAAGCTCCAGTATGGTTTCGTGCAGTCTGCGGTCGTACTGTTCTCTGTCTTCGTTTGGCATGCGCGATACGATGCGCACGGGTACGCCCGCATCTTTTGCTTTTTCTATGCAGCCACGATCTTCACTGTCGGATACCAATCCCATGCAAGATGCACTGAGTGTACCGTTTGCCATGTTGTCCAGTACGGACTGAAATGTTGTGCCGCGCGACGATGAGAGTACGACAAATTGCATATCTCCATATTAGAGCAGTCCTTGGAATATGTCCTGCTCTCTCTGAATACCGGGTACCCACCCGGAAAAATCACTGCGAGGAATGCCGTGATCTCTTATAAGGACAACCGGAATCATCTGGTCTGCGTTCCCCATAAGAAAATTTGCGGATGTCGCAAGTTGATCCGCAACAGCCTCGTGTGTCATGGAAAGCGTATTGCCAAAAATATCCTCTCTTCCAACTTGGCTCAGCAGCGGTTCCATACCACTGACAGTCAGTGCCATTGCGCTCACGCCAAGTCTGCTCGGCCTGCAGCATGAATCGCTCATAATAACGCTCAGTCGTTTTCCCGTAGCTTTTTCCAATGCGTTGCGCAGTGCATTGGTAGATCTCACCGGGTCTTTTGGCCACCCTATGGCATTTCCTTTTTCTATGTTGGAGCAGTCCAGTCCGGCATTCACCGCGAGTATGGACCCCTCTTGTAATCCCTCGGGTTGCAGTTCGCAGAGCATGGCAAGCGGGCAC
>PCVP01000037.1:2250-4533 GCA_002787035.1 Candidatus Peregrinibacteria bacterium CG11_big_fil_rev_8_21_14_0_20_49_14 | reverse complement strand
GACGAAGATCTTTTTATCCCGAATGCATTAGGTTCTCTTAGATCTAGCTCATCTTAATCTCAATATCCACTCCAGAGGGCAGACTGAGATTTTGCAGACTTTCGATGGTCTTAAACGTCGTTTCTTTCAGGTCTATGAGACGGCGATGCGTGCGCATTTCGAACTGATCACGAGCATCTTTGTGCACAAACGTTGATTTGTTCACCGTGAATTTGCGTATTTTCGTGGGCAGAGGGATAGGCCCGTGAACTACGGCACCGCTACGCTCGGCTGTTTCTACGATCTTATTGACCGCCTCATCCAGTACGATATGGTCAAAAGCACTCAGACGAATGCGGATGGAAGGTACTTTTGGTTCTTTCTTTGGCGCAGCTTTTACTTCTGACTCCTTTGTTGAGGCAGCACTCTTCTTTGCAGTAGGTTTCTTAGCAGGTGCGGCTTTCTTAGGGGAAGCTTTCTTCGGAGCAGTCTTTTTTTCTGGAGTCATAATACTGAGAGATGAAAGAACAAATGAGAGAATGAAGGGGGCGGGTTCGCCGCCCCCTTGAGAGACTTATTGCAAAATTTTGGTAACAACTCCCGCACCGACCGTGCGACCACCTTCACGAATAGCGAAGCGTGTGCCTTCATCCAGAGCGATAGGAGCACCGAGTGTCACAGTGAACTTTACGTTATCACCCGGCATCACCATTTCGACATTTTCAGGGAGTTCAACAGTACCGGTAACGTCTGTGGTACGAATGTAGAACTGAGGCTTGTAACCCTTGAAGAATGGAGTGTGGCGTCCGCCTTCTTCCTTGCTCAAGATATACACCTCTGAGTCGAACTTGGTGTGAGGGGTAATAGAACCCGGCTTGGCAAGAACCTGACCGCGTTCGATATCTTCACGTTCAACTCCACGAAGGAGCAGACCGACGTTGTCTCCTGCGAGACCTTCGTCCAGAAGCTTGTGGAACATTTCTACTCCGGTTACCACAACCTTTCTTGTGTCCTTAATACCAACGATTTCGATTTCATCGTTGACGTTTACTTTTCCCTGATCGATACGACCGGTAGCAACCGTTCCACGACCCTTAATGGAGAATACGTCCTCCACAGGCATAAGGAATGGCTTGTCGATTTCACGCTTAGGATCAGGAATGTGCGTATCGAGAGCAGCAAGGAGTTCCTTGAGCTTCTCAATGTTGTCCGCATCGCCTTCCAAAGCCTTCAGTGCGGATCCCTTGATAATCGGAGTGGTGTCTCCCGGGAATTCGTACTTGTTGAGCAGTTCGCGAATTTCTACTTCCACAAGCTCAAGAAGTTCAGGGTCGGTAACCATATCCACCTTGTTAAGGAAGACAACGATGTACGGAACGTTCACCTGACGAGCGAGCAGGATGTGCTCACGAGTCTGTGGCATCGGACCGTCTGCTGCGGATACCACAAGGATAGCGCCATCCATTTGGGCGGCACCGGTAATCATGTTCTTCACGTAGTCCGCGTGACCCGGACAGTCAACGTGAGCGTAGTGACGCTTGTCGGATTCGTACTCCACGTGAGAAGTAGCGATGGTAATACCGCGCTCGCGCTCTTCCGGAGCGTTATCGATCTGATCGAAACCCTTCTTCTCCGAATCAGGAGAGAAGTTTGTAGAGAGTGCGGCAGTGAGTGTCGTCTTACCGTGGTCAACGTGACCGATGGTTCCGACGTTCACGTGCGTCTTGCTTCGGTCAAACTTCTGATCTGCCATGCTAAAAAAGGAGAAAGGTAATTAAATTCAAACGAGAGCATAGACTCTGTTAGCCGCGAAAGTCTAGAAATATCTCCAGAAAGAGTCAACAGATATTATCCGGTAATAGTGTGTATTGCCCTCGTATCTTTTTCAGTATCTGCTTTTCTGAGCTTTGTTTGCCAAAACATGTATGTTTAGTGCAGTCTTTTATGGCTCTATGACTAGAAAAGAACACATTTCGGCGTTTGTGGAGGAGCTATGGATTTGGTTCGATGGCCACAAGCGAGAACTTCCTTGGAGGGACATATCGATTCCGGACGACACGGAGCGTGCATATAGAATTCTGGTTTCTGAAATCATGCTTCAGCAGACACAGGTTTCACGTGTTATAGGCGCATACAGATCGTTTTTGGAGAAATTTCCTTCACTTGCCGCACTGGCCGAGGCTTCAAATGCGGACATTCTCCTTGCGTGGCGAGGTATGGGATACAATTCCAGAGCACTGCGTCTGCGCGATGCGGCTCAAATAATTCAGCGGGAGCACAAAGGAATCTTTCCGAGCGACATGG
>PCVP01000037.1:716-2198 GCA_002787035.1 Candidatus Peregrinibacteria bacterium CG11_big_fil_rev_8_21_14_0_20_49_14 | reverse complement strand
TTTCGCCTTTCATATATCGACGCCATGTATAGATACGAATATACGGCGGATTATTCACAGGTGCTTTGTCGGCCCGGAGCGTCGAGACGGCACATGGCAAAAAAATGACACGTATCTCCTTGGCATTGCGGAATTACTACTGAAAGAAGCCTTGCAGCATGACGGTCGTACAACGGCAGACTGGCATGCGGCACTCATGGATTTCGGATCACTCGTGTGTACTACAACAAATCCGAAGTGGGAAATCTGCCCCCTTACAAAAAAGGGTTTGTGCAAAGCTGCGTATAAAGTCCGTCTGCAAAAAGGAAGAAGTGTGAAAAAGGAGCCGGGAAGATGTGTGGGCAGCACGTTTGTGCCAAACAGAATATTCCGAGGGAAAATAGTGGAGGAATTGCGAGATGCGGCAGCACCGTTATCCGGAGAGGAAATAGGTACTCGAATCTGCATTGATTGGTCATCTGCTCATCACATGGAGTGGCTGGAGAACATTCTAAAGAAGCTGGAATCCGATGCATTGCTCGTAAAAAACGGCGATGCGTACACGTTATCGTAAACGGCACTATAAGCAGCGGCCGCCGTTGCATCCGCCGTTGCAGTACACGACATTGCTTGAGACGTACGTATTTTCAAAACAGTAGTATTCCAGAATGTATGGTCCCGCTCCGCAGGAATAGGTGGAAGAAGGATTGCTTGTATTCACACATTGGCATTGATCCACAAATATAGGGCCACCATCGGATGTGGATCCTACCGATGTCACTGCAAATCCGCCGTCGCTGTCCGTGCAATCTTCACTCAGACAGTATGTGTGGCAACCGTCGCCAAACTGCGTATTGCCGTCATCACACTCCTCGTTCGAATCCAATATTCCGTCTCCGCATCGGGGATACCGGCAGTTGTTTCTGCAGCTATCGAGATTATTTGTATTACCATCATCACACTGTTCTCCCAATGAAGGTTGCGTAATGCCGTTGCCGCAAATTTCTCGCAAACAGTACTGATCACATCCGTCTCCGTAGGTCAGGTTGCCGTCATCACATTGTTCCGCAGACTGCAGTACGCCATCTCCACACACGGGGAATTTGCATGCATTGGTGCATCCGTCCGTGTTCACTGAGTTTGCATCATCACATTCCTCTCCGATGTACGGTTGTACGTATCCGTTTCCGCATACTTCGTTGAGACAGTATTGGTCACATCCGTCTCCGAATTGCGTATTACCGTCATCACATTGTTCTCCCAATGATGATTGCTGAACACCATCTCCGCATTTGGCGAGAATACATGCATTGGAGCAGTTATCCGTATTCACGGTGTTTCCATCGTCACATTCTTCACCAAGGTACGGTTGATGGTAGCCATTCCCGCAAACTTCATCCAGACAGAAGTGGTCACATCCGTCCCCGTATACCAAGTTACCGTCATCACATATTTCCACTCCTATGTAGAGGTACGTATCTCCACACACGTTGTATTCGCAGA
>PCVP01000037.1:0-686 GCA_002787035.1 Candidatus Peregrinibacteria bacterium CG11_big_fil_rev_8_21_14_0_20_49_14 | reverse complement strand
TTCCATCATCACACTCTTCGGGAATATGAAGATGCGGATCCGAATGTAAATGCGTATGTGGGAAGTTCGGATCGAATCCTTGGAACACGAATCCGTCACCGCAATATGCCCATCTGCAGCTGTTACCCACCACACACTCATCGTTATTTTCGTAGTCTCCGTCATCGCATTCATCTATGCCCGTTTGGATGTACGCATCTCCGCATTGTGCGATGCGACAACTGAAGAGGCACTCATCTGCATCATTCAGATTAGCGTCATCACATTGTTCCAAGTAGTAGTTTACAATGCCGTCTCCGCATTTATTTACGATGCAGCTGTTAAGACAGTAATCGTTATCGGAGAGATTGGCGTCATCACACTCTTCGTTTGCCTGGTTTATAAATCCGTCACCGCATGCGGCGAATCTGCACCAGCTGGTGCATAAGTCGTTATTGCTCGTATTACCGTCGTCACATTGCTCTCCGACTTCCACTCTTCCATTTCCGCAGGTAACAGGCGGAATAATCGGAGGAGGAGGCGACGGTGGTGCGCTTGGAGAAGACGGAGGTGGAGGAGTGCTTGGGGACGGTGGAGTTGGTGGTGTGCTGGGAGAAGAAGGTGGCGACGGAGGAGTGCTGGGAGAACTGGGGGGTGGAGCAGGCGGTGCACTCACGGGCGGTGACGGTGGAGCTGAAACAGGAGGT
>PCVP01000022.1 GCA_002787035.1 Candidatus Peregrinibacteria bacterium CG11_big_fil_rev_8_21_14_0_20_49_14 | reverse complement strand
AACTTCCAGAAAGCAGAACGTAGGATCCTGAATTCACCGAAAGATACGTATCGGCTTTCAGGGACGGCGTGAATGTCACCTGTGTTCCCGAAGATACGAGTCCCGGGAGCGGACTGACACTGAGCATGAGACCCATCTCGTCCAGTATGGCTTCCTCTTCCGTCTCTTGTTTCAGCACGGTAATGATGTCGATAGCAGACTCGGAACTCCACAGACCGAGCTTTGCGCTGCGTGCTTCATTCTCATACGCGGAGTACTCACCGCTTCGTGCGAACGGAAAACGCAAATAGGCATAGGCAAGACCGTGACGCAGCAGTTCTGCCTGCACAGATTTGTCGTCTTCGGTATACACATACGCAAGTACACGTTCGTACTTATCGAAAAGCTCCGTATCGAATTCCAGTGTGATGTTCTTTCCTTCCAGCAGTGCTTTCGTAAAGTCCGATGCCTCTTTCCCAAACTGTTGCACAGGCTTGCTGGGGTGCACGGTTTCCGGAGTGTCTATTCCTATCAGGCGCACGCGAATGGAAGGATTGTTTGCATTCTGTACACCTATCCACTTTCGTTTCAGCGCACCGGGAATACGGTCGAGATGCTCGATATCCGTGAGGACGATATCGATGGTATCTCCGTCCACCACGGAAACCACTCGTGCGGGCACTCGCTCTCCCTGCAAAACGGGAGGTCGGTAAATGCGGCCTTCCACCGCTTCGGTCCAGCTGAGCAGAGAAACCGTGTATCCGTCGGGATCCAGCAAACGTGCGCTGTCTTGCGTATTCACCAATTGCAACCCTGTCTCCCAAGGCGAAAATCGACGTATCTGATTTGGAAGAATTGTGACTCCGCTCAGTACAAAAGGTGGGCTCCCTCCTTCTTTGTTATCCAGAAACCACCCATGAAGAGAAACGGGGTCATCGGTTACATTCGCAAGCTCCACCCACTCCGATTCCGTGTCTTTCCCTACGGGATTTGGCAGTGCGGCAGATACGATGACCGTGTCTGTCGGATACCTTCGAGTGGCATCACGAAATGTATTGGGAGCGCCGGGCGTGGGATACGGTGACCATACATACAACCCGTCGTTGCGCAGGCCTATTGCCTCTCCCTCCACACCTTTCACATACGTTGTCTGCACGACCAAATTTCCCGAGCCTGCGAAGAGTCGAACCGTATCGGTATCGTTATTGAGTGCCACTTTTGTTTGGCTGCGTGGAAGTACCATAAACTCTCCCGACCGTATGAATGCCTCATCGAACGTATACGGCTTACTTCCGCCTTCTTCGTCATCGAGCAGCCATCCGCACAGAGAGACTGTCTCTTCTCCCCTGTTCCATAATTCCACCCACTCTTCATCCGTCTCCTCCCCGTAAGGATTTGGCAAAAATTCGCTGAGAACAATTTCCTCGGAAAAAAGTGCGACGCACTCCTGCGTACTCTCAGAAATTTTTTCCGAATGTCCGTCTTTTTTCTTTGCTTTCTGTGCGACCGCAAGTACTTCCACCTGCAACGATGCCTCCTCGACATTCGCGCAATATGTCGTGACCGCAAGAGACACTGAATATGAGCCGGGCTCGGTAAAAGTGTGCGAAGGAGGATTGCAGCTGTCACTGGCGTAACCATCTCCGTACGCCCACGAACATGTTGCAGACGCGAGAGATCCCGACAGTACTGCAGCCTGAAGATTGATACTGAGCTTCTTCGTACCTAGTACGTCTCCGGACTGTATGGCGATGAAAGGTTGCAGAAGATCCTCCGTGTTAGGCGCCCCCTCCGTAGGCCTGCAAAAGGGCTGCATCACCTGCGGTGAATCTATCTTTCTGCCGTAACTTACATCTTCGGCAGTTTCGGGATATTCCCAAGAATCAATGACACTGCTTCCGCTGAGCAGTGAAATTCTCTCTCCCTGGTTTCCCAAAGGAAGCGCCGTTACAGACTTGCGAAACGACACATGCTCGCCGGCCTCCAATATAAAACCGCTGCTAAACTTGGGAGGCCATGCTCCGCTGAGCGTTCTGACATTCGGAATCGTAAATGCCTGCGGTGAGTTCCCGTCATCCAATACCCAGCCCGCTATATGTACCGATCCCGTACCGAGGTTTGCAATTTCTATCCACTCGTCATCATCTTTTCCAATGGGATTTGCAAGCACCTCCGTAATGTACACACCCGGATGTGCGCTGCTTCCGCTCCCCTGCTTAGGATCTTCTGCAGGAGAATATTCTTCGGATGTATCGACAATCAGTGTAATGCCGCTTGAAACATGTCCCGATGTGTCTATGGAGAACAGGTGCAGCTCTACGGTATTTCCACTGCTTACGGACATACTCCAGCCAGTGGCGGTGGCAGGAAGCACGATTCGCCCGGTGCCAACCGGCGGATTCGTATGCATCTCCTGTAACAATACATCCAGAGATGCGCTCGGAGTCCACGTGCTTAGAAGAGTTCCACTGAACAAGCGTGCCGAAAAATTTGTCGCATCGTTCGGAGGAGTGGAGTCGGAAGAAAAACCCGTACCATTTGCATACCCGGGAGTGCCAAAGAGAGGTGCACCATCGTCCAAACCAATGAACGTGGAAGCGGAAAC
>PCVP01000031.1:315-5170 GCA_002787035.1 Candidatus Peregrinibacteria bacterium CG11_big_fil_rev_8_21_14_0_20_49_14 | reverse complement strand
CCGGAGTAGTCCACACGCTTACCAAGCAAGTTCTGACGGAATCGTCCCTGCTTTCCTTTTAACATATCCGAAAGACTGCGCAGTTTTCTGCGGTCACCTGCGGTGAAGAGTGTTTTACCGGCACGAGCGGAGTTATTGAGCAACGTATCAACAGCTTCCTGCAACATACGCTTTTCGTTACGACAGATGACTTCCGGCGCACCGATGCTCATCAGTTTTTTCAGACGGTTATTTCGGTTAATGACACGACGGTAGAGGTCGTTTAAGTCCGATGCCGCAAAGCGACCTCCGTCCAATTGCACCATAGGGCGCAGATCCGGAGGAAGCACAAGTAAACGCTGCAGAACCATCCATTCCGGCTTGATATCTGCTTTCATAAGAGAGCTTACCAGTTTGGATCTCTTCATAATCTTTTTAAGCTTCTGACCGCTACTGAGCTGCCTGTCTTTCTGAAGATCCTCCACGAGTTTCTCCAGATCCAAATTTGCAATAATTTCACGCAATGACTCCGCTCCGGTTCCCGCACGGAATACGTGACCGAATTTCATGTTCATTTCGCGGAATTTCAGTTCAGAAAGCACCGAACCGATGGCAAGATTACGGATGTCATCGAGTGCTTCCTTGTGGTTCATTTTGAGGGAATTGAGCTTATCTGCAAATTCCTTGTCCAGGGCATCGAGCTGTGCACGAGTCGCCTTACTCTCCTGCAGTTGCCCCTTTGCCTCTTCATACTCTCTCTTCAGTTGGTTCTTTCTGCTTTCCATGGTGCTATTGAGCTCCTTTTCCGCTTCCTGCTTGGACTCTTCATCCACTGTGATAACGATGTACGCGGCAAAATACACAATTTGCTCCAGCGTCTTTACCGGAAGGTCCAGAAGAAGACCGATGCGTGACGGAGTCGAACGCAGAAACCAAATGTGCGTTACCGGCACTGCCAGGTTTATGTGCCCCATACGTTCGCGACGCACGATACTGCGCGTAACTTCCACACCACATTTTTCACACACAACTCCCGCATAACGTACACCTTTGTACTTTCCGCAGAAGCACTGAAAGTTTTTGGTAGGACCAAAAATACGCTCACAGAACAGACCGTCCGGCTCTGCTCGCTGCGTGCGGTAGTTGACTGTCTCTGGCTTTGTAACTTCGCCGCGAGACCAGTTTAAAACGTCTTCCGGACTGGAGACTGACAGTGCAACTGCATCGAATGAATCTGTTGCTGCTGCGGGTTTGCGTGGAGGCATGGGTATGGAGGAAAAAACATACGAAAACGCGCCGCCTTCTTGGTCCGATCGTCTAAATCGGTAAGAATGCGTCGCTGATGTACGCACAATATACAAGAAGCCCGATGCTGCTTGCAAGAATTTTCCGGCTACTTATTCCTCCGTTTCCTCCGTTCCTATTCCGAACCCTTCTTTTATAAGTTCCGTTCCTTTCTGAATTTTATTCACACGATCTACGACATCATCTGCAATTTTCTTGGCGCTTCCTGCCGCCATATGCCCCACATCTATGGCACCTTGTACACCGCTTTTTGCCGTTGCTATGGCACCGGTAGCCGAAGAAGTAACATTCTGCACAGCGTCGAGAACGCTTTGTGAGTCACTATTTCCTTTGCACCCGCCCAAAAACAAACAGAGAGCCAGCAGGCATCCCGAGGGCAACAAGTTGTGTTTCATGGCATCAAACGGAAGTTTGCGCATCGGTCTGACCTCCGTACCGGTTAAACAGAGCCTCAAAAGAACCACCGGATTGAGAGAGCCCTTCTTTCAGCATGGCCAGCTCTTCCGAATTCAACTCAAGAGATGTTGATGCATTTGCCGTATCGTCTTCCTCGTAGGGAGTAGCGCTTAAATGTTCCACGCCCTGCAAAGAAGCATGCAGTACGATGTATGCATTGCATGTATCGCACTTCAGCTGCAAAAGCATGGCGTTATCTGCCATGACACGCACGGAAGAAAAATCCACGGGAACTCGCTTTCCGCACTGCGGGCAACGCATCTGTTGGTATATCCTCTCCAGTATTTGCTGCAATGTGTGTGGATCTATTTCCATTGGAGATAAGTATACCATGAGTGCCCAGTCCTCACAATCCGGACAACAAAATATTTTCTATTCCTGAATACACAGAGCTAGAATCCGTATAGTACTCCGTACATAATCACTATGCCTCTGCGATTCCACATTATGTTAGCACTTGGAGCATTCATTGCTCTGTTTGGAATAGCAACTCAAACCATAGAACACTCTCCACGCTTAAAAACAGCGCTGCGAAGCGGTACGGTTGATATTGGCATAGAGCACTCCATGCCTCTTTCCATAGATATGGAATACAGCGTACATAACTCGGCAGGCATGATGAGAATCGGAAGTAATGCAACGGAAATAATTTCCATCAGTGTTCCCGAAGAATGGAAAAGAGGTGAGGTATCGGGTGCTTCACTTGCAGACGTAAGAAAAGATGAACCGACGTTCGGTTATGTTCGTTGGCATTTTCCGCAAAATGCGACTGTAACCTTTCAGATGCAAAAAGCACCTGAGCATCTTGTTCTTCACAATCCGAGCACATCTCCGCTTAAACTCAATATTGCAAAGGTACACATTGAAACGGGAGAAGTGGAAAGAGACATACTGCTTATCCGCGACTCAACGGTTTCAGTCTGGTAACTCTAGCTTCGTTTCTTCTTCCTCGTCCAACCCATTCCTGCTGCCGCACCTGCAGCCATGACTGCGAGTGCCGCAGGACCGGTGTCACCTACCGGTGCTCTTTGTGTTGCGAGAGGAAGGACTGAAGCGTATGGCAATTGGTATGGCAGAGGCTGCAAGTTAGCCGTAGTCGGGAACTGTGCGCTTCCACCTTGTCCGAGAGCATTCAACTGTCCTGTCGTCTGACCCTGACCGGAAATATTCTGGTATGGGAAAGGGAAGAATTGACTTCCGACTTGTCCTGCTACCTGCCCCTGACCCTGCCCCGGAATTTGCTGCTGAGCAAATGCCAATTGCTGCTGACTGAACTGGCCGGCAACCTGCGTAGGTGCGGATGAAACTTCGGGACGACAGAATCTGTCACAACCGTCACCTCCTCTTCTGTTTCCGTCATCACACAACTCTGTTTCGTTATCAAGAACACCGTCACCACAAGTGGCAAATGAACAGTCTACTCTGCAGTTTGCATCTGCATTCTGAGAGTTTAATGCACCGGCATCACACTGTTCACCCGGATCTACTTTTCCGTCTCCGCAGAACTGCGATATGTTGCGACATGTGCGAGGATCGCAAGAGTATGAAACATTCGATGGATGGGAAGAAGGTTCGCACTGCTCACCGAGGAGAGACTGAATAAGGCCGTCTCCACAGAAACCTATTTCAAGATCGCAAGTGGTTGTACATCCGTCGAAGTCTCTTCGATTTCCGTCGTCACACTCCTCTCCTGCTCCTATAAGACCGTCTCCACAAATGTTTATACCGGCAACACTGGTGGATTCGACGCGGCAAGCTGAGTTACAGCCGTCGCCTGAATTGGTGTTTCCGTCGTCACATTCCTCTCCGACCGTTGCAATGCCGTCACCACAACGTCCGCCGGGACCTGTGAATCCGCCTTCCAGACGACAGTTAGAGTTACAGCCGTCGCCTGAGGACGTGTTTCTGTCGTCACATTCCTCACCGAGTTCGAGACGACCGTTTCCGCAACGCGCTGTGAATCCGTCTTCAAATTGGCATTGAGGAGTACATCCGTCACCGTCGAAAGTATTACCGTCATCACACTGCTCACCGTTGTCGACGATGCTATCTCCACAGCGAGGGAGCAGACAATTTCTGCGACAGGTGTTGGGCTGAGAATCTGAGTTGCCGCTTCCGAGATCACATTCTTCTTGTTGGCCGCCTTGAACGAAGTCTATGACAAAGTCGCCGCATATTGGAGCCGAACAGTTCGTTCGACATGCTCCGGGAACGATGTCGGAATTATTCGGACCTTCATCACATTCTTCGGGCTGCTGTACCACACCGTCTCCGCATGAGAAGGAAGTGGAACAAGTACAGTTGGTGAGACTACAGATACTTCCGTCCAAACAT
This sequence comes from Candidatus Peregrinibacteria bacterium CG11_big_fil_rev_8_21_14_0_20_49_14, assembly GCA_002787035.1. Classification (GTDB taxonomy): domain Bacteria; phylum Patescibacteriota; class Gracilibacteria; order Peribacterales; family Peribacteraceae; genus GWB1-54-5. The sequence goes on along the minus strand of PCVP01000031.1, from coordinate 1,096 downwards.
GCGACACCCTGTTCACATTGTTCTCCTGCCTGTGCGTCGATTATTCCGTCGCCACAGAACCCGCCCACAACACACTGACAACTCTGTGTGTCACAACTCTGACCCTGCCTACAATGCGAGTTAAATTCACACTGTTCTGTCGGCGGCTGCAAGATACCGTCTCCACAACGAACAGGAACCGACGAAGGAGATGGTGGTGGAGCCGTGACAGGAGGAGCGGGTGGTGGAGCCGTGACAGGAGGAGCGGGTGGAGGTGCTGTTACCGGAGGTGCAGGAGGTGGAGCCGTGACAGGAGGTGCAGGTGAAGGTGGAGGTGCAGTTACCGGAGGCGCAGGTGGAGGTGCAGTTACCGGAGGCGCAGGAGGTGGAGCTGTTACCGGAGGAGCAGGTGGTGGAGCCGTGACCGGAGGTGAAGGCGGAGGTGCAGTTACCGGAGGCGCAGGTGGAGGTGCAGTTACCGGAGGCGCAGGTGGAGGTGCAGTCACCGGAGGAGCAGGAGGTGGAGCCGTGACCGGAGGTGCAGGAGCAGGAGGTGGAGCCGTTACCGGAGGTGCGGGAGATGGTGGAGGTGGTGGAGGAGAAACCGGAGGTGAAGGAGCAGGAGGTGGAGCCGTTACCGGAGGTGCGGGAGCAGGAGGTGGAGCCGTGACCGGAGGTGCAGGAGCAGGTGAAGGACTAGGTGCAGGAGGTGGAGCCGTTACCGGAGGTGCGGGAGGTGGTGGAGGGGAAACGGGAGGTGAAGGAGCAGGAGGTGGAGCTGTTACCGGAGGTGCAGGTGGAG
>PCVP01000031.1:0-236 GCA_002787035.1 Candidatus Peregrinibacteria bacterium CG11_big_fil_rev_8_21_14_0_20_49_14 | reverse complement strand
AGGTGGAGGTGGAGGGGAGACCGGTGGAGTTGGACTTGGTGAAGGGGCAGGACTTGGTGAAGGGGCAGGAGGTGGAGGTGGAGGGGAGACCGGTGGAGTTGGTGATGAAGGAGGTGGAGGTGGGGAGACCGGTGGAGTCGGTGATGAAGGAGGTGGAGGCGGAGGTGGGGAGACCGGTGGAGAAGGAGATGGAGGTGTCGGACTCGGTGAAGGAGCAGGAGGTGGAGGTGGAGGTG
>PCVP01000005.1:46520-47717 GCA_002787035.1 Candidatus Peregrinibacteria bacterium CG11_big_fil_rev_8_21_14_0_20_49_14 | reverse complement strand
CCCGCTGCCGAGTGTCCCCTGCTCCACCAAATGTACCACTGCATTATGCTGCTCGCGCTTGGAAGCGACGAGAATAGTATCCTTGTGACGCATGGGGAAAAATTTCATTGTGTATGTTGTATCACACTTACCATACGACACGCCACTTTCATTCCGACACATGGTAGAGTACGGATGATGTACCTTTCCATTCTGGTTTTCATCTGCGGAGCCGCCGTCATGGCACTTGAGATTATAAGCTCACGATTTTTTGCACCGTATATCGGTACCTCGGTTCTGGTATGGACGAGTCTTATTGGTATCGTAATGGCAGGCCTCTCCTGCGGGTATTTACTCGGAGGCGTGTATGGAGATCGCTGGAAGAGTCTTACCAGACTTCGGCAGATTGTCGGTGGTGCGGGTCTTTGGGTACTTCTCATTATCGTCCTGCGAGATCCCCTGCTCAGCTTTCTGGAGCACACTCTGCATTCCGTCATGCTTATTGCCGTCACAGGAACCACGTTTCTGCTGTTGGTACCGAGCATTTTGCTCGGCATGGTTACGCCGTATGCCGTGCGCCTGTCTGCCGAATCACTGGATACCATAGGGCACACGGCAGGAAGACTGTCCGCTCTCTCCACACTCGGCAGTATTGCAGGGACGTTCCTGGCAGGATTCGCCTTCATACCGCATATGAGCACAACGGCAATACTGTTTGGCATTGCCACTGCTCTGGTGCTTACGGCAGCACTCGGCTCGAAGCCGCAAAGCATACACTCCGCACTGGCATTTGTGCTTTCCGGAGGAATATTCCTGCAGATGCATACTGCGGAACGTGCATTGGCATGGCAGCGAACAGGAACCGTCCTGAGTACGGACACTCCCTATAGCTCCATTCAGGTGCAACAACTCACCGACGTTCGAAGCGGAAAAGAGTTCCACCTACTGCGCATAGACGGTGGTGCACACGGTGCGAAGTACACACATGATGACAATGAAATGGTGTTTGCCTATACGAAGTATTACCGCCTTGCGGATCTATGGAGACCGAATCCGCAGAAAGCACTCCTCATAGGAGGCGGCTCGTACACGGTGGCTCAAGACTTTCTCACTCGTCACTCGAATGCGGAAATAACAGTCTTGGAAATAGATCCTACGGTAACCAAAATTGCGAAAGAGTATTTCGGACTGCATGACGACAACAGAATGCAGATTCAT
>PCVP01000005.1:0-46514 GCA_002787035.1 Candidatus Peregrinibacteria bacterium CG11_big_fil_rev_8_21_14_0_20_49_14 | reverse complement strand
GATGCTCGCACATTTTTCAACAGAGGCGGCGCACAAAATACCACGCAAGAACTCGGAACATACCACATGGTTTTCGGCGATGCCTTTCGCTCCGAAAGTACCGTACCGTTTCATCTTGCCACCAAAGAAGCTGTGGAAAAAGTTGCCGCACTCTTGGATGACAACGGTGTGTATCTTCTCAATGTCATAGGATCTTTGGATGGCGAAAAAAGCGAATACCCCAAAGCGCAACTCGCCACGTTGAAATCTGTGTTTCCTTTCGTAATGACACTGGATGTTCACAATGAGCTGGAACCGCAATCCATGCGAAATATTATGTTCATAGCAAGCAAGACACCGCTAAGCACCGCGGCATCCGACAGAGGGAACGCCGAGCTCTTAGCAATGATGTCACGCAGATTGGACGATGAAAGCTGGGGACAAGACGGTCTCGTACTTACGGACAATTTTGCTCCCGTGGAATCCATGCTGCATTTATGAAAAGCGCCGTTCTCATTACCGGCGCAAGCGGTGGCATAGGACTGGAGTTTGCCAACATTTGCGCAAAGGAAGGGAGAAATCTCGTACTCGTCGCCAGAAGGAAAGATGTGCTGGAAAAAGAGGCTGCAATCCTTCGAAAGGAATACAACGTGCACGTTCTGACACTCGCAGCGGATTTAAGCAGTCTCGGATCTGCGAAACTCGTGTGGACGGAAGCCTCCGAAGCATATGCGATAGACACTCTCATAAACAATGCGGGCATAGGTCTGTACGGAGAATTTGTCTCTGCCGACACGGAAAAAGAAATGGCCATGATGCAGCTGAATATGGTGTGTCTCACCGAACTTACAAAGCTCGCTCTACCATCTATGCGTGCTCGAAAGAACGGGAAAATTTTGAACGTTTCTTCCGTTGCGGCATTTGTTCCCGGACCTCTCATGGCCGTGTACTACGCCACAAAAGCATACGTACTTTCGTTCTCGGAAGCTCTGGCAGAAGAGAATCGGAACACGGGAGTAACAGTGACCGCTCTCTGCCCCGGGCCGACTGCGACCGGATTTGAAAAGAAGGCGAACTTGGGACGTTCTGTGCTTTTTCAAAGCAGGCTTATGACACCTGAGAGTGTGGCGATGGCAGGGTACAAGGGAATGATGAAAGGCACTGTCATAGTGCTTCCGGGTCTTCGCCAAAAAGTGATGATACCGCTTTTACGGTGTATTCCACGTTCCGTCATACGCAGGGCGGTACGCTACTCTCAGAGACCTCTGTAACAAAAAAGTAGTCGAGTGCGTCGCGGGTTAGGCTTCGCACTCGACCGTAGAATCAGATGGAGGAAATCGTACCAAGGATAGGAACCCAGCGTTCCCAAGGTTGCGAAGCAACGACAACCCGAATCCATAGGTACGAACGCATCTGAATCTGCAAATACGCTACTCTTTTGTAAGAAATAGAGTCAACGACAGATTTTTTATTCTTTGAAGATATCTTCCACGTAGAAATCTTCCAATTTGAAGCCTTGAAGTCTTTCGCGCAAATTATCAATTGCCCTTCCTTGCAATTGTCTGACACGCTCTTTCGATACACCCACTTCTCCGCCAACTACCTTGAGAGTCGCTGCGTCCTCATTGCCTATACCTTGCCTTCGTCTCAATATTTCTGCTTCTCTGGGGTCAAGATTTTTCAGCAGGTCATGAACAAATTCTTGCAATTCCAGCAGCTGTGCGTCTGCGTCGGCATCCGACTGCGTATCTTCTCCTTCATCTATAACAGGAAGTTCGTCGTACCCGGACTGTTCTTTGGCAAGAAGTTTCTGTTCGTCCGATTCTGATTTGGTAAAATTTCTTTTCAGCGCGTTCACCGCATACGTACTGAACTTGTAACCCCTCTTGTAGTCAAACCCATCGACGATCTTCATAAGAGATACATTGCCGTCACTGACCATCTCCCAAAATCTTGGCTGACTCCCCTTCCAGCTTTTTACCACAGATATCACAAGGCGAAGATTTGCTTCCAGTATGCGATTTCGAATATTTTCTGCACTCCGAACGCTCCTTTCAACTTCTCGCCTGTAGAGATTTTTCAGGCTCGCATCTCCTCCGTCATCCAAGCTCATAGTTGCATTGGCAAGTTTTGCGGCTTCGTTGTACTCGAAATTCATTCGACGAAAAAGATACTGCTCCTGCTCAAAGGAAAGCAGCGGCCTATCGTACAATTCTCCGAGATACGCAGGAACACCCTTCGGTCTTCGCGATTTTTCCGTGGATTGCGGCGGTTCCGCTCCGAGAATTTCGGGTTGTAACGATGCATCATCCAGATCTTCGTTGTACATATACTTGGTTGGCTGACCCAAGAACTCCGAAAGGCAGGCGGATCTGCATATTTGAATAATTTTCTCTCGCGAAACGTGCGGATACACATTGCAAATTGTTTCCAAAGAGTCGTTGTTTTTGTACATCGCATACAGCTCTCCTATGGATTTGGCGCGGAGTTGCTGAATGAACGGAATAAAATCATCGACGTGCTCTCTGTTATACGATAAAAGAAGAGCAGTAATTGCCCTAATAGTAATTCTCGTTTCGTCACTGATAGTGGCACTTATTTTGGAAAGTGATCCCCCTTCGTTCGCCAATTCTCGTGCACGCTTCACAATAGAGATTTGTTCTCCGTTTATTGCTGATGTTTTTTGAGCTTTCGCCATTATATATAAAATACTATTAATTTATAGAATGTCAATTTGCCAATCGAAGCTATATATAAGGCAAAATCACACGCTCAATCGCATCAAATCCGCGTCGAAGAGTCTCCATGGATGGTCCGAAGCTTATGCGACTGTATGCCTTGTACGCCGCCGTACGCCTGCGCTTACCGGGGTTCACATCGAAGAATTCACCGGGAACCGTAATAACCTTTTCTTCCAGACCCGCTTCGAAAAATCGCATGCCATCACGGAGCGGTTCGGGAAGACGGCCGAGGTTTGCCCAGCAGTAGAACGAACCCTGCGGAGGGTGAGCCACGTCTATATTCAGTGCTGCCAATCGTTGCAATGCATAGTCACGCTTTTGTGAGAAATGTTGCTGCAGTCTCTGCGCATTGCTCAACACAGTTTGCGGCTGAAGCAAAGGAACTGTTGCCAGTTGCAACGGGTGCGATGCACCTCCGTCCAAAAATGAACCTGCACTGGTAATGGCTTGAATAACCGACTTCGGAGCGACAGTCCAACAAATTCGCCAGCCCGGACGTCTCCAGTTTTTGGTAAGTCCGTCCACTATGACCACGGGATCCGTATTCACATCTTCCACATACTGCGCAGCGGAAACCACATTATGCTCACTGTCTGAGTCCGTATACACATAGTGAGAATAAAATTCGTCGAAGATCGCAGTGCACTCACAATCCCGAGCGGTATCCACCCATCCACGAAGCTGCTCGCCTCTTAAGTGTTGACCGGTGGGATTACCGGGATTGGAAACAAGAATCGCACCCAAACCAAGGCCGGAAATTCGTTCCCGCAGTTGCTCGGGAGACAATGTGTACCCGTCTTGCTCCTTCAGTAGAATCGGCATGGGAGTAAAAGCACGAAACACAGTGAGAAGTTCTTCGTATGCCGTGTAGTCGGGAATGCAGTGACCAACATGAATATTCCCGAGAGCTGCGGCGAGTCTGGTAAGTGCCAATCTTCCTCCGCTGCTTATGGCCACATTTTCCGCCGTGTACTGCGAAGACATTCCTTTGCGATACAACGTGTTGTATAGCATCGCAACTTGCTCCCTGAGTTCCCATAATCCCGCAACAGGAGCATATTCGTAGGTGGACACATCTATGCTCGTTACTCCCCCCTTCTCTTCACCGGGAAGAGGTCCTGTTTCCGGAGCACCTTGCCCGAGATTCGCCCAGCCATCGCTTTCCAAAGAAAAACCTTTCGCTCTTGCTTTTGTTGTTACATAAATAACACCGGTCATCGGTACGGGTCTGAATCCGGGAAAACCGGTTCCGTTTATTCCATCTGAAATTGCCATGGTACGTGGGAGTGTAAAAAAAACCTCCTGTGAGGAGGCGGTGTGTATGAGACTCTGCTGCAAACACTACGCCCCCTTCGTCGCAGGCGCGACGATGGCGGAAGCAATGGCTGCAATGCGAGAGTACATCGCATCGATAGTAGGGTGACTGTGCGTGAGGTGCAAATCGGTTTTGGTCTTGGTGGAGCTGAGGGGCACTGGTGGGAACAAAAATTTGATATGCTTGAATTGGCCAAAAAGTTCACAGAACTCCATTACTCACTCGAAAACATCACATTGCTTCTAAGCAGCCAAGTTGAGGAAAAAGAACATCTGATCCTGTAATCAGTATTCTGGCAATGAGCTGTCGGGAACGGTTGGGAACTTTTGATGCCACAGTATCAGTCTGTGTTATTACTCTCACAACTGATGGGAATCCTTCAACAAAAAGGCTCACGAAAGTGATAAAAGTATGGAATAATCGGCATATGTTTGAGCAAGCCTTCAGAAACATAGACGATACTCTTCGTAAGGATGCTGGAGTAAGTTCCGAGCTGGATTACATTGAACAAACTTCTTGGATTCTGTTTCTGAAATATCTGGATGACTTGGAAGAGACCAAGAAGAAAGAGTACGCCCTCGCGGGCAAGACGTACCGAGAAGTTATTGGTACGCCGTACCGATGGGAGATATGGGCGGTTCCAAAGACCTCCGAGGGAAAGATCGACCACCACAAGGCTCTCACCGGGGACGACCTTCTGAATTTCGTGAATGAAAAGCTCTTTCCGTACCTGAAAAAGTTCAAGCACGAAGCCGAAAGCCCCGATACCATCCAGTATAAAATTGGTGAGATCTTCAGCGAGCTAAAGAACAAGATCCAGAGTGGTTACACGCTCCGCAATATTCTGGACATTGTTGACGACCTTAGTTTCCAGACCAGCAAGGAGAAGCATGAGCTTTCGCACTTGTACGAAGGAAAGATAAAGAACATGGGAAATGCCGGAAGGAATGGAGGCGAGTACTACACGCCACGTCCTCTCATTCGTACTATCGTCGAAGTCGTCGCACCCGACATCGGGCAGACGGTCTACGACGGTGCGTGCGGTTCGGCGGGGTTTTTGGTGGAAGCGTTCGATTACATGCGAAGTACCAAAAAGCTCAGTACCGGCGACATGGAAATACTTCAGAAGAAAACCTTTTACGGAAAAGAGAAAAAATCCCTCGCCTACATTATCGGGATTATGAACATGATTTTGCATGGCATAGAAGCTCCGAACATCATTCACACCAATACCCTCGCCGAGAACATTGCCGATATTCAGGAGAAGGAAAAGTACGATGTCATACTGGCAAATCCGCCGTTTGGGGGAAAAGAACGCAGCGAAATACAGCAGAACTTTCCAATTAAAACGGGAGAAACCGCATATCTGTTCCTGCAGCACTTCATCAAGAAGTTACGGGCGGGAGGAAGGGCGGGTATTGTCATTAAAAATACATTTCTGTCCAATTCCGACGCCGCGTCTCTGCGAAAAACACTTTTAGACTCCTGCAACCTACATACTATTCTCGATCTGCCCGGTGGTACGTTTACGGGCGCAGGCGTGAAAACCGTCGTGCTGTTCTTCGAAAAGGGCTCTCCAACCAAGAAAGTCTGGTACTACCAACTGAACTTAGACAGAAACCTCGGGAAGACCAACCCGCTCTCCGAAGCAGATTTAGCCGAGTTTGTAGAGCTACAGAAGACTCAAGGTGATAGTGAAAACTCATGGAGCGTGAACATTTCCAACATTGAACCGAATACTTTTGACCTCTCCGCGAAGAACCCGAACAGGAAAGATGAGAATGTCCTACGGGAGCCGAAGGAGATTTTGGAGGAGATGAGGAGGTTGGATGAGGAGAGTGGGAAGATTTTAGAAGTCATTTCACATCAATCATAATTCGCTTATGGATCGATATTTTGTATTCGTAGATGAAACAGGCAATAACGATCAGGAGCAATTTTTAGGGATTGGCTGTCTACTCGTACCCGTTGAAAAAATTGGTGACTATCATGAACGCCTGAAGTCAAAATACGGTCAAATTCATACAGTCGTGAAGGAAAAGGAGCGCGACTTAGTGAGCAAACTGGACGTAACTGATTTGCGAAATTTTGTAAAAGGCAGACACTCCGCATACGAGATGAAGTTCAAGAATATTAATCCCACTTCTCTTGAGCAATACAAATGGCTGATTACTGAGTATTTTAAATTTAGTGATGTAAAATTTTGCTGCCTGGTTATTGATAAACAAGCGCATCCTGTTCCCCATGGAATGCACTACTTTGATGCATATTTGAATCAATTAACCATGCTTCTTAAAAATAATGTCGGCGACAGCGAATTTATCCTTTTGCCGGATGATATTACCGTTCCAAGTGGAAAGCAGTATGAATCTGCATTGCTTGAAAAATTACAGGCTCGTTCTAAAAAATGCCTGGGAGTGCATCGGCTTGAATCACACTCCAGTTTATTTCTACAGATGGTGGATATTTTAACAGGTGCAGTTGTCTATGAGATCAAATCAGGAACAAAATATTCCAAAATAGAAATTTGTAAAAAAATTCGGGATAAATTGAGCATACAATCTTTTGCTTCATGCAAAACGCAAAAATCTCCTAACTATTTTTCAGTCTGGATGTATCAGAATAAATCCTAGCGAAAGAAGGGTCATGGTTATTACCCACACCCTCCTTTCATCACTACTATTATAGTATAGCTTACAGTATGCAATCAATGATAAATCACTATTTCTCCACTCATTGGCCTCAAATAAGCATTTTAGCCATCTTTATGCGATGGGATCCGAAGGAGATTTTGGAGGAGATGAGGAGGTTGGATGAGGAGAGTGCGGAAATAATTTTCTCAATTGTTACTTAGTAAAAATGTGCAATATCTTTTTTGATAAACTATCAGTGGCTAACTATAAATGTTTTCTTAACCAAGAATTTGAGTTCGGAGTTCCTGATGGTGTAAACGCTGGTAGTGGGCTAAATATTTTTATAGGTGAAAATGGAAATGGAAAAACTGCCGTATTAGAACTATTAAATTATCTAACTCAGAGTACATATGCGACAGAAAACAGATTGAAAATTGGCGATTTTAATGACCCTCACAAAGAAATTGTCGTGATAGCAGAAACAGACGAGTTTAACTGCAAGATGCCATTTCCAAATAATTACTTCGAATGCAACGGAATTACATTTACAGCAAAAAGTAGAGAAAGAAAATCACCTGGAAAATTATTGTCCTCGCCCTTTCAAATTAGTAATGCATTCAAGAACATGCACACGAACTATAAAAATAGTAAAAGTGAAGATTCTAGAAAGGAAGTTCAGGGGCTATACAAAATATTTAACAATGAAAATATTATAGATGGCAGTATAAATGTTTTTTATTTTGACAAAAATAGGACACGACAGATTTCAAATGGTACTTATAAAACTACTTTTGAAAAAATATGTGATGATTTGAATTGGAAATTTGTAAACAGTCTTAATAGTAAGAACAAAGAAGCACTAATCCAGAATGTGAATGGCGAGTACTTTAAGTCAGTACTTGACGCAACCCAAAAGGGAACGGGGCAAAAGTTAGCATCTGAAATGAAAGATTTTTTTGAAAAAGATGAATATGAAAATATAAAGATCGAGCTACTAGATTTGCTACACCCATTTTCCAATGCTTTTTTTGCACTAAAAAATGATGATGACCTTAAGCAAATTCAAGTGCGAGACTTAGGTTCAGGAATTGAAATGATACTTACACTTTTGTTGCTTAAGAATATCTCGAATGAATCAAAGGGCAGCGTTGTCTACCTTATTGACGAGCCAGAATTGCATCTGCACCCCAAGGCACAAGAATCTCTACTAGAAATCTTACTTTTAGAATCAAAGGACAAGCAAATATTTCTATCAACTCATTCTCCTTATTTGTTTAAGAATTGCCTATCTTATAAAACTCATTTATACATTTTTGGCAGGAATGAACAGAATGAAATTGATATTTCTAATGCAAGGGACGCGGACTGGAAAATCTTTCCTTGGAGTCCATCATGGGGAGAGATCAATTTTCAAGCATATGATTTACCTACTATTGAATTTCATAATGAATTGTATGGGTATGCACAAGAGCTAACTGGTTTGCAAAATACAGATCAATTTGATCAGCGCTTAATACAGCTAGACAACTCTATGCCTATTAAAACTGGATATACCCATACAAATGGAAGTTCATTTGACTGCAGCCTATGTACATATATTCGTCACCAAATTCATCATCCTGAAAATACAAATAATTCTAAATTTACTCCTGAAGAGTTGAAGCAATCAATCAATTTATTAACAGGTGTGCTTAAATTATTAAATTCACCTGTTTCGAATGCGGTCTAAATGGCAAACCAAAACACTCGGCGAGGTTTGCGATATTCTTGATAGTAGGCGAAGGCCAATCACAAAATCAGATCGTGTTTCGGGGGAATATCCCTATTACGGTGCAACGGGGATATTAGATTATGTTGAAGATTATATTTTCGACGAAAAACTGGTATTGATCGGAGAAGATGGGGCAAAGTGGAATGCAGGTGAAAATACTGCGTTTATTGTAGAAGAAAAATATTGGGTCAATAATCATGCTCATGTTGTTCGCCCTCACAGAGACACAATTATAGATGAGTGGTTGGTTTATTATCTGAATGCATGCGACTTATCTGAATACATCACAGGCGTTACTGTTCCAAAACTTAATCAGGCGAAAATGAGGAGCATCAAAATCCCCATCCCACCGCTCCCCGAACAAAAACACATCGTCTCCATCCTCGACGAAGCTTTTGCAGCCATTGAGGAAGCAAAAGAGAATGCCGAAAAGAATTTACAAAATGCGAAGGATCTTTTCGAGTCTTACTCAGAAAATATTTTCAAAAAAGAGGGTGATAGCTGGATGCAAGTTGGCTTAGGAGACAAAGAATTCTTACAGATTATCGATGGTGATAGAGGTGCAAACTATCCAAAGAAGTCAGACTTTAGCGAAGAGGGTTATTGCCTTTTTCTTAACACAAAAAATGTACTGACTGATGGTTTTGACTTTTCTTCTGTAATGTTTATCTCCGAGGAGAAAGATTTAGCAATGGGCAAAGGGAAATTACAGAGAAATGACATAGTATTAACTACTCGTGGAACAATTGGAAATATTGGTTTGTATAGTGAGGACGTTTCATATGATTCAGTGCGTATAAATTCAGGGATGCTTATTTTTAGACCCAAGATTGAGAAAATACTTCCTGAATATGTTTTTGAGATATTTAGATCAGGTCTGTTTAAGAGACAGATCAAAGAACACGTATCTGGTGCTGCTCAGCCACAGCTTCCAATCAAATCTTTGGTCAAGTTCAATATTCCAGTGCCGATTAGTAAAGACGATCAAGCTAAAATGGTTTTAGAGCTGCAGCATGGCTATTTTCAATCTAAGGAATTGCAATCCCTCTACACCCAAAAACTCTCTGCTTTAGACGAACTGAAGCAATCTTTACTTCGTAAAGCGTTCAATGCAGAGCTGTAGCTTTAGGAAAATTTGCTCTATTTTACCTTGAATACAGGTAGATAACGGGTATATACTGTATAGGTATTAAGACGAAGGGGAATCCGAAAGGTGTTAGTGCCTAAGGAGACCCTTTCTTTGGTGGATAGCCAATTTTTGCCTGGATAGCTGCTGTATTGAGATAGTCAAAGTGAGCGGGTTCCAAATTTCGGTACAAAGAAGAGGCAAACTGCCTATTGGGGAACAGTATTTTCCCTAGGCGATTTATTGTTACGAGATAATCCACGAGCTTCTTATAATCTCCATCACCAGAGACGAGTACAATCTTGCTAAAATCGCTGCGCTCGATAAGCGCTTTCATGGCTTCGAACACAATATCCGTGTCTACATTGCCCTTTTTTGTACCTTTTAGACTAGAAGTATGCTCCCGAAACATTACGATAAAACCTGCTTTTTGCAGATTGTTATATAGACCTTGCTGTGTTTCATCTGTGTATCCTAGGTGATAATACGCCTCAGCTACGTTATATTTATCCCGCAGGTACACACGAAACTTTTTGTAATCAATCTTCCAGTTGTTGTGCATAGTTCCCAAGTGCAGGTTCTGCCCATCGATGAATGCAAGATTGACCGTGTTCATATGTATCATAGTATACGTTCGTTCACCTCGTCACAAGGGGAAGATTTACATACAATGCAGTAAATGAACGAATCCGAAACAAGAGCCGAGCTTATAGACCCAGCCCTCCGTGCGAGCGGATGGGGCGAAGTGGAAGGCTCTTTGGTTCGTCGTGAGTTTCCTATAACAGAGGGACGAATCCGAGTAGGTGGTGTTCGTGGCAAACGAGATATTGCTGATTACATTTTGGTCTACAACAACGAGAAAGTAGCTGTCATAGAAGCAAAGGCAGAGAACCTACCAGCTGCTGAGGGTGTCATGCAGGCAAAGACGTACGCTGAAAAGCTCTGTATAGACTACACCTACGCTACGAACGGAAAGGAGATATACGAAATTTCTATGGAATCAGGAAAGGAAGGTGAGGTAAAAGCTTTTCCAAGTCCTCAGGAGCTGTGGAAGCGTTTGCACCCAGAGCAGAACGACTGGCGTGAAAACTTTGCTGTTATTCCGTACGAACCGATGTTTGGCAGCACAGGAGTACGTTACTACCAAGAAATTGCAGTACGAAACTCTCTCAATGCCATTGCCAATGGCAAAGACCGAATTCTACTCACGCTCGCCACAGGAACAGGAAAGACCGTGATTGCGTTCCAGATTGCTTGGAAACTCTTTCATTCTCGTTGGAACCTGAAAAAGGACGGCAATAGGCAGCCTCGTATTCTCTTCCTCGCAGATAGAAACATACTGGCAGATCAGGCGTTCAATACGTTCTCGGCGTTCCCAGAGGACGCGCTGGTACGCATAAAGCCGTTGGATATACGAAGACAGGGAGGCGTACCTACCAATGGCAGCATCTTCTTCACGATTTTCCAAACATTCATGTCAGGACCGGAAGGAACGCCGTATTTTGGGGATTATCCGCCGGACTTCTTTGATTTTATCATTATCGACGAATGTCATAGGGGAGGAGCGAATGACGAAAGCAACTGGCGGGGAATTTTGGAGTACTTTTCGCCTGCCGTTCAGCTCGGACTTACCGCTACACCCAAGCGGAAAGACAACGTGGATACCTACAGCTACTTCGGTGAGCCGGTCTATGTGTACTCGTTGAAAGAGGGCATCAATGACGGTTTCCTCACTCCCTTCAAAGTAAAACGCATTCAAACCACGCTCGATGAGTACGTGTACACGTCCGATGATGAAATCGTTGAAGGAGAAGTGGAAGAAGGCAAAGTGTACGTGGAAGAAGACTTCAACCGCATCATTGAAATTAAGGAACGGGAAACGGAACGAACCAGCATTCTTCTCGACGAGATCAACCAGAAGGAAAAAACAATCGTATTCTGTGCCACGCAGCTCCATGCTGCTGCTGTCCGTGACCTCATCAATCAGATGAAGGACAGTAAAGACCCGCATTACTGTGTACGTGTGACTGCTAACGATGGGGCAAGGGGCGAAGAGTTCCTACGAGCCTTCCAAGATAACGAGAAAACGATTCCTACTATTCTCACGACTTCACAGAAGCTGTCCACAGGGGTGGATGCCAGAAACATCCGCAATATCGTTCTCATGCGTCCCATAAACTCAATGATTGAGTTCAAGCAGATTGTCGGACGCGGAACACGGCTATTTGAGGGCAAGGAGTACTTTACGATTTATGACTTCGTTGGTGCGTATAAGCACTTTGCAGATCCGCAGTGGGATGGTGAGCCGATTGATGAAACTACGGAGAAACCAGAAAAGACAGCCAGAGAAAAGGAACCTGTGTTGGCTGGTCCCTTCGAAGGAGATGAAGACGATGGAGAACCTCCGAGGAAAATCCTGAAGATCAAGCTGCGGGATGGCAAAGAACGTGAGATTCAGCACATGATTGCAACCTCGTTTTGGAGTGCGGATGGCAAGCCACTCTCAGTGGAAGAATTTTTGGAAAGTCTTTTTGGGGCTTTGCCTGACTTCTTCACCAGCGAAGAGGAGCTACGAAAAATCTGGTCTGTACCTTCAACGCGTAAAGCGTTCCTCGATAAGATTGCAGAAATGGGCTATGGCAGGGATGAACTGGAGACATTGCAAAAACTTATCTCTGCCGAGGACAGTGACCTGTTCGATGTACTTTCGTACGTTTCCTTCGCCGGCTCTCCTATTACAAGAGAAAAGCGAGTTCAAGAAGCAAGCCCCGACATGACAAAGAACTTAGACAAAGAACAAAAAGCATTCTTGGAGTTTGTGCTGAGCAAGTACGTAGACAAAGGTGTTGATGAACTGGATGAAGAGAAGTTGCCTATGCTTCTAAACTTAAAATATCACGCCATAGCAGACGCAGAAAAAGCGCTGGGTGGGGTGGATTCCATTCGTTCCATGTTTATTGGATTCCAGAAATTCTTGTATGGGAAACAGATAGTATAGATAGGTTTGACTCCCTTGGTTCGAGATATGCCTTTTCAAATAATTATTTCTCTGAATCCTTTCTTTCAACATTAACAATGAGATTTTCGAGTTTGTGAATTTCTCCCTCCAAGGATTTAATAACTTGCTTCTCTTTTTTATTGGGTTTTTCTATCATTTGATATTCTACCAGCTTCTCCTTTAGTCTTTTAATTTCATTATCGACATTCTCTTTGGTCTTTAAGATAGATTGAACAAGCACCGCCATTAAATCCGTTACTCTCTCTGATTTTATTAGGTCTGGTTTTTGCTCCTCATATTCTTCCTTTGCTTCCTTCCTCTCTTTTTTCTTATTAGTCGGAGCAAGTAATCTTTGATACAGCCAATTGTAGAAAAGGATCGCTACACCATCGCCAAGATTTACATCGAGGGAGAAATGATTTTGTAAAAATCGCACAGCTGCATCCGGTGTGCCGACCAGATCTATAAAATATCGATCGAGATGAAAGGCATTCCAAATATCGATCAGAAGTTGAGGATCAACGTATTGCAGAAAGGAAAAATCAATCGGTGAATTTTTTTTTATTTCAATAATATCAGTGTAATTCTGCAAAGAAATATCAAGCCTACGGACAAGTCTCATTCCTATAGTTCGGTCCACACTTTTGCTTAAATCGAGCGTATTTCCCGTTTCGTCATCTACCCTGTCATCACGTATGCGGCTCTGTGCGAACGTAAATTGAAAACGATCAATTCTTGATCCAAATTCCTTTCGAATATTCTTAATTTCAGTATAAATTTTAGGGCTGTTATTCAGAAAGTTTTTGAATTTAATTTCGAGAACATCAAAATTTGAAATAGTGCGAAGCAATAAAAAGAATACGTCTCTTGCCAGGACATTTTCAAGTTTTAATTCTTCTTTAAACTCTGCATATTCATTTTTTCTCAAATATCTATCCAAACTTCCTATTTTTTCTGAAAGTTTTTCCAGTTTTGGTAGATTTTCTACGAGCAACTTTTTCATCATGCTTTCCTTATCATTTTGGATTGAGAGAAAAGCCACTAAAACGAAAAAACCTAAATCTTGTCGGGAAGATTGGGCAATTGTGTCGTTGTACATTTCATAAATTTCTCTTAAATGCGATACAGGAAAGGCTGCTTTCTCTTTCTGTCGCAGACGCACATAGAAGGTCGCTGTTCTGTCTTTATTGAGACTTTTGGCACTCATATTGCCTATCTTACCAGATTATGCCGAAGTTTGAAGTCCTGTTAGCTCGAATTCCATCATCTTTTCAAACCGACTTTTGCTCTTCAGATAAACAAAAAGTCGGTGTTGTTGTCATTTTCGTTGGTGGAGCTACAGGGACTTGAACCCTGAACCTCTTGCATGCCATGCAAGCGCTCTAGCCAATTGAGCTATAGCCCCACGGTGATGAAACATATCAGTTCTCCTGTTGTTGTGGCTAGAGCGCAGCGCGCTTTTTTATGGCTCGTACCGCCAAGGCGGTACTCGACCCAATTGAGCTATAGCCCCACGGTGGTGGAAAGATCAGCGTGCTCGTCGACGAAGGTCGCGAAGCGGAAACTTGTTTTCGCTGGAGCGACTCCACTGAAGGGAAAGGAGAGTCCGTGAAAGGAAAACCGTTGGTTTTCCTTTCACGATAATTGGTGCGCCCGGCAGGATTTGAACCTACGACCTTTTGGACCGCAACCAAACGCTCTATCCAGGCTGAGCTACGGGCGCATAAAAGCCACGAAAGAGTAGCACCCACATAGAAACAGAACAAACACATGCGAAAGCATTTTAGTCTCTGTAATCTCTAAAATTCTTCCCTCGTGGCACAGGTATGTTAAATACTCGACGTAATACACCTTGAATGTTTGCTGTAATCTCCGGTGCTGCCCTTTGAAACGTACCAAATCTTCTGCCACTGGTAAGAACTGTTATTTCAGGGCTTTCATCAAGAATAACTTTTCCAGTTTGCTTTAGTTGCTCTCCCATAATCGTATCTTCCCCTTTGTCCGAGCCTAATTCAAAGCCCCCGAATATTTCAGCAGCACTCTTATCGTACGACATGTTTGCCCCTGTAAAACTTACGTGCTTCTCGAGACCTCTCACTTTCCTTCCTATCCATCTGAGACCCCTCCAAGGTACTCTGGCTGTCGTATACGCCTTATAAAGCCAATGCACTTGGTCGTAATCGTAGTCCCCCGTCACACCAACGACAGTACTGTCTTTGTAATGCCTCATATGAGCATGAACCCATGTGTCGGGCACACGCGTATCTGCATCCGTACAGAGAATCACTCCCCCCTTGGACTCAACGTGGCCACGATGCCTCGCATACGAAACACCTTTTCGTGCAGGATCATGTTCTTCTACGAGTGGTATTCCGCACAACTCTATAAGCTGTGCAGTGCGATCTTGTGCAGATGCATCGTTATCTACAAAAAGAATTTCAGCAATAGATGGCTCATGATACGAATCATCAGCTGCTGACCGTACGGAAGCAATAAGAGTTTCTATGGTATGTACTATTTGTTTCTCTTCCCGAAACGCAGGGACAACCACACTCGCATCAGGATTCGATGTAACTCTTGGATGGAAAGCGGAGAATTCCCCGTACTCATCTGCCAGACGCCTGCAATTATCCTCTATTGTAAGCATGGATGAAAGAATTTAAACATATATTAGAATTTAGTCAATATATGAAATACAGGCGACTATCCCTTCAAAGTACCTAGGGAGCCTCTAAAAAGAAGAAAGGCATGTCATGGTGAGCCCGTCGAACCATGATATGCACCAAATTGTCGCAGTTCGACGAGCTCACTGTGACAATTTGTGTGTTTTTCAGAGATTCCCCAGAAAAGCGGTGACACGCTGCCCCCTCCTTGCTTCAAGAAATAGTATTCGGAATACAGTTTCTGTACCGGAAAAGATGCAGTACAATCGGGTTGCACCACTCCCCTGCTATGAAAGTCACCTTCCTCCTGGGCTCGGAATCGGACAAAGAATACGCACAAAAGATTGCCGATATGCTCAGCGAATTCGGAGTGCCTTCCGAAATATTAGTGGCTTCCGCCCACAAAGTGCCCGAGAAAGTGGTGGAAATAGTGGAAAAACTGAATGCAGACCCGCAGCCACAGGTTGTAATTACCGTGGTCGGAATGAGTAACGGACTCGGAGGAGTGGTGGCAGGAAGCTGTGTGCACCCCGTGGTAAACTGCCCTCCTTTCACTTCGTTGGAGGAATACATGGTGGATTTAAACTCCAGCCTCCGCATGCCTTCGGATGTACCGGTCATGACAGTACTCAACCCGAAAAATGCCGCCCTCTCTGCCATAAAAATTCTGGCGGAATCCGATGCCGCACTGCGTAAGAAGGTGGAAAATCGCATTGCTGACGTAAAAGCAAAGTACTCATAAAAGCGCTTGCCGTAGCCAATTCGAAAGAGAATACTGTCCCCTATGCGAATTTTTACAGACGAACCGGGTACACATGAAGTCGAGGGCGATACTCCTGACACTTTGCGTGTCATTGGCAATGAACCGGATACGGATGACGATGGCACTGTTGTTTCCATTGCCTTTCCCACAGAGAGACCCACGGAAGAACTCGGCATTACTATGAGTGAATTTCGATTGGATCTCTACAGAGCACTGCAACAAATAGACCGTTATCTCAAATTCGAACGCACAAGAATGCCGGATGAGTTATTACGAGGCGAACGAGAGAATGTCAGTCGCCTTATTGGCATGGTTATTGCAATGCCTCGCTCGGTACGACACGAATACCATGCAATGCGAGATGAGCACGAAGAGAGAGAACATCCGATTCCATTGGATGAAATTCCCGGCACATGGGCATTGCCGATACAAGAAATGGCTAATTTCGCAAGTGTGCAATTTCCCACCCTGCAAGCAAGTATATCTGCCGGAGAATTTGATGAACCGTTGGACACCGTACGACTGGAAGAGTTGAGAGAAGTTATTTCGGACGCATTGGGTCAGCCAATCATAGGAGTGGAAGACAGGCCGGAAAAACCGTCGAATGAATGGCCTTTTCTGCCTCCCGCAGATGAATTTGATCCGGATCCTCCCCCACCCGTACGCAGATTTGCCATTGTGTACTGATGATTTTTGCATCCCTTTTTTATGTCCGCAGATAGTTCGAAACAGGACCACAGTGCAGAAGCATGCGACCGGCATATTTCAAGTGCTATCAGCGCACTTGTGCAGCAAGACCTCGAAACCGGTTATAGCATAGCCGAGAGAAATCGCACCATGCACGGTGCACTGCGAAGGCTGCAGCTGCTCCCCAATATTCTGGAATTACAGAGAATCGGATCTCGTCCCGAATGGGACAACTACACTCACAGACCGACTCCCGCAGAAGTGCGTGCGCTGCGAGTGCAGCAAATTGTCCAACCTCACAGTCCGTTTCTGGGCATGGTACAAAGACCGCAGGACGTAGAAGCTATTGTGAGCGAACTGCAACGCCTGCAGTGGAATGCATTGAATCCGGAGGCAGAGTCGGATGAAGACTGGTATGCTGCGCAGCATGATCATGACTCTGGAAAATCTGCAGACTGAGCTGAAAGCATGGAAAGGCTGTGCTTTAAGTAAGACATCCAACCCCGTACTCGGTGAAGGAAATCCCGATGCGGACATCATGTTCATAGGAGAAGCACCGGGACAAAAGGAAGATGAACTTAGACGCCCTTTTGTGGGTGCGGCAGGGAAGTTTTTGGATGAACTGCTCGCATCCATAGGCCTGAAGCGTGAAGAGGTATACATAAGCAATGTGGTGAAATACCGCCCTCCCGACAACCGCGACCCCACGGATGAAGAAAAAGAACAGTGCATGCCATGGCTTCAGTTGGAAATACGTATCGTTCAACCCAAAATAATAGTGCCATTGGGGAGGCACGCGCTCGGTCACTTTTTTCCGAAGCTTGGCATTACCCACGGGCACGGCAAGCCACAGAAAATGAACGAATCTCTTACCGTGTTTCCCATCTACCACCCCGCTGCCGCCTTGCACAACGGAGGGCTTCGGCAAACCCTGCTGGATGACTTTGCTGCACTCAAAGAGCATCTCGATTCCCAACACAGGTAATATGCACAGTCTTCTGTTTGGCATCAGTCTGTCGGCTCTTCTCTCCACATTGTCTCTGCTCATTGTTCTGCTGAGAGTGAGTCCGCTTACCGCACCTGCACAGGCAATTCCCGCATTTTTTATCAGCCTCTTTCTCTGTGTCAGCACCGTAGGAGCACTGGCACTCTACGGCATTTGGAAAGTAGTACCGTTCCACACATGGGATATGGGAAAACTGCTGTCTATTTCTCTGCGCCAAGGCGTATTTTTGGGATGCACAACGGTAGTGATTCTCATCTTTCACCTTCTCAATCTTTTAAACTGGTGGATAGGCCTTATGATCTTCTGCGTATTTCTGTTCATAGAATTGGCGCTGGATCACTAGTGGTAGGTCTCTTTCCTGTAGTATGCTCGTACCTGCAATGCCAAACGACTCTCATTCATGGGCAAATTTCATCTCTCAGATTCAATCTGCGAACAATACTGCGGAGTTGGACTCCATAGAACATGCGGTATTCGGTCGAAAAAACGGTGCGATGACACTGGCAATGCAAGCATTGAAAAATCTGAAAGATGAAAAGAGGAAATCTCAAGCCAAAGAGCTGAACACGCAGAAAGTAACAATAAGCACCGCACTGGAAGAGCGCAGATCCGAACTTGTACGACCGTCCGAAGACGTACTGGTCACACAGGATGCACTGGATGTCACATTGAATCTTCCTCATACGAAATCGGGGCACCTGCACTTGGTCCATGAATTTATTGCACAAGTGGAAGAAGTGTTCGGACGTATGGGATTCGACGTGCACTACGGACCGGAAATAGAAACGGAAGATCTCAACTTCACACAGCTCAATATTCCGGAAGATCACCCCGCACGAGACACCCAAGATACATTCTGGATTAAAGAAAAAGGGAAAGAGAAACATGTGCTCCGTACGCACACATCCCCCGTGCAAATTCGGTACATGCGCTCACATACTCCGCCTTTCAGCGCCATTTTCCCGGGGAAGGTATACAGGAAAGACGCCGATGCCACCCACTCACCCATGTTTCATCAATTCGAAGGGCTGATGATAGGCAAAGACATTTCGGTGGCGAACTTAAAGGCAGTGCTCATTACGGGACTGCGTGAACTCATAGGAAGAGATGTGGAGTTTCGCTTTCGCACCGGATTTTTTCCTTTTACCGAACCAAGCTTGGAAATGGATATGATGTGGCAGGGAGACTTGGAAGACAGTCGCGAGGGCAAGTGGCTGGAGATGGGCGGCTGCGGCATGGTGCACCCCAATGTGCTGCGCAACTGCAATATAGACCCGGAGCAGTGGCAAGGGTTTGCCTTCGGTTTCGGCATAGAGCGCCCGCTGATGATAAAGCATCAAATTCCGGATCTTCGTGCATTCTTTCAGGGAGACCTTCGATTTTTGGAGCAGTTCTAAGCCGTTTTCTCACCGAAAGGAAAGCACCGCGCCTGAGTAGAAGCTTCACTTCTTTCCTACGGCACTTTTTTAGAAAGAGTGCCCACCCTTCGATACTTCGTCAGGCTCAATACGCTCAGGGTAAAAAAATCGGCCAAAAAAGAACTCAATACCTCAAGTGGAGAAGCTACTCTGGTAATGCAAAAGGTCTGTTAGTTCCACCTGTCTAAAAGTACTCCCCTGCGTCATGATGAGGTGCTCGACTGATCCTTCGAGGCTCTCTTCGCTTACAGCTCCGTTCGCACCTCAGGATGACAGTCGAGCCTCGAACCATGCACGAGCCTGCCGGCAGGCAGGTTTGCGGCTGACGGGGTTTTCGTTTTGTAATTACAAGACAAATTTTCCCTGCCTCTGAGGGCAGGAAAATGCGGTACCGTTAGGAGGGTAAGGGGGGTTTGGGGGGCTTAGGGAACCGAACAAGGTTCCCTAGTCCCCCTTTTAAAGAAAAAATATCAGAAAAAAGAAGAATTCTATTTATCAGAAACCAAATCAATTGCTACTTCCCCCAGTGCTCAGGATCTCCCGCAAACCGTGCCACATCTGCAACTTCTTCGGCTGTCAGCCTTCCCTGCTCCAGCGCAACCTCGAGCAGTGTGGTAAAACCGGAAAGCGGGTGCAGTTTCACCTGCGACTCCTGTGCCTTTTCTGCGGAAGAAAGCATTTCATAGGAGAAGATTGCAACAACATCGGCAACAGTTGCTCCTCCTTCTGTGCGCAACGCATCCACGGAAGAAATGGCACTGCCGCCCGTGGACAAAAGATCTTCTATGAGCACCACATCTTTGCCTGGCTTCAAATCTCCCTCTATTCGCTTTTGCGTACCATGCTCTTTGGGTTTGGAACGCACGTACACAAAAGGTAACTCCATTTTGTGAGCCACAAGTGCGGCCCACCCTATTGCCGCCGTTGCCGTACCCGCTATGACATCGGGATCTATGTGCAATGCGTTCACTCTTCCAACCAGCGCATCCACCACGAAATTTCTCGCCTCAGGATGACTGTAAATCATACGGTTATCGCAATAGATGGGAGACTTTATGCCGCTTGTCCATGTAAATGGAGGATCGACAGACAGTTTCACCGCACCTATGTCTATTAGCAGTTCTGCGATTCGTTTTCCGTGTGGCATACGTATCTCTGTTGGAATTGAGATGAAACATCTTGACGTTACCACGAGGAGCGAGGAAGCTGCAATTCCATGTTAGACGAAACCGTACAAAATCAGCTGAAAAAGCTGACGGCACTCTTTCTGGAGGAAAACACCAAACTGAATCTCTCGGCGTTTCGCACCGAAGAAGATTGTTGGCATGGCAATGTACTCGATTCTTTGGCTGCCACGGAATTGCAGTATTTTTCGCAGGCAAAAGAAGGAGCAAGAGTACTGGATATCGGAACAGGCGGAGGCTTTCCGCTGCTCCCGCTTGCCATCGCATACCCTGCCATTCGGTTTACGGGATTGGATTCCACTCAAAAGAAAATAGATGCCATAGGGCGTATAGTAACCGATATGGGACTTTCGAATGTGGAGCTGATATGCGGAAGAACCGAAGAGCTTGGATGCGAAGCGGAGTACAGAGAGCAATTTGATATCGTCGCTGCCCGCGCACTGGCACCTCTCAATACGCTTTTGGAATATGCTTCTCCGTTTGTAAAACCCAAAGGACATATTGTGTGCTGGAAGAGCATGCGGATAGAACAAGAACTCAAAGATTCTCTGCTTGCCAGAGCAGAACTCTCGTGCCAACTCATTGCGCAGCACACGTATGCGTTACCTGAAAAATGGGGACAGAGACAACTCATTATTTTTGAGAAACGAGGACCGATAGCAGTTGCGTACCCTCGTGCGGTGGGTATTCCGAAGAAATCCCCTCTTCTCTGATGCCTAAACCCTATATTCCCAACGATAAATGGAGTCGCTTGGCTGCAACAGAAGGATACAGAGCACGAAGCGTGTACAAGCTCAAAGAGCTGGATGAGAAGTTTCGTCTGTTAAAACAAGGTATGAAAGTATTGGATCTCGGAGCCGCACCGGGAAGTTGGCTGCAGTACGCTGCGCAAAAGGTGGGCCCGAAAGGAATGGTAATAGGATTGGATCTTCAGGAAATAGCGCCCATAGAAGGGCCCGTACATCTTTTTCAAGCGGATATTACGGATCTCTCTGCAGTGGAAAAAGCCCTGAACACATGCGATGTTACAAGTGTGAACATCGTGCTTTCGGATCTCGCTCCGAAAACAAGCGGCATAAAAGACATAGACCAATGGCACTCCATTGAGCTGTCGCAAGCAGTGGAAATTGCAGCCAGGGAATTTTTGGCGCCCGGAGGAATGTGCGTCATGAAAATATTGCGAGGTGCGGATTTCGACGAATTTTTCGCCGAGCTGAAGCTCTATTGGAAAGACGTAAAGATTCAACATGCGAAAGCCAGCAGGGACAGAAGCAGAGAGGTGTATGTCGTCATGCGCAAACCGAGCACTCAGCGCAAGTGAGCTTCTGACAAATATTTGCTACCATGGGCTCCATGCTCGTGCTAAAAAATGTTAGCAAGGCGTATGGACGCAATAAGGTTTTAAGCGACATCTCCTTTCGGGTGGATCCCAAGGAATTCGTCTGCATCACCGGCCCCAGCTGGGCCGGCAAATCGACATTGCTGCACCTTATGATAGGTGCGGAAGTTGCTTCCAAGGGAGTGGTGGCAATGGACGGAGTGGATCTGCGACTTCTGCCTCCTACGATTCTGCAATTACTGCGAAGGCGCATAGGGGTTGTGTTTCAGGATTACAAACTCCTGTGGAATCGCACTGTTGCGGAAAACATAGCCTTTCCGTTGGAAGTCGCCGGCGTACCGGATGAAGCGATTGCCATACGCGTGAAAGAAGTTCTGAAAGAAATGGAACTTACGAGGAGAGCCAATACCATGGCAGATGCGCTCTCCGGAGGAGAGAAAGCTCGCACGGCCATAGCGCGAGCAATAGTCCACAAACCCATTATGCTCTTCGCGGATGAGCCCACGGGGAACTTAGATCCGCAGCAATCCGAAACGGTGCTTCGACTCTTCGAACATATTCATAAGGGTGGAACAACCGTGGTGCTGGCGACACACGAAGTGGACATAGTCGACCTATTGCAAACCCGAGTGATTCGACTGGAAGAAGGCGCCGTAATCCGAGATAGCGTCGGAGGCTACAAAAAAGGAAAAGCCGTACAAAAAGCGGAACCGAAGCACGCCAAACACAGCATTTTCGATGCGGAAGACAAAGAGCGCATTGAAAAGAGTATGAAGAAAGAAGGCGGACACCGCATACACATTACTTCCATAGGCTCGTAATCTTTTGTACTTTCGGAGTTTTTTTGTCCGACGGTTCGGTAATTTTCTGCAGAGGATTTGCATCTTGTATGGTCGGTTCGGATTTCTTTTCCTCTTTTCGTATGCGCTCCTGCGTGGGAAAGAACCGTATGAGTAGCGTTGAAATAACAAGGTAGTATGCCATTTCGGGAAGCAGAGCTATCAGGGACATCTGTGCTCTGGCAAGAGCTATCACATCCGTAAGAAACAACGAGAAGTGCGTAAGAATAAGCAGCAGTATGACCGCCGCATTTTTTACGGGATGTAAGAAGGCAAAAAATGCCCCTATGGCAAGCACCACCAACAGAGAACCCAAACCCATGGCAAGGTAGAGGTGCATATTATCGAGCGGAATATTTCCGTAGAGCCTGCTTACCACTGCGGGATCCAGCAGAAACATATATGCAAATGACAAATTTGCCGCAAAAAGAACCAGCAGAGTTGCCCGCAATGAACGATACGAATGTTCCACACAAAAAGCGTACACTCCTTTGAGCGCATGATCTATGATTTGGTCATGACGACCTACAAAGATTCGGGAGTAGATACGCAAGCAGGCGGCCAAGCCTCTCGCAAAGCCTACGATCATGCCCGTGCAACATTTGCTTCCCGTGCCGGGAAAATGGGTACTCCCGTAGAGGACACCGGCGGATTTGCGGGACTCATAGATATGGGTGGGTTTTATTTGGTGCAGAACGACGATGGCACAGGCTCCAAAATGGAGCTCGCACATGCCATGAAAAAATATGACACTCTCGGCCGCGACTTGCTTGCCATGGTTGTGGACGATGCCATATGCACGGGGGCGGAAGTAATAAGTGTGAGCAATACGCTCGACGTTCCACGTATCGATACGGCAATGGTAGACCGGCTTATGGGAGGACTTTCGTCAGCCTGCATCGAACAGCACATTGTGATTCCGGGAGGAGAAATAGCAGAGGTTCCCGGCGCGGTGCGTTCCCCAGTCTGGAATGCAACCAGTGTAGGAATCATAGAAAAAGGTAAAGAGCTTCAGCCGGAATCCGTTGCGGAAGGAGACATCGTGCTTGCGCTGCAATCAGGAGTTGCTCGCAGTAACGGTTTTTCTCTCATTCGAAAGATTTTACGGGACGCCCACGGAAAGAACTGGCACGAAACACCATGGCGAAACGACGTCTCGTGGGGAGAAATACTCCTGACCCCGAGTGTCATTTACCATGCGGCCCTCCTCTCGCTGCTCGGACGGTTCGGTGAGGAGCGCAAAGTACCCATAAAGAGTCTCACACATATCACGGGCGGTGGCATACCGGAAAATCTTGCTCGCACGCTGAAAAAAACAGGACTCGGAGCACATCTTACAAATCTGTTCCGACCGCATGACGCCATACAAGATCTCATTACTCTGGGAAAAGTGGAAACAGCGGAAGCCTACCGCACATGGAATATGGGGAACGGCATGTTGGCCATAGTGGACCCTGCGGATGCGAAGCACGCAGTGGAATCTTTAGTGTCTCAAAATATTGCCACCACACAAGCGGGAGTCATAACGAAGAAGGGCGGCATAGAGATTATGGCATACGATGGCACGAAATTGACATTCTAGGACTTCCGCAATCGGTACTTGTTTTTAGGCTAACTGTAGGGCTACAGTAGAAAGATGATGAAAGAAGGGGCACCGCAGAGTCTGCCCACCCGCACATCTGCGGGAATGAGCAGGCGCTCTTTTTTGCAATATGGAACAGCTGCGTCCGTTCTTGCCACACTCACATCTTGTTCTCCAAACACCTCTACCGTCATTCCGCCCCTCTCAAGAACAATTCCTCGGAATAAAGATCCTCACAGTTTCGATAATCTGGACACCGCCTCCACAATCATAGGAGTTCCTTTTACACTGAACATCGCAAGAGAAAACAGTACGAGTGAGGAAGTGCAGGCAAAATTTGTAGACAGCATGACCATAGAACTGGATGGCGATACACATTCGATAGAAAACCTTACGGTAAACGGACATGTCGTACAGCCTAATGACAGTCTTGGTAGTACGAGATACACGGCAGGAAATTTGGTGGATGACGTGCGACCGAATACCGAGAACACCGGTATAGAATTTCACTCTTCCTTGGGAAGCGCGCACATATCCAAAGCGGAACTTGCGAAGCTTTTTGCATCACTCAAATATCCGAAAGAAGGTGCGGAAGTACGGCAGGAAGCTTGGGTGGAATGTGAAATCGAACTGTCGGATGCAGGACGCGGAGCATTGGGTATAGGAAATACGGTTAATACGGTCATCAATGTATTTTGCTCACTCACGGGACAAGACACATCCGCACCAAAAAGTATCGATATTCCAAGCGGATGCACGCTGCGTTTTACAAGCATTCGCGTCGCTCCGAAAGCGGAATCTGCTCAGGAACTCCCCGTAGAAATGAAAGAAAAATGGAACGCACTTCTTCGACAATGGTTTCCTGAGTGGTTTCAGCGCTCTTCGTAGAGTTGACATCCGAGAGAAAGTCTCTATTATCTGCGCAACAAATGCAGTGTAATACTCTCTTTATTGGCTTTAACTACCGCTTCCTACGGAAGTCGGAGGTCTAGCTTGCAATAAAGAAACGCTGAAAAAGAATGTAGAGCAGATCCTCCGAAAAGCCGGAGTTTTTTATTTTCCCAGACATGAAATCCGAAATTTTATCATCACAGGGCACACTGGATATCCCGATAGTAGAATTGTTCGATGTATCACGCATAGAAGCTGAAACACGTGCAGTTGCGGAAGAACTGGTTCAGCCGTTCATCAAACGATCGAAACGAGATGGGAAATTGCGCAGATTCGCAGCCGGCATTGCACCATTTTCCACCCGACAAACCCACGGAAGCCTTGGCACTATGCATGGTCAAGCTTGCGGAGTAATACATCACGACAACAGCAGACACCCTACGGGTAGAGTCTGCGACGAAGAAACCAGAGAATCCAACTGGCTCTGTGCGCACAGTGAACAACTGCGAATTATTCGCGGTTTGGTTGTTGCGCGTCTGCAAAAAGTGAATGCATCGGATGTGGAGCAGAGATACAAGGAAATGAGAATTGCCCAAAAAAGACAGCTGCTCAATGTCGATACGCACGGAGGCCTTGCCTACCGCATAGCAAATGGCCCCAAAGACAATGAAGACTTAGAACCCAGTAAGAGATTGCAAAATGTCGTAGCAAAATCAATGGGCATGCAGAGAGAAGATCTTCTTTCACTGCAACCGCAAGACGTATCTCAATGGGTGGAAACAGTCCAAGAATCTACAAATACACCTACCGGAGAAATTGTAAATGAGCTGAGATCCCGATA
Source organism: Candidatus Peregrinibacteria bacterium CG11_big_fil_rev_8_21_14_0_20_49_14 (assembly GCA_002787035.1). Lineage (GTDB taxonomy): Bacteria > Patescibacteriota > Gracilibacteria > Peribacterales > Peribacteraceae > GWB1-54-5. The sequence continues at coordinate 20,738 of PCVP01000005.1, read as the reverse complement.
CGAAGTATGGGAACCATCCCTTACACAAGCCATTTCTTGACATCACTTCCTCTCGGTGTACCATTTGCCCACATGCATTCGAGGATTCTTTCCCTCGGCCTTCTTCTCCTCCTCCTTACGGCGGAAGGGCGGCTGCGTGTATAAAAATGTAACGTCATAACACGAGCCTCTCTTCCAAGCAGAGGCCTGCACTTTTTGTTGTGGGCATATTTTTTCTTTACCCCGCTTTCCGATGATCTCTACAACTTCGACCATTTTTGAAGACTTCGCACAGAAGCACAGATCTGTAATACCCGTTCATGACAGAGAAATATCTGCAATGACTTCCGGTACTGCGCAACGTGCAGCAAGAATTATTCCGGAAGAGATTTCTATGCCTGCACGGTTCGATGCTCAAGACCGCAATGCGCTTATGGAAATGGTGCGAACTCTGAGTCCCGAGTCTCGAAGAAGCCTCTTTTCCAAGCATAAAGCGGACGTGTACGAACACAGCGCATACGAAAGACAACTGTTGCATTCAATGTTTGACGACAACTTACGTGCCTAACATGCCTAATGCCATCACTGAAACCATAGGCACCCAACGCACTCCGATGAGCACAAAAGCACTGCCTGTAATACAACCGAGTGTGCAAGCATTTGGCTCGGACGTTTTCGATAATTGCGCACAAAACTCGTGTGGCAATTGCGGACTTTGTTGCCGAGTAATGGAAAAAACCGTACCTGGCATACGCGGTAAAGCAACTTCGGAGACCGTTACTGTGCCCGCAGGAAGAAAATGCCCGCAATTGCTTCAAATTCGCGGGCGTTTCTTCTGTGCTTTGTATCCCAAAGACGGTGAGAAGGACGCTCGCCCCAAAGACTGCCAACAGTGGAACGGAACAGGTTTAGGCACTACTCAAATGCTGGCCAAAACAGAAGAATGGATACTGAATCCCGCTTCCAAAGAGGAGGTGGCAGAAATACAAGAGCTCATAGATTTAGAGCTGTTTCACACCGCGAGCTTCACAGTAGAAGTACATCAGGTGGAGCAGTTACTCAGAAGATACTTGGTAGAACTCCAAGTCCTTCCTCATGACATTTTTCATATGATCGGGTTGGGAAACATATTGAAAGAAATGGCGGAGACTCACGTACTCACGGTGATGCGAAACTCCGGGTTAGATGAGAGAAGTATGTTGTATCGAAAATTTATGGAAGTATACGTAGGCAAACTGGGCGCACTTAATATAAAGGCAACCGATGGATTTTTAGATACTGTCGATCGCAGGCTTGCACAGAAACGAGAGATGGCAGAAGTTGAGCGCAAAGAAACACGCAGACGCTTACTTGAGATACTGCTACATGGCGATAAAAACAACGAAGTCGTACAACGAGCCTCTCGCCTGATACATGAAGTGGAAATGCTTTCCACACGAGAGGAATTGGGCGCATTGTTACAAGTGCGAGATCTTCCCGAAGAGCGTTTCTGTGGACCGTAAATTTGACATTCATCCGTATTACATTACTATCTTAGCGATGCAGTCCAGCCAGCCGACAAAGATGCTGAAGACAAAGAAGACCTCCTTACACAGGAAGGGCGGCTGCTAACGCACATTCACGTAGCAACTCAAAGCCTCCCTTCAGGAGGCTTTTTTGTATCACATGTATCCCCCCTCATGAATTCCCCCTCACGCACCGGCCTCGATGTCCTCCACGATGCGGAACTCTACGTTACCAAGATAGGTGGCGATAACGCAGGAAGGCTGCGAGAAAACATCGATACCGTTCTTGCACGTAAAGCAGATGGCAAGAAACAGATGTTGGCTGTTTCTGCCATTCGCAGTTCAGATTCCTCTTACACCAAACTCGCGCATCCTTCCGCACGGGACAAAGATGCCGATAACAATTTGAAAGAAGGGTTCAATACGACCTCTCACCTCATTGGAATCGCGAAAAGCATACAAGCGGGAGACACAGCAACGGCGAAAGACATGCTTGGTCGCATACGATTGTTTACAAAAGGAATCGTTGCTTCCGAAGTACAACAAGATAATCTCCTGGAATCATCCCCCGCTATCGCAGAGATGGACACGGTGATAGATACGCTGCTCAATGAACTGGAAACTGCCATAGACCATGGGGAAGAGTATTCGTTGCATGAGCTCGAAAAAGACTGGATGCTCCGGAAAGACGGGGCGTACCACTCCATCACGGGAGTCGGCGAACAGCTTGCTCAGGCACTGTATCGTCGCTATTTCTCGCTGAGAAATTTGGATTCCGCAGCATTATCCATAGAAGGAATTGCAGCACCACTTCTCGGAACCGACCCCGAATCCGTCATTGAAAACGAGGATACTGTAAAAAATGCCATTACTGCTCTGCGTGCGAATTTAAGCGATAAAATTCAGGCGCTATTACCGGAGCACGACGTCATTGTTTCGGGAGGATATTTACCTGTTATTGCCAGTCAGCGCGGATACAGTGACAAAACAGGGGCGCTGATCGCACAGGTTGCCAGTCGTCTCGGAGAGAAGGTGGTATATCTCATAGAAAAGGAATATCCGATAATGAGCGATGACCCGCGTAAAAATGAACGCGCGAGAGTCATACAGGAAATGACGTACAGACTCGCCATGGAACTCTTTGGAAACATACGAGGAGCGGATGGCGGTGCCATACACCCCGATGCGCTGAATATGTTGGCACAAGACAACATAGATACTGTCGTACTGAACCCGAGAGAAAAGCTGACTGCCAAATCCGGTACGTATATTCATCATTACAATCCGGAACCAAACGGCATAGAAATTATCGCCTCAAGATCCGTGCCTGTGGCCATACAGGTAAGTTCCACCGAAATGTCGGGTAAACCCGGATTCTTGAGTGCGGTTACCACGTGGTTTACCGAGAGGGATATTTCCATAGACCAGGTAAGTACCAGTGAACGTACCACCTCGTTCACATTTAACAACGGAGGTTTTACCGATTCCGTCCTGCAAGAATTCAATGCATTTCTACAAAGCACGTTCGGACCGGACGAAGAGCTGGCGCTGGAAATGCTCAAAGACCAATCACTCGTATTCTGTCTGGGAAACAATATGCGAAAAACAGGTCCTGCCGCACGTGCGGCACTCGCCATTCATCTTGCGGGGGCAGACATTCACTTCCAGACACAGGGGCTCAATGAGCAGGTAATGACCTACATGGTCGACAGCGCACTCATTCGGGAAGTACGAGACAAGCTGCACAGGCTGGGAATAGAAATGGACGATGCACAGTTTGCAGCGCTCATGAAACCTGTGCGAGAAGCAATCACAAGAGAATGAGACATCACTGCATTGAATGATGTATAACACCGAACCACATGAAGAATATGCCGAGCATGCTGACGTAGAAACCGACCGTACCGAGTATAAGCCATCGCATTCCCCTGCTCTGCACCCTCTTATAACAATAGACGGAGAGGCTTATCGTAAGTAGTATCTCCACTTTGGAAACAATATTTCCGTGGTACTGCGAATTCCAATACGAAACGGGGCTCAGAAAATGATAATCAGAAAACGGAAAGAAATGACCGTGTGCATCGGTATTGTGAAGAGGAAAATCCGTCAATGCGTGAAGCAGCATGCCGGAGAAAAACCACAAGAGCGTCTCTTTTCCGTATTTCCATGTAAGAACAATGCACAGAGCAATAATGGGGAATGAATTGAATATATCGAAAAATATCTGCCATCCGGAATCAAAATACCGCACTCTCCAAATGGTCATTTCCGGCGTACCCAGAAATATTTTTTCAATGATGTAAAAAATAACCATCGGAACATCCGGTGTAATGGAACCCCAGAATACGGACTGCGAGTGTTTCCATTTGCTCCTCGGTCCGAGAATTGCAAGATTCAATATGGCATGCGCGGGAGTGTTCATAATATGAAGAGAGTGCTAATGCCGAAAATACACAAAGAGTCTGCCGTGGTTTTTGGAGTCTTTGTCTATGCGGTGGTACTTGGCACGTATGTGTTTCTGATCCAAAAATCGCAGTACTTTTTTCTTCAGCTGTCCGCTCCCCTTCCCTGGAATTATTTCGACCGTGCTTATTCTTTTTTCCGTCGCTTCGTTAATAACGCGGTCTAATGCGCGTGTAATCTCTTCGCCCCTGTTGTAGATATCGTGCAGATCCAAAACAAGTTTTGCCATACGAACACGGTACAAAATGCTATGATAAGGGTAGATGGAATCCGCCACCTTCGCCATGGGCTGTTTCTGGAAGCCACAACTGCTTTTTGAAAAAATAAACGGGGTACAGTCGACGACAGTCGGGTACACGGGAGGTGAGACCGCAAACCCAAGTTACGAAGATGTGTGTTACAAAAATACGGGGCATGCGGAAGCCATAGAAATCGTATTTGACCCGACAGTTGTTTCGTACGAGGACCTTCTTGCCGTCTTCTGGGCCAACCACAACCCCACTACCCTCAACGCACAAGGTCCGGACCACGGTGAGCAATATCGCTCTGCTATTTTTACGCATTCTCCGGAACAAAAGGCGGCTGCAGAGGATGCGAAAGATGCACTGGAGAAAGCGGGAAAATGGAAAAAGCCCATTGTCACTGTCATCGCAGATGCAGAAACGTTTTACCCTGCGGAAGACTATCATCAGGATTATCTGGCCAAGCGTGGCATGGACTCCTGCGGTATATGAGCTGACGTTCAAAGTCGACTTGTCTGCGAGATGCATTTTATTTGCAATCACTTTTTTTAAATGCAGAAATGGCTTCAAATGGGGAAAAACTGATAAGACACTATATATTGTGTCTCGATTTGCAGAGAGATACAACATAATACATACTTCAATCCACGCGGTACGAACCAAGTTCGGGTGCAATTCCCCACTGTCGCGCAACTGTAAAGTCAGACGGTTTGTAATCGGAGACTCTTCTCCCCGCTCGCTCGCACGAAGCACCTTACATCACGACGTATGCAACGTGACAACAGGTGCTGAAAGATTTCCCTCCTTTCCCCTGTTTTCACCATCTTCCGTCCATCGGCATTCACTCTGTTTTTTCTGAGCACAGAAGCCTGAGTATTTTGTCTTTCCCCTTTCTTCCATGTCCACCGCCACGCACAAATCCGGCATTGCAACACCGTCTGTCATCGCATCCGCTCTGCATAGGTCACTGCTTGTGAAAAAACGTGACGGCACCGTGGCGGAATTCGACGAGAGACGCATAGAAGATGCCATCACCAAAGCATTTCGATCCACATTGAAAATACCGAGAGATCAGGAGCTCTCGGCGGAATCGCAGCAAGATATTGGAGCAGTATTTCATACGGTGCTTGCCATCGTTATAAAACAAGCCTCACAGGGGAAAACATTGGAAGTGGAAATAATACAGGACATCGTGGAACAGGCGCTCATGAGCAACGGATTTCACAACATAGCAAAAGCGTACATTCTCTACAGAGACAAGCGAGCACAAGAAAGGAAGCGCAATATTTTTAAAAGACGCGTCAGCTTGAAACCTTACGAGTATCCCGAGCTGCTGGAGTATGTGGATGCCATTCGTCACTCGTACTGGATTCACACAGAATTTAACTTCACGAGTGATATTCAGGATTTCAAAATAGGAATAAGCGCCGTGGAACGCAGTGTCATCACCAACACCATGCTCGCCATTTCGCAGATAGAAGTGGCGGTAAAAACATTCTGGGGAAACATATACGATCGCATGCCAAAGCCGGAAATCGGTGCGGTGGGCGCAACGTTTGCCGAAAGTGAAGTGCGTCATCACGATGCGTACTCTCACCTTCTCGAAATACTGGGCCTGAATGAAGAGTTTACGTCTCTGAAAAAGAATCCCGTCATTATGGAACGCGTGAACTATTTGGAAAAAGCACTCAAGAATGCCAACACGGAAGATACGAAAGACTTCGCGGAATCCATTTTGCTGTTTGCGCTTTTCATAGAGCACGTTTCTCTGTTCTCACAGTTCCTTATTATTATGGCGTTCAATAAGCACAGAGATAAGCTGAAAGGTGTTTCGAATGTGGTGGAAGCCACATCCAAAGAGGAGCAGATTCACGGCAACTTCGGCATAGAGCTTATTCGCATCATGAAAGACGAATGCCCCGACTGGTTCGACGAATCACACAGCAACATGGTGCGTGACCTGTGCGTGCAGGCGTATGAAGCGGAGAGCAAAATAATAGACTGGATTTTCGAGGCGGGAGAATTGGATTTTCTCCCGAAGAACGTCGTGAATGAATTCATAAAGAATCGCTTTAACAAATCACTCGAAAGCATAGACATAGAACCCGTATTTCCCATAAATGCCGAGTTGGTCAGCAAGTCTGAGTGGTTCGACGATGAGATCATAGGCACCAAGCACGGTGATTTTTTCGTGAAGCGTTCCGTGAACTATAACAAGCGCAGCAAAAGTGTGACCGGTGACGACCTGTTTTAATTCTCTCCTCTTTTTTTCTTCCATGGAATGGCTAACCGAAAACAGCAGAAAATTCCTTGAACTCGGATACTTGGTAGACGGTACGACTCCCGAGGGGCGTATACGAGAGATTGCCGACAGAGCGGAAGCTCTGAATGGCATAAAAGGGTTTGCCGATACATTCTACGGCTACATGTCCAAAGGATTCTTTTCGCTCTCCTCACCCGTGTGGTCGAACTTCGGCAAAGAGAGAGGGTTGCCCATAAGCTGTTTCGGTTCGTACATAGGAGATGACATGGGAGAAATTCTGTTTACCCAGGCCGAAGTGGGCATGATGTCCAAAATGGGCGGAGGAACCTCCGGATATTTCGGTGACTTGCGACATCGAGGTGCTGCCATAAGCAAAAACGGACAATCCGCCGGAGCCGTACACTTCATGCAGCTGTTTGATAAAATGGTGGATATTGTGAGCCAAGGATCCACACGTCGCGGACAATTCGCACCGTACCTTCCCATAGACCACCCCGATGCCGATGAATTTCTGGATATCGGCACGGAAGGAAATCCCATTCAGAAACTGACACACGGTGTGTGTGTCGGTGATGAGTGGATGCAGGAGATGATAGACGGTGACAGGAACAAGCGGGCACTCTGGGCAAAGGTGATTCAGAAAAGAGGCGAAATAGGGTATCCGTACATCTTCTTCCGAGACAACGTAAACAAACAGACGGTGGATGTATACAAAGACAAGAAGATGACAATTTGGGCCAGCAATCTCTGCACAGAGATCATGCTGCCGAGCTCCAAGTTCGAATCGTTCGTGTGTGTGCTTTCCTCCATCAATATTCTGCATTACGACGAGTGGAAAGATACCGATGCGGTGGAAACGCTGGTGTACTTTCTGGATGCCATAGTCACTGAATTTGTGCAGAAGCTGGAAGCGTACCGCGATTCGAGCGAAGAGGACGACCGCAAAGTGTTTCTGTTCATGCAGCGCGCATACACCTTCGCGAAGAATCACCGCGCGCTTGGCCTTGGCGTGCTCGGGTGGCACTCGTACTTGCAGTCGAAGATGATCTCTTTTGAAAGCCGCGATGCCGCAAAGCTCAACCATTCCATATTTCAACTTATTCGCGAACGCTCGTACAAAGCATCGCAGGAACTTGCCACCGCGTTCGGTGAACCCGAAGTATTGAAAGGCTATGGAAGACGCAATACGACTCTTATGGCCGTTGCACCCACAACATCATCCGCATTCATTCTGGGACAAGTTTCGCAGGGTATAGAGCCCATTTGGTCCAACTGTTACGTCAAAGATATTCAGAAAATTAAAACGACCATAAAAAATCCGTTCTTAGAAAAACTGCTGGAATCGAAGAATCAAAATACGACCGACGTGTGGCACGATACCCGCAATCACGATGGCTCCGTACAGCATGTGGACTTTCTGAGTGATGAAGAGAAGGACGTCTTTAAAACGTATCCCGAAATAGACCAAATGAGCATTATTCACCAAGCGGCAACGAGACAGGAATTCATAGACCAAGGGCAATCTTTGAACGTCCTCATTCACCCGGATACTCCGGCAAAAGTCATAAACGAGCTGTACATCACCGCATGGAAAATGGGCATTAAAACTCTGTATTACCAGCACAGCATGAATGCCGCACAGCAGCTGAACTTAAAGAAGGTATGCAAAGCGTGCGAGGGATAGCGGATGCTGATTTGTGTGTGTTCTTACACGAGTGAGATGTGAACTATTGCGAAAATGCTTGCTTGAACCGCCTTAGCGGATATGGAAATTTTGCTGTAAACAGAGTAGTTGGCTATCTCACAAGCAAGCTGATACCTGCGACAAAAACAAGTACGAAAATACCAAGTCGTACTCGGCGAATGCTTATTCTTGCGTATATTTTTGCGCCTATCCACAGGCCGATGCATAAAAATGGCAATAGAAAAATCACGAATTCCATAATGGTACTCGTTATGCGTCCGGCAAGTGCATGACCGATGACGGTAAACAACCCCGTTATGAACATATAAGTGGAAATAATTCCTTTTACTTCGTTCTTTTTTTGATTACTACTTTCCGATACATACAGCCCGACCAGAGGACCTTGTATATTAAAAAATGCACTAAAAAACCCTGCGATTATTCCAACAACACTTTTATGAAGATGGGTAAGTTGCATCCGTGTTTCGTTTCCAAAAAAACCAAGCAGGGCATATGCAGTCAGAAAAATACCCAGAAGTATTTGCAATAATTGCTCCGACATCATTGGAAGCATGTACATTCCCAGTGCGACGCCAAGTCCGGAGCCAACTACAAGGGGCAGGACATACCGCGAGATGCCGCGAAATTGTGAACGCATTGCAACAATGCCGGTCGCTATAGTAGACATGATGGCAACCAGCGGAATAACAATCGTAATCGGCAGAACAAAGGGCAACAGGGACATGCTCAGTGCCGCCACACCAAACCCTGTGATTTGCGGAATAATCCCGGCTGACAAGACGATGAGAGCTGCGAGCACATGATTTAACATGCTTCCCATATTATCAAAGAGAATGATACGTGCCTACGTGGAATGTCTGTGCCGAAGTTTGACGCCGCCATGAACCCGAGCCACTGCGAGCGATTTTACGTGGCTGATGTGGCTGGCCACGTAGTTAAGAGCTCATTGGACATTCATCATAGAATCAATTGGCCTGCCATGTAGTGAGCGAACGCAGTGAGCTCTACTATATGGCTGGGGATAGTGGACGACTTCCGAACCGCGAACTGGTTGGATTTGGTCAAATATCCCGAACTAGTCACACAGCAGGTTCAGCAATTCTTGCAGATGGTATAGGGAGAATCCAGTCTTCCTATCTTGGAACTCATGGTGGTATCTGTTATGGTGGCCGCCTTTTTTTATACCCTATGAGTAACCTAACCCCCGAAGAAATCAGAGAATTCCAGCGTTTATGGAAAGAAGAAATAGGTGAAGATATTTCGCTGAAAACCGCTAAGGAGTACGGACAGGACGTTTTTGAGCTTGTGCGCTTGGTATATTCCCCTCAGCTACTCGGCCTCCATGCAAAAAAGAAAGATTAAGCAACGAGCAAAACGCACCAAGCCCATCATGTCGGCTGATGAGATTGAAATGGAGGTTATCTACGCTGAGCCCTCAGATGAGGCAGAAAGGTTACTCGATGAGGCGGTGCGTCGGATTTGGGAGTACGGGAAGACGAGGTGGAGTGGATAGTTCGCTGCATAGGGTTATCATGTGGTGGTGATGCACGTGATTTTGAATGTGAGAGCGCAGCGTCTCTATGTCGTATGGGTCGCAGAGGAAATGAGTGTGGTGTGTAAGGAGTACGCAGTGCGGTCACAGGACGCAGCACTGGAGCTTTTTGCTTACCTTGAGAAACATCGGAGAAGATTCGCATCCGTGCGGTTCAGATAGGTGATGGTACATCTTTACGACAATCATAACGAGATTTGTTGAAAATCGACTGAAATAACATTCCTCACATCTCATTGCCTCTGATAAACTCTATGCAATATGCCAGACGTAAAGAAAATTGACGGTGATTCTAAGTGCATCCGTGCCATACTTTCCAAATCTAAGTATGGTATTGACTATGGCTCAAGATACGTTGAGAGGCTTTCTTCTGAGGAGTGACAGAAGAACATGATACACGCTTTCACGACGGTTGTTGAATCGCCATTCGCATTCTTTCAAGTGCAGGTAGAACAGATGTTTGTGGATGCCGCGCAGACGATGTAGACGGACTTTTGCAAAGCTCCAGAAAGCTTCTATGCCGTTGATGTGTGACTTGCCCCGCACGAATTCACTCTTGCCGTGATGGACTCGGAAATGCTTCTCGTAACCGAGGTCCACAAGACCGTCATAGCCGCGCCAGCCGTCTGAGTGAATGACGCTGCCAATATCCACTCTGCCACGAATGATGGCTTGCAGACTGCGTCTCTTCACATCCGGAACGATCTCGGTATAGACTTTTCCGTTGCGCTTGAAGAGCCCGAAGACAATTGTTTTCCCGCTCGCGCCACGCCCGCGCTTGCCTCGTACACGACGCGGACCGAAGTACGATTCATCCACCTCAACCTCGCCGCCCACCGGAGATTGCCGCTCGGATTCCTCGGCAATCCTCGTCCGAATCGCCTTGAGATACCTGTTCACTGCCATCCTGCTAATACCGGTGAGCTGGGCTATTTTCGTCGCCTCCAAATCCAGAGCAAACAGCTTCAAAAGCTGTCGGAATTTCTTCTCGGAAATTCGGGAACGGTAGCAGTAGCTGTTTTTCATGAGCAGGATGAGGGAAAGTCTACCTCAGATCTTGCTCAACGTTTCATGAGCCTGACTATTATCAGCGTGAGTACCGTTGGCAACGAGAGCATGTGGCAACGCTCATTGACGATTTGACCGACAAGTTTTTGTTGTCGTATGACCCGTCGAAAGGACGAGATCAAGTCCGGTCGTATCCTCACTACTTTCTCGGATCGTTTGTCCTGAGCGCAAAAGATAACCGCAAGTTCATCATAGACGGTCAGCAACGACTTACATCCATCACACTATTGCTGATGTTTCTCCGAAACCTTGCTGAGGAAGAGAATGTGACCATTACAAATGTTGATGATCTGATTTTCTCAGAGCAGTACGGCAAGCAGTCGTTCAACATTGAAGTTGAGGAACGCCAAAAATGCATGGAACGTCTTTTCCGAGGAGAAGAAATTGACATGGAGGAATCGGGAGAATCCGTGCGTACCATGTATAACCGCTACGGCGATCTTTGTGATCTATTTCCGAACGAACTGAGAGGTGAAACACTGCCGTACTTTGTGGACTGGTTCATTGAAAACGTTGATATGGTTGAAATCACGGCATATTCAGATGACGATGCATACACGATATTTGAAACAATGAACGACAGAGGACTGGCATTGACTCCTGCTGACATGTTGAAGGGCTACTTGCTTGCGAATATGGACGATGCCCGTAGGGAAGAAGCCAATATGCTCTGGAAGAAGCGAATCCTCAGTCTTATTGAAGATGATCGCACGGAGGATGAGGTGTTTCTCAAGACGTGGATTCGCGCCAATTATGCAGAAACGATCCGTAAACGTGAAAGAGGATCAACGAATCAGGATTATGAAAAAATCGCTAACGCCTTCCACAAGTGGGTACGGGATGAAAAAGAGAAAGTTGGTTTGCAATCGTCGGGTGACTACTTCCGTTTCATGACAGAAAAGTTTGATCGGTACGCGCGGTTGTATTTGAAAATACGCAATGCAGAATCGGAGTATGACCAGACACTTGATACTGTCTTCTATAACAACTACCACACGTTTCCGTACCAGAAGCTTTTGATTCTATCAGCGATTAGCCTTGAGGATTCAGATGATGTTGCTCTCAAAAAAATGCAGCTTGTTTCTCGGTATATTGAAATGTTCATTGTCCGGCGTTCCGTCAACCAACGGACACTCGGTAGTAGTGCCATCCAATACACAATGTTCTTGCTCGTACGAGAATTGCGGGATAAGCCCCTGGATGAGATCGCTCAGATTTTACGGACCAAGATTGAAGAAATGGAAGAATCATTCGATGGTGTTCCGGGGCTTCATTTACATCAGCAGAATAAGCGATTCATTCGGTTCCTCCTCTCCCGTATCACTCAACACGTTGAATCAAAATCAGGTATTGAAAGCAGCGTTGAAGCGTACATGGACAACAAGATCAAGAAGCCGTTTGAAATCGAGCACATTCTCGGTGATGCGTATGACCAGTTCGGAGAGGGCTACGAAGATGAGGCTGATTTCCAGAGCTACCGCAACAGCATTGGTGCATTGGTGCTCCTTCCGCGTGGTTTTAATCAGGCGTTCAGCAACAGACCGTACGAGGAGAAATTGCAACACTATCCGTCGCAGAATCTTTGGGCATGGTCGCTGCATTCACTGTGCTACGAACTCAATCCGTCCTTCAAGCATTACATTTCCGAGTCCGGTTTGCCATTTTCGCACCACGATCAGTTTGGAAAAGAGGAGATCACCGCTCGTTGCCAGTTACTCAAGGACATCTGCGAAGAAATTTGGCACGTCGACCGCCTCCAGGTCTAATCCCTCTGTATACAATTTAATCCTAGCCAATCCTAGCCCCTTAGCTGCATTTTTTTAGTGAAAGGGCATCAATCCCTCTTCAGATTCCGTCTCAACGCCACAACTGTTTTTTAGGCCTTCGGTGCAAATAAAGCATGGTCTAAGATACTTTCATGTACACCCCTCTCCATCTTCTGCCGCAATACAGCCAAAAGGAGAAAGATCGACTATTTGATAGGTGGCAGCACGGAACAAGACAGGGGGCAAAAGATCGGAAAGCCATCATTGAAAAAATTAAGGAAGGTGGCGGCGAGGACTTCCTTCAGTACGACTATGAGAGCGGCCACCTCTCGACGATGGAGCATCAGTGGGATTTGCGGGGTATGTGGATCGGGAACTTGGATGTCACCTTTCCTCAAGGCGATAATTTTGAAACCATCGATTTTTCGTATGCTGTGATTCAGGACTGCACATTTCGCAGTGCCGCTTTTCCTAACTGTAGTTTTTCATTCACGATCTTCAGAAATTGCACGTTCATCGATTGTGGCTTTGCTTATATGGGAATGTATGGTGCGTCATTGGAAAATACGAAGTTCGTTGGTTGTGATTTTGTCGAGCGATTCGCCTTCAGCAACTGCACTCTTTCCGGTGTTGTATACGAGAACTGCTATTTCCAGCAGCCAATTTTCCACGACTGTAAGTTTGATGAGAGCACGCGCTTTGAAAATCTTGCACCGATCAGCCAATGGTTCCCAGAAAGCCAAGGATACAAAAGACAAAAAAACGATCTCGCAGAAGTGTACAAAGGCATCAAAGATGCTTACATCGAAGGACGTGTAACAAAGCAATCTCGACAATTTTTCTTCCTAGAAAAGCAAGCTGTCACCCGTCACAATCGCAAAGGAATGGAGAAGATAGGAGGATACTTCCTCGAAGCCGTAGCAGGGTATGGTGTACGTCCGCAGAGCACGTTCCTCCTGATGCTATTCAGCTTTTTGTTGCTCTCGATTCCATTTATGCTCATGTTCGGTTCTTTGCAGGGTTTGCTATTCGGAGCAGGCGCATTTTTGACTATCGGCATACGGACAGAGCTGTTGGACACGCTTCCAGCGGTGCTACAGGCATGGTATCTGATTGAGACATTCTTCGGTCTATGCTTTATGGCTCTGCTCATTACGGTACTTGCGCGATATTGGTTTGAAGAACGGTAGAGGAAGCTTATTTTCGATAAGCGAACAAATGCCAGAAGCAATATAATTGGCGCATGTCGAAGAAAAAGAAAATTGGCAGAAACGACAAGTGTCCTTGTGGGAGCGGCAAGAAATACAAAAAATGTCACTTACCTATGGATTCTAATTCTACACATCACTTGACTCACGAAGACACTCAGCAGTTCCAGCTAATACCCCCTAGTACACCACCGGCTCTGCCGGTGAGACTTTCCTGTGTTCTACCATTCCGGCATTGTTTTATGATGAACACGGGAGAAGCCCTTGGAAGGAGTATTCCCCATGCTCATCATGAGATCTTTACAATCGCAGAGTCATGCAGTGTATGACTGCAAATACCATATTGTCATTGTACCCAAGTACCGCAAGAAAATACTCTATGGAAATGTACGCGTCTTGATCGGCACAATGCTCAAAGAGTTGGCACGGCAGAAAGAATGCGAAATTCTTGAAGGAGGTGCTCCACCCGATCATATACACTTTCTCATCTCCATTCCTCCAAAATACTCCGTAGCCTGCATTGTAGGATTCTTGAAAGGAAAGTCTGCCATCAAAGCACATAACACCTTCTGTAAAAAGAGCAGAGTCATTGCACAAAAATCCCTCTGGGCACGCGGTTATTTTGTCTCAACAGTCGGAGCAGACGAAGACACCATCCGCAAGTATGTACAAAACCAAATCGAAGAAGACCGCACACAAGACGGTAATCCAAAGCTCGATCTAAGTTGGGATCAATAATACCAACCGTAAAATCCGATTCACTTTAGCAAGCCCCTTCTAGGGGCTCTCCCCAAGCCACCGGTTCTACCGGTGGTTACTGACGGAGGCTAGGGAGTACCAGCGCAAGCAGCAGCAAGGATTGGGCAGAGGAATTATCTCAGCGGACTTCAATGGTCAAAAATTTGTTGCTGTTGGTGATGAAGTTCACTATTCACCAAACTGGAAGACATTTCCTGATTTTCTGGATTCTTATATAAAGAACGCATTGGATGTGGATTGGTGCAAATCGGAATTTGCCAAGGATTACAAAGATATGCACCCCGTACTTCAGTGGTATGACACATGGATTAAAAACAGATCAAAACAGGCTACTGCTGTTGAAGGAGTGTTTACTAGTGAGCAAATAGGAGCAAGTATGTCGTACTTTGGGCTTGCTCACAATTTGTTTCTCATTAGACACAACGTAGGCGTTCAGACTGAATTAATCCGGCGGCTAAAATTGGCAGATAGAAGCAATTTTCATGGGGCTCTCTATGAAACATTCGTTGCTTCGTACTTTATTAAAGCTGGCTTTGACATAGAGTTTGAAAATGAGTTGGACGGAGACAAAACCCACTGTGAATTTACCGCAACTCATAATGAGACTAAGAGAAAATTTTCTGTTGAAGCAAAGGCATTGCAATTCAAGGGCAGAGGAAAACCAAGGGTTATCTCAAAACTACGAAGTGCTTTAGAGAAGGAGGCCGATCAGGAAAGAGTAGTGTTTGTTGACCTTGGAAAACCCTCAAAAACAAACAGTGACTCAGAACGTTGGTTTCAAAATGCGAAGGAGCTTCTGCATGAATTAGAAAATTCGCCTCACCAAAAAGGCGAAAATCTTCCTCCAGCCTACGTGATTTTTACAAATCACTCGTTTTGGAATGATCTTAAAGGAAATAAATCTCACTTTGCGGCACTAAACGCTGGTTTCAAGATTCCGACATTCACCAGATTTGAGGGCACAGTTAAAGATGCACTAATTGAGCGGAAAAGGCACAAGGAGGTCTTCGATTTACTGAAATCAATGGATACCCATACAGAAATACCTTCTACTTTTGACGGGGAAAACCCTGTGATCGCTTTTGGGCTTGATGATGGAAATGCTCGACTTGTTATTGGTAATAAATATCTGATTCCTTGTGATGGTGGTAATGAAGTTGGAATTTTAAGGCAGGCTATTGTGCGAGAGGCTGGAAAGCAGGTGATCGGGTTATACGATGTTGAGGGAAAGGGCACAAAAATAGTAACTTGCCCTATTTCTGATACTGAATTGGCCGCTTATAAAAAACATCCAGATACATTTTTTGGCAAAATAGAGCCTCAGAATCAAATAAAGAGTCCTTTGGATTTTTACGATTGGACGTACGAATGCTACAAAAATTCTTCAAAGGAGAACTTGCTGAAATTCATGAAGGAATGGACAGACTATGAGGAACTTGAGTCTCTATCGCAGGAGGAACTGGCCAAGATTTATAGTGAGCGCGTGACTACGTGGGCGATGTCGAAAAACAGCCAAGCTGATTGAATCACATCTGGAAGTAAGGCAAATGCTAAGGTATCGGCGTGGTATAGTGCTGGCCTATGCCCCACTTCACAGAAAAGCAGCTTACTGCCTATCGCGAGTACTTCCGCATCCTCGGCAACATCGCCCGACGGATTGAAATGGAGAAACGCGCTGGAACGTACAAACCGCCGAAAGAACACAAGCGGCGCAGCAGCCTCACGGTGGATTTCCCTCAAAACGAAAAATGAGTATTCTGATTTCTCTGCTGGCTCGCTCCCCGAAAACTTCCAACAATGAACAAGATTCGTCGCAGCAGTATATCCTTACGCCGTGCCAACAGAGAGCTTTGGAAGTACTGAATGGAGACTCAAACGTATTCCTGACAGGAGAAGCGGGAACAGGGAAAAGCTATTTGCTCGGACAATTTTTGGAAGGAAAAGGCACGAAGCGTTATCCCGTCGTAGCCAGCACTGGTGCAGCTGCGATTCTGGTTGGCGGTCGAACTTTCCATAGTTTTTTCGGACTCGGAATTCTTGAGGGAGGAGTTGAAAGCACGATCAGCAGAGCATTGAGAAGCCGAAAGCTCATTGACCGCCTGATACAGGCTGACTGCGTCGTGATTGATGAAGTTTCGATGCTCTCCGGAACAGTGCTGGAAACCGCAGAAAGGATTGCCCGCAAGGCAAGGGACAACGATGCGCCGTGGGGCGGCTTGCGGATCATTGCCGTGGGTGATTTTGCCCAGCTTCCACCCGTGGATGATTCTGTTTCAGGAAAAGAGTGGGGCTTTCTCCATGATGTCTGGCAACGTTCGCAGTTTATTCCCATTCTCCTCAAGACGGTCGTGCGCACGCATGACATGGAATACCTCAAGCTATTGCAATCCATACGAAATGGCGATGTGAACAGTGATGTGGAAGAGTATATGAACTCAAAAGTAATCAACAATACGGATGATTTTGAAGGAACACGGTTATATCCGCACAGGGCGAGCGTCGATGCATACAACCTGAAAAAACTCGACGAACTCAAAGGCAAGCTCTGGGAGTTTACGACAGCTTATACAGGCAAGGAGAGCTACATTGATATTCTGCGGAAGAAAGCTCCAATCCCCGAAAAAATTCTCCTCAAAAAAGGTGCTCTCATTATGATTCGCAAGAACGACACCTCACACAAAGAACCGCAGATGATCTATGTAAACGGGAGCCTCGGGCATGTGCATAGAATATCCGAGGATACGCTTGAGATTGATTTGCTGACTGGTCGCAGAATAAAACTGAGCAAACAGAGTTTCGATATGCTCAATGGAGATGGTGACGTGATCGCACAGGCATACAACTTCCCGGTGAATCTTTCATGGGCATCCACGATTCACAAAGCACAAGGGGCAACCATAGACCGAGTGTTGGTGCAGTTACAGAGTCTTTGGGAGCCTGGTCAGGCGTATGTCGCACTCAGCAGAACACGGTCAGGCGATAACTTGTTTCTCGAAAGTTGGTCGGCTGGCTCAATCATCGTTGAACCGATGGTGCAGCAATTCTACGAGCGACTGGCTCAGGAGACAGTGCAAACAACAGAGTGAAAACAGGTGTTCTTGTTCTTTGTCTGGCAACTTTTGACAACTTCCTTCTATAATACCCACAATGACATTTGATAACTTACTCCAAAAATATCGGGCTGCTGCCTTCTCAGAAAGAAATAAAGGGGATCAGTTTGAAAGTTTAATGGTTGCCTATTTACAGACTGACCCTAGGTATGCTGACCGCTTCAAAAGCGTTTGGGCATGGAATGATTTTCCGGCACGACAGGACTTGGGAGGAAAGGACACAGGCATAGACTTGGTTGCCCTGACACATGACGGAGACTACTGGGCGATCCAATGTAAATGTTTCATAGAAGGAACGGTGGTAGATAAACAGGCGGTGGATTCGTTCCTTTCGACATCCAGTCGCACATTCAAAAATGAGCAACTGCAAACGGTGGGGTTCGCCCATCGTTTATGGATTTCCACGACCAATAAATGGGGTACGAATGCGGAGGAGGCAATCAGAAACCAAGACCCGCCTGTCTCAAGAATCAATTTGTATGATTTGCAGCAAGCTCCTGTTGATTGGGAGAAATTGCAGAAGGGCATTACTGGCGAGCTTGCCCGTATTACGAAGAAACAACTGCGACCGCATCAGACAGAAGCAGTGAACAGCACACACGAGTATTTACAGTCTGCCGACAGAGGTAAGCTGATTATGGCTTGCGGCACGGGCAAAACGTTTACGTCGCTGCGAATCGCTGAAAAGGAAACCGATGGCAAGGGTCTTGTTCTGTTCTTAGTTCCTTCCATTGCCCTCCTCGGGCAAACGCTTGGCGAATGGTTCGCTGATGCGGAGGAGTCTATCAATCCTGTATGTATTTGTTCTGACCCTCAGGTGAGCAAACGGAAAACCAACGATGAAACGGATAATTTTAGCGTCGTTGATCTCGCACTGCCTGCTTCTACGGATGTCAGAACCATAGTGAGGCAGTTACAGCATGTAGATGCTAAGAAAAAATCCGGCATGACCGTCGTCTTTTCAACATATCAGTCCATAGATGTTATCTCAAAAGCACAGAAGCAATTGCTCAAAGAAGGCAACAAGCTTGGGGAGTTTGATCTCATAATCTGCGATGAAGCACACAGGACAACCGGAGTCGCTCTGTCAACGGAGGATTCCACTTCGTTCATCAAGGTGCATGACAATGATTTTCTCAGAGCAAAGAAACGCCTCTACATGACTGCTACGCCACGCCTCTATTCCGATGATTCAAAAGCCAAAGCTGCTCAGAATGATGCGATTTTGTGTTCTATGGATGATCCAGCTATTTACGGCGAGGAGATTTACCGCATAGGCTTTGGTGAAGCTGTGGAAAGAGATTTGCTTTCCGATTACAAGGTGCTGATTCTAACGCTCAGCGAGAAAGATATTCCGAAAGCCATACAAAATATAATTTCGGATAAGGAACAGGAGATCAATACCGATGATGCTTCCAAGCTTATAGGCTGTATCAATGCGCTTTCAAAACAGATTTTGGGTGATGAAGGAATCATTGAAAGCACGGACCCCGAACCCATGCGGAGAGCGGTGGCGTTTTGCCAGAGTATAAAGGCTTCCAAGAAAATCACTGAAACTTTCAATGACGTTACGGATATGTACTTGGATTCACTTACGAAGAACAAACGCGCGAAGATGGTGGAGGTGGAATCTAAGCATGTGGATGGCACGATGTCCGCTCCCCAGCGTGATGCTCTCATGGGCTGGCTGAAATCTACCGATACGGAAGCTGGCGAATGCAGAATCCTGACGAATGTTCGTTGCTTGAGCGAGGGCGTGGATGTGCCGTCGCTGGATGCTGTTTTATTTCTTTCTGCGAAGAATTCTCAGGTGGATGTGGTGCAATCCGTCGGTCGCGTCATGCGGAAGGCTCCAGGCAAGAAATACGGGTATATCGTGATTCCGGTGGTCGTGCCTTCCGGTGTGGATGCGTCCAAAGCACTGGATGATAACGAACGGTACAAGATCGTATGGTCAGTGCTCAACGCTTTGCGTGCTCACGATGACCGTTTCAACGCGACGATCAACAAGATCGAACTGAACAAAAAGAAGCCTGAACAGATTCTCGTAGGCACTGTGGGAGGCGATGCAGAGAGTGAAGGACAGGGTGATGATATTGATAAAGCGAAAGAATTATCCAGCGTCGCACAGCAGTTAGCCATGCAATTCGAGGAATTGCAGAGCGTCATGCTGGCACGCATTGTGCAGAAAGTGGGAGACAGGACATACTGGGAACAGTGGGCGAAGAACGTCGCAGAGATTGCGGAACGGCAGATAGAAAGGATTACAAGGCTGGTCAATGAGGACGGGGATCACAGCAAGGCGTTTCAGGAATTTTTGGAGGGATTACAGAAGAACATAAATCCAGCTATTACGCAGAAGGAAGCCATAGAAATGCTCTCGCAGCACATCATTACCAAGCCGGTATTCGAGGCATTGTTTGAAAACTACTCATTCGTGAAGAACAACCCGATTTCTATTTCCATGCAGAAAATGCTCGACGTACTGGAAGCACAGGTAATTGAAAAGGACGTTGAGACGCTCGATAAGTTTTATGAGTCCGTACGCAAACGGGCAGCGGGGATAGACAATGCTGAAGGCAAGCAGAAGATCATTATTGAACTCTACGACAAATTTTTCAAAACGGCGTTCCCGAAGATGGCTGAGCAACTCGGCATCGTGTACACGCCAGTGGAAGTTGTGGATTTCATCATCCATTCCGTGGATGACATTCTACGAAAGGAGTTTGGCCGTAGCCTGACGGATGAAAACGTCCACATTCTCGACCCATTCACGGGAACAGGAACTTTTATCAGCCGTTTATTGCAAAGCGGCTTGGTAAAGAAAGAAGACCTTGTACGGAAGTACCGCAAGGAACTTCATGCGAACGAGATAGTGCTGCTGGCGTACTACATCGCAGCCGTAAATATAGAAAACGTCTTCCACGACCTGACTGGCAACAGCGAGGAGTACGAGGAGTTTAGCGGCATCTGCCTTACGGATACCTTCCAGCTCAGCGAGTCCGACGAAAATGACAAGCTCTTCTCGGATATGTTCCCGCAGAATTCCGAACGTGTCGCAGCTCAGAAGAAAACGCCCATTCGCGTGATTATCGGCAATCCGCCGTATTCCATTGGT
>PCVP01000035.1 GCA_002787035.1 Candidatus Peregrinibacteria bacterium CG11_big_fil_rev_8_21_14_0_20_49_14 | reverse complement strand
ATACACCATCTGCGCCTTTCTCCACCTTCTGACCCTTCTGAGCAAGAGCATCTTGCAACGGCTTGAGTAAGTCTGCTTCTTGGTCATCCGGCACGACACCGAATTCATCCGTAAGATCTGCGAGGCCTTCGTTTATTGCCTGAACGGAAGATTCGTCTATGGGATCCACAGCCATGTTTGCAGCAATTGGTACAAGGTTCTCTGCAATCTCTTCCGAGATAGCTTTCTTCGCTGCATCCAATTCCTCGGGAGAAACTTCGACTACCGGAGGCGGTTCCACATCTACGGGATCTTCTGCGGGTGCGGGTTGCGCATCGAGTACTGAGAATGTGCCAGTCTCGTGGTCATACTGCAGAATTTCTTGTCCTTCGAATGCTTCTGCCAACCAAAGATTTACTTCTGCTTCCGTAATGTTGCCGTTATCTATTTGTGGTCCGAGCTCTTGTGCCAGTTCTGCCAGTGCCTGTTTCATTGCTTCCTGACTTGCAGAATCAGATGCATCCAACATTTCGTCCAGACGCAGTACTTGGTCCAGTTCCGGACCTGCGAGACTCTCAAGAATTTCTCTCATGGTATCGTTAAGTTCAGGAGATTTTTCAGCATCTGCGGGAACATCTTCTACCGGAACTTCCACCACAGGAACATCGAATGATTCGGCTGGAATACTGAGAATCATCGTTGCAGCATCGTATGAAACTTCGAATGTCGGGAACGCGTCTTCCAGCCATGCGTTTATCTCACCGGCATTCACTTCGCCGTTCATTACCATTTCGTTCAGTGTCGCTTCCAATGTTGCACGCTCTGCTTCCGAACCTTCAATGTCTCCGGTTTCCAGAGCGCCTGCAAGAGCAAGAGCACTGTCACCCACCACGACATCCAAGGTCTGACTTGCAAGGCTTTCTTCTTCCTCGGGCACTTCTTCTTCCTCTTCTTCTTCATCCTCCTCTTCGACAATCGGCTCTTCTTCCTCTTCCTCTGCCTCTTCACCCTTCTTCAATTGCGCATCTATGGCTTCGCGCAATGCACGGAGCTGGTCCGGGCTCATACCTTTTAGCAACGCTTCCAGAGTGCCCACTTGTCCTTCCGCACCCTCCTCGGGAGATGCCTCTTCTTCTGTCGGCTCGGTCTCACCCGGAGTTTCCGGAGGAGTGGCAAACATAAGTCTGTGCTCTTTAGAGCTCCAGAGCTTTGAGAATAAAAATGTGTGTACATGCTCCATAGAACGAGGGGGTAGAAAAGAAAAAGTACGAGAAAGAAAAAATTAATTAAAAGCTGCTTCGATATTTATAAGATCTTGCTTCTCCGAAGCACGGTCGCTCAGCTCTTGCTTATGAAGAGCGGCGCGCTTACTTACTCTGGTTTCGTTTTTCACCTTGCCCATAAATTCAGCAAGTTGCGTATCAAATTTTTTGTAGGCAGCTTTGTACCTTTTCATACGCTCTTTGTGCTCCTCGGGAGACTCACCTTTGTACTTGGCATCTAGAGAGGGAATAGTTTCCAACAGCAACTCGGGCTCTATTTCTGCCATGAGCATGTTGTAAATTTGCTCCGCCATCTTGCGATTCTCAGGCTTAGAATTTGCCGCCGTAGTAGGCTTTTTGGTCATGATTTTTATGTGAATGTTTGCGAGTTTTCAACCGAGTACTCACCCATGATACCACAAAAGTCTTCGGTGTGCAATACACAATTTATTCTGAAAATGTCAACTCTGAATCTGAGCCTGAGAAACATTGACTAAGTACTGTAACTATTTTATAATAATTAATAGATTCGCGCTCTTTCTCAGCATCGGATCTATGCTTTTCTTGCATAGATATTCACCTCTACGCACTCCCTTTTTTGTGCGGGAGACACTCGTTGCTCTTGGCAGTTTTGCCATGGGATTTCGACGGGTGTACTCACCCCTCTGCAACACGACATTCCGTTTTATTGCGGCTGGGGAGCACGCAATATGAAAGGGAATGTCGTAGAGGGGTGAAGCAGACAGGACAAATTCAACAGAAGGCAATCAGATGAACCAAATTCAGCAGATGGTGTGTGCGATGTTGCTCACGGGCGCATTCGCGAACGTGGCAAGCGCAGTGGAGTGGAAGAACGAAACGTACCAGGGGGTGGCAGTCACCTCCACGGAGAGCACGATCGGTGGGTACTACTACCGCATTAAGCTCAACGGCCGCATTCTCCAGCGTGAGAGCGGCAGCCGTACGTATCGTTACGTTTCGATTCACGACGTTCCGGCCACGGCTCGCGTGCATGTCGCTCAGCGGTATGACGCGTTCGTGCCTCCGGTCGAGCGTGACTATGGCGTCGACGTGACGCAGCGCTACAGCACAACCACAACAACCGACGACCACAGCAATCGCTCACAGACGAGCGATGACCACAGTTCTCGGACACGGGAGTACCGCTTCGAAAGTTACCGGGACCGAGACGTTGACTACACGGCGCATACGCGGGGGACTAACGCCCCCGTCGTTATCGCCAATGACAACCACCACTCGAACATCTCTGTGCATGTGCATCCCGTGGATGCAACTATGGCGATGCTTATCGCCGCACAGAACAATCAACTCACCCAGCAAGTTATCGCTGCCAATCGGGGTCAAAGCCAGGCGGAAGCGGAGTTGCGCATCGAGCGGAACAGGCCGCCGCAAATCCAGGTCGTGAAGGTCGAAGTGCCGCAGAGGTGTCATCAGGAACATCACTGTAATCCTTGCAAACCGGTGTGCCTTCGGGCGCGCTGCTGGAGCTCTTGCGGGCGCCAGTTCAAGGATCAGTATGGTCGCACTTGGAACCACCATTCCGGAGCCATCATCAACAACCATGCATGCAGTGTGCAAGGTTGCCTCGGGCAGTTGCCCGACGGTCGCTTGACCATCACGATCAAGTGGTCCGGTGGCACCAGCGTGTACGTGGATCCGTAACAAGCCAACCGGCCCTCAAAAAGCCGTTCACATAGTTGAAATTGTCGCACTGCTCCCCCTCTGCGACGATTTTTGCGTATTTGGTTTTTTCTTTTTGAGACGAGAAAAGCAGGAGAAGCTCCTTCGGTACTGTCCCTCGATACAATTTTCTCTCCGTCATGCTGAGTGT
>PCVP01000001.1:620-4009 GCA_002787035.1 Candidatus Peregrinibacteria bacterium CG11_big_fil_rev_8_21_14_0_20_49_14 | reverse complement strand
TCGACTGGAAGAAAAAGAGAAAAGTCTGGATGAAAAAGTAAAGGAATTGGAGCGCCAACGTCAGAATCTTCAGCACCAGCAAGAAGAAGTTGCGCAGCTGAAAACCGAACTCACCGACGCAAGTGCAAAGCACAGGCAAGCGCTGGAAGAAGTCGCAAAACTCTCAGAGGACGAAGCAAAGGCGCAGCTTTCAGAGGAGTTGGAAAAAGAATTCTCAGGACATTTTGCATCCCAAATTAAGCTGAAGAAAGAGCGACTCAAGGAAGAATATGAAGATGAAGCAAAAAACCTTCTTGCAGAAGCCATGCAGCGCTACGCATCTGAAGTGGCTACGGAATCCACATCCACAATCGTGCAACTGCCTTCCGACGATGTGAAAGGAAAAATTATCGGGAAGGAAGGAAGGAATATCGTGGCATTTGAAAAAATGACCGGAGTGGACATCATCATAGACGACACACCCGGAGCGGTTGTGATATCCGGTTACGATCTCGCTCGACGATACGTTGCGAAGCTCGCGATGGAAAAGTTGGTGAAGGACGGTCGTATTCAACCCGCTCGCATAGAAGAAGTCGTACTGAAAATGAAACAAGAAGTTGGAAAGATGATGTTGGAATTCGGAAAGAGAGCGACCGAAGAGCTAAAAATTCCAAACTACCCTCAGGATCTGCTGAAGATTATCGGTCGCCTTCGTTTCCGCACCAGTTACGGCCAGAATATTCTGAAACACTCCGTGGAAATGGCACACATCGGACGCATGCTCGCAGAAGAAATAGGAGCGGATGAACAAATAGTGGTGGAAGGATGTCTGCTTCACGATATAGGTAAAGCCCTCGACCACGAGGTATCGGGTACGCACGTAGAAATAGGAGTGGAAATTTGTAAGCGCTTTAAAATTCGACCCGAGGTCATTCATTGTGTGGCTGCGCATCATGAAGATATTCCGATGGAATCTCCCGAGGCATTTATTGTTGCCGCCGCAGATGCCATTTCCGGTGCTCGTCCCGGCTCCAGAAGAGAATCCATGGAAGCCTACATTCAGCGTCTGAAGGAACTGGAGGAATTGGCAAAGGGATTTGATGGAGTGGAGCGTGCGTTCGCCATATCGGCAGGACGTGAAGTCCGTGTCTATGTGGATACGAGTAAAATCGACGATTTGGCACAAGAAAAGCTCTCAAAGGACATCGCCAAGAAGATTGAAGACGAGCTCACCTACCCCGGAGTGATAAAAGTGAACGTTATACGGGAAAGGCGCATAGAAACCTCTGCGAGTTAACTTTGACGATATATACAGAGTGGCAAGAAACGCCCTTCCACTCTGTATATTGAACTTCTCTACCAAATAGGCTATAATGAACCGATAATTCAACCAACTTTCTATGAAACGTACACACTCTCTCTACGCACTGGCAGCTGTGGCAGTTCTCGCCATAGCAACCACGCAATCCGGTGTTTTTAGAGCACAGGTATCCCCTTTTGACTGGCAGTCAGCCAGTTGTGAGGAAAAGACGCAGGAATTTAACTCAATTTTGGCAAGCGGCGCGGTAGATAAGCTTACGTGGATCTATGAAGGCGTTCTGGACGACATCTTCGGCCAACCTTGTATGATTATGGGCCTGGTGCAGGGAATCGGCTACGTTACCGATTCGGAGATTCTCATCAAGCCCGACCAAACGGAAGGGCTCTACTACAACCAACAGGGTAACTTTTACTTCATTACCTACACGGAAGGTAAGACAGTAGCATACGTGTTCACCCTGCAGCCGGGTGAAGAACCATACGTCTACCTTGGGGCAAAAAATGCCGAGCTTATGAAAATGGTTGGAAACGCACGAAGACTTCACCTGGGAATGCAAGAAGCGGCTGCATCCAACGATACCGCACCCGATGAGCCGGAAATGGCAGCAGAGGAAGAACAAATGATGGAAGAAGCAGCCCCGGAAGACCAATCTGATCTGTTCGACCAAATACAAGACATGAATGCCGACAGGCAAGATGCCCCCGCTGAAAGAGTGCTGTACCGAGACGGAAAAATAGTAAGTCAGGCAGATGCGGATGCGGAAGCCACAGCTGACACAACGGATACATCCGAAGTGGCATTGGAGGAAGAAATTGGAGATGATCCTGTGTTACAGCAACTTCTGAAAGAGCAAGAGGAATTCTTCGATACGACGGATGAGACCGCAAACAGTGATACGGAAACAGCTGTCGATGAAGAAGTAACGGACGAACCATCTGAAGAAGTAGCTGTTCCTGCTCCAAAACCCGCTGCGGGTTTGGGTCTTGGCACCATTCTCTCCGGAGGTGCTGCAATTGTCTTGGGAATCGGTTTTGCGCTCTTCATGCTTCTTAAGAAGAAAAAGAAGGGTGTATCGGCCGAAGCAGCAGACGCTCCTCCAACACCGACAGCCGTGGCAGACGGTCCGCTACAGAAGTCAGAAAGACTCGAAAAAGCGCTTGCCTCGATGGATGAAAAAACTGAGGGGTGATGAAAAGTGAAATGCAATGTAAGATCTGGAGCAGACCGTGCAACGATCTGCTCCCCCTTTAAAGGCTACGCCTAAAAAACCAGGCTTCTGGAAAGCGGTACTTGCGGCTGCGTTTCTTTTTACAATTGGCTTAGGAATAAGCAAAAACCAGAGCCCAAACCTGAGTGCCAGCACACTTTCGGATATAGATCCTCTCAGTTATGAGGGAATTGCAGCCCTCTATTTGCAACGGGAAGGCATTATAGAAGGGTATCCCGACGGCACGTTCAGGGGGTACACAGCCGTGAACCGCGTGGAGGGAGCGAAAATGCTTCTCATTGCCGGAAAGTATGAAATATTGAGTCTTGTAAATAATGGAAGATTTCCCGATGTGCAATCCGAAGAGTGGTATGAGCGATATGCGATGAACGCCGTACGCTACGGACTAATGCAGGGATATCCGAACGGAACCTTCGGTCCGTCTTTTACCGTGAACAGAGCGGAATTTCTTAAAATGCTTACGGGAGCTTTCGAGCTGGATCAGAACGTACCATTCAGTTACATAGACGTACCGCCGAACTCATGGTTCGCCAAATACGCAGGTATAGCACAAAAATATAATCTCTTCCTGTACGACCAAGACCGCCTGTTTCCGGCGGGCTTAATGACCAGAGACGAAGTGGCTTGGGCCATTTATCAAATTCTTATCTTCAAAGAGGTGGGCACTGTGGTTGCGACCCCATTTGATTCTCTGACTCCATTTCCAAATGCAAGCGGAACACTGCTTACCATAGAAGATCTCAGAGGAGCGGCCCCCGATGACCCCAATGGTCTTACTGCTCCACCCGTAAGTGCACCGCCATCGCCACCCGTAAGTGCTCCACCTTCACCGCCTGTGAGTGCACCACCTTCTCCACCTGT
>PCVP01000001.1:0-587 GCA_002787035.1 Candidatus Peregrinibacteria bacterium CG11_big_fil_rev_8_21_14_0_20_49_14 | reverse complement strand
GTGAGCGCACCTCCCGCACCTCCGGTCAGCGCTCCACCATCACCGCCTGTGAGTGCACCGCCATCGCCACCCGTAAGTGCTCCACCTTCGCCTCCTGTTTCAGCGCCACCATCACCGCCTGTGAGTGCACCGCCATCGCCACCCGTAAGTGCTCCACCTTCGCCTCCTGTGAGTGCACCACCGTCACCTCCTGTGAGTGCACCTCCTGCTCCTCCTGTAAGTGCTCCACCATCACCTCCTGTGAGTGCACCTCCTGCTCCTCCTGTAAGTGCTCCACCATCGCCTCCTGTGAGTGCACCGCCATCGCCTCCTGTGAGTGCACCGCCTTCGCCACCTGTGTCAGCACCGCCTGCTCCTCCTGTAAGTGCGCCGCCATCACCGCCCGTGAGTGCTCCTCCTGCTCCGCCTGTGTCAGCTCCACCTGCACCTCCGGTCAGCGCACCACCGTCACCACCCGTAAGTGCTCCACCGTCACCTCCTGTGTCAGCACCTCCCTCACCTCCCGTGAGTGCACCACCTTCTCCACCTGTGAGCGCACCTCCCGCACCTCCGGTCAGCGCTCCACCATCACCGCCTGTGAGTGCACC
>PCVP01000030.1 GCA_002787035.1 Candidatus Peregrinibacteria bacterium CG11_big_fil_rev_8_21_14_0_20_49_14 | reverse complement strand
TGAAGAAAGCGGAAGAGGTATTTGGAGCAAGGAGCAAGGAGCAAGCAGAAAGCAGTCCGAAGACTGCCGTAAAAGAAACGTCCTCTAAAACTACCTAATGGAACTTACTCGCGTCATACTCGGCCCCGTCGTGACGGAAAAATCTGAGCGCCAGAAGGTGGGTGATAAAACCTACACGCTACGCGTTGCCAATCAGGCGACAAAAGTAGATATTCGTGCCGCATTGAAGAGACTCTACGATGTGGATGTGACGGATGTACGCATTATCCGTGTGGGAGGAAAGGTTCGCATATTCGGTCGCGGACGCACTATGCAGAAGCGTCACCCCTTTAAAAAAGCAATCATCAAACTTTCTCCGAAGAGCAAAACACTGGATCTTACCGCTGTGAAATAATCATGCCACTCAAGAAAGTAAAACCAACGAGCCCCGGACGACGTCAGATGACGATCGCAGACTTCTCCGGTCTGGACAAAAAGCGCCCTGAAAAGCGACTTACAAGCGGCAAGAAGCGTATTTCCGGTCGATCAAGAGACGGTCAAATTACCATTCGTCGCCGTGGAGGAGGACACAAGCGTCTCTATAGAGACATAGACTTCAAGCGAACGGATAAGCAGGGTGTGCCAGGTTTTGTGGCATCCTTGGAGTACGATCCGAATCGTTCTGCTCGCATTGCGCTTCTGCACTATGCCGACGGAGACAAGCGGTACATGTTGGCGCCGGAGGGTTTGAAGGTAGGAGACGAAGTGGTGTGCGGTGAGCGTACCAAAGTCAAAATTGGAAATCGCATGAAGCTCAAGTACATCCCTTCCGGATACAAGATATACAACCTTGAAATCGGAGTGGGTCGAGGAGGTTCCAGCGTACGTTCTGCCGGTACATCCGCCACACTTGTAGGAAGCGATGAAAAGTACGGAGTCATAGAGATGCCAAGCGGGGAAGTGCGTCGTGTGCTTCTGGAATGCTATGCAACCATCGGTACTGTCAGTAACCCAGAGCACAGCCTTATTTCCATCGGAAAGGCAGGCCGCAATCGTTGGCTCGGTAAGCGTCCGAAGGTACTTGGTAAGTCTATGAACGCAGTGGATCACCCGCATGGTGGAGGAGAAGGTCACGGACCGATCGGTCTGAAGGCACCAAAGACTCCGTGGGGAAAGAAGGCACTCGGTGTGAAGACACGGAAGCCCAAAAAGAACTCAACTCGCTTAATTGTCCGTAATCGTTCCCACAAGAAACGTAAGCGGTAGCCCACTTCCTTTTTTCCTATTTCCTATGGCTAGATCACTCAAAAAAGGCCCCCACATAGATGAGAAACTTCTCAAGAAGGTGATGAAGCAAATGGAAGCCGGTGAAAAGAAGATCATCAAAACGTGGGCACGTGATTGCGACATTCCGCCGGAGTTCGTAGGATTCACCTTCGCAGTTCACAACGGTAAAGATTTTATTCCTGTCTATATCACCGAACAGATGGTAGGTCACAAGCTCGGTGAGTTCTCCTGGACAACGAAATTCAAGAACCATGGAGGAAAAATGGCAGAATCCCCATCCAAATCCTAAATCCCACTTCATAATTTCATATCATGAAAGCCACTCTACGCTCCGTTCGCATCGCTCCTAAGAAGGCCAATCTTGTCGCCAAGATGGTACGCGGAAAGCCGGTGCCCGAAGCGATTTCCATGCTGGAGCGAACAAACAAGAAGGCAGCTCGTCTGCTCGAGGCTTTGGTTCGATCCGCAATGGCAAATGCGACCAACAATGAAAAGCAGAATCCCGATGAGATGATTGTGAAGACCCTTATTGTCAACAAGGCGCAGGCATATCAGCGCGGTATTCCCATGGCCCGAGGTCGTCAGCGTATTATTCGGAAGTTCCTGAGTCATATAACTCTGCAACTCGGATACCCTGAGGAAAAGAAGGGCGGTAAGAATGCCACTCCAAAAAAGAGCGTTGCCACGAAAGCTCCTCAAACTGCTTCACAAGAGACGAAGAAAACGGTACAAAAAGGTGCGTCTGCTACGTCGGAAAAGAAGAAAGTGCCTGCAAGTAAGACAGAAGAGTCGACAAAGAAGACGCAACCGAAGGCATCCTCCGATTCGAAGGATACTTCTCCATCTTCATCTGCTTCCGTTTCCAAGAAGTAATTATGGGTCAGAAAGTTAATCCCAACGGCATGAGAATAGGTATTACACGTACCTGGCCAAGCACATGGTTTGCGAAGGGGGGTAAGTATAAGCACCTTCTCCTCGATGATGTACAAATTCGAAGATACATTGCCACTCGTTTGCCGGATGCAGGAATCAGCAGTGTGGAGATTGAGCGTGCGAAGAAGACATTGGTTGCCATTCACACTTCAAAGCCGGGAGTCATTATCGGAAAGCAGGGTGCGGCAATAGAAGAACTGCGTATCGATCTCGAGAAGAAATTCGGTGGTTCATTCGAAGTGAATATTCAGGAAATTCGCAATCCGGACGGTGACGCCGAGATTATTGCAGAGACTATTGCAGGACAAATTCAGAGACGTATGCCATACAGACGTGCGTCCAGAATGGCGATTGAAAAGGCGATGCAAAGCGGTGTGAAAGGTATAAAGATAAAGGTTTCCGGTCGTCTCAACGGTGCGGAAATCGCCCGAAACGAACTGTTCAAAGATGGGAACATTCCTCTGCAGACCCTCCGAGCAGATGTGCAATTCGCACGTCGTCATGCCAAAACAACGTACGGCACAATCGGTGTAAAGGTTTGGATCTACAAAGGAATGGTCTTTAAGAAAGTTACCGATGTACAATCTGCCTCTCTTCACCTCTAAATCATGCTTGAGCCAAAGAAAGTAAAGCATCGAAAGCAACATAGGAGACGTGGTATGTTCTCCGGAAGGGCTCAGCGTGGATACACGCTTGCATTCGGTTCTGTCGGATTGAAGGTAATGAAGAACGGAGAAATTACCGCAAGGCAAATAGAAGCTGCTCGTCGCGCTATGACACGCAGCGTTGCCCGAGGAGGAAAGATATGGATTCGCGTTTTCCCGGATATATCCGTTACAAAGAAAGCTGCGGAAGTACCCATGGGATCCGGTAAAGGAAATCCTGAGTACTGGGGACGTGTGGTGAAAGCAGGAACAATCCTCTTTGAAATGGACGGTCTTTCCGAAGAAGCAGCACGCGAGGCTCTCCGCCTTGCAGGCCACAAATTACCGATGAAAACCAAAGTTGTTACCCGCCTGGGACACTAATGGCCAAACTGGTTTCCATTATCGAGCTTCGTAAAATGCAACCGGCGGATCTTCGCAAGGAGATACGTGAACAAGAGGTTGCAGTAACCAAGTTGAGACTTGGCGTCGAATTAAGAAAAGAAAAGGACAGTGCCAAATATAAGCGTGAAAAAGTGCAATTGGCACGTATGAAAACGGTTCTGACAGAAAAGCAGACAGAGCAGTTGCTCAAAGCCTCGACAGAACCTACAGTGGCCGCTCCCAAGAAGAAATAATGCGTACGAAAAAAGGAATCATCACATCGGCAAAAATGACAGGCACCGTTACGGTGACCGTCGATTCGCACGCATTCCACCCGAAGTACAAAAAGAGATATAAGGTCAGCAAAAAGTTCCTTGCAGATTGCGCGGGTCAGACTTTGCACGAAGGTGATATGGTTCTTATAGAGGAGTGTCGCCCGTTGAGTAAGAATAAGTATTTCAAAGTGATAGAGGTTCTCAAGCAGTCTGCGAATGTCGG
>PCVP01000028.1 GCA_002787035.1 Candidatus Peregrinibacteria bacterium CG11_big_fil_rev_8_21_14_0_20_49_14 | reverse complement strand
CCCACGTTGGCACAGTATGATGAGATGCATACGGTTTGGCTAGAGCACAGCAGGTGTTTTTTTATTCGCTCGTCTGCTAAAGCAGACTCGACCCAGTGCAGTCTGCATGCGGTGAGCAAACGAGCCGGATGATGCCTGTACCCCGCCTGCCGATAGGCAGGGTCGGGGCTGAAGCGTAAAGCCCCACGTTGGCACAGTATGATGAGATGCATACGGTTTGGCTAGAGCACAGCAGGTATCAGGGAACCCCTCAAAAACACGCCAAATTGTCACAGTGAGCTCGTCGAACTGCAACAATTTGGTGCATGTCATGGTTCGACGAGCTCACCATGACATGCTTTTCTTCTTTTTCAGGGATTCCCAGGTAAAACTTGCAGATACGCACAATGGAAAAATGCCCTTTTAAAACTGCGGAGGTGCAGGCTCTCCCATACTTGGAATGATTCCGTAGATAGGTGCCATAAGAATATCTGTGGTACCTGTCATGCGAGCAACTCCGAAGAAGAACGTAATCACTCCCACAATAACCACAAACAAATACACGCCGCCAACGTAGCGCATCCAGTAGGCGTCTCCGATCATATCTGCGATACGTTCGCGGAATTTAATGAGCGAAAAGCCCAGTAGCATGAGTACGGTGTTGATAATAAAGTTACCCATAGTAGTGCTTAGAGTACCGCATTCAGTTCGGCTTGTACGTCCTCTTTGGACTTGGCGCCCACAAAGTTTGTAACCGCTTCACCGTCTTTGAAGATAATAAAAGTGGGAATACTCATTACATTGAACTTCCCGGGAGTTTCGGTGTTTTCATCTACGTTTACCTTCACAATTTTTACTTTGCCTTCATTCTCTGTAGTCAGTTCATCCACAATCGGGAGCATTTGCTTACAAGGGCCGCACCACGGAGCCCAAAAATCCACCAGTACCGGAATATCGGATTTTAGTACTTCTGCGTCGAAGTCTGCGTCTGTTACCGGTTGTGCCATGATGAGAAGAGGGAAGAGAACAGAGAAAGTATAGCGGGAGCATACGGGGCTGTCAGTGTGATTTTCCGCCAAGCAATTCTTTGGTGATATTTTTCCCTATCTCCACTGCGGGCTGACCGTAGGGATCTATGCGGTAGAGCTTGCCAAGCAGTATGACTTCCACCAAGAAGAGCTCAAAGAGTTGGCCAAGATGATACTCATCCAGCTTTGGCATGGAGATGGTGGCATGAGGTCTTTTTGCGGCAGTGAGTGCTTGGCTGGTGCCTTTGTAACAGGCGTCCAACAGTTCTCCGAATGGTTTTCCGATAATGTAAGAGAACGTAGGTTCCACTTCGTCGGGTACCGCAATGGAGTACTTGTCTTCTTCTCGTATGAACAGGTGCCACATTTTGCGGGGACCTGCCATCCACTGCTGTAGCAGGGAGTGTTGGTCTTGCGTGCCGATGGCGGAGAAGGGGATTGGGTTTGCAAGCTCCGTCTTCCCCAAGCTTTCTGCGATAAGTTGTTGTCCCCATCTCGCTATGGATTCCAGTCGTTGGGAGTATGGCATAATTACACGAACGGGATACCCTTTTCTCGTATCCAGAAGAAACTGCACGCTGGCAAGCAATGCGGCGGGGTTATCGTCTATGCTGGTTTTTTGGCAGATGGTATCCATGTCTTTCGCGCCGCGAATGAATTGATCCACATCGGCATCCAGCAATGCGAGTGGCAACAGTCCGATGGCGGTAAATATGGAGTAGCGACCTCCCACGGCAGTGGGAATAGGAAGCATGGAAATTCCTCGCTCCAAACAAAAACTGCGCAGCAGTCCGCTGTCGGGATCCGTAAGAGCAACAACACGGTCGGCTGCCTTGTCTCCCTTTGCCTTTTTCAGTTCCGCCCAACAAAGGAAGAACACACTCATGGGTTCCAGCGTTCCTCCGGACTTACTGGCCACCACGACCATTGTTTGCTTCCAGTCGATAATGCTGAGGTACATTTCCAACACGGCAGGATCCAACGTATCGAGAAGAATAAATTCAACGGTGTCCGGCCCTTCGAATACTTCTTGAATCACCTTCGGTCCAAGGCCCGATCCTCCTATACCTATCCAAACCACGGTGCGAATCTTATCTGCCTTTGCTCGTGCCGCCACTTCTTTTACCTGTTCCACCGCACTTTTATCGTAAGGATTCATAGACCACGCATGTTCGCCCTTCTGGCGTTCTTTCAGAAAATCTTCGATGTAACGTCTCATACCGGTATACAGTCCCGTCAGTTCCTGATCCGGTATTCCTTTGGATGCGGTGATGGTTTTGGCAAGAGTGCCAAGAACGGAGAGTGTAAGCATGGAGGAGTAAGGAAGTGTGGTTCCCCAGTATAGGGAAGGAATGCCTTGTTGTCAGTGAGGAGAATTACAGACTTTGCAACGCAGCTTTTATTCGTTCTTCGGTTGTCTTGAGATCCTTCGGCGTATTTTTCAACGCTTGAATGCTCGTTGCCTGGTCGTACCCCAAAGCGGTGAGTGCGCCTATGGCGTCTTGGTCGTACTGTGCGGTTACTCCTTCCATCGCTTTTGCCGCCGTAAAAATTGCGGGCTTATTTTCCAGTATGGATCGCAGTTCTATCAGCATTTTTTCAGCTCTTTTTTTCCCCACTCCTTTAATGTTGGTAAGAATGTCCGCATCTTCTTCTTGTATTGCTCGCAAGAGAAGGTTGCTGGGCACGCCGCAAATTTCCAATGCAAGACTCGGGCCGATTCCCGAAATCTTCGTGCATTCCTCAAAGAGCATTCTGTCTATGCTGTCTGAAAATCCGTAGAGATCCAGTCGATCTTCCCGTACGTATGTTGCGATATAAATGTGAGATTCTTCGTTGTCGTTCAGTTCGTCCCATACGCTGTGCGGAACCGTTACTTTGTAGCCCACACCGTTTACGTCCACCGTAATGTGCCCGGGGAGAGATTTTAGTACTGTGCCTCGAAGGTGAGCGATCATATTCGAGAGTATAACACCCTTTCGATGCCCGCCAATCTTGCCGTATTTTCTCGAAAAAAGCTCATTTGGCTGCGCTATTCATTCTGTTTCCTAAAATATGCAATATATGGTATAATAGTATGAAATGCATACTCTGAACAGATGCATAGTAACGGCGGTACTCTTACTTGCTGCAGCACCTCTGGTAGCGGTACACGCGCTCGTAGCCGCAGATGATTCATACAGAGTGCGTGAAGAACTCAATGAGGCACTACATACGGCGGCCACGCATTATCAGTCCAATGCCAGCCTCTACTCCGCGCAGCAACGCAGTGCAAAAATAAAGGAGGAGACACAGCAGAAACTTCCTGTTCTTGCGCGCAAAAAGCGCGAACTCAGATTACAGTTGTCTTCCGCGCAACATGTGCTCTCCGAATTTCAGGAGCGCAATGGCATAGACCCCGGAGATGCGGAGCACATGAAGGAGCTCGTGGAACAGGGAGAAAAAGAATTATCTGCATTCGTACGCACGCTGCATCTGCGTGGGATAACGGAGGATACATCCGGCGGTGTGGGACTGTTGCGCCAGTATCTTTCCGGTTCTTTAAGTGAAAGAACGGAAGAGACCATGCGCAATCGCGCACTTGTGCGTTCTCGCGCGAGGCTCATAGGAATGGTTGCGACCGCAAGACAGTACCGCGAATTGGAAAGTGCGCTTCGCACAGCGTATGAGAATGCGCAGGAGGAGTATCTTGCCGTACTCAGGCAGGAAGAAATCGCAGATCGCACCTTGCATGCGAGTGCGAGCAGGCAGGCACAAATTCAGAGCATTGTACAAGAGGTCCAAGACCAAATTCTCGCCATGCAGTCCGAGCTGGCTCGCATAGATGCGCGGTTACGCAGAAGTGCGGAAAGAACACTCATAGAAAAAGGTCTGCTCTCCGGAAGAGAGGGTGCCTACACGGACGGTACCGTTGTGCGTGACGGTGAAAAATTAAGCTGGCCGGTATATGGTCGAATAAGCGCGGGATTTATGGATTCTTCGTACAGGCAATATTTCGGAGTAGACCATCGTGCCATCGATATCGTGGTACCGCAGGGCACGGCAGTGCGCAGTGCGGCGGACGGTGTGGTGTTCCTTGCCAGAGACGGAGGCCAAACGGGATATTCGTATATCCTTATAGGACACAGAGGTGGCAGAGCTACGTTGTACGGACACCTCTCTGAAATCGGTGTGATAACGGGGCAAGACGTGGTGAGCGGACAAGTTATCGGTCGCAGCGGAGGCGAGCCGGGTTCGTATGGCGCAGGTCCCATGACCACAGGAGCGCATCTGCACTTTGAAGTCGTACACAGCGGTGTGCATGTGAATCCGTTGCAGGATCTTCCGTCCTAATTTCCCGTGTTGTCCGGAGCACTTCCGTTCGGAGTTTCGGGTGGCTTTTTGCTGAGAAGACGCAGCTGAAATGTGCGGTCGGTGTGTGCGGTTCTGAGTTGTTGCATCATCGGGTTCAATGCGGTGGTCACCGCCTGCTTCTGATTCTCCTCGCAGTACACAATCACGCTGACTTGTTTCTTTGTGTCTTTCCCTCGAAATGCTTCTTCTACGGATGTTCGCAGCGCGACGGTATTTTGCAGATCTCCTTTTCTGGCACCGCCGACTACGAAGTCATTGCCCAGAAACTGCGTGTGCACTTGAACTTCCCCGACTGTTTCCACAGTGCCACGCACGCTCGGTGCGAGTTCGCTGTCCTTCGGAGATACCGGAAACTTCGAAACGATGTAACTGGAGAGTGCCAACACTCCCGAAAATTTCAGGATGTGGAACAGTACTCCCTTCTGCTCTTTTTTTACCACGGCATTGGCAACCTTATTTATGGCGAGAGCGGCGACAAGAGAGCCGAGTATCGCGCCGGCACGTCCGGGATTTTTAAGAATAGTACTTACGACCGGCATGTCGTTGTATGCCTGTTGTTCATCCAAAAATTTCTTCAGTCGTAAGAGTTGTTCCTGCACGGCTTCGTTGCTGAGCAGGCGTTCTTGGTTTTCACTGATGTACTGCAATAACTTGCGCGTGTTTTCATAGACTCTCGCTCGTTCGAACGGATTTGCCGACGGGACATCCTGCTCCTGTACTTGCACTCTGCTCTCTCTCAGTTCGCGAAGAGATTCTTCCATTTCGTCGCGAAGGTTATGTACCTGCTCCACAAATGAGAGAGCTTGCGGGGGTTGATTTGTCGGTTGTTCAGGAGAAGCCATATGTATATAGAGAGAAACAATCTTACAATTGTACCTCACAATGCCCTTATGCGGAAGTTGTTCAGCGCATCGGACCTATTACTATCACGAATTCACCCTTCTTGGTGAATGTCGGAACAGTGTCTTGGAGGGTCGCAATGGTGCAAGCAATCAGCTCTTCGTGCATCTTGGTAAGCTCTCTCGCTATCACAATTTCTCTCTCGGGTTGGCTTTCTAAGTATCGTGACAGTTCCAGCAGTGTTTTTTCTATGCGGTGTACGGATTCGTAGAGAACGACGGTTCTTTTTTCTTCTGGTAGCGATGTGAACAATGTTTGCCTCCCTTTCTTTAAAGGAGGGAATCCGAGATACACAAACTGGTTGATAGGAAGTCCGCTCGCACTCAGTGCGGCGAGGAGCGCGGACGGCCCGGGTACCACTTCTATTGTGACGCCTGCGGTACGTACGCGGGAGACAAGCGCGTACCCCGGGTCCGAAATTCCCGGTGTTCCTGCATCCGATACCAGAGCCATGTGTTCACCTGCTTTCATGCGCGCTGTCAGTGCGTCCGCTTTCTCGGGGCTGCTGTATCCGTGCAGACTGATGAGCTCTTTCTTGGGTATGTGGAGCTGTTTGAGAAGATTGCCTGTTACTCGCGTATCTTCACAGACAATGGCATCTGCCTTCGTGAGTGTTTCGATGGCTCGCAGAGTTATATCTCCCAAGTTGCCGATAGGTGTGGCGACGACAGAGAGCATATCTTTCGTATTGTGCAGTATTTTCTCTTTTTTGTGGAGAAGGAAGGCCTTTGAATTTTTTTTAAACATTTCCCTCTTTCCCCTTTGTAATTTTGCGCTAAGATTTGTGGGCTACGCATGTCCGATACCGACGATACAGATACAGGCACAGTTCAGCCGCCGCTTGAAGGTGACGGCAAGAGACTTTCAACCATAGGTACTATTCAGGCTCGTCCGATAGTAACCGAGATGGAAGAGAGCTACCTAAGTTACGCAATGAGCGTGATTGCATCCCGTGCTCTACCGGATGCCCGAGACGGTATGAAGCCTGTAAACCGTCGTATTTTGGTTACGTTGAACGATTTGGGACTTCGTCCCGGCGGTCGTTACCGTAAGTGCGCAAAAATCTGCGGAGACGTGAGTGGAAACTACCACCCCCATGGAGAGGCGATTGTGTACCCGTCACTTGCGCGATTGGCACAAGACTTCTCATTGCGATACCCGCTTGTTATCGGACAGGGAAACTTCGGTTCCATAGACGGAGATAATCCGGCTGCCATGCGTTACACCGAGGCAAAAATGGCAAAGCTGACCGAAGAAATGCTGCGGGATCTCGAGAAAAACACCGTCGATTACCAACCGAACTACGATTCGTCCCGCAAGGAGCCTGTTGTGCTTCCCGCCAAAGTGCCCAACCTCCTTATCAACGGAACAGTCGGTATCGCCGTGGGTATGGCAACCAATATTCCGCCGCACAACCTGACGGAAGTCTTGGATGCAACGATCCACTTTGTCGATAACCCGGAGGCAACGGTGGAAGATTTGCTGCGGTACATTCAGGGTCCGGACTTCCCCACGGGAGGAATTGTGTACAACATGGAGACGCTGAAGCAGGCGTACCTGACAGGTCGCGGTTCCGTGATTGTTCGCGGAAAAGCAGAGATAGAAGAAATGAAAAATGGCAGGTATCACATTCGAGTGTCGGAAATTCCATACCAGGTGAACAAGTCCACAATGATAGAGAAAATGGCCAAACTGGTCACAGATAAGGTCATACAGGGTATTTCCGATATTCGCGACGAGTCGGATCGCGAGGGCATTCGCATCATCATAGAGCTTAAAAAAGATTCGTATCCTCAGAAAGTTCTCAACCAGCTCTTTAAACATACGGATCTTCAAAATAGTTTCGGTTACAACACCATCGCACTGGCCGACGGAAAACAGCCACGACTGTTGAATCTTCGCGAACTTATTGAAATCTTCGTGGAGCACCGTCGTGAGGTCATCACCCGTCGTGTCACGTTCGATCGCGACAGAGCGAAGGAGCGTGCGCATATTTTGGAAGGACTGAAGAAAGCGCTCGATAACATCGATAAAGTCATAGAGACCATTCGCAAGAGCCAAACGAAAGAGATTGCCAAAGAGAATCTGGTCAAATTCTTCAAGCTCTCAGAAATTCAGGCTGACGCCATTTTGCAGATGCGCTTGCAAACACTTGCAGGTCTGGAACGAAAGAAAATAGAAGATGAGCTGGCAGAAAAACTGAAGTTCATTGCGGAGTGCGAGGCGATTCTTGCAGACAAGAAGCGCATAGATACCATTCTGAAAGAAGAACTGGTCTCCATGAAAGAAACGTACGGCGATGCAAGGAGAACCACTATCGTGAAGCATCCGGTAGGTCAGTTCAGTGCGAAAGATACCATTCCCAACGCTCCGATGATCGTCGCGCTGACTACGGGCGGGTACGTAAAACGATTAAGTCCGATGCAGTTCCGCGCTCAGGCCCGAGGAGGGAAGGGGGTAAAAGGTATGACTACGAAGGATGACGATGAAATCCTCTCTCTGCTTCATGTGATGAATCACGATGATCTGCTCTTCTTCACGAACACGGGTCGCGTATTTCGGTTGCCCGCGTACGAATTGCCACAGGGCAGCCGTATCGCGAAGGGGCAGGCGATAGTGAACTTGTTGCAGTTGCAACCGGGGGAGCTTGTTACCGCTATTTTAAAGGCGGATCTGGAAGATAAGACGCACTTGTTCATGGTGACTCGCATGGGAATCGTAAAGCGCACGGAGCTCAGCCAGTTCGATAACATTCGCCGCAGCGGTCTTATTGCACAGAAAATGCCTGACGGGGACGAGCTGTGTTGGGTTGTTGCAACCGAGGGAAATAAGGAGATATTGCTGCTTTCTCATCAGGGAAAGGCAATCCGTTTCAATGAAGAAGATGTTCGTTCCATGGGCCGCAGTGCTGCGGGCGTACGGGGAATAAAGCTTGCAAAAGATGACTTCGTGGTAGAGGCAGATGCTGTGGATGATCCCAAAAAGAGTAAGGTTCTGGTGGTGATGGAAAACGGTCTCGGAAAAATGACTCCCGTGGAGCAGTACCGCTTACAGGGAAGAGGAGGCACGGGGGTAAAGGCGGCACAACTTACTACGAAGACCGGAAAAATTATCGGTGGATGTGTGCTGGAAGAAGGTGACGACGGAGATCTGCTTTGTATTTCCAAACAGGGTCAGACCATTCGCATGCGCTTAAGTGACATTCCTTCACTTGGTCGTGCCACACAGGGTGTGATAGTTATGCGACTGAAGGCGAAGGACATCGTGGCAACCATGAGCGTAGTTATGGAAGACAAAGAAGGTGAAGAGGCCGTACAGGAGGCGGCAGTGGATGTGCGAGAAGAAGAGGTGGAGGTGATTAAGAAAGAGGAGCGCATGGTAAAGAGAGCTGCATCCAGCGCACGAAAGAAGTCGCCGCAGCCTGTTGCTGCCGGTGGTACCAAGAAAAAGCCTGCTTCCAAGAGCGCTCCGACTACAAAGGCGCCGCCGAAAAAGAAGTAGAAATCGCTCCTTCTTTACTTGCATTCAATTTTCCTATCTGTACACTTTTTGGGCTATGAAATCAGCTATTCACCCTCAGGTTTTCTCCGACGCCAAGATCACATGCAGTTCATGCAATGCTGTTTTTGAGATCCCAAGCACCGTTCAGGAGCAAACTGTGGAAAGCTGTCGTTTATGTCATCCGGTCTACACCGGTAAGCAGCAGAAGGAGCTGAAGGGCGGACGTGTGGAGCGTTTCCGCAAGCGTATGGCTGCATCGCAGGAAGTGCAAAAGGAAGAAAAGTAGCCTCATACCCATTTTCTTTTGCTTTTACGGGAATTTCACTCCGTAACTTTTTGGTGCATCAGGTGGCACTCTCGGCGTAAGAATGCTAAAATATGTACATGAATGAGCGACAGAGCAAGCTTCTGGCTGCCATCATCGACCAATTTATCGAAACGGCAGTGCCCGTTGGTTCAAAGAAGTTGTTGGAGTCGGGGTATTTTACCTGTTCTTCCGCAACCATTCGCAATGAAATGCTCCAATTGGAAGAAGAAGGCTTTTTGGAACAGCCTCATATTTCCGCCGGTCGCATTCCCACCGCCAAAGGGTACAGGTCCTACGTTCAGCAGCACATGCAGCCCACAAAGCAGGAGAAGCACGTTCGGAAGAAGTTTGATTCTCTCAAGGAGATGTATTTGCAGCGCAAAGATCAGGAAAGAGCATACGATGCCGTTGCACTGCTTGCTCACATGATTCCGGATGTGGCATTTGCATCCGTACCGCATAAGAAACAGGTGTACTTCCTTGGCTTGGCCAATGCGCTTCGTCAGCCGGAGTTTTTGGCCAATCCCGGTATGGCAAGCGGTGTTGCAGAGGTGCTGGAGGAGCACCTTCATACTATTCTTGCCAATGTAAGCATAGACGAGCAAGTACGGTATTACATCGGCAATGAAAATATTTTGTCACAGATCCACAGTTGCAGCTTCATGGTTACCGAGTACCGGGTGCGCGATCATCGTGGTGCAATAGGTATTCTGGGTCCTATGCGTATGGACTACTCATACAATACGGTCGCACTGAACATGGCTGCCGATCTGCTTCGATCCGAAGCTTAACCCTTATAAAACGCAATTCATGGCATCTTCCCTTTTACGCATTCGTGCCGGCCAAGAAAATGAGCGCGGACCGCTCTACATGGAGCCGGCTATCTCTGCCATCCACTCTTTAAAAGGTGCAGATCAGCTTGTTTGTCTTGAAATTGGCAATGCCGAAGGGAAAATAGGACTGTTTGTTCGGGCGGAAGAAGGGGCTCTGCAGCTCGCGGAGAGTCAGTTGTACGCACAGTATCCGGATGTCGATATCGAACGTGTGCATGAAGAGCTTTTCCCCGTGAGAGAAGGAGAAGAAGTGATTTCTGTCGACCTTTCATTCACCGATCCTGAGGTCTTTCCCATTAAGAGGCATCCGCAATTCGACGACATTCTTACGAGGGTCAACGTGGATCCTCTCGCAGGAATCACCTCGGCATTGGCGAGATACAGTGTGCCCGGTATGCGAGGACACGTGCAGATAATTATGCGACCCATTGGAGGTACGTACCGCCGAAGAGCCATTCGATTCCTTCCGTTGCTCGATAAAGGCATAGCGTCCCTTTCGGAGTCGTACGCCTGTTTCTTTACAAGAATACAACTTGCCAGAGGATGGAGACGACTTGCGTACTTCCCCGTATCCATATTCCTCGGCGGATTTCGCGCTTGGCCGGGATTCAACAAATTCGGTAAAGCTCCGTCCATATTTTCGGGGGAAACAAGTATGTCATCCGATCCTGAGCAGCAGGAAATGGACCAAGCAAGTTCTCGCTCTCACGACAGAGAAGATTCTGTGGCTGCCGCATTGGACAAGGTAAACAGGCTGATGTTTCTCTGCAACGTGCGCATCAGTGTGACGTATCCCGTAGGTCAGAAGACGGAAGCTTCACGGAAACTTTCGGAGATAGCAGGAAGTTTTCGCCAATTTTCCTTGCCGCAGTGCAATGCATTCGCTCCCGGTAAAGTAACGACGAGCACGCAGCTAAATCACAAACTCAATACGTCATCGTTTATCCTTTCGACGGAGGAGATTGCCACGCTTTGGCACTTGCCGACCATACTCGTGCAAACTCCCAACATAGATTGGGTGCTCTGTAAAAAGTTGGAACCACCCATTCACCTGCCAGTTCCCGGTATTACCGACAAAGAAGAAGAACTCACCGTGCTCGGAGAGGCAATATTTCGGGGGCACAGATCACGATTTGGCATACGTACCGATGATCGTCGCAGGCACATCTACTGCATCGGTAAAACCGGTATGGGTAAATCCACATTGCTTGAAAACATGGTATTCAGTGATATTCACGCGGGAAGAGGTGTGGGAGTCATAGATCCGCACGGCGATCTTATCGATGCCATTATGCAGTTCGTTCCAAAAAGCAGAAGTAACGACATTGTTCTCTTTGATCCCTCAGACAGAGATTATCCCATATCGTTTAACATTCTGGAGTGTCCGGATCCGCATCAGCGAGACTTGGTTGCATCGGGTATTATGAGCGTCTTTACCAAGCTCTGGCCGGATGTATGGAGCGGACGAATGGAGCACACGCTGCGAAACACATTGCTTGCTCTGCTCGAAAGTGAGGGGACTTCCATGATGGGAATCATGCGTATGTACTCCGACGATTCGTATCGAAAGAAAATTGTTTCAAAGGTAACCAACCCGACCGTACGAAGTTTCTGGGTGGATGAATACGAAGTGTGGAGCGAGAAATACAGAACGGAAGCTGTCGCAGCTATTCAGAACAAGGTCGGTCAGCTGCTCTCCACACCCTTACTGCGTAACATCGTGGGACAAGTGCGAAGCACGTTGGATATTCGCCATGCGATGGATACGGGCAAAATTGTCTTGGTAAACCTGAGTAAGGGAAAATTGGGAGAAGACAGCTCCGCGTTCCTCGGTTCCATGCTTGTGACGAAGTTCCAAATAGATGCCATGAGCAGAGCGGATATTCCTGAAAAAGAGCGTCGGGACTTCTTCCTGTACGTCGATGAGTTTCAAAACTTCGCTACGGAATCTTTCGCAACCATCCTTTCCGAGGCGCGTAAATACCGACTCAGCCTTACAATGGCCAACCAGTACGTCGGGCAGCTGCTCATCGGAGAGCGCAATACCGCACTGCGCGATGCGGTGTTTGGTAACGTCGGTACGCTTGTAACATTTCAGGTCGGATCCGACGATGCGGAAGTCTTCAGTCTGCAGTTTGAAGAACTGGTTATGCCGAAAGATATTCTGAGCCTTCCGAAGTACCACGCCTATGGCAGATTGATGATAGACGGTATGCCAAGTAAGCCTTTTTCCATTCAAACACTTCCTCCGCCGGATTACGTGCAAGATGACGGAAGAGTGGACGTGTTGCGCAGACTCTCACGTGAACGCTACAGCGAAAAGAGGTCGGTTGTGGAAGAGAAGATCATCAAATGGTCCGAGAGTGCCGCAGAAGCTCGTACGAATTCCGTTGCCGTAGCCAAAGCCCAGGAGAAAGAAGAGGAAGAGATAAAGAAGGCACGCAAGAAAGGAATGAAGCTGGAGGAGTACAGGGCATGGAGAGACAGAGAGATGTGGACAAACGACTTCAACGCATTCCGTAAGCGTGAAATTTTGGGAGAAGAAATTCCT
Source organism: Candidatus Peregrinibacteria bacterium CG11_big_fil_rev_8_21_14_0_20_49_14 (assembly GCA_002787035.1). Lineage (GTDB taxonomy): Bacteria > Patescibacteriota > Gracilibacteria > Peribacterales > Peribacteraceae > GWB1-54-5. Next base: position 125,250 of record PCVP01000028.1, on the reverse strand, counting down.
GCGGGAGAAAAGAAGCAGTATGAGGATCTGCAAAAGAAACTGGAAGGCAGTGGGGGAGTTCCGCCTCTCAGCAAAGCGTTGCAGGAGCTTTCGGAAAAAGAGGCAAAGAAGAAGAAGGCGTAGTTATGTGACTATCCCTTTAAGGCCGATACATTCAATTTGTCATCCTGAGCTCGTCGAAGGATGTCAAATTGTGCCGCGGTTCGACGGGCTCACCGTGACACAATGTATGCAACTAGCCTTGAGGGGATAATTACCTACTATAATTGCAAGTTTTACCCGATGATCTTACGCGAGTACCAGACTTCTGTTGGTTACTCTGCAGCCCAGCGCCTGCAGTGCGTTTTGCAGTTTTCTGCCCTGTGGCTTGTGTCGTTGTGAGCCGAGATAGACATGGACGTCCTTCCTGCGTGGGTAGGTGCTTATCCATTGAATCATGGAATCGATATCCGTATCAGGCTTCTGAGACCAGTCGATAACGACTTCCGTATCCTCCTTTTCGAGCCGATGTGTAGCCTCCTGTAATGTCATGAGCGAAGTGTACACTCGTACACCTTGCGACGCAAGTGCAGCGAGGCATCTTTATCTTTACAACTGAAAATAATATGCGTGTTTCTACTTACTGTACCGGAGGCGGAGGACTGCTTTGGGTTTGCTGGGAGTTAGATGGCGCAGGCAGCGGCGGAGGGCCGTCCGCACCCTGGCAGGCGGTGAGAAGCACGGTACTTATGCCTATGGCGACAGTCATTCTCTTCATACCGTTCAGTATACTTTTTTTCCCTAAAACAAAAAGACCGCTGTGCGGCCTTTTGTGTTTTGGTGTCCTTCGGGAGCTATCAGGAGCTTACGTAAGGAAGCAACTGAGCTTCTCTGTGAAGGGTGAGGAGAGGATTCCTCGTTACTCTAGCCCTGCTTTGGTCTCTTATTTCTCCTCGTGACCTTGCGAAGTCCCCGGACCGGCTCATTGAGACTTCGCCATAACGCGGGAAGTGAACACTGGGGAGTAGGGGGTATGCATAACGCTGCGTATCCTCGAGGCGGCGTTACGACATTGCAGAGCAGAGAGGATGATAACCACGACCCGCAATCACGTGCCTGTACTCAGTATGTGTACAGCAGGTGTAGTGGTAGTGGCTGAGAGGAACGAGTGCAGTGGCACATGATTATCATTCTCTCTGCGAGACAGTCGGTGATGGAAAGGAGCGGGAGAAGGGGGTGTCTCCGGGGCCCGGAAGCCCCGGAAACTGTCTGTATTTGTTTTCCCTCCGAAAGCATTAAGGCTGACTTGTCGGCCGAAGCCGAGATTTTTGAGGAGGATTTCTTAACCGAAGGAACGGGGGCATTCTCTTTTCTTTAAGAGCGAAGGCTGATGGCGCAGATTTGTTATGAACAAATCGTGTTATCATATTCGAGGGAATCAAAAGCGCAAGATTTACTGGTAGCCAAGAGCTAAACATATTTTATGGATACATTTTTTACTCAGAATACACGTCTATTCTCTTCCCGCATTTTCTTTCGTATTACTGCGGTTTTGTTCTAGAATTCATCTCCTATGTCTCGCTATTTTTTTGGCATCATCGGCGTTATCTTTTTTGCCATCAGTTTCCCCGCTCATGCAGAAAGTCGTGTGAGTTCTCATACGATCGGCTCCTCGTATGTGCCGGGGTATGGTCGCCTGGTGTATGACGATCCTTTTGTGTCCGTGTATGACAATACAGGTCAATACACCACGCACACTGCCAAGTACCGCTCAAGTCGTCGTTCGGACTACCCCTACGGCAGAAGCACGACAAAAAAGACGCTGACCGGAAGCAAGTATGCAAGGGGGTGCCTCCGTCCGGATCACCATATTCCAAAGTGTTATGTGTACGATAATTGTACGTACGATGAGCTCTATGGAGACGGTTACTGGGAACAGCAGTGTCCTGCTGATTATGATGAAAGAGATGATGTTCGTTACCATGTGAATCAGGAACACTCTCAGGTGCCTCTGCGACAAGGGCCGTCTCACAGATCACGACCATACCCTCTCTATTCCAGAGATAATTACGAGTACCAAAACTCGTTCAATCATTACGATTCATACTGGTCGCAGGACGAATATGGAACGGTCAATGATTACGAATACTACGACTACTAGAGCGGCAGTATTTGCAAAATGACGAACGGAAGCAGGGGGAGAGCGCTGATAATGACAGAGCGCACGTATTTTCCTCTGCGGAAGCTTTGTACCGCTCGTACCAAACAAAAGAGGACAAGTGCGGTACAGAACAGTGCGATACCCGTAAACAGTCCCCACACCTGCAAGCTTTCTGTGGAGCCGGGTGCATCGAACATCATCACACTCATTGCCACTATGACGCTCATTACAGCGGTGGAGCACACGAGGAGTACTGCATCGAGGAATGCCACAACTATTGTAAAAGCTCTTGCATTCATGCATTCATGATACACCGTACGGCACTTTTTAGAAAAAGTGCCCACCCTTCGATACTTCGTCAGGCTCAGTACGCTCAGGGTTCGTCAGCCGCAAACTCGTGCATGGTTCGAGGGTCGACTGTCATCCTGAGGTGCGAACGGAGCCCGCAGGCGAAGAGAGCCACGAAGGATCAGTCGACCACCTCACCATGACACTTTTTCATCCTACGTACTTTTGACTGTCATCCTGCGTGCCGGCCGGAGCATAACCAATGCGGTGCGGAGGCTGGAGGTGCGAACGAAGCTGCAAGCAAAGAGAGCCTCGAAGGATCAGTCGAGCACCTCACCATGACGAGGGGGAGTACTTTTAGACAGGTGGAACTGACGGAGATTTTTGGGTACTTTTCATCTCTGAAAAGTACCGTGAGAAATAGTACAGTATCCTTCGAGACGCCCTTCCACTTTTCTACGTGCTCTGAAGGTATAGTCACCCATTTTCTGACACTACACAAAAAATCGCCAACCGAGTAAAAGGGGTGACGATTTTTGTTTTTGGTCATCGAATTGAGATAGAAACAAGTTCTAATCAACCGGTGACAACTACAGTATAGCAAACTTTACTTTACATTGCAAAGGGAAAATTTCGGTGCGCAGATGGCCGTTCTCGCTTACGAGTCTATTCCCGGTACGGGGAACCGCAGGCAGAACTCTATGACCTCGTCATGCAGCGCAGAGATCACCTTGTCGTCGCCTCTGTTCTCCACGGCTTTCAGCATGAAGTTTGCGAGCGTTTTCATATCGTGCTCCTTCATACCGCGCGTTGTAACGGCGGGCGTACCGAAGCGTATTCCGGAGGGATCCATTGGTTTACGAGGATCGTCGGCAATCATGTTCTTATTCAGCGTAATGCCGATTCTATCGAAGAGTGTTTCTGCCTCTTGTCCGGTCATATCCCATGATTTCACACAATCTATCATCATGAGGTGGTTATCCGTACCGTTTGTTATCAGCTTTGCTCCGCTTTGCATAAACACATCTGCCATGTGCTTGGCATTGGCGATAATTTGATGTGCGTAGTCTCGAAACTCGGGTTTGAGTGCCTCACCGAACGCCACTGCTTTCGCGGCAACCATTTGCATAATCGGTCCTCCCTGGAAACCGGGGAACACAGATTTGTCTATCTTTCTGCCGAGTTCGAGTTCACGACACAAAATCATGCCTCCGCGAGGTCCGCGAAGAGACTTGTGCGTTGTGGTTGTAATGACATCAAACCCGTCATCGAACGGATTTCTCAGCGCTCCGCCTGCAATCATTCCTGCAATATGCGCCATGTCTGCCACTGTGTATGCGCCGACTTCGTCTGCAATCGCCTTCATTTTGGCGTAGTCGAGTTCACGAGGATACGCCGAGAATCCCGCGAGAATAATCTTCGGCTTCTCGCGCAGTGCGACTTCTCGCATTTCGTCGTAGTCTATTTCTCCTGTCTCCACATCTTTCATCTTGTAGCGTACAAAGTTAAATATCTTTGTGATGTATGTGACAGGGTGTCCGTGTGTAAGGTGACCTCCGTGGCTTAAATCCATTCCCATTACCGTGTCTCCCGGTTCAAGCAATGCAAAGTAGAGAGCAACGTTCGCAGGTGCTCCCGCGTGCGGCTGTACGTTTGCATGCTCACAACGGAAGAGCTTCGTTGCGCGTTCTATGGCTATGGATTCCACACAGTCCGTGTATTCCTGACCGCCGTAGTAGCGTTTTCCGGGATACCCCTCGGAGTATTTGTTGTTAAAAACGGTTCCCATTACTTCCAGTACCGCGGGAGAGATATAGTTTTCCGATGGTATGAGTTCCACTCCTTCTTTTTGCCTCTTCATTTCTCCCATAAGAGCGTCGTAGATTTTCGGATCTTCTTTCTTGAGTGCGTCGTAAGTAAACATGGGTGAGGTGGGGAGAGAATCGTACGGAGAAACACCATATCCCGTGAGCTTCCTCATGGGGCGCTTCGCTGTATTCGATGAGGGAGGGGAAGTCGTGTTTGTACCATCAGAGTAGCTAGAGTGTGCCGGCTTGCAAAGCCCACTGAACACAATGATTGCACTTACTCTCGTGGCATCGTCTCTTTGTAACCCCGTGCGGTGACAATCGCATCCATCGGCTCGTCGTGCGATTCGGTGGGTACGCTTCCCACTATCTGGCATTCGAGTGCCACACCAATACATTTCGTATTGGCATGTGCTTTTCGGTGTTTTGCAATCCACCTGTCGTATCCGCCGTTGCCACGCCCCATGCGATTTCCCGCATAGTCGAACGCGCGTCCGGGAACCAGAATGATATCTGCCGTTTCTTTTTCCAGCTCTTTTGCGTTTTGCTTCGGTTCCAACACGCCGAGGGCACCCTTGTGCAAATCGGCAAAATCCTCGATTTTTCGAAAGATGAGTCTGTTGTTTTCGAAACACGGAAGGAAGACGTTATCTCCACGGAGAAGAAGTTCGTCGAGGAGCATGCGAATATCTGCTTCCGATTTCATGGGATAGTACGCACACACCGTGGATCCTTTGGGAATGTGTGGGAGAAGTTCCCTGCAAAGCGTGCGGCTTTCCGCAGCTTTTTGCGCGTCTGTCAGACGCTGCATGCGTTGTGTTATGGAGTCTCGAAGCTGTGCTTTGGCGTCCGCATCGTGCATTTTTAAAGAGGGGAACCCGTTTCAATAATACCATCCGGTGTCGCAATGAGATTATAAGTTCTCTTCGGGTGTACCAATGCAAAATCACGGTTGTATACGAGGCACGTCGGCAAGAAGAGCGCATGGGGAAATTCTTCGTGCCAGTGGTCATATCCGTGATTGCGTGAGTACACGATTTTCTTTCCTTCCACTCCCGGTACCAGAAACACATCTATGTCCTCCGGACTCACCGCAGTGAATGTACCCGGTTTCGGCTCCAGTGCTCCCACTGCGTTGCGTTGCAGATCTTCTTCCCGGAGTTGTCTGTCTATGGCATAAAACACGGGTTCTTCTTTCTGAAATCCCGGTAGTACAAGTCCGTTTCCCGTTCTGTTCCGAAAGAGATGATCGAGGTGCGGTTCTATATCCAACGGATCTCTGTCCGTTTCATTTTGGGCAATGTATCCGCAGACAGTTCTCTTGGCGTGCTGCGTGAGAAAAGCATCGATATGTTCACAGAGACTTGCCTCTCTTCTTTGTCGCTCTTCGGGTGAAAGGAGCAGCACCTCTCGCAGATACAACTGAAATGCTCGCATATTTCTATCGGCAAGCAAGAGCTCGGATTCGCCAGAGCGGTCCGCGCCGGACATCGTTTCGCCAAATCCTATGTGCCCCAAGTTTTTTCTCATATTCCTAAAATATTTCCGCTGCCGCTTCCGCCAGACTTACGGACGTATTGTCGTCGTCAATTTGCATGGGAGTGGCTTGGTCCAATACGCATTCCAATCTCATGGATCTCTTAAAGAGTGTTTCCATCACTGCTTCCACGGTTCTGCAGGCTTCTGTTTTGGCAACGGTGTCTCTGTGAAAAGCGGAAGAGAACGCCAGTGTTACCTTCGTATCCTCCAGAGCGGTAAGGCGTCCGTTTTTCAGGGACATTTTTACCGAAGACGGCGTTGTCTGCTTCACGATGTCGCCCCACGCAGACTGCAGGCTTTCCATGGAAAGTTCGCGTGCTTCTATGGCGGCACTCGCTGTTGCCGTTGAAGCTTTCTCCGGCGTAGCCGTCACTGACGGAGATTGTGGGTTTATGCTTGCCGTAGTTTCCTTTGCAGGCACACTTTTGTCGGATTTTTTTTCGTGTATTGCCTCTTTCTTCTTTTCCGAGACGGCTTTGAGCTGCGTTGTGTCCGTTACGAAGAGCGGTGCACTCTTCTCCGCCTGTTCGTCCCTGTTGCATATGGAGAGCAGGGCGGACTCCAGTACCAGCCCGGGCAGAGGAGAAATACGCATGTCTCGAATGGTAACAAGGAGGGTATTGAGAACGGCGACGATATCCTTGGTGGGTTTTTTCTGCTCAACGGCAGTGTGCAACGAGTTGCGAACATTTTTTAAGAGCTGACGAACGAAGTTTTCCAGCGAAATTCCGTTATCTTCCAATTTGTGAATGGTCTGCAGGAGTGTCTGTGCGTCTCTTTCTTGCAGGGCGGTAAAAATGGAACCGACGTACTCATGCCCCGTGCTTCCTATGCGCTGTTGCACATCTTGCAACGTGATGGATTTGAGGGAGCGCATTTGATCCAACAAAGAAATGGCATCTCTCAGCCCTCCTTCCACATGGTGTGCGATGTAGCGAAGCGACTCTCTGTCGATGTGTATATGCTCCTGATCCGCTATGAATTGCAGTCGTCGAATAATGTCTTCTTCCCGAATAGCTCTGAAAGGAAAGCACTGACAGCGGGACTGTATGGTGGATGGAATTTTATTGAGCTCCGTGGTTGCGAGTATGAAGTGTGCGTATGGCGGAGGCTCTTCGAGTGTTTTTAAGAGTGCGTTAAACGCTTCCTTTGTCAGCATATGCACCTCGTCGATTATGTAGACTTTTGCACCTGTGACGACCGGTGAGAACTGAATTTTTGCCACCAGATCTCGAATATCGTCTATGCCGCGGTTGCTGGCGGCGTCTATTTCCAGTAAATCAACGATACTGCCGTCTTCCACGCCTTTCATTATCTGCTTGCGCAGCGCGTCGTCTTGCACACCCCGTATCATCAGCATTTTTGCCAGTATGCGTGCCACGGATGTTTTCCCCGTTCCTCTGCTACCTGCAAACAAATACGCGTGTGCCAGCTTATCCTGCGCGGCAGCCTGTTCGAGTGTTGTGACAATATGGTCCTGACCGACCACGTCTGCGAATGCCTGAGGCCGATACTTGCGGTAGAGAGACATAGAGAGGGAGAAAGAGTACCACGCTTGGACGTCTGAGTGAATTGTTGCATCTATTGTATTCACCTGCCAAGATATGGTCATGAAATCCTCACTCTCCCTCCCACTTATCGGTTTCGTGTTACTTTCCGCATGCGCTCCGGGCTCATCGGATGTTTCCAGCCGTACGCCAAAAGGTAATCCGAATGCAGTCGTAGTCGTGCAGGAATTTGCAGATTTGCAGTGTCCGGCTTGCCGTGCGGCACACTCTTCCATTTCCACTCCTCTTATAGAAAAGTACGGAGATACCATTCGGTTTGATATCATGCATTTCCCGTTGCGCTCCATTCATCGTTTTGCGCTGGAAGCGGGAGAGGCAAGCGAATGTGCGGCAGATCAGGGAAAATTCTGGGAGTTTGTGGATCTCGCGTACGAAAAGCAGCAGGAATTGAGCTCCGAATCGTTAGGCGTATGGGCAGCCGAACTTGAGTTGAATATGACCGCATTTAACAGATGCATGAGTTCACATGCGAAGCGCGATATTGTGCTTGCGGACTACGAAGCAGGACGTGTGCTGGAAGTGCGGGGCACCCCCACCTTCTTTGTGAACGGCCAGAGAGTGCAGACAGGATTCGACACCATCAGTGCATCCATAGATGCCGAACTGGAGCGTCTGACTCAGAGACTGTAGTTCTCCTATGAACATTCCTGTTTCCCATGCTTGCATAGAAGAGCATATCGGCTCCGTTACGGAGCCGTGGGATCCCATAGAGATAGTACGGTACAATGACTCTGTCGTGCGTTTGGCGAAGTTTGAAGGGGAGTACCATTGGCATGATCACGAGCAAGATGAACTCTTCTATGTCTACAGAGGTGAAATAGTGATTCAGTGCAGAGACAGAGAAGATCTGAACGTGAAGGAAGGGGAGATGGCGGTAATTCCACGCGGAGTATTCCATTGCCCGAAAAGCACGCAGGAATCCTACGTGCTTCTCTTTGAACCGCTCGCTCTCGATGTGCGAGGAGGGCGGTAATGTAATTACTTGTTGATCTGCGCGAAGCCGAGCAGACGGCTCAGATCATTGTCCCAGACAACCACAGTACGGTAGGCCTCCGGATCACTCACGGGGGTAACTGCATACTGCTGTGCACCGTACGCAGACTGCACTTTTCCTATGTCTATGGCGCTTTCATCCGGAAATTCCACGTCTCGGGGATCTATGATGCTCGAAAGGTACAGGTGCACGTTCGGGCCCGGAGCGATAATGGCAGTCGTATCCAGATAGAGCGTATCGTCGACGTACAATACTTCTCCTTTAATGGGCTCGTTGATGGTAATAAGGAAACCGCGCAGTCCTTCGCGCTGCTTTTTGCGAGCATCGCGTGCCACTTCCAGCCATTTCTTTCTTGCTTCTTCCACTGTGTTCGCCTTGGACTCATCATTGAGTAGCGGATCAGCTTGAATTTTATATTCAACCATTCTGTCTACCAGTTCTTCGGCGTAGCGTTCCGTGTAGAGAGGGTTTGTGAGTTGTTCTTCCAGAGATAACATGCCTTTGTTCGAGTTTTGGGCATTGCACCCTGCAAGGAGAATACTGCCGAGGGCAGCGGTTGTGAGGAGAGAGGTTTTCATAGTGTGCACATTGTAATGAGCAAGCGCTGTCTCACAAGTAAATGCCGTGCCATTTAGTGTATGAATTCAGGTGGCCCGTTAAGCGTAAAGGCCACTCCTGCCGCTTGCAGCTTTCGCATGCCTCCTTTGAGCTTCCAGTTCACATTTTTTACGAGATACGCCTGTTTCTCGTAGCTGATATCTCGGATTTTGAGCGTGGACCAGTAGTCTCGAGCGACGTTTTTGCCCTGCAATTCGTTTAAGTAGCGTGCTCTGGCGCTGCCGTCCGAGCAGCTCATGTGGTAGAGCGTCGGTGCCCATGTGGTGCGGTACGGACGCATGGCTTCCGCCTTTTTATTGTCATCCACGGCATTGAGATTGATATTTTCCAGTCCGTACTGCCTGTGACCGTTCTCCACAATGTCTTCCGTTTCGTCGAAAGATTGCTGATACAACCGTTCTTCCTTGTCTTCATTCAGGTATCCGTGCTCATGACACCATACCAAGTTGTACATCTGCGTGGAGAGAGCAGCCATGGTGGTTGCTCCCCGGTTCAATGCGTCTATATACAGCTGTTGTACGCTGGAAGGAGCTTCCGAAAGCGCCTCCCGCATGGATTCCAGTGTTTTGGTAACGGATTCAATAGGTGCGCTTTGCGTGCGTTCTCCTTTGCGAAATTGCTGCAGGTAATTTTCCATGGAGTTAAGCTCCAGCACATCTTCTCCTTCCGCAATGCCACGAGCCTGCCCAATTAGCCTGCCGGCTTCTTCCCAGTCTTTGGTTTGCAGATTGTGTCGAATCTCCATTTTCATCTGATCTATCGGCTTATCGCTCGGACCGTTTAAGCCGATGTTCATGCTGCGCTGTGCTTCTTCGACGTAGCTTTCACGCTGGAAATAGTCCAAATCCAAGAACTTTTGGGGAGAGAGCCTGTTAAATCCTTGCGGGACTCCTTGGCTGTCCATTTGGCGCTCTATACGGTCGTACTGGTATCGCAGCTTTGTCCACGATCCGATGTAGTCTTTCAGTTCTCCTTCCAGTATCGCCTGAATTTCTGCCGGAGTTCTCTCTGTTTTAAAGAGGCTCTGCATCCATTTGCCGACTTTCCGTTTGCTCATTGCTCCCGTGTCTATCGCTCTGTCGAGAATGCCTTTGGCCTTACTGTAGAGCGCAGGCATTTTCTTTGCCGCAGTCGCAGCGGCATCCACCGTAAGTACCAGATTCTCTTTGTCCAAGTAGTGGAGATCCAAGAATGCATCTTCACTTACAAATTTTGCAAGGTCGGGGACCATATTGCTGTTTACGTCCTTAAACTCTTTCATTTTGAGAATCTCTTTGCGTTTGGTTGCCAATTTTTCCGCTTTAATAAGCAGTACCGGCAGTTCCAAGTTCACGAATTCTATTTTGACAGATGCGCCGTGATCCTTATTTTTAAATCGTTTAATCCAACGGTCGCGTGATTTTTCATTGATCCCTTTGCTTCGTACGGCGTCTTCCAGCATTGCGTTCATATTGTCCCATGCGGATTCAATTTTCTCGCGTTGGCTGCTTATGCCCCCGTCCATGGAAAGCCACTGAAAATGGTTTTCTATTTCCTCTTTCTTCGCCAGAAGGTCTTCCGCACTTAAACTGCGCAATTGCTCTATCGTTTGCGCCGTCGATGCGGCTTCGTCCGATGAGTGCGCTCCCAGCTGTTGGTAGGTGTAGCGGTTGTAGTCCGTCAGCCCGCGTATGACAGCTTCTTTTTTGGCTTCCAGGGCAGCGACACTTCCATAGGATGCGTACTCGGTTGTCGCACCGTTATTTGCGGCCGTATCTTCTATGGTAGCCATAGCCGCACCATTGTAGAGAGCATTCAGAAGCCCGCAATTTTCTTCTCCCCCTTTTTGTGTTGTATGCTACTCTTCCTCTCCAGAAGATTCTTTCCCACTTTTCCTGTGATTCTCTCAGACCGCGACATTAAAAAGGCCATAGAAGAAGGACGTATAACCATTCAAACCGCGCAGCCGGATCTCTCCACTCCGCAAGATACCACCACGTTCATGCATATTCATGCCAGCAGTATGGATATGAGACTTGGCAGTACGTTCAAGCTCTACGAACATAGCAAGTTTGCGATACTGGACCCAAAGCAGCCTGAAAGTTTTGCGGGAAATATGCGCACCATCACCGTTCCTGACGGCGAGGCGTTCATCGTGCAGCCCGGGGAATTCGTACTGGGTGTGACGCAGGAGACTCTCACGCTTCCAAATGACTTGGTTGCTCGTGTGGAGGGTCGCAGTTCACTCGGGCGACTGGGTATTATAGTGCACTCAACTGCAGGGTTTGTAGACCCCGGCTTCAGCGGGACCATCACATTGGAAATAAGTAATCTCAACCGTCTTCCCGTTGCGCTGTACCCGGGTATGAGAGTGTGCCAACTGGCGTTCGAAGTCATGAGTTCCGCAGCCGACATGCCCTACAACTTAAAGCCGAACAGTAAGTACCAGGGTCAGGTTCTTCCGGAAGAAAGTCGTTTGTCCATAGATCCGGAGTTTATTCTGAAGAAGTAGGTGATTGTCTTTCCGCATGATTCCACTGCGATTCCACTCCTTTCGGGAGTGAAAGCAGTCCCAGCACAGTGGCAAGACCGTGGAGTTGCCTGTTCCATACGGATTGCACCGGGAATACTTTGAGCAGAGATTTGTCCCCGGGTTTTTCGAGATGCACGGCAAGAGCGTCTCGTAAAAATTCCATGAGCAGGAATGCGATGTAGAGTTTTACCGTACCGAGCAATGCAGTGCCTGCAACAGAGCGGGTCAGTACCGCCTGTGCGATGCGAAATACGATGAAGATATCTGCCCACCACATCACAAGCGGAAGCAGAGCTTGCACCGATACAACGTGCAATCCTGCGATAAGATCTTTGAAACTTGTGCTCTCTCGCATCAGATTTTTCCCGTGGCGCTTCACAAATTGCCACTTTTCCGCTGACCATCGTTTCCGCTGGGAGATGACGGAAGCAGTATCCGACGGTACGTCGGTATGCGCACGCGCTCTCTCGGCGAAACGCACTTGTTTTCCTCCACGCAGTGCACGGAACGTCAGCTCCACATCTCCGGCGATGTTCGCGTCTCCCAAAGCGTGCACGTAGTCGTCCTTCCGCCATGCACCTATTGCACCGGGTACGACGGACACGCAGCCAAAGAGGTCCAACGCACGACGATCCGCATTGGATGCCATGTATCCCAACGCTTGGTATGTCGCTATTTTTTCCGTGCGATTACGCACGGCTATGTTGCCTGCCACAGCGGCAACATTTGCGGGTGCAAGCTTCTTCATAAGTTCTCCGATTGTCTCGGGATCAACCGTGGTATCGGAGTCCAGTGCGATGACAAATTCAGTCTGAATATACGAAACACCTTGCAGCAGTGCTTTGAGTTTTCCTTCATGTGCCAGCGAGAGTACGTACACTTGGGAGTTTCCTGCAAACGTTGTTTGTATCTTCGATACGGTAGTGTCGGTAGAGCCGTCGTCCGCTATGAGAATATGAAATTCGGGGTAGTGCGATGCAAGCACGGATCGTATGCATGCTTCTATGCTTTTCTCTTCGTTGTGCGCTGCGATGAGAACGGTGACGGGAGGCGTGTACGGGGACAATTCTTTTCCCGTATTGCGCCACTCTCGCAGTGCGATGCACAGCATGACCAACGTGTTGCGGAGCATGCCAAGACTTACGGCTACAACGAATACCATTGCTCCCACGACAGATACGATGGCGTTCAGAAATCCAAGCATGGTCAGAGTATGGAGGAGAGCAATTGTTGGTAGGCCTTCTTTTCTGACGCAAGGCTGTGATGCGCGTCCACATACTTCCGTGCGTTCGAAGTCAGCGATTCACCCAGTTCGGTATTTTTCAGAAGCGCTTCCGCCTGTGTGCGAAATGCTGCGGGGGTTTGAAAGAGCAGTCCGGTAGAACCGTGTCGCACTATGGCACTGTTGCCGGGAATATCTCTGGCAATCACAGGGATGCCAAGATGCATCGCTTCCAAAATGCTGTTTGGAGAGCACTCACTCCGCGATGTATTGAGCACCGCATCCGCTTCGCGCATGGCAGCGAAGAGATCTCGTTGCGGCAATGCATCCGTGTACAGAATACCTTCGTGCTCCCGAATAAATTTTTTCACTTTTGCGGCGTATCTCGCATTGCGCTTCGCCCCTGCTATTACAAGATGAACGCGCGGGTTTTCCGTATGCCACTTCGCAATTTCTTTTGCGAGGAAGAGGGGATTTTTTACATCTCGCAGTCCTGCGGGTAACAGAAAGACGATGTCATTGTGCCGCAGTCCCAGTGTTGTGCGCAGTGAGTATTGCGACGGGTTCGTTTCCACAGCCTGCGGAATACAATGCAGTTTTTCTTTGCACTGCGGCCATAGCTTTTCCGCACGCTCCAGAAAGTCATCGTTGAATGCCACGAGTGCTTTTGCTTGTTGTACAACCGCAGTCATCACCTGCATGTTTTCCGGGTCTTTCGGACATTCATTCAGGTCTGTTCCTCCGAATACAATGACGAAAGGTACGGAAGAGTGTTGCAGGAATTTTCCCGCACCGTAGGCATGTATGCCTATGGCGGCGTCCGCATGTATCGGCGTATCTGTTTGCAGTGAATCGACGGGAAATTGCGTAACGGTATGACCTGCTTCTTCCAGATGTTTTCGTATGCGCTGAGCCGTGGTGGAGTTACCCGTGGCATCCTGAAAGAGAGCGAGTAGAGCAATGTTCATAGGTCTGCGTAGGAAACAAGTTCTATACCTTCTTCTCGTATCACTTCCATAATCCGCGGATGTGTGAGAGTTGTAAACTCCTGCGTGCGTCCGGCGGTCTCCGCTCCTTCCCCTATATCTTCCGGGTGTGCGAGATGCACCATGTATTCGGTTACTCCCTCCGGGAGACCGCGCAGTTCCTCTTCTAGTCTTTGAGGTGTGCATTTCTCCCATCCGAAATCGAGCCCGATAAAATGGTCGTTCGTTCGTATGCCATGTGCGTCGCATATTGCTTTTGCTTCCTGCGCACCGGGTATGCCGTAGGGAATGCGCATACGTTCCACTCCTTTTTTCACCATAAGTGGCGCAAGAACATCGAGCACGGGGCGGAGAATGTGGACATGATGATGACCGTCTATGTGCGTGGGCGTTCCGATGCGCTCTGTGAACCATGCCAGTTGTGCCTCCGCTTCCTTTGTTATTTCTGCGGAATCCATACGGCCTTCTTCCAGTGCCTGTCGGAATGTAATGCGACCGAAGAAAGGTTCTCCTCCCGACAGGGGAGCGCCATGCGTGAAGTTAAGGTGCAGACCCAACGGGAGACTGTGTTTCTTCGCAGAGGCGATGGCGTCTTCTGCTCCCTCCGTGTTCACGAGAACGGTGGCACTCGTGAGAGGGCCATTTGTACGGGCTTCCAGAATACCTCGGGTGAACGGTGCGTCCCCGAAGTCGTCTGCGTTAATGATGAGTTTGCGCATGGGAACAGTGTACGCAAAAAAACGGGGGTCTTCACAAGTAGGCAAAGAAGACCACCCCAGTCACACAGCGCCAGATGCGTGACGTTTATTGTTAGCTACCGCTCAAGAAGCGGTAGGTTGTCGCGAAAATGTCGAAGTAGTTCGCCACAAAGAGACATGCGGCCAAACCGATGTTCATCGGAATGACCAGTAGCGTGTATGCCACTGCCTCTTGGACGGTTCCTCCGTTCTTCTTTCCGCCCAGCAGAGCAGCCACGGGCTTCATGAATGCCGGCAAGTCCATGTAGCGAATCGTGTCCCGAAAGACGACGATTGCCACGAGTGACGAGCTGACGAACATGGGAGCCCCCAGCATAATCAAGCTGAGATTGCGGTAGAAGAGACTGAGGTCATCGCCTGCGCCTTGGACCATTGCCCCGGCGAACGGCGAACTGATCGACGAGAGGACCCACACGAGCGGACCTTTGATGTTTGCTCCGCACCATTCCTTTGTACCGGGCAGGTGCAGGATGATCATCGCAATCAGGATCAACCCGATCGCGTTGGCAGCGCCGTGCTGCAGCTCGTGCAACGTTTCCTTAACGAGCTTGACCGTTCGACATGTGAGAGCGCTGTACAGGAGTAGCAGTGCCAAACAGAAGAACGGACGGTGCGTCAGGATGATCGCCGTGAGCATCAGGGTGATCTCGACGGTTCCGATGATTTGCTTCTTGGTGAACGGAACAGGTTCGATTCTGACGGGGTACCAATATGCCGCTACGAGCGACATGATGCAGCAGTACGGCGTGAGTACAAGCAGGAGTGGGAGACCTGCAAGCGGGTTGGCCATTCCCGAGGAAATGAAGTACGGCAAGCCCCACAGCTCGCCGATGTAAAATCCGCCGCCGACGGTCAGGGCGCAGTACGCGCAGATCGTCTTAAAAGCGAATGCATTGAACTGGTGGTCGTACTTTGTGGCAGCCGTCGTGAACTTGTGGATTGTCAGGCCGTTGAGCAGCAACACGACTGCGAAGCTGTCGAAGAACAGGCTGACGTGCCCGCACATGAAGACCATACAGAAGATCGACATGCGGGGGCGGCTTCCGAAGAAGGTGGGCAGCAGGA
Organism: Candidatus Peregrinibacteria bacterium CG11_big_fil_rev_8_21_14_0_20_49_14; assembly: GCA_002787035.1. GTDB lineage: Bacteria > Patescibacteriota > Gracilibacteria > Peribacterales > Peribacteraceae > GWB1-54-5. The sequence continues at coordinate 109,752 of PCVP01000028.1, read as the reverse complement.
AGTCGCAGAATGCGACGACCATTGTGAGGTAGATTGCTGTCCAGAGCGTTTCACCGATTGCATCGTGCACCAAGTGGTGCCCGTGCATCCACGTGTGGACGGAAAGGACCATGAGAGCGGCCCCGAGAAGTCCGCCAAGAATGACAGATTCCGTCGTGACGAATTTCAGTTCGGATCGGGTGGCGTCGGGTGTTTTCAACTGAGAACTCCTTGTCTATGGCGCGGGTTTAGGGTGGTTTGAAATGCCTACTTGTGAAAGACCGATCTCCTTTTGGCACTGGCGTTTGAATGGCCAAAAGAAGAGAATTTAATACCACTATTTTTAATAAAAATCAAGGGTCTTAGACCTCTGATTTGTCTTTCTGAAGCCGACAGATACAAAAAAATCTCTCCAGGCACGATGGCGAGGAGAGAGTCGGAATTGGTGTAGTGTTTAGGCCGTTTCTGTACCTATGCGGTTCGCCGTCTTGAGTCAGGCTTTGTGAGAATATACTCTTCGAAGTCGTCCGAGCGATGCAACGCTTCGACGGACAGCACGGTAGGAGAGTTGTAATCCATTTTCACAAATGCTTCGACCATACCGGCATCTGCGGCCGCGTGGTAGGCCGCGAGAACCGCAGCCTTCATATGGTCGCGGAACGCCGCATCCACCGGATGGCATTGCTCCGTCCTTCTGTTTGCGCGCTCGCCGCGGCGAAGACCTACTCGATCCTCTTCAGGAGGGAGCAGGCAGTTACACCATTGGCAATTGCGTCTGCGCAGAGGATTCTCTCCGTTACATTCGAGACATTCCGTCTGATTTTCTATGCTGGGGTTGTAAATGAGGAGCCTTCCGTCTCCTTGAACGATTTTAATTCTTCGGATGAGAAACTGCTGTTGCAGAGCAACGTTCGCAAATCCACGAAGTGGCTCATCGAGCTGATCGATGTGCACACGTTGAATGCGGACGGAGCTGACAATAATTAAAGGTAGTCCCATGACGATATTCCTCCGAGAAAGAGTGATGCGGCCAAACGCGAGTGATTCGGTCGGTGACGCTGACGAAAAAAAGCCGATGGCCCAAAGATCTACACCTCACCTATTGTTTAAAAAATTCTAAAAATAGGCAATGCACTGACAGATATTATTTGTCAAATACAGAGAAAGTCATTGAATGCCGTTATTCTTCACCGTACACTTCTGCGGCTTCGGACGATTAGCTCCCCGCACCAGTCGCTCCGCTCTGCTCCGGTGCGGGGCAGGCAGCTTCCAGCTTCGCTTTCTCTTCTGATCCCAATAGAAGCTGGTATCCTTCACATCTTGGACGATTAGCTCAGCTGGTTAGAGCGTACGGTTCACATCCGTAAGGTCGGTGGTTCGAGTCCACTATCGTCCACCATTCGACTCGGCACTGCGGTGCCTCGCTCATGGTAAACCACGGATCTGTTTTCGGGCGAATCGAATGACTCTGTTTACCATGAACGAAGTTGAATGGAGCGAGTGAGCGGAGCGAACTTTATGTGTCACGTGGCTGCGCAGCAGCTTTAGGTGGTTTCTTGGGCGTTCCCACGTGGCGCGCCAATAGTGACTTAGCGAAGTGCGTGCCCCTTCGAAGCGTTTGCAGTGCGTTTTCATCTTCGGCATTCTGGGCATATGTTGTAGTGGGTGGGTGAGATGCATTTTTTCTTCGCTTTGGGGGCGAGCATACGGTTCCACCGCACCGCTGTGTTGTAGCATGTTAAAAAGCCTCAAGGCCGAAATGCCGGCTGAAAGCGTCCTCTTCCCATAGGTCATGATGACCTCAGGGAGTGTAAGATTTATCTGAACCTATGCGGTGATTGTATTGTTTTCCACGCCTCTGTAGAATGCGCTCGATGATGGTCGCAGTTACCAAAGGCGTCATGCCGTTCTGCGTGATATCGCTTCTCTGTGTCCGATTTGCACCTGTCGCGCTTGCATTCTCGGATATTAATGCGGGAAGCCCGTTCGGTCAGGCCGCGGAGTATCTCCGCGATCATGGGATAGTTCAGGGGTATGCCGACGGATCGTTTCGACCGGGAAAGGATGTCAACCGCGCGGAGTTTGTGAAGATCGTCGCCGGAGCGTCACTAAAGTCCGAGGACGTTTCGGGTTGCACCTGGATCAATTCGTTTAAGGACGTGCCCAGCGGAGTCTGGTACGAACCATACCTGTGCGCAGCATTTCAGTCAGGCATCATCCGCGGCTATGAAGACGGCACATTTCACGGTGAGGCGACGGTGAACATGGCGGAAGCTTCCACGATTATCGCACGGTCGTTTTCGCTCCTTGTTCAGGAAGATCCGAATGTGTGGTATCGCGGCTCCGTCGCGGCGGTTGCCGCGGCCGAGGCTCTGCCGCCGACGATCAAGTCACCAAGCAACAACGTGCGCCGTGCAGAGATGGCGTACATGATCGCGCAGGTGCTCCGTGCGGGGTATGCGCCTCCGACAGGGAACGCTCCGCAGAATTCCCAGCTACCTTCCGCCCTCCCTGTCAACGACATCGTGTACTCCGCCCACGCGGGCAGTGAACCGGAGATGACGAGCCTGGATGTCTATGCACCCACAGGCGCCCAAGATCTCCCCGTTGTCGTCTGGGTGCATGGAGGCGGATGGACCGAAGGGGATAAATCCGGCATAGCGCAGCGTCCGCACTTTCCCGAATTCTTCCTGCGGCAGGGGTACATCCTCGTCTCCATCAATTACCGTCTGATGCGCGATGAACGCTCGCCGGAGACGACCTATAGGGAACAGGCCGAAGATGTCGCCGCGGCAGTGGCGTGGACACGAAAGAACATTGCTAAATACGGTGGTTCGCCAGATGACGTGTTCCTGCTTGGCCATTCCGCCGGGGCGCACCTCGTATCGCTCGTCGGCGTAAACGAACAATACCTGCTGCAGGCAGGCGAATCGCTTCTGTCGCTCAAGGGCGTCGTTGCTTTGGATGTCGTTGCCTACGATATTCCGCGCGCCATCGACACCGCCGCCGAACTGGGGTATCCGCCTTCCGAGAAGAACTTGCCGACCTTCTTCCCTGGAGAAGCGGCGCAGGTAGACGCATCGCCGGTCCTGCATATCCGGGATGGTGCGCCGTATCCGCCGTTTCTGATTGTCTATGCGGAATACAAGAATGGCGCGAATGGCGCTAAGGTATCGCAGCAGCTCGGCGCAGACCAGTCCGACCGTTTTGCCGCAGCGCTGCGAGCGGCTGGGGCGCAGGCGCAGTCATTCTACGGGGAAGGTCAGACCCACATCGCGCTCATAGCGGAATTGGGCGAACCGGGTCATGCGGTTACGGACGCTCTCGTCACCTTCCTTGGGTGCAACACGCAAAAGGAACGTCCCGAAGCGGAGGCGCGATTGCCCAGCCGGTGTCTCTAGGCCATTCAGTTGCTCCGGGCCGCGTTCCCGCTTAGCCTGGCTTGGTCGGCAAGAATGTCGGCGAAGCGCCCGATGTAATTGCTCATCAGCGCGGTCGTATTCGAGCGATTAACGGACTTTCCAAACAGCACATCAGAACGCCGGTCTGTGGAATCGACGGCGTTTCGCTCGTCCGACCGAAGCGTTCTTTTTGAATTTTTTGAGAAAATCTTCATCGAGGGATATCAAAGATATTATACCATACTATGAGGTTTGAAGAAGGTCTGCTATAATTTTGTCGCCCAGACACCACCATTCGGCTCGCTCCGCTCGCTCATGGTGAACCATTTGCAATCGTGAGCCAATCTTTGGAGTTCGAAGGGTCTTGCATCGCCCGCCACGTATTAGCTTCGGTGATGTATTTGCTGCCACCGGGGTACGACTATCACCTGCCTGTCGTCTGGATCAGAAAGCTGCGCCAAAATCCGTTGGCCATCTGCTGTTCTTGCTTTGCGTACTCCTACGGCATTTGCAGGTAAGACGATGGTTCTGTCTCGCATACGGTCTCTGCAGTCATCAATTGTTTTTATAATGCAGCTTGTGGTCGTGAGTCCTTCTATGCCGTAGAACTCATTGTCGCCGATGAGCTCGTCAAGATCCGCATCTGCAGAGAGGAGACTGTTATCGAACTTGCATACGCTGCGAGAGAAACGTCGCGGATCTATGACCGATTGTCGACCCCAATCCGTCGTACATAACTTCTCGAGTCCGGGTACTCCGAATTGATCATAATCGTATTGAGATCTGCAGAGAATAAGTTCTGCTTTGTCCTGCCATGCTGCTGTCATGGTGTCTAGGTTCGCCACCACATCTCGAATCGGTTCGGTATCTTTTTTTCCGTAACAGTCTACGAACGCACCCTCTGTAAAATCCAAGAGAGGATCTACCACAATGTGTGGTGTGCGCTCGGGAAGTACAAGTGATGCATTGGAAATCTTCATAACGATACTACTCTGCACGTACAGTATTGAATTGATCAATACCGGTAGTATACGTTTACCGAGTGAATATTTACATTATATAAACAATATTTTATAATACTAATATGTCTCCTCTCTCTCCGCAGGAATTTGCAAGTGAAGTTGCTTTGCAGGCCAAGCTTGAGCCGTACCATGCCTCACGTATTGCATCTCGTATTGAGCACCCGGGTACTATGAGTCTCATTCCTGTGCGTCCGGATTCGCTCATTGCTCAAATCCCCACTGTTGTCTACGCCATGGAGCACGGAGAATATTCCGCCGGCCCCGATGTGCTTCGCGCACAAGTCACGGCGCAAATCGAGTCGCTTTTTTCGGAAGACTGGAAACTGCAAACGCTGGGAAAACATGTCTTTCGATACGTTGAACTTCTGGAGAAATTTGTGTCAAAAGATCGCCTGAAAAAATGGTTGGAGGCATACGTAGATCGTATTTCGGAGAATGGACAGTACGGAGGCTCGAATACTTTCCGATATTTTGCAGCGTTGAATTTGGATAGGATTCGGCATTTTTTTGCGGATGATCCTGATTTCATACGGAAACTTTCTGTATTTCTGGGGAATGATTTTTGGGTTCCTTCGCATGCCGTGCTTTCCGGAAGTGCGCATCCGGAGGAGATGCGCTCGCCGAGAGATCTTTCTGCGGATGCATCCGTTATCGTACCAAACGTACGTACTGCCAGAGGAGTAACTAGGGCAGCCACAACATGCAGTCCGCAGGCTGAGACTTACCATGGCTGGACGTCGTTGAATACGGACGATCTTCATGCGGAAGACAGAAAGTATATCGCTGTGGAAGACAGACTTATCGGAAGCATGAAGTGGGGAGACACTCGTGAAACGAAGCAGCATTCGTTTCTTTCCTTTCGCACTGTTCACGATGAAGCGACTGATTCGTATCCTCTCATAGAAAATGCTCTGTATCTGGCATCTTCCGATGTGCTGAGGAAAATTCAAGAGACCGCCGGGAATGTCGTACAACTTTCCGCCGAAGACGATGTAGCTTTCATGCCACAGCGTTCCATGCAAGATTCTGCCATAGGGAACACCAACTATTTGCAGCGTGTTCGCACTGTTCGTTCAATTGTGGAGCAAGAATTCGGGTTTTCCACCTAAACAAGCTACTCTGTTGCCATGCCTGTAAACCGCGATCGCATTCTGTTTGAAGACGAGTACCTGCTTGGCGTGAACAAGCTCAGTGGTGAGCTTGTGGTAAAAGGCAAAGGCAAAGTGGAAAAGCTTCCGTTGTTTGATTTTCTCAAACAAGACTACCCCGGCCTTCGTTCCGTGCACCGTCTGGATTTCGAGACATCCGGCGTGGTGATGTTCGCACGTACCAAGGAGGTATACGATCGCATTCTTGAGACGAATTTCGAAGAGTGGACGAAGGTCTATACCGCACTTGTTATGGGGCGAATCGGGAGGACAATGGGTATTGTTCGCACGCCTCTTCCTGCTCGTACGGGGAAAGGAATGGTGGAAGCACATACCGAGTACACAGTATTGGATCGCTTCGCAAACTCCAGTCTTATAGAGGCCAAAATAAAAACTGGCAGACATCATCAAATTCGAAAGCATTTGGCATCCATCGGACATCCGCTGGTGTTGGATTCACTGTACGGACACGAGAAATTCAACCGTCTCTTTACAAAGGAATTTGGTTACAGAAGGTTTTTTCTGCATGCGACTCGCATAGAAATGAAACATCCCGTGACGGGAAAAGATATTTTCATAGAGGCACCGCTCCCGAAACCGTTTACTGCCATTGTGAAACGACTGCGGGAAATCTAGTACGCCGCGGCGAATCTGGTACACTCGACTCATGCGTATTCTCACGGGTATTCAACCCTCCGGCACTCCGCACCTCGGAAACTACTTCGGATACTTCAAACAGAACATAGATTTGCTTGGAGAAGAGGAGAATTTGCTTATGATAGCAGACTTACACGCACTCACGACCGTACATAACGCGCAGGAGCTTCGTACGTTTCGTCAGGAGCTTTCGAAAGACTTTCTCGCCTGCGGATTCGACCCGTCACGGGGAACGCTTTTCTTCCAGTCGTACGTTCCCGAGCACACGGAACTGTCGTGGATACTTTCGTGCAGCACACCCATGGGACTTCTGGAGCGCGCGGTGAGTTATAAAGATAAGGTGCAACAGGGGCTGGAGGCCAATGTGGGACTCTTTACGTACCCTGTGCTTCAGGCTGCGGATATTCTCATCTACGATGCGGATGTTGTTCCCGTAGGGAAAGACCAGAAGCAACACATAGAAATTGCACGCGATATCGCGCAGAAATTCAATCATCGTTACGGCAGTGATCTTCTTTCTGCACCCGAGCCACGTATCGTGGAAAATGTAGCCGTTATTCCCGGAACCGACGGGCAAAAAATGAGCAAAAGTTACGGCAATACCATTCCGATGTTCGGTGAGGAAAAAGTCATAAAGAAGGCAATTATGGGCATCGTTACCGATAGTACGACTATGGAAGAGCCGAAAAACCCCGAGAACTGCGTTGTGTATGCACTACATTCTCTCCTGTTGGATGAATCGGAGAAGAATGCACTGGCGGACAGGTACAGAGCGGGGGGACTCGGGTACGGTGATGCCAAAAAGCTGTTCTTTGAGGCATTCATGGATTATTTCGGTCCTCTGAGAGAACGAAGGTCGAATTTGAAGGAGAAAGACGTCCAAGATGTCATTCTTCAGGGGTCCGCTCGTGCCCGAGCGATCGCAGGAGCGACCATAGAGAGGGTACGCACAGCCGTGGGATTGCGATAAAGTGTGAAATTTGGTACAATAATATGAAAATTCCAACACACACATATGAAAACTGCTGTCTCCCCACGTGTCTTTGCCGTCGCAATTCTCGGCATGATGACCGTACCGGTCGCATCTCAGAATATTCTGGGACAGGTGGTAACAAACGATGAGCGTTACGCGATATTTCGGTCGCAAGATGACGATGGTCGTCTGATGCACGGAGAAGATATCCGAAAGGATGTTGCTGCATACAAATCTACTTTGAAAGCACAGAAGCGAGCATACACACGTGCCGTAGAACGTTGCAGAGATCGTCTGCGAGACGGTGAGGAGATTGAGTGTCCTGATTTCAATGATACCGATTCCTATGATTTTACAGCTCCTGCCACACATGCGGCAGCACCGGAACCGGCAGCAGAAGACAGTGAGGAGGCACGTTCCGCACCAAATGTCAGTTCGCGCAGTGTAGTACGTCAGCTCACCACTGCCGAGCGTGAGCAACTTCGGACATACACACGTGCAGGGTATTGCAGCAAAGTGCTCAGCGATATTCTCTACGACCTCTGCATAGCGATTGTGGGAGACGACGCAGCCGATACAATTCCGATTGGCATCATAAATGACAACGTCTATTTGCACGGTAAAAATGCCGCTCCTCCGACTTCTCTCAAGCTTCGCTTACAGATGATGGATGAAGCGATTTCCGGAATACGCGGACGCAGGCCGGACCAAGTGCGATACAAGTACAACGGAAGTCTGAGTCGCTAACTTTCAAGCGCTTGCATCTGCAGATAGTATACGGTTATGACTTCTCTGCAGTTCGTATTGGCATCGGCAAGCCCTCAGCGTAAGACACTGCTTGAGGGTGTGGGCCTTTCGTTTGTCGTGTCACCCCCGGAGACAGATGAGTCGCTCTGCACGGAGAAAGACCCCGTACGGAGGGCTATCGTTCTTGCTCGTACCAAAGCGGAAGACAGAGCGTCGGCATTTCCTGATTCCTGGATTTTAGGGAGCGATACATTGGTTGTTTCCAGTGCGGGAGAGCTGTTGGAAAAGCCCGCAGATGCACAAGATGCACGGAGAATGCTTTCTTTGCACAGCGGCTCATGCTCCATTGTGCATTCCACACTCTGTCTTCGTAGTCCGAGCGGAGAGTGTTTTGAGGGGCTTTCCACTTCATCGGTGTTTTTCAAGGAATTAACCGAAGAAGAGAAGGACTGGTGGATACGTACCGACCAATGGAAAGACCGTTCGGGAGGATTTCAAATAGACGGAAAAGGTCAGTTCCTCATAGCAAAAATAGAAGGGGATTGGTCGAGTATAGTCGGCTTACCTGTTTTTCTGCTCGGGGAACTCCTGTCGGAGGCAGGGTTGTCTATAGAAAGCTTTCGGTCTGAGTAATCATGGAAATCAACGTAACCAAAACAATAAAGGATCCCCATCTTTGATTTTCTTGATTCCTTTGATTTCTTATCAGGTGAGCTTCTTTTCAAAAATGAAGTCACAAAGTTCATCGAAAATCTTCTCCGTAGAAGCCACGCAGAGAAGCCCCGACCTGTTGTTGCCGGGTTCCAGATGTTCGTACCTGTACTTGCCACCCATCTCTTTCACCATCAGGCATCCTGCTGCGACGTCCCAGAGTCGAATGCCCCGAAAGAAAGCGCCGTCATTTTGACCAAGAATTATTTCTCCCATTTCCTGTGCCGCATTGCCGTAATTTTCCACTGAACCGCAGTAGGGCATGGAGCAGTACCATGCTCCATCTTTGCCCTCTTTCGCTCGTCTCATAATGTTCGTGGAGAGTACGGCATCGTTCATTCCTCCGGTGTTGCGAAGAACGGCCTTTTTGCCGTTGACGGTGACCGCTCCTCCTTTTGCTCCTTGGTAAAGGAGGTGTAAGAGAGGCATCCAAATTACTCCCGCCAGCAATTCGCCGTTTTTTTGAACGGCAATAATGGTCCCGAAATTTTCTTTGCCATGAATAAAATTCGTTGTGCCATCCAGAGGATCAATAATCCATTCGTACGGAGAGTCCGGGTTTCCGAGGGTATCTGCTCCTTCTTCTTCGGCTATGTACCTGTGCTCCGGAAACTTGTTTTGAATCACTGCGATAATGGCATCCTGAGAATTGCTGTCCGCCTCCGTGACAAAATCCGTAGCGGAAGATTTCGTGTCCACATGCAGAGAGCCCGTCGCATTCTCTCCGAACACATCTTTGTGTTTCGCCACCAGCAGATCCGCTCCTTTTTTGGCAGCTTGCGTTGCTGTTTCCAGTAGTGATGAAATTGAAACATCGCTCATGACACTGTGTCTTCTACGGGATCATGTCCTTCGCCCACTCTCTCTCCGATATCATCGGGGAGGTTGTAGTCACCTTCTCCTTTCTTCGTCTGCTCTTCCTTCTTCTCATCGTCATCACCGTCGTATCGCATGGGTAGAGGGGGAAAATATCTGTTCCATTGTAGGCTCGCGTGCGCAGATTACAATGTTGGCAGTCTGTACTCGTGCAGACGACTTCGTAATTCCCTGTAGTTTGGCAGTACGCTTTCCACCACTCTCCAATATGCGGGGGAGTGATCTGCTTTTTTCCGATGCGCAATTTCGTGGATAATGACGTACTTTAACACCGACGGTGGTGCGAAAAGGAGTGCCGTATTTATCATGATGACTCCTTTCGGCGAACAGCTTCCCCATTGCGACGTGGCAAAGCGAAGTTTTACTTCACTCACATGTGATTGCAGTGTTCGCGTGTTCAGTGAATCCACCAATGTTTCTATGCGAGCAAGTTCTGCCTCTGCAATGAGTTTCCAGAGCAAGCGATGCAAACCGCTTCTTCTGGTTTGCGGACTGACGGTAACCACCCACCCACCGGGAATTCTTTTCGCACCGAGTTTGGCACCCGGTTTCAGCTGTATGAAGTATTTCTTGCCGGTGGCGAGAGTGACAGTGTCGCTTCTTGCCCCGTTGAGCAGTTTCAAAAAAGGTTGAATGGTTGTTTTCTGATTCTGTTCTTCCAAAAGTTGCCTCGTCATACGACGAAGCAGGTCTTCTATGTGTTCTCTTTCCTCCAGCCTCGAGAGATTTCGTGCGAGGCGAATGACGATCGTTTCCTCACGGAATACCGCACGGGAATGCTTATTGCGAGTTCTTTCTACCCGGTGGCGAAAGGGGATTTTCTCCATGAGGCAAGTGAGTATAAATCACAGTTGCTCTGTGGTGGAGGATAGTTGCATGTATATTCAAATATGTTTTTATAAATATAATAAAACACAAAATAACCTCCATTCGGGCTTTCTGTGGAAAATTCTACTACTCCTCTGTGGGGGTCATTTGCTCAAACTCGCGCTGCAGTGCGTGAGTTGCTTCGAGAAGATCTCCGCAGTCGGCGAGGTGGGAGCGAGACTGATTTGCGGCAAAGACGGCGTTTTCGTACCGTTCCGATGCCAATACGGCCTCCAAATAGCTTTCTGCTTCCTCGTAGCACCCGAGTGCTTCCGAGGCCTTTTCGAACGCTTCAGGGCCCATTTCCGTATTCTGAGTAGTTATGAGGAGACGCACCATAATATGCGCCACCCACGTACGTGTCCTGTCTGCTTCCAGTCGGCTAAAGGACAACAAAACAGGTATTCCGTACGTTTTGTGGAGGTTCTTCTTTGCTTCCAGCAGCTCGTCTTCGTCGCGGAAGACATCTCTGCTTATTCCTGTGCTTACCGCGTCCATCGCTTCCAGCAGCTCGCCTGTTACTTGAAGCACTTCCGCACGTCGCAGTTCATCCACACCTGAAATACTTTCTGCGAACTGCTGCTTCTTTTCTGCCAACTCTTTTCCCAGCTGCAGTTCTTTGCCAAAGCAACGTACCGTGGTTGCAAACTTCGTGTCTCGGTTTGCTTTGCGTAAATCTTCCCTGCACTTCTTTCGGTTCGCCATCACCTCGTTGCGATTCTTTTCAACGAATGCATGGAAGAGTTCCATGCCCCGTATTGTTTGCAGCATTGAAATACGAAAACCATCGGTGCGCGCAATGCGTGCTTCCCAATCCAATTCTTCCTGAGAAAGCTCTGCAGGGGAAGCAGGAGTTTCCGGTGCGGGCAGCTCTTGTGCGTAGGCAACCATTGCCATGCTAAGCAGCGTACCGACGCCGAAGAGAGTGAACGATGTTCTGTGCATAGGGAGGGGGTTGCGAGAACTGTATCACAAGCTTTCCGTACAAGAAGCGGCTCCGCTTGAGTCCGAACAGTCTTGTGCCCTTATGCGTGTTTATGAAAGTTCCGATTCTTTCTCCAAGTATTCCAATACCGTCTCTACGAATGTGGCGTGGCTCCATGTAAGAGGTGCGACCGAAAGCGGTTCACCGGTCAGAGGGTTCAGCTGTTCCGCCAGCATCCCCGAAGGCGATGCGTATTTCACCACCCATTCTATGGTATCGCGTACTTTGTGCAGCTCTTTGAGATTCTTTGCTCTGCGAATGTACCACTGTGCGTTCCAAAGGGTTGTAATAATCCACGGATTACCTGGAATGTCGGCGGAAGGTTCTGTGACCGAGTGGTAGAAATCCTTCGTGTATCGTGCCTGCCCACCCACCTCTGTTTTTACCCTCAACATACTTTCCAATTGCTCCATGGTGGAGATGGTTCGAGGGTCATCGGCGGAGAGAATATTAAGTTTCCACAGTACGCTGATGCTGGCATCCGGTGTGTCATCTCTCTCCGTAGTTTCGCCGTTCTTGCGTTTGATCTTCTTTAAGAATCTTCCCTTCTCTTCATCATACAAATGGAAGAGTAATGCCTGCTTCATGGTATCTGCCGCACTCTCGTACCGTTCGGAATGCGTGTAGTGCCCGAGGATATGGCAGATTCGCGAAGCCGCCTGCAGCCCTGCGATTGTACAGGCTGTTGTGTAGGTAAAGATTCCCTTGTGCTCTTCCCACGGATCATAGCTTGGCAGGGGAAGGCCGGTATCGATTTCTCGGTAGTCACAGAGAAACTGTGCCGCTTTCTTTATGAACAGTTCGTACATGCGCTGCAGGAATTCAAAGTCCTGTACGGCTTCGAAATGTTTCCAAAGTGCGTAGAGCACTAGTGCCGTTTCGTCTTCCTGAATAGGCAGTTGCGCCTCGCCGTCTCTAAACCACGGATGCCAAGAAGATCCGAAAGATCCGTCCGGGTTGTACTTATGCAGCATGTAGCCGTCAGGTTGCTGAATCTTGCAGCAAAATTCGAAGAATCGTCGCGTTACTTCCATGTATCCCGCTTTATCGAGAGCGAGAGATACGAACGCACCGTCCCGTGGCCATACGTAGGTGTACGTGTCTTTGTTAAACATCATGATGTCTGCGTCCGCCGCAGCCACTATCCCTCCGTTATTATCCGCATGCATCCGAATGGTCAGGAGACTTCGCTTATAGAGATCCACCGTTTTGGTGGAAAGTGAGCCGAATGCTCTATGTGTTTTGTTCACCCAACTCTTCCAGTAATTGTGACAGTTTCGCTTCATGCGCTCCGGAGTTTCCTCCAGCACAAACTGTTGGTTCTCCACCACTTCCTCCAACGATGTTCCAAGGCACAGCCAGAGATGTACCACTGTTTCTTTTTCGGGCGTCACTTTGCATTGTATGCCCACCGTGGAGTCCACGGATCCCTGGTCTATGGTGGTGCCCGAGAGCACTCCGTCTTCGGCATCTTTCCATGTGCCCACGTACCCTTGGTATTCGGTTTTTCCGATGCTGTATTCATTTATGCCACAGCTTTGTATTTTCTTTCTGCTGTGCAGTACGGACTGGTACTCATTTGCGTTGCCTCCCGTGTGGCAGGAAATGGGTTCGGACGTTTGCCCTCCCACGAGGAAGTACCTCTTCAGGCGGTAGTGGATGACCGTATTGGTGTAGGGTTCGTAGAATGCTGTGTCTTTCTGCTTGTCTCCGTATATGTGGAAATCATGATGAAAGAAGAATTTTACGTCTTTCTCTTTTCCATCCGTACTGATAACCCTGAACTCCCGCACGAGAATGTTTCGTACCGGATGCACGTAGTCTTCGGCGGTGATGGTGAGTCCCATCTTTTCATTGCGTAGCAGCGAGTGACCCACGAGTGTTTCGGGTTTGTAGTTCACTTGTATGTTCCAGTCGTCATCGCTGAACCATGAAATGCCTATCCCATCTATCCAGACCCCCACTCTATGTACGTCTCCGTATGCGGTATGGTCTTCCATTCCGACATATGGGTAGTAGAGATCCCGCATTTGAAGGTCATTATCGAATGTTGCGAGCATGGAGCCGTTTCCGAGAAGAAGAGATCTTGGCATTTAAGAGAGTCGGGAACGTAAGTCGTGAATGGCATGACTGAATCTTCGGTACGCTTCGTACGGAGAATCGTACGGACTGAAGTACTTGTGCACATCGCCGTCACTCCAGTACTTCGTGCACATGTAGTAGAAGTGATCCGATGTCTGCAGCTTGCGCCACTCTGTTATGAGCACCGGATCTCCGGTTGCTTTTACGGCCTCTTCCATCTCGTAAATTGCTTCCAGTGAGGCATCTTGAATTCGATTCCCTTCCCACGCGGAGAGATCTCGCTCCGTGTCCGCCCACGAAACAGGCAGATGCGCGTCGAACTCCTGTTCACGGTATGTCATGGGAGACGGTACGTGTGCAGGTCTCTTCCAGATTGCGGAGAGCGCTTCGAGTATGGATGAGATGTCTCTGCCCACATGCTCGCGTTCTTTCGGCGCTATGCCGATTGCTTGGTTCGTGTTGTGTTTCCAGTCTTCGAGAATAGCCGAAGGTGTCAGGGCGCGAATACCGCGTTCTTCCCACACTTGCGGAAGTGCACGAAGAAACTCAAATATTCCTGTGTCTTCCCACTGATGTTCTCCGAATGTTTCGTAGTCCATGAAGAGATTTATATTGTGTCCGCCGCTGCTCATGACCCAATCGGTGAATGTTTCTGCTTTCAGGGGATAGCCTATCCAGCTTTTATCGGAGAAGCGGAATGCGACGTCGTCCGAGAGTTTGTAGTTCTTCAGGAGTACGTGAATTTTCTCCGCCGGATGCGCATTCGGGAAGTTCTTTTTTATAATGTTCCAGTGCGTCTCTTCCGGAAGGTAAAACTCGGGAGGTACGTACGGTTCGTTGGGACTCCTTCCGTGCAGCAGGTGGTCTGCGCCTTCGGCCAGTATGCCGACAAAGCCCATCATGCGCGCAATGTGCGCTATCTCATTGTTGAAAATAAGTTCGGTATTTCTAAAAACACGCGGCTGTACTCCAAACAGATCAGAGATTTTTTCACTGTGCATTGCCACCTGTTCACAGAACTCCGGCAGCGAGTGCATGGAGCTGAGGGAGTGATAGTACGTTTCTGCCAAAAACTCCACTTTTCCCGTGGCGGCAAGCTTCATAAAGGAATCTAGCACGTCCTGTCCGAACTCTTCGCACTGCTCCAGAAATACTCCCGAGAGAGAATAGGCTATGGAGAAGTGCGCATGTTTTTCCAAGAGTTCCAGCATCAACTTATTTGCGGGTAAGTAACACTTCTCAGCAACCTTACGGAAGATATCGTGATTCTTTTGCGTATCGAAGTAGGGTTTATGCTGTCCGACGTCCGTCGTGCGCAGATCATCCAGTCTGTAGGGCTGGTGTACCTGGAAGTAGAGGCAGATGTGAGGGTGCATAATAAAACTAGGTATGAAGTATGTTGTGGTAGAGAGAACGAACGGCCATGGCCTGATGTTCCCATGTAAGTTGTGTAACGACTCGTGAGGCTTCGGAGCTCAGTTGCTGTGCCAGCGCATCATCCCGAAGTATTGTCAGTACGCAGTCTGCCATCTTGGCTGTGTCCCAGAAGTCCACGGCGAATCCGTGACTTATAACTTCGCTCACTCCCGACTGTTTTGAGATGATCACAGGAGTTCCCTGCGCCACCGCCTCCAGAGCCACCAGTCCGAACGGTTCCGAGAGAGAGGGCATAACGAAACAGTCCGCTTGAGAGAACAGTTTTTGCGCTTCGCCGTTCGTCACTTTGCCTGCGAAAATAATGGAATCTTTGAGCCCGAGGCGTACGGATTCGTCTATGAGTCCGCCGAGCATGTCGCCGTCTCCTGCCATGACAAATTGCACATCCGAACGTGATGCATGCACCTTGGCGGCCATATCCAGGAATTGATACGGTCCTTTCTGTAACGCCATGCGACCAAGAAAGAGCACCATTGGCTGCTTTTTGTAGCCGTACTGCGAATGCATTTTGTGCGATGTTTCCGCCACGGGGAACGTTCCTCCGTTGTGTACCACATGAATTTTGTGTGGCGATATGCCGTAGTGTTTCACCAGTATATTTTTCGTGTAGTTACTGACAGCGATAATTTTGTCTGCCATCGTAAATCCCTTGAGCTCTCGGTTGTAAATCCATTCGTTCGGATGAAAATGTGTTCTGTCCAATTCGGTTGCATGAATGTGTGCCACCAGAGGTTTCGCATGGTATTTGGCTGCGCGGGCTGCCGCTTCGTATGTCATCCAGTCGTGACAGTGCACCACATCCGGATGCACATCTTTTGTCATCTCCACGCTCGCGGCAGTGTACTGTGCCACCGCCTCACCGAGATCCGCTCCGTAGATGTGCTGTCGTCCGGCAGGAATGGTATGTATGCGCATGCCGTAGGAGTCGAACGTGTCGTACGGAGACAGAATGCTTTCGATATGCACGTGATTCAGCATTTCCTCCGTCGGGTATAAGACATCCAAATCTCCCTCCCTTTCGGCGTCCGGATTCGGCAGAACGAGCGTCACTTTCACTCCGTTGCTCATGAGTCCGCGTACGAGTCCTTGGCATGCCACACCCAGTCCTCCCAAGTGAATGGGGGGGTATTCCCAGCCGAACATCAGCGTATGTAGTCGCTTCATTGTTCTTTGTGTGTTTGTTTTCGAGAATTTGACCCAAAAATCCTTCAATTATAGCAGAATTTTGCATCTGAGACTATGGACAGAACAGATTTTTATGCAAAACAGTCATCGTACGTTTTCCATATGATATTCATGTTGATTTTAGCCCCTTTCAGGCTGCAGAACGTGCCCTTTCAGTGCTTGCAGTACGGTGTCGAGATCCTCATTAACCAGAATGTGGTCGAAGAGCTCTTTTCGCTCCTCGAAGAAGTCGAGATCTCTTTCGGCGTTCTTCATGCGGTCTTGAATGTGCTTTTCCGTATCGCGACCGCGACTGCGCAAGCGGTGCAGCAGTTGCGAGAGCATGGCACGCCTGCTTTTTCCCGGAGGCAGCAGGCCAAACGAAAGCACAGATCGTCGTCCGTAGTGACTGCTGAGTTCTTGCAGCAGATTTTGTTCGGTAATGACCACGGGAATCTTTCCAGCTTCCCAAATACTCAGGATGTCCTTTTCTCTGTAGCCGTACCATCGATTTTCACTGCGAGAGGGGATTTGCGTTGCGGCAATTATTTCTTTTTTCCGGCACATCTCTATGAATTTTTCTTCATCTATGTGCTGATATTCGCCGTCATCTCCTTTCTTCTTCGAGCGTGTTGTCATAATTGGTACGGTGCCGACGTACTCGGAAAGCATGGCGGTGAGGAGATTGCTCACTGTGGATTTTCCCACACCCGAAGGGCCGTACAATGCGATGATGTACCCGGGGAATTGCGAAGTACTCTCCGTAGTTTCCGCCGGTTTCTTTGTAAGCAGTTCGTAGGCGGTGTCGTACAGGTGCAGCCCCTGTGCATTGGTACGTATTCGTTTCATGCGTGGTATGACTTCCTGTCCTATGGCCAATGTCGCATTGCCGGGCACTATGAGTTGTCCCATAGCCTGCGATCCGTCCTCCAGCTCCACCATGCCGATGGTGAGCGGCTCCGAACCGAACCCCTCCGGGGGATGAGAAACAGTCGTAAACGACACGATCTTCCCCGCCTGCATTTTCTGCTTTCGGTCTGCTTTTGCGCGGTGAGCAATGGAAGGATGAGACATGGCAGTTTATGAGACGGGAGTATGTTCGAGTATATGTATACCGCAACTGGCACATGCTCCGCCAAAATTCTGTGCAAGTCCCCAGCGATTTCCCGATGCTCTGAGTTGCTTGGATACGTCTGTCACCTGCTTGATACCCGTGGCAGCCACGGGGTGGCCACAGGCTTTCAGTCCTCCGCTGGCATTGATACTTGGAACAGATTCAGTTTGCTCATAGAGTTCTATTCCTTTTCCGGGCTCAGCAAATCCGAGGTCTTCGACATTGATGAGAGCTGCTATGGAGAAGCAATCATGAATTTCCATATGAGATATGTTCTTTCTGTCCGTGTCCGCTTCTTCCAGTGCCTTCTCCATGGCGGTTTTGGTTGCTGAAAACGACGTGATGCTCTTGCGATCCGTCAGGCTCACGGCATCCGAAGCCAGTTGGGAGGCCACTATTTTCATATCACTTTCGTGTGTGGTTGAGAGAATGCATGCGGCTGCTCCGTCGCTTATGGGAGAGCAATCGAGCATACAGAGAGGTTCTGCCACGTTCGGACTTTGCGAGATTTTCTCCGCAGGTATCTCCATGCGAAATTGTGCGAAAGGATTACTGAGAGCATTGCGGTGGTGCACTGCACTTACCGTATTGAGTTGCTCTCGAGTCAGTCCGTGCTCGTACATGTATCGCTGTGCGATGAGTCCGAAAATTCCCGGAAATGTCAGGCCGCTCGGTGCATCTTTCTCACTGTCGGCGGCTCCCATAAGTGCGGCGGAAACTTCCGATACCGGTACGTCTGTCATTTTCTCCACACCGATTACCAAAATGTTCTTCGCTCTCCCGCTTTCCAGCATGCCGCATGCGGTGTGCAGTGCCACGGCACCGGATGCACAGGCGGACTCCACCCGCAGAGCGGGAGGATTGTGAGGAAAGAGCGCGGAGGCTATGGCTCCGAGATGCGCTTGTCCGTTCGTGCGTTCCGCAATCATGTTTGCCACGATGACCATATCGATTTCGGACGGTTTGCACGGAGAATGCTCCAGCGCTTCGTATGCCGCTTCTTGCAGCAGGTCGGAAATACTTTTGTCCCACCACTCGGCGAAGCGAGTTTGTCCTGAGCCGATGAGGAAAATATCTGCGTTCATACTTATGCGGCTACGGGGTGACCTCGTTTGCTGTATTCACCGTACGAGATGTACTGCGTCTCTCTCGTGTCTGTCGGAAGCGGAGCGCCGTCGCGCAACATGGTCATGAGGAATGCATCGGAACCGGCGCCAGATCCGTACGACACAAGTAGAATGGTTTGCCCTTCTTTGGCTTTCTGCAGCACGTGCATGAGCCCGAGAGGGGAACAGGCGCTGTAGGTGTTGCCGATGTGCGGCACAATGAATCCGTGTTCCATTTGCTCGCTTGTAAATCCGAACTCTTTGGCAACCCTGCTCGGGAACTTGGCGTTTGGCATGTGCAGTACGACATGGTCGATATCTTTCGTGTTGCAATCCGCCATTTGCAGTATGCCTTTCGTTGCCTCTCTCATGTGCAGAAAGTACGCGGGCTCCCCCGTAAAACGACCCGCATGACTCGGGTAGGCATCGCGCGCACCGCGCCAGAAATCCGGAGTATCGGTGGTGAATGACAACGTGAAATCTATTCTGCACAGTGCGTTCTTCGCTCGCTCAGACCCTATGACAACCGCTGCCGCCCCTGCAGCCGCCGTGTATTCCAACGCATCGCCGGGAGCTGCCTGTGCGGTGTCGCTTCCTATGGCAAGGCCGTAGCGGATCTGTTTTGCTCGTACCATGGAGTCGACTATCTGCATGCCTGCGGTTCCAGCTTTGCAGGCGAACTCCAAATCCGCACAGTGGCAGAACGGGTCTGTGTTCAGGGCGTCGGCTACCATGCCACTTGTCGGTTTCACCGCATACGGGTGGCTTTCGGAACCGACAAAAACCGCTGAAATTTGCGATGCTTTAATATCCGCATCGTCTATCGCTTGCTTGGCGGCTTCGTAGGCCATGGTGAACGAGTCTTCACCCGCACCGGGTACGGTTTTCTCACGTACGCCGAGTCCGCTCTGCATGGCACGGGCATCTTGTTTCCAGTACTCAGCGATATCTGTCGTACGAATGCGTTCGTAGGGTAGGTACATGCCAAACCCGATAATGGCTGACTTGCTCATTGGCGGCATTGTAGCAAAAAACAACCAAAAAATAGCTATCTTGCATGCTTTTTGTGGGCGGATGCAAGGCTATGATTCGCCTGTGCCGCAAGCAGAGAAATCTCTCCCGCCAGTACGGCGGCACCAATAGTTTCAGCCAACTGCTTTTTGGGGTGCAGCGATGATTGCTTGCCGAGTAACAGCTGCAAGCACTGGTGTTGTGCGGGCAGTGCCGTGCCTCCTCCGCGCACTCCCACCAGTACCGCGGGGAGCCGCACCTTTACCAGGAGGTCTTCGCCTTTGCGCTCCACTGTCGTGTCTGTCAGAGATCCTTCCACGGTGTGTGCGGCATCCTGACCTGTGGCCAAGTAGAGTGCGGCGACAATATTGGCGGCATGCAAATTACTTCCGATCGCACCAGCGATAACCGATCCCTTTTCCAGCTTTGCTTCCGCCACTGCTTTCATGGCTGTCGCGCTTGTCTTAAGTACGTCTCGAATGAGTGCCGCAGGCAGCAGTGCTTCCGCCGTCACTTCGTACCCGCGACCTTTGTCGTGTGTGCGCTTGCTCGGTTTTTTATCGCTGTCGACATTGCCCGCAACGGTAAGAAGACGAGGGGAGTGCTCGGTCATGTGTTCGACTATCCATTCCGCTACCGCCTGTGCGGCAATGGTTGCCATGTTCATGCCCATGGCTTCATCCGTATCGAATGCGAGTGTGAGAAATACGGTGGAATCCCACGCATCGACATCGTGGCTAATCACACGAAGGTGATTGCTGGTGGACTGCGCAATTTGCTTCCATTCTGTCGATTTAACACCTAATTCTACTATGAACGATCGTACACCATTTGCACTTTCATCATCGGTTTTCGGTACATGTGCATCTGCGTTGTCGCCCACCGCAAACGCGAGTGATCGTGTGATGCCATGATGCACGGAATCGGTATGAACGTTCGTCTCAGACAGCACCTTGCATCCGCGATTCACACTGGCGACTAGTGCACCCTCAGTCGTTGCGAGCGGAAGGTGTACGGTCGTTTTCTCTCCCGAGCTTCCCGTGAAAGTAAGCGGGCCCGCATAGCCGACGGGCAACGGGACACTACCAAACATTTGTTCACAGTTCTTTTCGTCCGCCTGTCCTATGCGCTCGTCTTTTTCCTGTGTGAAAGAGAGGTCCGCACCCGACTCCTGTTCTATTCGTCTTCGTCGTTCGTCACATCGCTGCTGCGGAGAGAGGCCGTCGGGAAGAGAGCGAAGATCCATTATACAAGATGAGTACCGGGACCGATGCTCGCTTTAAAAATGGTGCAATCGGCTTGTTCATGAGCGAATTCAACTATCCTGTTTCTGGCTTCATTCGTGCAGAAAAGATGTACCGTTGGCCCCGCATCCATGGTGTAGAGCACGGGAATGTGTTCGGCTTCTCGTAACTGTTTCACTTCTCCCACGATGCGCAGTGTCTCACTCGAAAGGTAGTGCAACGGGGGTTGCTGTGTTTCCATGCACCTGTGCATATCCATGCAATCTTCTTCCGCGATGTGTTGCAGCTTCTCAAAATCTTTTTGCTCTATGGCATCTATGCATTCTTGTTGTCGGTACTCTTTTATTGCCCGAATACGCTCAGCGAAGTGGGGGCTTGTTTGTGCGAATGCGTGTCCTTCCGAAGAGCCCACTTTTTTCTCCTGCGTACTCGGTACGATAATTATATCGTGCAACTGCCAGTGATGCTCGTCGACTATCTGCCAGCCGACGGCGCTGTCTATGTCGTTGCCTCCGGTATTTCGTATGGCACTAAATCCTCCGAATATGCTTCTGGCAGCGGAGCCGGAGCCGAGTCTGGCCATCACTGAAATCTGCTCATCTGTCAGATCCGCGTCGAGCAGCCCCGCAATGGCTTTGGGGAGGGCGGAGAATACCGCGGAAGACGATGCCAGTCCTATGGACGGTGGGATTTCCGAGTCGATTTCTATGTGCAGTGACGCAGGAAGCGCCCGGTCGTACCCCAATGACCCAAGGTACCCCCGAATGAGTCGAAGTGTTTCTGCGAAGCGCAGCGTGTCTTTCTCCGTCATCTGCTTATTCAGGGAATGCACAACCAATGTGTCTGCATGCGCAACGCTCACGCGTACGCCTGGAATATTGAGTGTCATGGAAGTGGAGTTTGCCGCACAAAGCCTGTATGTGTCGTTTCGGTTACCCCAGTATTTAATGAGGGCGATATTCGGTGCGGATCGTGCAGTAATGCTCATGCGTCGATTGTATCGAAATGCGTCGGAATAGCAGTGCGAATTGAGTCGATATTTTCTCCGATTGCCACCACCATTCCCGCTCCTCCCGCCCTTCCTCCCGCTCCTATCACTTTTGCCGCTCCTCCCGTGCGCTCTATTGCCGCAATCATTGCTTGCACTTCCTCGGGCACGATACCAAGGGTGACTTGCGCACGATGGTGGTCTCGTAGCACCGTTACGGGACTTTCTCCCGCTATCAGACGCTCGGTGCATGTGCCTATGGCATGAATCGCCCCCTCAATTTCTTCGTGTTTTTCGCGCATCCAAGACACGAGCTCGGGAGTTGCTTCGCTGGGTGTGCCGGTATCGATAAGAATGGCATTTGTAAGCAGGTCATACTCCAGACGCAGCGTTTTCAGCTCTTCTCCTTTTTGGAATTCCACAGGCATCGCATGCCAGACGGTGGCGAAATCTATACCGCTGTGACCGGGGTTTAACGTGTCTTCTATGTGCAGCGCCGTCGCCTTGCAGTCTTCTCCCAGCAACGCGCGGCATACGGCAACAATGGCGGCGGTGGAAGAGCCCATTCCCTTTCCCATGGGGAGCGTACTTTTCAGATCCAACGTTCCGAAGAAGTGATCTTCTCTTTCCAGACAGAGTGTCACAATCTTGCCGATGTATTCCTTCCATAGGAGATGAGATTCGGGCCACCGTATGGCAAGAGCAGTGGCGCGCAGGTCTTCGGTAAATGTTGCCGTGAATCCTCTTTTTGTCGGCACCGCTATACCGGGCTTTCCGAATACCACTGCGTACTCTCCGGAGAGTATTATTTTTCCGGGTGCGAATGCCGTGCGCGTAACACTGTGAGTGGGCATGAGGAATACGGAGATCAATAGATGTGCAAATACCGTGTCTGTTCTATGATAGAACAGACCTATGGCAGAAAACGACGCATTTACGGATTTTGCAGAGAAATTCAGACCGCATATCGATGCGGCACTGGAGGCATATATGCGCTCATTTGGCGACAGTTGCCCTTCTGCGCTGCAAGAAGCAATGAGGTACAGCCTCCTTGCTCCGGGCAAGCGCATTCGCCCTCTGCTCGCCATGGCGGCGGCAGAGGCGTGTGGCGGCAGTGCCATGCAGGCACTGCCCGCAGCGTGTGCTGTGGAAATGGTACATGCGTACTCTCTCATCCATGACGATCTCCCCTGCATGGACGACGACGCCATGCGTCGAGGGCGCCCCTCGTGCCATATCGCATTCGGCGAAGCGGAAGCACTCCTTGCAGGTGATGCGCTTCTCGCACTTGCCTTCGATGTGCTTGCCAAAGATGTGCAGCCGGCAGACAGCGCAACCGCGTGCATACGCACACTTGCAACAGCCTCCGGACCTACGGGAATGGTCGGCGGACAATCCGATGATCTTCGCGGTGTAAAAGGAGGGAGCGGCACCGAGTACCTGGAATCCATCGACAGAAGAAAAACAGGCGCACTGCTGGAAGCCGCTTTGCTCTGCGGAGGAATAATTGCCGCGGGCACTTCCGAGCAGCTCGCTGCGTTGGAACAGTATGGATGGAGAATAGGTCTCGCGTTTCAGATACGAGATGATTTGTTAGATACGCAGTCCACTCCCGAAACACTGGGCAAAGCCACCGGAAAAGATGCGGCACTCAGCAAACTTACGTACCCGTCGCTTCTCGGAGAGCAGGCCGGAGCGAAGCGCATGCATGACCTGGTGCATGAGGCGAGCGACGCAATTGCCCTGTTTAGAGACTCGGCAAATCCTCTGCGTGCATTGGCGAAATTTACCGTGGAACGTCAGAGCTGATTTAGGATCCGAATCGTCGTGTGCGTTTTGCGAAATCTTCCAGACACACCGAGAGATCTTGCTCCGTAAAATCCGGAAACAATTTCGGATGAAACACCCACTCCGCATATGCAGATTGCCACAGGAAAAAGTTGCTGGTGCGCTGCTCTCCCGACGTGCGGATAATAAGATCCAAATCCGGCAAATCCGGCTGATCCAACTGTGTTCTCAGTTGCTCTTCGGTCACGGCAGACGTGTCTTTCAGTTTATGCATTGCTCGGAGGAGCTCGTCTTTCCCACCATAGTCTATGGCGAGGTGCAATGTGAATGCGTCGTAGTCTTTTGTTTCTTCCTGCATGGTTTGCAGCAAATTCCGCAAGCGTTCGGTGAACCTGTCGGTGCGACCGGAGTGTACGAGCCGCATGCGGTTCGTATGGAATGTGGGTCGCTCTTCCTTCAAATACTCCTCGAGCATCTCCATAAGCTTCTCCACTTCCGCGGCGTCCCGTTTCCAGTTTTCGGTCGAAAAGCACCAAATTGTCAGTGTGCTTATTCGAGGATTTTTGGAGCACCACGTAATGATGTCGCGAAAGTTCCGAGCCGACTTCTCATGACCTTTCCAAGGACTCAGTTTCTGAGCCTTGGCCCAGCGTCTGTTACCGTCCGGAATGATTGCGATATGAAGAGGGGTGTCTTTGGGTGACATATGTTCAGAGTAACTGTTTCAGTCCCAAATGAAACCAGGGAGCATACTTTTCGGGTGTGTCAGCCATTTCGCGCAGCACATCGTCCACGTTTATCCACCGTATATCTTCTATTTCATCCGGGTGTGGGTTTGGAACGGTTTGTGAATCCATATACCCCTTCAGTAGGGTGACATGTTCGTGCTCCACTCCGTTCCCATTCGGGTCTTGTGCTTTATAAATGAGCGTACCGGCTTCCTCGAGAGTACAACTCAGTCCGCACTCTTCCTGCAGACGACGCATTCCCGCTTCCTGCGCACCTTCGCCGGGAAACGGATGACTGCAACATGTGTTTGCCCATACGAGAGGGAAGAGCATTTTTTTGCCACTGCGCTGTTGTATGAGTATTTCGTTTCCGTTCGTACCAAAGATGTACACAGAGAATGCCTTATGCAGTTTTCCTTCACCGGTATGGGCATCTATGATCTCTGCAAGACCTATGTCGTTGCCCTGTGAATCCGTCAGTATTACTTCTCGCATGGAGGTGATATGGTCTGCCACTTTGCCTTTCTATGCAAGTTCGTACTAGTATTGATTCAATACCTTCCCCAGACAGCTATGGAAGCAGCAGCCACAACATCCAATTCGATTGTTGCCGATATTGCAGAGGCAGCGGGAATTGATAAATTTGCATTCTTATCCGAACAATTCTTCGGAAACAGCATTTTGGATTGGCTTGCTGCCCTGCTTATTTTTGTTGCTGCTCTGGCAGTAATGGCTCAGTTGCAGCATAGGGTGTTACGGCGTGTCAAAATGCTTTCAAAAAAGACGAAGTCCACCATGGACGATGCAGTCATCGCCTTCTTTGAAAAGGTAAGCGGGTTCTTCTACGTGTCGGTTTCTCTGTACGCTTGTGTTCAGCATCTCGTACTGCCGGATTTGGTTCACCTACTTATTAAAGGCGCATTTTTCATAGCACTTGTGTACGAAATGATTCGTCTGGCTGAGAGTGTGCTGGCGTTCTTTGTTGCTTTGAAACTCGGCAAGCTCGGGCAGGAGGAATCCAGCCTTTCTTCGGCACTGTCGCTGATGTTGCGCGTCGTACTGTGGACAGTAGGTATTCTTCTCATACTGTCCAATCTCGGGTTCAATGTGACGTCGTTGTTGGCAAGCCTTGGCATAGGAGGCTTGGCGGTATCGCTTGCTTTGCAGCCTCTCTTCTCCGATATCTTCAGTTCATTTTCCATCATATTGGATAAGCCGTTTGAAGAAGGAGACTTTATTATTTCGGGCGATTACAAAGGCACGGTGAAGCGTATAGGACTGAAAACAACCAGATTACAAGCGTTGCAGGGAGAAGAAATCGTCATTTCCAATGCCGAACTTACCGCCGCAAAAGTACAGAACTTTAAAAAACTCAAGAAGCGTCGCATAGTCTTTACTATCGGAGTGACGTACGACACTCCTCCGAGTAAATTGCGTAAAATTCCGAAGATCATTGAGGACATTATCACCGAGAAGGAGCTGTCAGATTTCGACCGTGCACATTTCTGGGAGTTTGCGGATTTCAGTTTAAATTATGAGATCGTGTATTACATTAACAGTTCAGAATATGCGGATTACATGGAAACACAGCAGGGTATTAATCTGGAAATACTCGAAGCCTTCGAAAAAGAAGGCATAGAAATTGCGTTTCCGACTCAGACGGTTCATGTGGTGAAAGAGGGAACTGCTTCACAGTAATTTTACTTCTCGCACCCCGAAAATTCCTTTTTCCGAAGCGGAGATTCGCAGATTTTCTCACTTCGTTTTCTTGTGAGTTGCCCGTTTACACACGTCCCATTACTCTCCCTTCACTTCATTATTCTTCATTCGCATCGGATGTCTCAGTATCACCCGCTTGCCACTCAGCTCAACGAGACCATAGAAACACATCACTCCGTTCTGTATTCCGCACTTTCTCAGAGGGGGAAGCACATTTTTTTCCCGTTTAGCGGCATACTCGGGCAAACGGCGGAGGCAAAGGGAAAGAAATGGAATGCAACCATCGGTATCGCATTGGAAGAAGACGGTTCTCCCATGCGACTTCAGTGCATAGATTCCCATACGGATCTCGCACCGGAAGATGAATACACCTACGCATCCAGTTTCGGAAAATCAGAACTTCGCGAGTTGTGGCGAAAGATGCTCTATGTAAAAAACCCTTCTCTTCAAGCCGAAGTCAGCGTCCCTGTAGTCGCCTGTGGCCTTACGCATGCACTCAGTGTCGCAATGTACTTGTTCATAGATCCCGATGAATCCCTCATCGTGCCTGACCTGTACTGGGGTAACTATAATCTTATGTTCAAGTATGTGTACGGTGCGCAATTCCAAACATTCTCCACATTTGAGAATAGCGGATTCAGTGTTCGTTCTTTACGGGAGTCTTTGAGTGGGAGTGTCGGCAAGAAGGTTGTGTTGCTTAATTTTCCGAACAATCCTTCGGGTTATACGCCGACCAAAGAAGAGGCGGGTGAGATTGTCTCTGTTATCAAAGAGAGAGCGGAGGCAGGTGACACTCTTGTCGTGCTCTTAGACGACGCATACTTCGGCCTTGTGTACGAAGACGGCGTATATGACGAGTCTTTGTTCGCTCCGTTGGTAGATCTTCATGAGAGAGTCATTGTTGTAAAAATAGACGGTGCGACCAAAGAGGATTACGTGTGGGGGTATCGCATAGGATTCATAACGTGCGCTGGCAAGGGTATGAACGCGCAGGTGCTGGGTGCGTTGGAAGCAAAGCTTGCCGGTGTCGTACGAGCAACGGTTTCCAATGTGTCTCATATGTCACAGAGTATTCTCATACAAGCCTATAAAACTACGGACTACGAAGCTCAGAAGAGAGAGAAATACGCCCTGTTAAAGGCGCGATATGAAAAGGTGCAAGAAGTACTCAGAGAGCCGAAGTACAAGGAGGTATTTACCGCTCTGCCCTATAATTCCGGTTACTTTATGTGCGTGAAGCTACGAGAAGGTCTGGATGCCGAAGCGCTGCGTACACAGCTTCTCAAAGAGTACGATACGGGAGTCATAGCCATAGGAGACATGTTTCGTATTGCTTACTCCTCTTTGCCAATCGCCGATATTCCGTCTTTATTCGAAAATCTTTATTCAGCCTGCACTTCTTCCCTCCGTTCATCATGATACCTTTGTTCGTTTCCGTCTCATCGAAAGAGGGCATAGACGCCCTGCTCTCTTCTCACACAGGATTGCAATCCAATCTCTCCCGAGAAGAGCTCATTGCAAAATGCGTGGGAAGAAAAGAGGCGTTCATAGCGCAGTCCGGCGCACTTGCCGTGTGGAATCCCGCTCATTCCACGGGTCGTATTCCGAAAGATACGTACATGGTCGAACATGCGGAGTCGAAGGGAACCATAGACTGGAGTGCCGAAGCGTGCATACCCATGCAACCTGCGCTCTTCGATATGCTGCTTAAAGATGCGCTGGCAGTACTTGCCACCAAAGAGGAGGCGTTCGAGCTGGACAGAGTGATAGGTGCGGATTCCGCATACGCGCTTCCTACGAAGCTTCTCACAGACAGTGCGGTCTCCACTCTGTTTGCAGATACCATGTTCCGAGCGATTCCACAGGACTTGGAACGCAGTATTTTTGCGGATGAGGAGTTTACTATTGTTGCGTTGCCACACGATCGCATAGATACCTCGAAGTATGAGGGGGTGCTGCGCAGTGTGAACGGCAAGACGGTCGATATGCTTTTGGCGATGGATTTCGACAGAAAAATCGGAATTATCTACGGTTCGTCGTATTGCGGATGCATAAAGAAAATGATGTTTACGGTGCTCAATCAGTTATTGCCCGAGCATGGCATACTCCCGCTGCATTGCAGCGCCAATGAAAGCGCCGACGGTGAAGTGGCGTTGTTTCTCGGTCTTTCGGGTACGGGGAAAACCACAATCTCCAACGTTCCGGACAGAAAACTGATAGGTGACGACGAGCACGGTTGGTCGGACTCCGGAATCGCAAACTTTGAAAACGGTTGCTATGCCAAGCTCATTAATTTGGATCCCGCAAAAGAGCCGCAAATATACGAAGCTGTTTTCAAGAAGCGTCCGTTTCTAGAGCACGGAAGCATCGTGGAGAATGCGCTTATGTATCCCGACGGGACATTCGATTTATCGGATAGCAGACTTACGGAGAATTCTCGTGTGTCGTACCCGCTCAGTGCGATTTCCAACGTAAAAGAAGGGCACTGCGGAGGGCATCCGAGCACTATCATCTTTTTAACCGCGGATGCCACGGGAGTGCTGCCTCCCATTGCGAAGCTCAGCAGCGCGGAAGCGATGCTGTGGTTTCTTATGGGGTACACCAGCAAGCTTGCCGGTACGGAACTCGGTATTACGGAACCAAAAGCTGCGTTTTCTCGTTTCTTTGGCGCACCGTTCATGCCAAGACTGCCCGAAGACTACGCATCGCTTCTCGGTACAAAAATGAAAAAGCACGATTGCCAGGTGTACTTGGTGAACACGGGTTGGACAGGCGGCCCCTACGGAGTTGGCAAGCGTTTCGACATCCGGCTGACTCGCGCAGTGGTGGACGCGGCGCTTTCCGGCGTGTTGCGTGATGTTGAGTACGAAAGAGATGAGCGTTTTCACCTCAGTATTCCCGTCTTGTGTCCCGGTGTGGATTCGGTACTGCTGAAACCGAAGAGTACATGGGCGGATGCGCAGGCGTATGAGAGCGCCGCGGATGCACTGGCTGCACAGTTTGCCCTCGCTTTCGAGAAGTCGTACGGAAATGCACATTTAGATCCTGCGGTACGCAGCGCATGCCCGGGACTCTAAATCTTGCAGTTTTTCCTGCATCCGAGCTTCGCGCAGGTATACTGCGTTCCACTCATGTCAGACGAAAGTGTCACTCTCGGCAAGGACCTTGCAGCAATGCTGAAGGGGGGAGTAATTATGGATGTTATGAGCGTTGAGCAGGCGATTATTGCCCAGGCAGCAGGTGCGTGTGCCGTGATGGCATTGGAGCGTATTCCATCGGATATTCGGGCTCAGGGAGGAGTGGCTCGCATGAGTGACCCGCAGCTTATCGCAGATATTCAAAAGGCTGTTTCCATTCCCGTTATGGCAAAAGTGCGAATAGGGCACACTGCGGAGGCCAGAATTCTGGAAGCTCTGGAAACGGACTTTATCGACGAAAGTGAAGTACTCACTCCCGCAGACCCTTTCGCACACATAGTGAAAAAAGATTTTACGGTTCCGTTCGTGTGCGGTGCCACCAATTTGGGTGAGGCACTGCGTCGCATAGAAGAAGGCGCTGCCATGATTCGCACAAAGGGCGAAGCAGGAACGGGGAACGTCGTGGAAGCCGTGCGTCACATTAAGTTGATTGCACAGGAAATCGAATCGTTACGTGCAATGAATACGAAGGCTCTTGCGGCATTTGCTGCCGAGGAGAGAGTGTCTGTTGCGCTGCTTACGCAGGTGAGAGACGCAGGCAGACTCCCAGTTGTCACTTTTGTGGCAGGCGGAGTTGCCACGCCCGCAGATGCGGCACTTCTCATGGGTATGGGTGCGGAGGGAGTATTCGTGGGTTCGGGTATCTTCCGTTCGCAGCACCCCGAAAGAATGGCGGAGAGCATTGTGCAGGCAACTGTGCACTTTGCAGACTTCAAGAAATTACTGGAGGTTTCCACCGGTCTCGGTGCCGCCATGAAAGGAGAAGAAATCAACACACTGGAAACTCGTATGCAGGAACGCGGCTTATGACTATGACGGTAGGAGTGCTGGCATTGCAGGGGGATTTTGCAGAGCACATCCGTGTATTGTCTTCCATCGGTGTGCGGTCTTTGGAGGTGAGGAGTGTGGAAGATCTTACGAAGGCAGATCGTCTCATTCTCCCCGGAGGAGAAAGCACGGTCATGGCAAAACTTCTTTTTCAGTCCGGCTTGGGGCAAGCCATATCCGACAGATTCTCTCGGGGAGAATTACCAATCTATGCCACATGTGCGGGAGCAATTCTTGTTTCTCGAGAAGTGCAAGACGGCAGCGTTTCCACGCTTGGTCTTTTGGATATCACTACGCAACGCAATGCATATGGCAGGCAGTCGCACAGTTTTCGCACGGCACTTTCTGTTCGGGGAATACAGACACCTGTGCAGGCATCTTTTATTCGAGCACCGCACATAACTCGCGTGGGTGAGGGGGTCAGTGTTCTTGCGAATTACGATGAGTCACCTGTATTGGTACAGGCGCGCAACATTATTGCCGGTACTTTTCATACCGAAGTGACGGGCGACCCGTCCGTGCATAAACTATTCGTTGTATAACGCCTCCTCTCGCTCTCGTACTTCGCTGCGAATACACATCACACGCTGTGACCCTCTCTGATTTCGGCATTCCACTTCAGCTTCTTTCCGGAATTGCTCTTTTTTATCCAACTTGGAACGAATATTGCGTTCTTGTGCACGCATTTCCACTCTTCTTTGTGACCTGACTTCCGCGTAACTGCTTATTTTTTGCGCTGCCGTACGAGTGTGTTGCCCGGTTTTTGTTCGTGTGTTTTGACGAGTTCTTTTTTGCAGCAGACCCGTATTGCGCTGTATTTGGAGTTGGGTTCTCGGCTGTATGGCACGCTGAATTCGTGCAGCTTTTCTTCCCTCTCTCCTTTCTCCCGTTATGCGATTTTCTTCTCCCTTTTTCATAGTGTTCAAACATCGGCGTACCAGAAAGCGCAGAGGATTTTCCACTTTCCAAAGGTTCCCCATATTTCCCGTGTACAGACGAATGGATTCGTTATCGAAACCCACTGCTTGCATGCATGCCATTTCTGCTTCTTTCGCAGATGCAAACGGTCCTTTTACTTGCATGTATCGTTGCGTTGCCGAGTTGCTTGCATGCGATGTAAGCGGCAAGACCATAGCAAGAAGTATGCCGATGGCGGAAGATCGAAGTACATTCATATATGCACCGGTAATACTGCTCTCGTTCCTCATTCTTCACAAATGCATCGTGTTGGCACTGAGAACGAAAGCTGCCATAGCATATGGCAGACAGTGTCGTTGCATAGTACACTGCGTCCGTATGGTTCGTCGTCGCATTCTCGGGCTTGGTGTTGTTTCCGTTGTGTTTGTCTTTACAACACAGTGGCTTGAAGTACGGGCTCAAATATCCAATCCGTTTCCCGATACCAGTCTTTCCACATTGGAAGGTGAAGCGGCGGCAAACTTATATGAGCTCGGAGTTATCAGCGGGTTTCCTGACGGTGAGTTTAAAGGGGCACTGCCTGTAAATCGCGCGCAGGCTGCCAAAATTCTTTTGAATGCCGCAGGAAAAGATATCATTGATCTGCCAAATAACGGTCGATTTTTGGATGTGGCAAACGGACAGTGGTACACCTCGTTCGTGATGTCTGCTGCGCAATACGGCATTATAAACGGGTACCCGGATGCAAGCTTTCGTCCCGACAGAGGTATAAATACGGCGGAGTTTCTGAAAATGATTACCCTGGCTTTCGATGCCGAGAAAAATCTTTCCTACACATATAAAGATGTGCCGCTGAATGAGTGGTTTGCTGTCTACGCAGGACTCGCACAGAGATATACACTGTTCCCTTTGCGCAGCGCATATTTGGCACCATCTGCGCAGCTATCGCGAGGAGACGTGGCGGTCGCCATTTATCAGTTTCTGAAAGGCAAACAACTTCTTTCCACCTCTCCTCCGCCACCCCCTCCTCCTGCGGCCAGCACGGCGCCCGCAACCACTTCGGCGCCTCCGCCTGCTCCCGCTCAGCCACCCCCTCCCGCACCCGTTGCCATTCCACCCGAGTCCACTGCTCCACCTCCGCCTCCGCCATCGTTCCCGCCACCTCCGCCTCCCACTGCACCGCAGTCCAATATTATAGAAATAGAAGCGGACAACTGGTCTTTCAGTCCTTCATCTATTACGGTGCAGCAGGGGCAAAGCATTACACTGAGGATACGAGGCAAAAACGGAGTGCACGGATTTACCGTACCGACTCTCGGTATTAATCAATCCATCGCACCCGGGCAAAGCGTGGATATTCGTTTTCCAACAAACGTAGCGGGTATCTACGATTTCTTCTGCAATATTCCGTGTGGTTCCGGACATGGCGATATGCGCGGAAGCATAGTTGTGAATGCATAGTTATTGCATATCCGATGCTTGCAGTTGAGGCAATATTTTTTGAACCGATACCGTCTTTTTCCCTTTGACTGCCGTAATCCATCGCAGACAGATTGGCACGGCAATGTTTGTTGTTATGGTGAGAGTGACAATTGCTGTTACCAATGTTTCATCGAAAATGCCTGCCGTCGTTGCCGCATAAGCCGCAGCTAAGGTTGTGGTGAGCTGAGTGGCGGACACAGTTCCAAACAGCGTGGAATCTTCCGAGGAGAGCCGAACTATTTTTCCTGCAATGAATCCGCTTATAAATTTCGAGGCTATCAGCCCCGTAATGACAGTAAGAATCAAAACGTTTTTAAAATCGAATCTGGTAAAAATGGTTATGTCCATTTCCATTCCGACCACAAAAAAGAATATGGGTACGAACAGTCCGTAACTGAGAGTGTGAATCTTTGAAAAAATCTCTTCGGAGGTCACTTGGTCTGCGAGTAGTATTCCCACAAGGAAGGCGGCAAGAATGGGGTGTACACCCAGTGCGGAGAAGTAGAGGAGTACTGCTATGAGTATGACCATGACGAAACGAAGCTCATCTTCGTATGTGGTTTTTCTGGTAATCACATGTTTGCGCATGAACAGCTTAGCAAGCGGCGGAATACTCAAATACAACATGGCGATGGAAAAGAGCAGTATCATGAAATAGACAGGCAGCGGAAAGGTAGATTGAGGATTGATGCTCTGAAAAATACTGGCAAGCAGAATCATACTGAGAAGATCTTCCATGACAAATGCGGGCATCATAAGATCTTTTGTGTTTTTACTGACAGTTCCGGATTCGATGAGAGCAATTATTACCGCTACGGAAGAAGAGACAAAAATTGTTCCCAGCAGCAACGATGTGGTCCATCCGTATCCGAACACTCTTCCTATGACCACGCCTGTTGCAAACGGAATGGACGCATTGACGAACGCAAGAATGCTTATGGTCGTTATGGATTTCTTCACATCATTAATTCGGGTTTCCAATCCTGCCATAAGCATGAGGAATGTGAATCCGAGAAACCCGAAAAATTCAATGATGGCATTGGATTCAATGACATCAAATCCGTATGGGCCAAACACAGAACCGATGATGATTAAAGAGGTTACGAATGGCAGCTGCGCCGTTTTCTTAAAAATTTCAGGGATTATGAGCCCCAAAGCCAGAATAGTCAGCAGGCCTATCATGGTTTCTGTTTCTGTGTGCATAATTCAAAGTATTATAGCATATTGTTTGAATTATGACCATATGGGTGATTTGGTTACCGATTACTTCATTTCAAGCATACTCATGATGGTTTTTGCTCTTCTGTGCGGGTGGGGAACGAGTTCAATGGTTGCCGATTTGTCCATTCCGCTTCCGCCGGTGTCGAACCAGAGATTTCCGTAACGGAAGATGTTTTGCAGAATTCCGTGTTCCTGTGCTTCAACGGCACGAATGCGTTCAATATTCACCTCATGCATATCCTCACAGAAAAAGAGGCGATCACGCATGGAGATGATTCGTTTATTGGTAATGAATATGTCTACCATTCCCTCGCTCATAATACTGTGGAAGAACCAGTGATGTACGATGAGTATGAGGATAAGAGCAATAAAAAATGCCACATGGGAAAATCCTTCTGCCGTATGTGCGCTCATGCCGGCGATCGAAAAGAGCAGAATACTGGTTCCGGTAAGTAAAACGTACAGAACTACGGGCACGACGTATTTGATCCAGTGCGTACTGAATATGTCTATCAGCCGTTCGCCTTCGGGGGTACGAGGAGACATCAGAGAAAGTCGGGACGGAAGAAAAAGAGCCAGTTCGAAACGAGGCTGATGCCGATTGTCATTCCTGCATAGAGTACTATCAGAACGAGGCGCTGCAGTCGTTCACTTTGTATTCGTCTTTCCAATTTTCCGTTCTCCTGAAAAGTGGAAAGAAGTGTGAGGCGTTTATGATGAATGCGCCAAAATTGAAGCACCATGATGATCATTACGAACAGAGAGATGCCATTTATAAGAACGATTGGTGACAAAAATGCTGTCATGAGCGCTTGAGAGCAGGGAGGTCACAGATAATGTTCGGAGGTGCGATTTTATGCGCAGGTTCTTCACCTCTTTTGTACTGATCGATGGATTCGAAGCAGTCGGTGTACATATTGCGCATGCTGTCATCGGCATAGAAGGCAATATGTGGTGTGGCGATGACATTCGGATGTGTTATAAGCGCCTTATTCTCTTCGAAATTCTGTTCGTGCTCCAAAACGTCCAGGAGTGCGTGCGATACCTTGCCACATTTCAGGGAGTCTAACAGGGCGGATGAATCTATCAGTGTTCCTCTGGCTGTATTTACCAAGACGATTCCGTCTTTCATGGCACCAAACGCCTTCGCATTTATGATATGCGTGGTTTCGTCGGTGGCGGGAATATGCAGTGTGATGATGTCGCTGCTAGAGAGGAGTTCATCCATGGAAACGTAGCGCACTCCGAGCAAATCTGTGAGTTCCATTACGCGACATTTGTCACAGGCGATTATGTTCATACCGAAACCGTGTGCTATTTGGGCGACCCGACGACCTATTTTTCCCGTTCCCACTATGCCAAGCACTTTGCCTCGTAGTGCCATGCCGCGAAGTCCGTGGTATTCGAATGCGCCCTCTTCCACGCGTTTGTCTGCTTCGGAAATATGCCGCAAAGCACTCAGGAGAAGTGCGAACACATGCTCGGCTATGACGTGCGAACCGTAGTCGGGAACGTTGCATACCGTAATGCCGCGCCGCTCGCATTCGTCGATATCTATATGATCAAATCCCACCGATCTCGTACAGAGAAGTTTAAGATTCGGGAGCGCATCCAGCTCTTTTTTGCCAAACGAAGAGTAGATGAAGCAGGAAAGAATTTCCGCATCGGCGCATTGCTCCGCCACTCCGTTGTCTTGCAGCTTTTCTTCCAGTACCAGGCTCTCAGGATATTGCTCCTGAATTTGTTCCCTGTCTGCTTGTTCCACTTCGAGAAAGACAATGCTGCCCATAGCTGAAAACCGGAAAGATACATCTATCTTCTTGCAAGAAGATACGTTTGTGAAGGGGCTCTTTACTATTTGAGCTGTCTTTAATTAGTAATAGACAAATTCTTGAACATTTTTATGGTATCAAACTATGATGACGGTTGTAATCTCACTTTCTTTGTATGACTGCTATACGCACGGTATTGTTGGGTGTTTTTGCTCTTCTGTTGGCTCAGTGCACCGGACTATCTGCGCCTTCAGAGGAAGTACGGTGTCCATATCCTACCATTGCAAATGAGAGTTGTCAGAAGGTATGTGTTGGAACATGTGTAGAGTCATTTCTGCGCAGTGATGGTGTCCGATGTTACGAGTGTTTGTCGGAAGAAAAGCCACCATGTCCTATCAATGCTGTTTTACACTGTTCAGATTGTCCGGGATCCACCACATGCGCACCTTTGTCTGACTTCTGTTTCTCCTGTGAACCCGTCGTGGAACACGGACCAACGTGTGTAAGTGGTACTGTTGCAGGTAAAGGATCTTGCGAATCACAGTGCGGTTCGCAGGGCGGTGTCTGCTTGGATGAAAACAACGACGGCTGTTTTGAGTGCACAGTTATTAATTGCCCCAATGGCACATATAAGAATGAGTGTCCCTCCTCTTGTTCCAACGGTTGCGACATCGCTGCGCAGCAGAGTGGAGTGATATGTTACCAATGTAAACAAAGCTGTGAAGATTTCTGTGCGAGTGTCGGATTACAACCTGCGCAGGACTACGGCAGTTATATTTTGGGTGAACTGAACAAGTACAGCTGCGTATCGGGTGCCGGCATCAGCGTGCAGTCTGCCAGCAGAGGGGATTGCAAGTGTCTCTCCGTACCGGAAATCAATGTGGATACCACCAAGCCTATCTGTAAGGCCACCTCCTGCGGAGACGTTCCCTGCGGTCAGTCCGCCTCCTGCCCCGGCGGAGAAAACACCACGATAACCGTGACGTGTAATTGGGGAGGATGGGAGCAAATAGATGAATTTAAATTCCGTCCTGTTCTTGGTCAATAACCCATGCAGCATTTGACTGTTTGCACCACATGCTCCCCCTCATTATTCCAAGGCCTTCGGGACTTGGAGAGGGGAAGTTTGTGTGCGGTCTGTGACTTTTCACATGCGCATCTTTCCGACATCTTACGTCGCACCGGAGAGAGTTATGCGGAGCATGGTTGCCAGGTGGCAAGCGTGCTCAGTGAAAACAGCGCGGATGTTTCGCTGTTAAAAGTGGCCGTTCTGCACGATGTTCTTCTGCACAAAAACGGTCCTGCGCTCTTAAGTAAGTCGCCCTTATCCAAAGATGAGAGAGAGCTTATAGTGCAAATGCACGGACTGCGCCGACTGCATATAGATGAAAGCACCAAAGATCTGGATACGGTAATTAACGCATTCATGGAAGATACGCGCCTGCTTCCTTTGCGTATGGCGCATCGTCTGAACGACGTACGTCATTTGCAGCTCTTTCTGCCCACTCTCCGTAAGCAGATTGCCAAAGAAACGCTGCATATGTACACGGCCATAGCGGGGCGTCTTGGTATGCATGCGTGGCGTTACGAAATGGAAGATGCTTGTTTCCCTATTGTGCAGCCAAAAGCTTGTGCGAATCTCCGTGAGAAATTTTCGCAAATGGAGGAATTGGATAAAACATGCCTCACACACACGCAAGAATTCTTAATGAAAAATCTTCAAAACGAAGGAATCTCATGTCATATGGATGTTCGTGTGAAAGGCCTGTATTCCACCTACAGAAAAATGGTGATAAAAAAGAGAAGGTTTCAAGATCTCACAGACCGTCTTGCGGTGCGCATTGTGGTTCCGGAGGTTATGGATTGCTACAAGACTCTTGCCGTAGTGCATGCGTGCATGCATCCCATTCCGGGCAAATTGAAAGACTACATAGGAGCTCCAAAGGAGAATGGATACCAGTCCATTCATACGGTTGTGTACCCGCTTCCCGGTGTGACGGAGCAGCCAATGGAAATTCAAATTCGCGCAGAGGAAATGCACCGAATCTGTGAGCATGGCCATGCGTCGCATGCCGAGTACAAGACACTGATGTATGCACTGCATGCACGTTCGGCTCGTGTGAATCTCTTCAGAAATCTTCAGAGCCTTCGTGAAGAGGCACGTTCTCCTCAACAATTTCAGGAAGCCATGCGAAAGTATTTCCGAGAAGACCACGTCGCAATTTTTGACGGTGACGATAATCTGTATCACTTCAAACAGCCCGTATCTGCCATGGATTTTGTTTGTACGGTACATCCATCACGTTGCGATAAGTTAAAAGAAATACGAATCAATGGCCGTAAAATGCAGCTGAGTTCTCGTTTGCAAGACGGAGACATAGTGGAGGTACGATTTGCCAGAGAAAAAACATTGCAGGCAGATTGGTCCCATGCCTGTTGCCATCTTGCCAACAAGAGAAAACTGAGTGCTCTTTCGGCTTCCTAGCTCAGGCTGTTTAGCAGTGCGGCTATGAGTACCACCTGGGGAAGAGTGATCAGCGGAAGGAAAAATGCAATCTTCCACGATTTTGTTGTTTCTTTCAGGGCGAGTATTTCGGTGTAGTCGGTGGAAACACCGGCCATCAGGAATGCGAAGGAGTTTCCCACTGAGCGCGCGCGTGTGAGCAAGTCTGCCGCAACGGGAATGGAACCTTCGGAACATACTTCCAGTATGGTGGCGAATATCAATGTGAGGCCGAGGCCCTTCATCGTCGGACCGAAAAGAACTGCGAATGTTTCCGGATTTACAAATGTTCGTATTGTCGCAGCAAGGATTATTCCGAAAAATATCCATCTGAGAATCATCGTTGAGCCTCTCAGGCCGTTTGCAATTATGGTAAACGGCAGGGAAGGTGTAATTTTTACTTGTTTGAGTTGGCTGCGGAATTCTTTCCAGAACTCAAAGCCGTTCAAATCCGTTTTGTTCGGATTTTCAGGAAGCACTCCTTTCTCAACAAGTCGG
The DNA here is from genome assembly GCA_002787035.1 of Candidatus Peregrinibacteria bacterium CG11_big_fil_rev_8_21_14_0_20_49_14. GTDB lineage: Bacteria > Patescibacteriota > Gracilibacteria > Peribacterales > Peribacteraceae > GWB1-54-5. The sequence continues at coordinate 71,586 of PCVP01000028.1, read as the reverse complement.
TCAAAAATAAATCCTGAGATAATGGCGATGAGAAAAGAGGTGAGCAGAAAGGTGATCATCCATTTAAATCCTATGAGAGCCCAGAGAATGAGAGTGAGAGAGAAAGAATTCCACGGACTGGCTATAAGGAAAGCCATCACTTGCCCCAAGCTCGCTCCGCGCTCGTAGAGCTTCGTACCCACCAGAAGAATACCGTGCGAACAGAGGTCCAGCAGCACTCCCGCTGCAGTGGCCCGTAAGATTCCGGTAAATGTTCCTCCTTTGCCAAGGATGGACATAATGAACTCACGAGGGATCATATCCATAATTCCCACCGCGACGACACCAAGAATAATACCCCATGACATTTTTAGCAGCAGTTCGTACACGCTGAGATCGAACACTCCGAGGAGGGGATTGATTGCCGCTGCTCTGGGGAATAAAAGGTGGATAATGACAGATGTCGCAATCACGACCAGTGTTCCTATGAGTATAAGGTCGTGCTTTTTCTTTGGTGCGCAGCAGCTGCTTGCGACTGTGCTACCGGAATGTGCCGTGTGACTTGTGTGGTCGTGATCGTGGTGTTGCATATGTATCAGTCGGATACTTGGAACATGCCCATCATACCGTTTGTGAGGTGTTCTGCGATATGGCAATGGAACATCCAGTTACCGGGATTGCTCATATCGAACAGGAGATCTGCGGTAGACCCCGTGGGAACCAGTACCGTGTCTTTCCACACGAGATTGTTGTTCGGTACTCCGTCCATGGAGAGCACGAGGAATCGCTGTCCGTGGAAATGAATGGGGTGTTGCATGGGGTGCGGAGAGTTTTTATCGTTGATTATTCTCACTTTTGCTATGTCTCCGGTTTTAAATTTCCACAAGAAATCCATATTTTCTTTGCCTGATTGTTCATCTACCAGTTTCCACTTCACTTGATCTCCTGTCATCATGGCGTTCATTTGAGGCATGGAATCTTCCCACTCTATGCCATCATTCGTGTGCTCCATCATCATGCTATGATTCATGCCACCCATTTCAATGTCCAGCCTCAGCGTCTTATCCACGGCTTTGTCGAAGAACGGTCGGTACTCGTCCATATCCGCTATGACATCGCTGTGTGACCGAAGGACGCCAAATTCTTCCATGTACATGAATGCGGCAGGTGTTTCATCCACAGAGACGGTGCCAAGGTTATAGGTGGCCAGAGGGCTGATATGCGAAAGCGAATACGTACCCGGATTATCGAACAGTACGTCCACGATATAACGCTCGGAAGGGGCAATGGTAATGTCTTTTACCCACTGCTCTTTCTCGTATCTGCCGACATCGGAGCCTACAAGCTTCATTTGTGCCCCCCCGAAGTTCATGCGGAAGGTGCGGGTACTGGCGACGTTGGTGATGTAAAAGCGTACCACAGAGCCTTGTTGAACCTGCAGGGAGTAGTTCTTTGCCGATTGTCCGTTTATCAGCATAAAGTTTCCGAATCTTCCCATGAGGGGGAAGTTCGCATTTTCCTTTCCATACGCAACGGGGGCACCTTCTGAATTCAGAAGAATATCGTCGAGCACCAACACTTCTTCTTTGTTCACAGGAGCATAAGCATCCTCGTTTGCCGGAGTGACGATGTAATTTCCATACAGTCCCATATCTTGCTGAATGTCTTCTCGCACATGTGGGTGGTACCAGTAGACTCCTTCATCCGGGAACCTGATTTCATATCGGAATGTTCCGTTGGGAAGAATGGTTTCCTGTGTGACTCCCGGCACTCCGTCATTGGCGTTCTCCAGACGTATTCCATGGGAATGTACCGTGGTGTTCATATCTATTTTATTCGTCGTTATGAGTGTGATGGTCGCACCTTGCGGAACTTTTATGGTCGGACCGGGAATTTGACCGTTGTATCCGTACATAGCCACTTCTCTTCCGTTTACGGTGCTTCGTATGAGTGTCGGGTTCAGCTCCATGGTGTCACCGTCACTCATAGTAATATGTTCGGTCGTCTTTCGTTTCGGAAGAGATTCCAATCGCACCTGTTCTCCCGGAAGGAAGCCGCTTTCATCTCCGCCCATCATCATTCCATCTTCTTCATCCATCATCATTCCATGTTCTTGGTTCATCGTTCCGTTTTTCTTCAGCATCATTTGCATGTGTTCTTCAGGTGTTTGACTGCGCAGCTCTTCCACGGAAATGCCCATCATTTCCGCCATGCGAATTTCGCCCGTACCGGCATCCGACGGAGTTCCCGATTGTGCGCATGCAGAAAGCGTTAGCACCGATAGGGAAAGTAGAATCTTTTTCATGTCGTATGGGTGGGAGTGCATCTTATAAAAGTGAATCAAATACTCGTGAAAGTGCTTCTTCAGCCGTGCAAGAAGATTCTTGAACCTTCAGACCTTCGAAAGGTTGCAATGCAACGGAGGGCAGCAACGCAGATACGTGCGTCTGTCCGTTCTCTTCTCGTAAGACCACATTGCAGGGGAGAGCCAGAGCTACGTCCGGGTTTTCCTGCAGAGCGTTATAGGCGATCTGCGGGTTGCATGCACCCAGTATGACATGAGGCGGATGCTCAACACCCAGCTTTTCTTTTAGCTTTGCCGATATGTCTATTTCGGAGATGATGCCGAACTTTCCGTCTCGGAGGGCCGATACCACTTTTTCCTTTGCTTGTACCAGAGGCAGAGGAATTGTTACTTCGAAGCTGTAGGCTGTAGTTGGTTCCATGGTAAAGAGGGGTGAAATTATTGCATCATCATGCCGGGTCTGTTGCCTGCTTCATTCATCATGTCTCCTCTGTTTCCACCGGTGTCGTGCCGGGGGCTCATCATTTCTTGCATCATTCCCTCCATCTCCCTGTGTTCTTCGTCGCCATTTCCTTCATCATGCTCCATCATCATTTCCATCATATTTTGCATCTTGACTCCGTTTATCATCATGTGATTGCCATAGCTCCCATTCCAGCTGTATGCCATTTGCTGAAAGCCACTGAATGCAAGCGGAGCAGTAAGCAGCGTACCGACAATGCCGATAACCAAAAGCCATATGGTAAAGGACTTCAATTTTTCATCTGAGAGTTTTTTTACGGCCCATACGGTGAGCAGTATGAAGCCGACGATGGCAAAAGCGCCAAAAAACCAATGGAGGTGAAGCCAGAACATTGCTGCACCCGGTTCTGCGAAGCCGTTGGTGGTAATGTCGTTCATCATGTATGGAGGAGGGAGGAGATAAAAATTATCGTTTTGAAAGTCCAATGACTTTGAGAAGCTCTTCAATAAATGCCTTTTCGTTTTTGGACCCTAACTTTTTTGGCGCACACGTGTGCAAGTGGCTCTCCAGTACCAATCCTTGGATATGTTTCGTGTGTCCCTGCATAGCGAGAAGTTGTTCTAAGATATCGGGACAGTACGTATCTTCTTCTATCATGGATTCCAACTTTTTACTCAGTCCGTTTAACCTCTTTATTGCTGCCATAGCCTTCTTTTTATGGTCGGGGAGCATTCATATTAGGGGTAGGGGGTACGGGTACATTATCGGTATTCTTGCGGAGGGTCAAGAAGCCCGGCTATACTTCAGATGATAATGTACATTTGATGCCAAACTTTATTCCACCCTCACATTGGCCGGAGCAGTACGATGCATCTTCTCTTACTATTGAGAGAGAGAATGATGAGTGGAGAGAAGCACTTTCACCTGAGAGTTTCCATGTACTTCGTGAAGAGGGTACGGAAAGACCTTTTGAGAACGCATATCACAGTACGAAACAGAAAGGAGTGTATCGCTGCGAAGGCTGCGGGCAGAAGCTTTTTCTGTCCGATACCAAGTATGATTCCGGCACAGGGTGGCCAAGTTTTTTTGCTCCTGTTCATGCTGCGTCCGTAGAGACTACGGAAGATCGCAAGTTCTTTACCACTCGCACGGAAGTGCATTGCTCCGGATGCAAAGGGCATCTGGGACACGTATTTACAGACGGTCCCGCGCCTACCGGTCAGCGATATTGTATGAATTCAGCTGCCTTGCGTTTTGAACCCTTTACAGCATAAGAGAAGGAATTTTTTGTTATCTTGCGTTACAGTTTCTGCGTGACCGTGCATAGAAATACAGTGGCGGCCGTTTCTGCACTGCTTGTACTGAGCGCATGGCTGTTTCAATCAACTCAAAATCCTCTGCAGTTACGGGCGACCATTTTTGATGATGTAGACGAAACACACCCTTACAAAAAGGCTGTTGCCTATATGGTTGCCCACGGTTTTATGCAGGGATACGAAGACGGTTCTTTCCGACCACAGAGTCCCGTAAACCGAGCCGAGTTTTCCAGAGTGGTTGTGGAAGCTGCGTATCCCCGGACGTCGGGAGATGTGTGCATGCTTGAGATGCGGAAGTCCGCTCCGGAATCCGCACCGTTTTTTCCGGATGTTCCGCAAGGCTCCTGGTTTGAGAAGTATGTTTGTGTGGCATTGGTCTATGATCTTTTGACCGGATATGACGACCACACGTTCAAGCCGTCACGTACGATTAATGTGGCAGAAGCATCTAAGGTTCTGGTCCTTGCTTTCGGCATGGAACTTGCCGAAGGTGCGGGGAAGCAGTGGTACGTACCCTATACGGAAACTCTGGTGCATGCGGGTGCCATGCCGAAGAGTGTCCTCTCACCGAACTCCTTTCTGACAAGGGCAGAACTGGCAGAAATGATTTATCGGCTTCGTGAGGGTGTTACAGATGCACCTGCCATTTACTCCGCGGAGGCATTTCATGAGGCAGCCGCAGAACCGAATGAAGCCGTGCAGGGAATGTATGATCTTATTAATTCTGTCCGCGCGGACATGGGACTCAGCCCCCTGCGTTACAGCTCTCAGCTGGAGGCTGCTGCTTTGTATTTGGCAAAAGATATGTATGAAACGGGAAATTTTAATCACGTTTCCTCTGACGGACTGGTGCTGGAGCAGCGGGTATTCGCAACCGGCTACCTTGCCGATGCACCCTTTTATAACCTGTCGGAAAATTTGGGTAGTACGAACGGGTCCAGCCAACTGGTTTTTGATTTGTGGATTGCTTCTCCTTTGCACCGCACAAATATGCTCTCTCCTCTCTACAGAGATATGGGCGTTGCCAATGTGGGGACATTTTGGGTTGCGGTATTCGGCAGTAGGCTTCTGTAAATAGTAGCGGTTGTAAGACTTGTGTATCTGCAAGTTGCGCTTGGGAAATCCTGCGTTACTGTATCTCCCGAATGACACATGCGAATCCTCCTCTCTCGGTTTCTTGGCGAAAGCCACACACTGTTGTTGTTGCCACTGCTTTGTTTCTGTTAGTTTTTTGGATTCCCTACGATCTTCACAGTGGCAATACTCCTTTCCCTCTCCAGGAGTGCTTGGCGTATCTTTCGGGAACAGATAACGACAGCATCGTACATTTCAGTAAAGATTACGGATATAAGGTGTCAGTTCCAAGGGAATGGATAGGTCGTTCACATGTGTATAAAACGGCATTGCAAAGCTGCGGATTTTCACCGGTTGCACGGAAGGACGCCCCCGAGGTAGTAATAGCCGTGCAGTCCACACCACGAAACGTATCCATAGAAAGTGTTGTCACACCGCGTATTCACAAAAATACTTTTGCAAAGCAAGTACGGGTGGGTAATACCACGGGCCTTTGGTACAGATCAACAGATGACAGAGAGATGGTCTCTGCTCTGTATCGCGGAAGAGAGTATGATATTATTTTGAGCAGCTCCAAAGCAGACAGGGAGACCAGAGATCGCTTCAAAAAAATAGTGAGAGAGTTTCGTTTTGTAGAGGTATAAATCTTACAGTTTATTCCTCCGGTCTGTTGTGTTCAAATCGTCCGGTTTGTTCCGTAATAATCACTCTGTAGGCAATGGGGAGCTCTTTTTCTCGCAGCGCATGTTCCAGACGTGCCGCACTGGCGAAGGGGAGATATGCTCGTACTCCCTTTTCCAACGCTACTTCAGCGGTTTCTTGAAGACGTAGCATGACTTCTTCATGTTTCTCCCGTGGCAGTTCTTCAAATTTCCCCCATGTAATCACACTGCGCCATGAGTGCTGATTTGCAATATCTTCGACCTGGAAACACACTTTCGGATTCTCTCGCATAATGTCTATTTTCATTCCTTCGTTCGTGTAGCTGTAAATGGCACCGTCTTCGTAGTAGTACGTCACAGGAATAAGATACGGCTTGCCGTCTAACGTTGTGCAGGCGAGGTGACCTATGGCTTGGGAGCCCAGAATACTTTCTATTTCCGGCGATGTAAGTTCTCCGACCATACATGCATTCTAGTGGGAAAAATAAAGAGAGTACATGATTATGATTTCACAATTGTCATCTATGTTTTACTCGACTCTTTTGCAATACTTCTTAAGTGAATTAGCGCTGGTAGCTCGTAGACTTTACAATTTGTCTCCTGGTATTTAAATCCGGAGGAAATTCTGAGAAGATCCGAAGTCTTTGTCCAACCATCGAAGATGGTTGTTGCCGGATACGGCAGAGAATTGCCACATAAAGACCGGCTTATCCATTGATTTCTTTCTGAAAAAATCCCGAAAAGCATGAATGAATGCCGAAAGAAGAACAAGGGCAATAGCAATTGTATTCACAAATGTAGTGTAGCAAAGATATGTATTTTTCTGGAGCGGGTGCAGTACCACAAAGTCATGCACTGTACTACGTGTGCTGAAGGTTATGACAATCATGATGGGGAGAGCTAGAAGTTTGTAACCATGATTGCTATTATGTGGCAAATGGTCAGATCACACATTCTTAAGGGTCTTTTGGCAACAACAGTCGCATCCGGTGTTTTTGTACTGAGTCCCTCTGCTCTCGCAACGACCGGATGCAATGCAATCGGTTGGGACTTACTGCATTATGACGTTCATGGCTGCGACCTGTATTATCCTGCGATTCAGTGGATGTACGACGAAGGAATAGCTGAGGGTGAGCTTCAGGAGGTATTGCAGGAAGAAGAAAGGCGTCTGTTCCATCCTGAGCGACCGATTAATCGGGCGGAGTTTACGAAGCTTGTGCTCCTGGGGAGTGGCATAGTTCCGTTACCCTGCGAAAATGATCCGTTTCCTGATGTCCAAAAAAGTGAGTGGTATGCCCCCTACATCTGTGCGGCAAAACAGAAAGGTATTATCAGTGGATTCCCGGATGGGACATTTAAGCCGTCGCGCAATATCAACTACGCAAACGGCTCTAAAGTTTTAGTAAAGTCATTTGGGGTAGCGACCAAAGAAAGTGATTCCACGGCCGTCGACGGTCTGGAACTTTGGTATAAGCCCTATGTCCTCGCTCTTACACGGGAAAAAGCCGTTGCACCCACTGTCAGCGCATTCGATCATCTCATTACGCGGGGAGAGATGGCCGAAATGATCTACCGGCTTGTAAGCGGCAGACCGTCTTATGTTATGCCTACGCCGGAAACGGATGGGGAACCACTGGGTATGGGGTACACCTATCCGTTCTCGCTCGAGTTCAGCCTTGGTTTGTGGGTGAATCCTCCCGATCCGCCGTATGTTTTCGCGCCGGCGATAACCACTCTGTGGCAAAGTACACCGCCTTTAAAAGGATACAGATTTTTCCATTCGCTTTCGGACATCCGTTGCACGGAATCTGGTATGTGGGAGCATTGTGACCCCGTTTTTATAGACTGGTCCATCCGCCTGTTCGTGACGGATGAATCCGTTGCGACCGCAAAAGAGAAGATGCTTCTTCCCGATGATCAGCAAACCCTCTATTTCGGAGGCAAGCCCGGGCAGTGTTCCACTTTGGGCGTGGAGGGTGAAAATATCACCTTCTGCTTTGTGCCGCTGGCGGAGGGCCGCACATTGATTGTGGAACGGGAATTTATAGACACCAATGTCGTCTACATGGATATGCCGGGCATCACTCCGCTCAGTACATCCGATGCGTGGTTTGCTCGTATTCGAAGTTCGATGCGATTTGTTGAATGAAGAAGAGTGAGTTGTATTTCCGCTTACCGGTACAAAATAAAATGGCTTAGTTAAGCCATAGATTACGCTGCCTCACGCAATGTCTCCTTTAGCATCACTTTCAACATTTTTCTTCCCACCGTTGTTTTCAGATATTTTTCTCTACGTACCGCATCACCTTCGTTGATGTAGGATTCAAGAAAGATCAGCTTGAGAGGTCGTCTTGCTTTTGTGGAAATGACGCTGACTTTATTGTGTTCTTTCAGGCGATTTTTACTATTTGTTGTGTAACCGACATACAAGCCGTCATCTTTCTCACTATGAAGGACGTAGACATGGAACATAGTGGAGTGGAATGCCCCAATAGTAGTTGCTTCGCAACACTATGGGGCAGGCTCCAGTAGTAGATGCGCTTACAAGTTAAAAGCCGCAGTAGTAGATTTCGTTGCTTCGCAACTCAATCACTACACGGCACTCCGTACACGTCGAAAAAGCCACACTGAGCATTGTGGCAGCGCCACGTAGTCACGGAGCGAAGCGGATTTGTTAATGAAATAGCCGCGGTAGTACTGCCTATGGCAGACTACACGGCACTCAGTACAGCTCTATGTAAATTTTCGAAATCTTGTGGCAGCGCCACGAAGTCTGCGGAGCGAAGCGGAGCAGTACTTCGTGGAGCGGGTAACGGGAATCGAACCCGTATGTTCAGCTTGGAAGGCTGACGTACTAGCCATTGTACTATACCCGCAACCTTCAAAAGATCTTGGGGCAGCATACTCATTATTACACTGCGAGTGAAGAACTTATCTGCTCAAAACTGAGAGAATTCGTTTCTCACTCGGCTTCTTCCATGGATGGCAGGAAAGCAGTCGAAAGCAGAGCAGGGGAATGCCCCGCAGTACTCCTTTGGAGAGCATTACCTCCTTTCCGTACTCGCTGCATGTGGGCTCATGTCGGCAGTATCCGTATATGTACAGGCTGCGAAGCGGTCCATGATCCGGAGAGAGGGTGGCTTGGTACAGCTCTATAAGCACAACAATGCCCTTGCAGGGGGCAAGCCGGATATGGTGCAAGACGTTGCGCATGGAAGAGTGGCGTTGTAGTCTCATTGTACTCTTTCTTTCGCCCTATGGTTCTTACTGCAAATGATATTCTCATCGGATTAGAGATAGCCGTGGCCATCATGATTATAATCGTGTTGTACCATGCACTGTTTATTGCCGTGGATCTTCGCAAAGTATTGCGCAGGGTGGAGGAGATTACGTCGCAGTTGGAGGAGGCTTTTTTAAAGCCGATTTCACTTGTGGAGCATGTGATGGAGTACGCCATCGATCTGTTTGAAGAGAAACATGCCGACGGATCGAAGAAAGAGAAGAAGAAAGAAAAGAAATCTTCTTCCAAGAAGAAATAATCATGTCAGCAAAAAAACTTTCAAACGAAGAGCAGCTGCGTAATTCCATAGACAGATTGGAAAAGACAATATCATCTCTTCCTCAAACGTATCCCGTTTTGTTTCAGCCCGGCAAACGAATGTTTGCACAGTTCATGCATGGCATCGTGTACGGTCTCGGAATGGTGGTGGCGTTTGCACTTGTCATTCCTTTTGCGATTTTACTCGTAGACCAAGTGCAGTGGGTACCGCTCTTGGGAGATTTTCTTACCGAGGTGGTCACACGCATGGAGCAGGTTCGCTCGCTCAGATAACCGTCTGTTTATCGACAAATATTTTCACGTAGAGACGCTTGAGAACTTCGTGCGAAGCTTCCAGTAATTCCGCTAGGAGCGCATTGAGTCTTCGCATACGTGCGTACAGAATGTTCATCTTGTACGCGGAACCGGGTTTCGATGCCCTGCGTGCGGCGTGCTTCACCTCTTTTTGCAGCTTTGAAACTTCCTTCTCTATATGTGCCTTCAGCTGCTTTTGCATTACCTGCGCATCGGGCAAGTTTGCGATCGCTTTTTCTCGCAGAGAAATCTGTATCTGATCATCATCTCCTTGTGCAGTTCCTCCCGTGCCCCCACCACCCATATCTCCGGAGCGGTCTTCTCCCATTGTTTCACTTACCTTGTCTATAAGAACAAGAGTTTCGAGGAGACCCTCGAGCTTCTTTGGTTGTGAAACTATCAGTGTTGGTGTTTTTTCCACTGATGCCTCCATAGTTCTACCCGTTTCTGGCGACATGTCTGCCACACGTATATTTTCTCTTTTTTTGGCCAAAAAGTCAATCTAAGCTCACATTTGGCATCGTGGTATGCTTGGTTGGACTGCCCATTTCCCTCTTCGTTTTCATGGAAGAACAGACAGTGTTTCATAAGATTCTAGCCGGTGAGATACCGGCCGATACGGTGTATGAGGACGAGGAAGTGCTCATATTTAAAGATATACACCCCAAGGCCCCCACACACCTGCTCCTCATACCAAAGAAGCCCGAAGACTTCGTGCCTTCCATTGCAGATCTCTCGGAAAGTACACAACATGTGCCTGCCATGCTTATTTTGAAGGCGAAACACTTTGCGGATATGCATGATATAAACGGGTACAAACTTACTTTTCATGTCGGGAAGGGCGGGGGACAGGAGGTGTTCTTTCTGCATCTTCATTTCTTCAGTCAGCAGATACTCTCTGCACACTAAAACGGTGCCACTCTTTATGCGGGAGTGACACCGATAGAAGCGATGTAATACTTACGCGGAGAATCCTGCTTTTTCCGCTTCCTTTTCATCTTTGAAGTACACACGATTTTCTTCTTTCACCTTCTTTCCTTGTACGGAGTCTACGGGGTAGTACTTCTTTCCGGATTTCGAAGCGACGAAGGCGGCGTCTTTTGCGGGAGTCTCGTCTGCGGCAAAGAGCGTTTGTGGTTCACTGTCTTTGGCAGGTGCTTCCGCTTTTGCTTTCTTTGTAGGCTTCTCTGCCACACTGCTTTCTTCCAGCGCTTTTTGTGCTGCCTCTTCCTCTTTCTCCTTCTTAATGCGTTCCATGGTTTCCTTATCTATGGGCTTGAGAGCTTTTACCGAGAGACCGATGCGTCGTTCGTCGATATCGATATTAATAACCTGTGCGTCTACCTTCTGGCCTATTTTCAGGACTTCGGAAGGGTCAGTTACCTTGTGGTGAGCCAGTTCCGTAAGGTGCACGAGTCCGTTTATGTCCTTTTCAAGCTTGAGGAACGCTCCGTAGTCGGCAAACCGCACCACAGAACCTTGTACCTTCTTACCAACAGGGTAGCGCTCTGCAATCTCTTCCCACGGATCTCTGGTGAGCTGCTTAATACTCAGGCTGAGTTTGTCGCTGTCTATACCTATTATTTTCACTTGTACCTTGTCTCCTACTTCGGCGTACTCAGACGGGTTCTTTACGTGTCCCCATGCGATTTCTGAGATATGTACCAGTCCTTCCAGTCCTTCGAATGCCACGAAGAGACCAAACTTCACCACACCGGTAACAAGACCTTCTTTTGCTTCACCGATTGTCAAAGATTCCAATGATTTGGAACGTTCTTCAGCCATAGCTTCACGCTCCGAAACCACTATCTTGCCGGCTTCTTCGTCCATGGTGATAATTTTTACGGTGAAGTTGTAGCCGACATATTTTTGCAGACGATGAATAATTTCACCCGCATCTGCGTTGTTCACGCGTGGGTAGTGCATCGGTGCAAGTTGGCTTACCGGAAGGAAGGTGCGAATACCGTCAATGTTGGCAAGCAGTCCTCCTCGGTTTGCTTCCTGCGCTATGAAGCTCATTGTTTTATCTTGCTCGATCATCGTATGAAAACGCTCCCATGCTTTCTGCTGACTTGCCATACGCAAGCTGAGCACGTACATCCCTTCTTCATTTTCTTCTTCCAGAACCATGGCGGAAACTTTGTCTCCCAATCCCAGTTCACGGAATGTGTGGAATGAATCTCGCAGTTCACGACCGGAAATAATTCCCGTAGCGGTACCGCCGATATCTAGCAGCAGCTTATTCTTGCCGCGGAATACCACCGTACCTTCTATAAGTTCTCCGGGACGCACACGCACAATCGGCGGGCCGTCCTTCAGGAGGGTTTCCATTATTGAGGATGTCTTTTTGGATGCTGTACTTGCCATATAAAAAGAGTGGTGCAAGCGGAAGGAAAAAGAGGGGAGAATCGGTAACCCTTGCACGAGCAATTACCATTTCTCTGCGCATACTTTCTCAGGAGCGTGTTATTCTGTCAAGAATTCTCTCCTTCTTACCACACGAGAGGCGCGGTGTTTATGCCACCACCTTGTATCTTCTGTTCCTGGCTGGTGTGAGGGTTGTAGCTTTGGTAGTACAGCTCTATGAGTTCGCTGGTCGAGAGTCTCTTTGTAATGAGGCCGATGTTGTTCAGGCCCGATTCCACCAGGTTAATGCGGTCTTTGAGTTTACTGTGCTTCTGTACGAAGTAACGGTAGCGCTGAATTGCCTTTGCTTCGCTGTCATCCATTCCCAGCCACTTAAAGAAGTTGGAAAGTGAAGATTTCTTTTCCTGCGAGTCGTCCAGCGGAACAATGACATAAAACTTCTTCGTCATAATGTCTGCGACATCCACGATTTTTTCAATGAAGTTTGCGTATGCGATGGTCTGATCTCGGAGAAGATCGTTCTCCTGCTTTCGTGCGATGTTTCGAATTTCTCCTATGTAGGGGTCTATGTTTACCTTGCGTGAACGAACGACTATCTGCAGTGGAAAGCTGAGCGTGTTTATGAATGATTGGTATCCTGCAATAATACCCGATTGTTCGGTCTCACTCTTTAGGTTAAAGTTCAGTGCTTCCACATCCAGCACTGCGCGAAGTCCTCCACTTTTTAAAATGACGGTATCGTTTCGAATTTCTGCGATAGGAAGAAACCGCTGCGAGGATGCCTTTGTGTTTCCTTTACGCTTGCGTACGGTATCCGGTTGTTCGCCGCTTAATGATTCTTTTTCTTTCTTAGGCATTGGAAGGTGTGGGTGTTATGGTCGAACTTATTGCGACTGCAGAGTCGGATTTCTTATCCACGATCGGACCGGAATCCAGTACAGAGCTCAGCGCGCTTATTTCTCCGTACTCTTCGTTTGCCAAGTCTCCTTTCACATGCTTTTTAATTTGCCGCGGCACAAAGCTGCTCGGGCTCATGGAAATACCCTCACGAGGCTGCCAGTATCGAATCGCAGGTTTCTGTGATTTCTCTGCCATAAGCAGCATGAATCGAAACAGAGATATTCCGTTGATTTTCAAAAATGCGAAGGCAACCATAATCACGAGCGGAGCCCAGGATGCGATGGCAGTAACAAGCGTAAGGTTCCCCGTTTTCTTTACCGCGCCGTATATGGCGTAACTTACTCCTCCTCCTCCGAGGGTAAGGAAGATCTGTCGCAGGGTAACGGGACCGATAATGCGGTCTTCCACGTAGACGTTCTGCGGAATTTTGACAGGGTCGAGAGCCATAGAATCCTTTTATTCTACCACAAAAAGCCCTCTTTTACCAAGGGGGCTTTGTCTGCTGCGCTTTTTCCGCTTCTACGAGACAGATACGGACTGCTTCTTCGGGGCGCTGCTTGATTGTTTTTCGGCTTTGCCACGCAAGAAGTCCAGTCCGTCCTTCCCTTTTTTCACCACATGAATGGTATCTCCGTCGGTGAAAATATCTTTGAGAATATGTTCGGCAATTTCGTCCTCCACACGCTCTTGAATCACCCTGCGTACAGGTCTTGCACCGTATTCGGGGTCGAACCCTTCCTGTGCCAAGAGGTTGATAACATTCTGATCCACATCCAGCTTGAATCCCTTTTTCTTCAAACGGTCGGCAAACGTACCGAGATGCAGTTTTACAATCTTGCGAATGTGTTCTTGGTGGAGGGCATTGAACACCAGAACGTGATCGATACGGTTGAGGAACTCAGGGCGCACATTGGACTTCAGTTCGGAGATAACCTCCGCACACTTCTCTTCGTAGTCATGATCTTCTTTGGAGGTATCGCCTTCCACGCTGAATCCGATTTTTGCAGCCTGCTTCGTCAGTTTTTCCGCACCGATATTACTCGTCATGACAATAACAGTGTTGCGGAAGTCCACTTGTTTCCCGTGCCCGTCTGTCAGCACGCCGTCTTCCAGAATCTGGAGGAGAATGTTAAAGAATTCCGGGTGTGCTTTCTCTATTTCATCGAAGAGCACTACAGAGTACGGCTTTCTTCGAACCATCTCGGTAAGCTGACCTCCTTCTTCGTACCCTACGTATCCCGCGGTGGCTCCGATAAGACGTGAAACGTTGTGACGTTCCATGAACTCAGACATATCGATTTTAATGAGCGCATCTTCGCGGTTGAATACTTCTTCTGCGATGGTGCGTACCAGTTCGGTTTTTCCCACACCGGTGGGTCCGAGGAAGAGGAACGAGCCGATAGGGCGCTTGCTGTCTCCTATGCCCACTCGTGAGCGTCGGATAGCCCTGGCAACCTTCTTAATGGCTTCGTCTTGTCCCACGACTCTCTTTCGCATAACCATTTCCAAGTTCTGCAGTCGTTTTTTCTCGGTTTTGAGCAGTCTTGTCACAGGAATTCCCGTCATACGTCCGATGGTATGTGCGATGTCATCTTCCGTTATCTGCAGAGGAGTGCGACGATCTCCGTCTTGCGATGCACGAAGCGCGTCCAGTTGTTCCTGCAGATCCTGCTGCTCTTGCTTTAACTTCAGTGCCGTGTGGTACTTTTGCTCTTTTACTGCGTCTTGCTGCTTTTCCACCAGCTTTTCGAGCTTATCTTCTATCTTCTTGAGCTCGGGTGATTGCTCGGGGTTTTGCAAGCTCTTCCCTGCGGCTGTTTCATCCAGCACATCTATTGCCTTATCGGGCAGGAAACGATCTGTAATGTATCGCTTTGAAAGCTGTACCGCTGTTTCGAGTGCTTCGTCGGTAATGGTGAGACCGTGGAATTCTTCGAATCCTTTGCAAATTCCTCTTAGAATTTCGAGGGTATCGGGGATACTTGGTTCTTCCACCAGAATAGATTGGAATCGTCGTTCCAGTGCGCGATCTTTTTCAATCGTTTTAAACTCATCGATCGTTGTGGCACCCACTACCTGTATGGCACCGCGACTGAGTGCGGGCTTGAGAATATTTGCCGCATCCAGAGAACCTTCCGCAGATCCTGCTCCCACAACCGTATGCAGCTCATCTATGAAGAGAATGATTTCGTTCTCACACTGAATAGCCTCTTTGATGATGTCATCAAATCTCTGTTCGAATTCTCCGCGGTACTTTGTGCCCGCAACCAGTGAACCCATATTCAGTATGAGCACTCTCTTATTGCGCAGGCTTGTCGGCACGTTGCCATCGGCAATGCGCTGGGCAAGACCTTCGATTATCGCAGTTTTTCCTACTCCCGGTTCTCCGATGAGTACGGGGTTGTTCTTCGTTTTGCGGTTTAAAATATGAATGACACGCTCTATTTCTTTGTCTCTTCCTATGACCGGATCCACTTTTCCCTCCCTGGCTTTCTCTATCAGGTCGTCGGTGAAGTAATCCAAAACGGGAGTTTTGCTCTTACCGTCAGCTTTTCTTCGTTTTAGGTCGTCTGGTTCCATGGCATTGGCGCCCTGCATGCCCACTATTGCGCCCTGCAATCCCTGAAAAAAAGATTCCAACGATTGCTCCATATTTTTACTTTGCTGCTTGAATTGATTGATCTGTCCGAACATTTCTTCCACGTGCGTTTTCAGGTCGTCGGGGTCCACCTGCATTTGTTCAAGCAGAGACGTGCCTGCATTCTTTCCGGAGGACACCAGTGCATGAAGCAGATGCTCCGTTCCCACGTTGGCATGTCTGAACTTATGAGCGGTAATAACGCTTTGTTCGATGACGTTGTGCAGATACGTGGAGAGTCCGTGCTTTACATGTTTTCCTTCAATATCCTGTGACTTCATCGCCTTCAGGAGTATGCGAACATTCTCGAGAGTTACTCCCGCACCCGTAAATATGGAGAATCCCAAGGACTTTGGAATACTGAGAAGACCGAGAAGCAAGTGCTCGGTTCCTATGTAGCTGCTCTTCATATTCTTCGCTTCCTGTTCTGCAATCTGCAGAGCAAGTTTTGCATTGGGCGTGAATCTATCGAATGGATGCATGGACAGAAGGGGAAGTAATTGGCACTCTACCACGCAGAGTGCTGATCAGTCGAGGGATCGGAATAGTTTATCATATTTCCGTTTTCCTGTGGAGTGACAGGAATACAAAAAAGCTGATAAGTTCTATTCTATTTGTACACTAAGTTTGTTCAAAGAATTCTTCTTGCACATGCTGAAAAACCGTGTTTGTTACGCTCAGATGTCGCACAGGGGTTTTCTTACTTTTCCATCTCGTGCGCTCTCCAATCTTCCAGGAAAATTGTGATGATTGTTGTTGTTGGTATGGCAAGCATGACACCGAGAATCGGATGAATGGTATCCGGGAAGCTGATTCCAATCAGCATTGAAAACAGAATGGCAATGGGGGACAGTCCGACCGCTCTGCGCATAATAAGCGGAACAAGCAGATTGTTCTCGCACCACTGAATCACGTAGTACATGCCTACAAGAATAAGTCCCCATATGAATCCTCCTTGTGTCAGTCCTATGAGGACCGCAGGAATGGCGGCAATGAACGGTCCGACTGCGGGAATGAATTCACAGAAGCCCGCAAGTACCGCCAGTGTCAGTGCGTATGGCATACGCAGTATGAGCAATGCGATGAGGGACAGAAGGAAAATGCTGAAACACAGAATGAGCTGCCCTCGTGCCCACTGAGCAATTTTGCTGTGTACCGCCTCGGACTTGCCGGTGACGTACAGGCGATACTTGTGAGGGAAGAAACTTAAGAACCAACGTACGACATTCTCTTTCTCCAACTGCATGAAGAAGGCAAGAACAAGCACCACTATCGTCGTAACAAAGAAGTTCGCTACCGACCCTGCCAGCTGCACCGCAAACGTAACGGATTGCTGTGCCGCCCGAGAGAGATTTTGACCGAGCTGCTGCAGTGCGTCCGTAAACTTATCGATGGAGAGATCCTGCAAAGTGGTTTGTACCATTATTGTCAGATGTTGATTCAGCGCATCTGAAATCAACGGGAGAGAAATTTCGGGATTGGCGAGGAACGTATTGATTTTGATACTGAGCAGAAGGGCAATTTCCTGAATCTGCATCGCGATGATAGGAATAAGAGATACGATGAGAAACAGTAACAAGAAGAGCGCAACAAAGTACTGCACTAACACCGCTAAGCCTCGCGGGAAGCCTATTTTTTGCAATGCTTCCACGCCGGGGTCTATGACCGCCGCGACGAACATGGCTAGGAACAGGATAATCAGCTTATCGCGTACCTGAATAACAATCCATGTACCTGCGATCACCGCAAGAATTACAAACGCAGCCTTTACAATACTTTTACTGGATACGTGTACGACGATTTCATCGCAGTCTCCGCGTTTCGGAAGACGTGTTTTTGCACTTGTATTGCTATTGTCATTCTTGCGCGCACCTTCAATGATTCTCTGTGCCTTCTTGCCGATGATGCGCAAAGAAGTGAAAGAGGCCTTTGGATGTTTCTTCTTTGGGTTCATGAGTTCTATCCGAATGCGAGTGATTGTACGATGAAGTCTACTATAAACCAGGAACATGCACAGAGAATAAATCCGACGACAGCGACGCGCAGTCGCGTGAACCCTTCGCTTCGGTCTCGGTTAAAGACTTTTGCCAAGGCTATTTGGTACCCCGCTATCACAATCATAATCACTGCGAATGCTCCCGAGAGCCCGAACACAAACCGAATGATGTGCGCAAGAAACGCGGGTACGCATCCCGCATTTATTTGACCGGTATCAAACGAGCAACCCGGCACCGCCGTAATAATGGATTGCTGTGCGAGTGCGGCATGAGGAAGGAGCGCCATGAGCAGTGCTGCCGATGCGATGTGACGAGGTCGAATGTGCATGCAAGCCTATTGTGCGTTAAAAACAGGTTCTATTGGATACATGAAATGGTCTTTTGGCTCGCATTTCTTATAAAAGTATGGTCTTCTATGTGTTAGTTTTCCTCTTCCTCATGCCGTTTTCTTGGCAAACCACCCAAAGGCCCATCGTCGCACTCGCACCTATGGCGGGAGTGACAGATGCGTCGTACCGACAGCTCATTAAAAAATTGGCTCCCGAAACGGTGGTGTATACCGAATTTTTGAGCACGGATGCCATTCATTACGGAGCGAAGAAAACCATGGGCATGCTTCATTTCGATGCCGAAATCGAACACCCTTTTGTTGTGCAGGTATTCGGCAAGGAGCCAGAGCACTTTCTCAGTGCCGCCAAAGTCATAGAAGAAATGGGAGCGGATGGCATCGATATCAATATGGGCTGCCCTGCTGCAAAAGTTGTTTCCAGTTGCCACGGATCAGCATTGATTAAAAACGCCGACCTTGCAAAGCGCCTTGTGGAAGCTACGAAGAAAGCGGTTTCCATTCCCGTCAGTGTGAAAACACGTCTCGGATGGGATTGCATGGATTCGCTCATTCCGTTTTGCCAGGGTCTCATAGATGCGGGGGCGGATGCCCTTGCCATTCACGGTCGTACGTATCAGGGGAAATTCGGCGGAGATGCAAACTGGGACCCCATATACGAACTGAAACAGCACGTCTCTGTTCCCGTCATAGGAAACGGAGACATTAACTCCGCTCAGGATGCCGTGGAGAAAATAGGGAACTTGGACGGAGTGATGATAGGCAGGGGAACATTCGGAAATCCCTGGCTTATGAAGGATGTTGTCGATGTGCTTGTATACGGCAAAGAGCCGGGAGTGCCTACCGTGCATTCCATCAGCTTTGAGGAGAAAATTCCGTTCATTCTTTATCACTGCGAGCTTGCCGTGAGGGTGAAAGGAGAGAAGAGAGGCATGTTGGAAATGCGCAGACACCTTGCAAGTTATGTGCGCGGCATAGACGGCGCATCGCATAAACGCGCACAGCTTGTGCGCGTGGAGCGAGTGGAGGATGTGCGAGAAATTCTCTGTGCGTAGAGCTAGAGCTCCACGTGAATTCCCGGTCCCATACTTGGGGCGATGTGCACGGAGAGAATGTACTCACCCTTAATGCCGGATGGCTGTGCTTCCTTTATGGCAAACAGAAGAGACTCCAGGTTTTCCTGCAGTTTCTTCGGACCGAAAGACAATTTTCCGAACACGGTGTGAATAATTCCCTGTTTGTCCATTTTGCATTCTATGCGACCTTTTTTTACCGCTTCAATCGTTCCTTTGATATTCGGTGACACAGTTCCTGCTTTCGGGTTTGGCATGAGTCCTTTCTGACCCAGAGTTTTTGCAATTTTTCCAAGGTCTTTCATGATCGAAGGATCTGCGATGGCAATATCGAATTCAATGATTCCTTCTTCCACTTTCTTTATAAGATCTTCGTTACCGACAACGTCCGCACCTGCCTTCTTTGCTTCGTCCACTTTCGCATCCGGTACGAAGGCGGCAACACGCACGTGCTTTCCCGTGCCGTGTGGCAGGGTAACGGTCGTACGTACGAGCTGATCTGCTTGCGTGGTATCCGCGTTGATGCGGATGTGTACCTCTGCGGTGGCATCGAATTTTACGGTGCTGATTTTTGTAAGGAGCTCGGTGGCTTCTTCTATGGAATATATCGGCTTTTGAATAAGAGCCGACTTCTCGGCGTAGTTCTTACCGCGCTTGCGGGCGAGAGGAGATGCTTTTGACATACAAAAGGGGGGAACGTGGTGCAAATGTCCGAAAGGACTCCCACGGCCGGTAGACTACGCAAATTTTCACGATGTGCAACGCTTTCCTTATCTTTTTCTCTTCTTCACTGCTGCCTTTTTCACCGGTTTCTTCGCAGAAGGTGAAGCGGAGCGCTGATTCATGGAGATGCTCTTAAAGACACTCAAATGAGGATCTGTGGAGCCCGAATGTGTGCATAGCGACAGCAGGCTGCCGTACACAATCATGACGAGGGGCATTATCCACCATCCTGCCTCCGCGGCAGTACCGCCGACAACTATCGTAATCACGGAGAGACTCCAGAGGATGATAATCAGGTATCCGATAATCTTAATGGTGTAGAGAAATATCGCTCCCGGCACGGCGCGAGATGCCGAGTCCACCGTACGAACAGTGTTGTCGTGCCACAGGAACAACACGCCACCCGCTGCAAACACCAGCAGCAATGTGAAGTACGTGGCTCCGGTAAGTTCCACTCCCGCGAGAACGCTTGTGATAGTCGGCAGCGCACCCGTGGTCATAAGCAATATGCCGAGACCTTGCATGACGTAATGAAACACGGCGGAACCAACGCCGTATGGCTTGGCTCCGGGGTGAAGCATGCTTGCGATAAAAACCACAGCAAGCGTGAGTGCTGTCATGAGCGGGACAAGCAGTCCGTAGAATACGCTCACAAAACTGAACATGGCTGAAACGAGTGGGGCATCTGTCATGATGCGTTCGGGTTACGGGATAGGGTGAAAATAATCTTACGCATTTCTTCCGCTTCGCGCACATGAAAGCCATTGCGTCGACAGCAGAAACATTCCTTCTTACTGTTGTGAGCTTTTTTCCTTACTCAACCGTAACACCCATGCTTCTGGCAGTTCCTGTGATAATTTGCATAGCAGCTTCCACACTTCCTGCGTTTAAGTCCGGCATCTTAATTTCTGCAATTTCCTTCACTTGTGCCTTGGTAAGGGTGCCGACTTTGTTCTTGTTGGGTTCGCCGCTTCCTTTCTTCAGCTTCGCTTTTTCCATGATGAGAGAAGCTGCGGGTGGTTGCTTTAGAATGAAGGAGAACGAGCGATCTTCGTAGACGGTAATTTCTATCGGAACCACCTGACCCATTCTGTCACTGGTCTTGTCGTTAAATTGCGCGCAGAAAGAACTGATATCTATACCGGCTTGTCCGAGTACGGGACCGAGCGGCGGAGCAGGGTTTGCCTGTCCTCCACGTGCCTGCGCTTTGATGATCTTCTTAATTTTCTTTGCCATAGCCGCGACACTTTATAGAGAAAAGAGGGGGTCGGTCAACGAATTTAAAGCATTTTCATGCGAATCTTTCCTATTGTGTAAGAGATTCGATGAGATCGTAGATGCTGTCATCTCGCCCGGGGGCGATATGGAACTCGTAGAGTCTTTCCCGTACGCGTATGAATACAACGCGCTCGGAGTTTATGGCGGGATCTAGGAATGTCAGCAGATTCCGTGGTGGTCTGCCTTCTCTGGTTTGCACTTCATCCACAAGATCGCGCATTTCAGGGGAGAATGTGGTGTGCAGTGCTTCTTTGAGTGCCAAGAAGTAGATTTTGACCTGCGGAGATTCGGTCCAAGACATCAGTCCCACTCTGTCACCTTGCTTGAGGAGTATTTTCGTGTGAATTTCGGCAATGTCGGCAGGAATCACCTGTTCTGTGAGACTGCGCTCTTTTTTGGGTTCCGCTGTCTCAAATTCCAGTGCGGCAAGAACATTCATGACATTCGGGCCCTGCATTTTGGGCGTACCTGTCTGCTCGGTTGGTGCGGTACTGCTTTGCTGTTCGTGCTCCGTGGGAATCGGAAGTCCTTCTTCGGGAGGGTTGCTTTGCATCAGCAGACGCTTATTTTCGATACTCAGAGCATCTACGGCAACGAGTGCGACCAAGACCGTAAGCAGTCCGGCAGTGAGAGTGGTGGTATTCTTCATGCGCATGTAGGGTAGTCTACCCGATAAATTGATTCCTCAGAACTCAACTTGCTCTGCTAAGATACTCGTATGGCACTCAGTCGCTCCCAAGAACCACAGGCTACACTCAAGCCGACCAAAACGGCACGGGATTCCGATGCCTTCGAGCAGACGCTGCGTCCCGCCAGACTCTCTGAGTACGTGGGGCAGGCGAAGACCAAGGAGCACTTGCTCATTCATATAGGAGCGGCGAGCAAACGAAACGAACCGCTCGGTCACACGTTGCTGCACGGTCCTCCGGGACTCGGTAAAACGACACTTGCAAACATCATGGCCAAGGAGATGGGTACACAGCTGCGTATTACAAGCGGTCCTGCCATAGAGAAGCCGGGAGACTTGGCATCGTTGCTGACGAACATTGAGCAGGGAGATGTGCTTTTTATAGATGAGATTCATCGTATGCGTCCGGTCATAGAAGAGGTGCTTTATAGCGCCATGGAAGATTTTGCATTGGACCTTGTCATAGGAAAGGGGCCGACCGCGCGTTCCATGCGATTGGATATAAAGCCTTTTACTCTGGTGGGTGCCACGACCAAAGCAGGTTCCATGAGTGCGCCGCTTCGGGATCGTTTTGTGCACACGTTTAAACTTTCGTTCTATTCCACGGAAGAAATGGAGCAGATAGTAGAACGTTCTGCGGGAATTCTGGAAATGAATCTGGAGCGGGGAGTGGCGCAGCACATCGCAGGGTGTTGCCGTGCGACGCCGCGTATTGCAAACAGGCTGGTGCGTGCGGTACGAGATTTTGCACAGGTAGAAAATGAATCATGTATTTCGGCCTCTCGTACCGCCAGTACGTTGGAGTCTTTGGGTATAGATGCACGCGGGCTAGATTCGACAGATCGTGAAATACTGCAGGCAATCGTTTCGAAGTTTGGTGGCGGCCCCGTGGGTCTTTCCACGCTGGCAACCGTGATAGCGGAAGAAGAAGACACGCTGGAAGATATGTACGAGCCGTACCTTATTCAGCAGGGGTACTTGCAACGAACGTCCAAGGGACGGGTGGCAACACAACGTACGTACGAAGCTCTCAACATGCAGGCGCCTGAGAATGTGCAATCTCCTCTCTTTTTATCATGAGCAGCCAAACACTCGGACTCCTCATTGGCGGACTTGTTCCCGCCATTGCGTATACCTTTTCCAATACTCTTGCCAAAACGAGTACGCAGGCGGGCATAGGCGTAGGGCCGTATCTGCTGTTTGTCGGTATGGGTATTCTGATAATCGGAGTGATAGTTACTGTTATGCTTCCCGTCGGTTCCGTCACGGTTCGTTCGGGGGGAATGAGTTTGGTGATGGGTGTGTGCTGGGGAGTGGGAACCGGTTCCGTGGCATTGGCGCTTTCGCAGTATCATGCGCCGCTCGGAAAACTGGTGCCGCTGTTTAATATGAATACGTTGTTTACGGTACTCATCGCTCTCTGGATTTTTTCCGAGTGGAAGCAGGTAAAAGTGCCGCAACTTCTTTTGGGTTCTGCGCTCATTGTGGTGGGAGGAACCATGGTTGCAAAGGCGTAGCTACACATTGCACTCACGTTCTATCGCACTGCGTACGGAGCGTTCGAAGTGTTGTCTGCGGAATGTTTGTGCGTGCTCTCTGCATACCAAGGGATCTATGTTCATAGAGCGCGTTTGGTGCAATGTTTGTTCGAGTGATTCGGCACTCGGTTCCGCAAAGAAAAACCCGGTCTCCCCTTCTTCCACTGTTTCCAGTGCGCCTCCTTCTTTCAGGGCGATAACGGGCGCACCGCATGCCATGGCTTCCACAGGTACGAGTCCGAAATCATCTTTCCCGGGAAAGAGCACTGCTTTTGCTCGAGTGTACAAGTCTCGTACGGATTCGTTGGATTGGTATCCCAGCATTTCAACTGTCGGACCTGCCATTTTTTTCAGTCGTCCGTAGTCTTTTCCTTCACCAACTATTTTCAGCGGCGCTTTCAGATTGTTACATGCTTCTATGGCACGCTCTATTCGTTTGTACGGTGTGAGCGTGGAAACAATGAGGTAAAAATTTTCCTTCTCCTTTCGTACGTCCGCTTCCAGCCAGAAGTCTTCTATGGGCGGGTAGAGAACGGTGCTTTCTCGTCTCCAGTAGAGCTCTATTCGTCGCCGTACTTCTTGTGAATTTGCGAGCAGTAAGTCCGGTCTTGCGGCGACTTCGCTGTCCCACATACGAAGTGGGTGGAGTGTACGACCGAGATGCCATTTCTTTATATGACCGAACGGTCCTTGCCCCGCTCGTTCCAGTACTTCGTGTGTGGCGTCCCAGAGATAGCGAGCAGGGGAGTGCACGTAGCAGATGTGCTTGGGGTTTCCGTTCGTGATGATGCCGTGTGCGAAAGCCGACGAACTGCTGAGCACCACATCGAATTCCGAGAAGTCCCAAGATTCGACCATTGAAGGGAATGACGTAAGGTAGAGGTGGTGGTTGTATTTCAGACGAGCGGGTAGCGGGTAGCGGGTAGCGGGCAGTTTTGCCGCTCGTACGCGCTTCTTGGGAAACCACTGCCCGAGTTTCTTTTCGTCGTAGAGCAGTGTGTATACGGGGGCGTCGGGGAACATGTCGGCGAAGATTCGCGCGACGCGCTCCGCGCCGCCGCGCCTCGTGAGAAGTTCGTGAATGAGAGCTATACGCATGTGTGTAGTGTGCCTGCCCTGAGCGAGCGACGCGAGTAGAGATTCTCGTCTTATTACTTCTCACTGCTCTTTAGCTCCACTAGCATTTTCTGCCCTCCTATGGCGTTAGAACTATTAGATGTGGCAGAACCGTCTCCCGATGAACTTGCTCTCGAGGAAGATGAAGTGTGCACCGGAGAATTACAAAAGCAGCAGTTACTGACAGGACTCGGTAAAGAAGGGCGTATGGACGATATACAGTACATGCTTCAGACTCTTTGTAAGCCGAAACCTCTCTCGATAGAGAATGAAAAGACCGTTACTGCAGCGCTTGCAGAAGCTCGCAGCAGGTTTATTGCTCTGCTTGCGCAATCTCCGTTTGCCGCAAGGTATCCCGAAGGGCCCGTGGATTTGAATACGGATCCCGCAGTGGCGTATGCGTGCTATAAAACATTCAAAGATCATGTTCGATTGTTGCAGACCAAATGCCCGGAGGGTGCGGATACAGAACTGTTGGGGGAAAGTCTTGGTGCCGCAGAAGAGAGATTTCATGTGCTGAAAGGTGCTCACGCACCATACAAAGAGAGGCAAGATCAGCTCTCTCATCACAATTATCGCTTGGTAGTATCCATAGCCAAGCGTTACAGGGGACTCGGGCTTTCATTCCAAGATCTTGTACAAGAAGGAGGAGTGGGTTTGGCAAGAGCTGTCGAGAAGTTTGACCCCACGCGCGGATGCAAATTTTCCACATATGCGACATGGTGGATACGACAAGCTATTCTACGTGCACTCACGGATGGCACAAGAGACATCCGTCTTCCCGAACACATCGTGGGTATGCTGTACAAAGTGCGAAAAGCAGAGCAGCAACTGCAAACTCAGGGGGTGCATAAGCCGAGTGTCGCCGAGGTAGCGGCTTTTTGCGGGCTCACCGAGGATGAAGTGAAACAGATGCGCAAGGTACGAAAGAAGCCCCAGCGCCTCGATGATATTCTCGGAGAAGGCGGAGACACCACACGAGGCTCTCTCATAGCAGACACCGGTGCTCCTGCAGAAGATGCTCGATTGCAGCAGCAGGATATTTCCGACGCTTTTACCAAAGCTCTGCACGCGATGGGCGGCATTCCGGAGAAATATATTCAGGCATGGCTTCTCAAGACTGGGTTTGGAGAAAGGGATCCGATGAAAGTAAAAGATGTGGCTCGACAAATGGGAATCGGTACCACGCAGGCCAAAGGATATATCGGGGTGGTTGAAAGGCGATTATCCAAAAATAAGGCACTACGGAGTCTGGTGGAAAAGCACCGGGAATAGTCTTTGTTCTCTCGTGAGAATACGAACGGAAGGTAGCACAGCTTTTTCTTTCCGCTTGTTTGTTCTTTCCCTACAATGCCGAAGCTATGGGTCGGTAGCTCAGGGGTAGAGCAGTAGGCTTTTAACCTATTGGCCGTGGGTTCAAATCCCACCCGACCCACCAACGCATGAGGGAAAGCTATGCTCTCACCAACGGACAGCTCAAACCCGAAAAGTACCCTCCCGATCTTTAGTGGACTTTTTTCAGTGATGTTTGGTTTATACTCACATCATGCCCCACTACTTCTACCTTGCTCGGTGCAGTGACAATTCTCTGTATGCGGGAACATGTATGGATATACAAGATCGTGAAGCAAAACATAATGACGGTACGGGGGCGAAGTACACACGGAGCAGAGGACCCGTACACATTATCTACAATGAGGAATTTGCAACACTCTCGCAAGCACGCAAACGAGAAGCGGAAATAAAGAAATGGAGCAGGCAACAGAAAGAAGAATTGATTTCCGTATAATGCAGATATGTCGGATGCAAATACTCCCATAAAAGATCTGCCGAATCTCGGCAGAGCATGCGAAGAGTGGTTTGCACGTATCGGCATACATACGAAAGGGGACATAGAAAAAATCGGCATCGTACGACTGTATGCGATGATGAAAGAAATCAAACCCAATGCGAGTATTGTGCTGCTGTGGGCACTCTTCGGAGCCATGAACGATATGCGGTTTGATGAAGTGCCCGATGAAATAAAAGAAAAGCTCAGGGCGCAACTTGCCGCACTCTGAGGTATGCTGTGACACATGACTGTCGATGCTTCTCGTTTTGCCCCCCTTCGCAATGTCGGACTCTTCTCTGCGGCGTACCTTCTGGCTGCGTCTGTTTTCGCACTGCAATTGCACAACTGGGAGTTTGTGTACTACATCGCCGTGGTGCTTATTTTGGCATGCGCCGCCATTGCCGTGCATCTGCGTGTGAAGCTTTCTTCGGGAGTGGTGTGGGGGCTGAGTATCTGGGGTCTGCTCCATATGGTCGGTGGGTTGGTACCCGTACCGCTAAGCTGGCCCGTAAACGGTGTAAATCATGTGTTTTACAGCTGGTGGTTGATTCCGGGTTTCCTGAAGTATGACCACGTTGTGCATGCCTATGGGTTCGGTATTTCCACGTGGCTGTGTTGGCAGGCATTGCGCTGCGCTCTGAAGAATGTGTATCCGACGTCGGGAATCCTTGTGCTTTGTGCCATCGGAGGCATGGGGCTTGGAGCGCTGAACGAGGTGGTGGAGTTTGTGGCGACGCTGGCCATTCCCAATACGAATGTGGGCGGATACATCAATACGGGATGGGATCTTGTGGCGAATCTGGTCGGGTCTGTGACTGCCGCTTTTCTCATAGGAATCTTCGAAGGAAAGAAGACACAGACAACGTGAGTGGTATGCTGCTCGTATGATCGATTCCCATTGCCATCCTTCGACAGGCTCAGGATGACAATTCTCTCCCTCATTTTTATTTGTTTGTTCTATGATCGATTCTCATTGCCACCTGGGCGACACTCAGTTCGAAAAAGATCTTCCCGCAGTCCTGCGTCGTGCTCGTGAGGCGGGAGTGGGCAGATGTATAGCCATAGCCGATTCTTTGGAGGAAGGAGAACGCTGCCTGGAAATATCGGCAAGGTATGACGAGGTCTTTTGTACGATCGGCGTGCATCCGCATGTCAGCAGCCGATGGTCGAAGGAAAGCATGAGCCGCCTAACCGATATGATTCGCAGCTCAAAGAAAGTGGTGGCGGTGGGAGAAATAGGCTTGGATTACTTTTACGATAATTCGCCGCGCAGCACGCAGCGAGAAGTATTTCGTGCGCAACTGCTCCTTACAAAAGAGCTGAACCTCCCCGCGGTGGTGCATTGCAGAGAGGCAGTGGAGCATATACGAGAAACGATCGCGGAGGTGAATCCTCCGAGTGTTGTCATTCATTGCTGCACTGAAAAATGGGAAGATGTCGCCCCGTTGGTGGAACGTGGCTACCACCTTTCGTTTACGGGCATTGCAACCTATACCAAGTCCGAAGAGATTCGCAGAACCATAAAGAAGTGTCCCTTGGAACAGATGATGATAGAAACAGATGCACCGTATCTTGCCCCCGTTCCGCACAGGGGGAGACGCAACGAACCTGCGTACGTAGCGGAGGTCGCCAAGTTACTTGCGGATTTAAAAGGTGTTTCTCTGCAAGAACTGGACGAAATTACCACCCGAACCACGGTGGAATTCTTCGGGTTGCCTGCTTAGTATTACCGCAGTGCCCCCGTAGGCTAACGGATAGACTGTCAGCTTCCGGCTTTTGCCCACCGAAGCACATCATGCGCCTGTAGCTCAGCTGGATAGAGCGTCAGCTTCCGGAGCTGAAGGCCACAGGTTCGAATCCTGTCAGGCGCACCACTATATAGCTACACTACTATAAAACGATACAAAACGTGTCATGGTGAACTCGTCGAACCATCACGTTTTGGCTTTGTGTCGCCCTTCGACGAGCTCAGGGTGACACAAAGCATATGCCAAATTATGGTTGTTCAGCTATACAAGTGACATGCGAAGGTGGGAGCCGAAGATACAGGTTCGATACCTGTCGGGGGTACCATTATTGACAGGAATCAATATACTTAATATAGTACTAATACAAGTTTCTCAACCTAATCATGTTTAGAAATACTCAATTTGAAAGATTTGCTGCTCAAATAGAAGACCTTGACCAAAAAGTGCAGTTTAAAGAATTAGTAGATACCTTTGAATTTGATGAGCAAGGAATGGTTTCTGGTGCAGTTCTTGAGTTATTTAATGGAACGGGTCTTGAAGCTCTCAGGGATGACTTTAATTCAAGGCATATTCAGTTCTTACAGCAGAGTGACTTTGAAGTTCTTATGGGAACAAGCAATGAGGTAGATGATGGAGTTGATGATTCAGGCTTCGAACCCGATGCATCAACTGACAATGGTGTTGCTGAGTACTAATCACTCTCGAATAAACTCCCATAAGGAGTACCATTTTACGGAGAATACAGTAAACTTCGTTGTGCTTCGGTACGCTGTCTGCGAATATACGCTGCGCGTATGAAGATACTCGGACTTACACATCCTTACAGCTGGAACACGGCTGCGGCTCTCCTCGTAGATGGCAAGCTTATCGCATTTGCCGAGGAAGAGCGTTTTACGCGCACCAAGCACGCACCGCGTTCTTTCCCTCGCAAGGCGATGGAGTACTGCCTGAAAGAAGGGGGGATAACCCTCGAAGAGGTGGACCACATTGCCATAGGTATGGATAGCAAGTGGTCTGTGGTGTTACCGAACCTCTGGCCGCCGCAACCTCCGCGATTTGCGTACGGGAAAATTCGACGCACTCTTGCGGAGATTTCCCGCGGGAACGAACTCTTTCCATTTTCACCCCAAGATCCGCGAGTGACGTTTTGCAATCATCACCTCTCACATGTCGCAAGTTCCCTGTATCTCTCGGGGTTTGAGAAAGCGAACTTTATCTCTCTCGACGGAGCAGGCGGAGGCGAAAGCGGCATGCTGGGGTGGGGAGAAGGGACAGACTTGCACATCTGCAAGCGTGTGACCAATGCGGGTAGCTGGGGTGCGCTGTACGAACGCATGACCAAAGTGCTCGGATTCCAGCCACACAGTCACGAAGGGAAAACCATGGGTCTTGCGGCATTCGGTACGCCAAATCCCGATCTTTTTGATTTCATAGACTGGGACTGCCCCGTTCCGCGCATAGACCATACCAAGCGTAACAAGTTTCTGGCTTCACTCACTCCGCGAGAGAAAGGTGCGGAGATCACACAGGAATACAAAGATCTGGCCGCCACCGTGCAGCATGCACTGGAGCGCGCATTGTTGCAGATGGCGAAGTATCTTTCAGAGAAGTCGGGAAGCAGAGCCTTGTGTATGTCCGGAGGTGTGGCGCTGAACTGTTCTGCGAACGGAAAGTTACTGCATAGCGAGTACGTCGACGACATTTTCGTACAGCCTGCATCTTCCGATGCCGGTGTGGCACTGGGCGCTGCAGTATTTCAGCATGTGCAACTCACAGGTAAGCGTCCGAGTTTCGTGTTTGACCACGCCTACTACGGACCTGCGTATTCAGATGAAGAAATAGAAGCGGTGCTCAGGGAATCGAAGCTCGGTTACGAGCGATGCGATAATATAGAGCGTCGTACCGCAGAACTGATGTCGCAAGGAAAAGTAGTGGGGTGGTTTCAGGGTCGTATGGAAGTGGGACCACGGGCACTCGGCGGCAGAAGCATAGTGGCGGACCCGGCATTGGAAGGCATAAAAGACAAGGTGAATGCCGAGGTGAAACACCGAGAAATGTGGCGACCGTTCGCACCCTCCATGCACTACGACGACATCGGAGAATACGTGGAAGGTCCGTACAACAGTCCTTTCATGATTCTGGCATTTCAGGCACGTAAAGACAAAGTGGAGAGTTACAGAGCTGCCGTGCATGTGGACGAAACGGCACGCGTGCAGGGAGTGCGAGAAGAAGTGAATCCGCACTACTTCAAGCTCATCTCTGAGTTCAAAGACATTACGGGCAGGGGAGTGATTTTGAACACCAGTTTCAATGTTGCGGGTGAGCCGCTTGTATGCAGCCCGACCGACGCGCTTCGCACCTACGCCTGCTGCGGAATGGACGCGCTGGCAATCGGCAGTTTCCTGTTGCGGAAAGATTCGTAAGAACAATGCGGCGTATACATCTGTTTATTGCGCTTCTTGCACATGTGTGACTGCGATAATTCTGGATTCGGCGTACCCCCACTCCACAGTGCCTTGCATGCGTACTTTTTTTCGTACGTACGGAGCAAGGTCTATGTCCGACTCCTTCGTCGGTACGGTGACAAATTGGTACACGATGGGATTCCCCGTTGCATGCAACGGATCGGAAACCGGTTGTGAGAGTCGGAGGACATAGCGGTATCCGATATCTTGCGCAGGAGGAGACGCAAGAAGCTCAAGCGTCCCGATGAATTCGTACGACACTCCGGCATCTCCCACGTGTCGAAGTTCCTGCTCACCTGAGAGCAGTGTTTCCAATTGCCATACACGCTCCTCAAGCGTTGTGACGCGCTGTGCAAGCTCGGTATCCGCTCGGGATTGAACCGAAGAGCTTTCGCAGGAAACCAGCAGCAGTGCCACCATGCACACGTAGAATTTGCTCATGGCAGCATTCTATAACCTGCATGAGAATTGTAAAATAGCGGAGATATTTCTAGGGGAAAGAGGGAAAGTAGGCTATACTTCGTTTGTAAGCTTAGTTTTGAAAGAGGTAGAGATGCTTCTCCCAGGGTTACGATTACATTTCTACTTCATTTATCCTATTTTTTATGGATACAGGTACTATCAAGAAGCTGCTTAATGGCTTCGGTTTTATTTCCCGCGAGGGTGGTGATGATCTTTTCTTCCACTCCGCAGACCTCGTAGATGTGGCCTTCGACTCTCTTCGTGAGGGTGAAGAGGTGCAGTACGAAGTTGGCTCCGGTCCGAAGGGTCCGAAGGCAGGAAACGTTTCCAGAGTCTAATTCTCTGCAATCACAGAAGACACACGACCTCAAAGACCGTGTGTTTTTTGTTGGTGATTTCAATGGTGTACATGCGCCGTTTATCAGCTTTTCAAATGACTGATACACTTTGCATATGAGTGCCAATGCAATCAGAAACGAGCTTCTGGCTCTGGCGGACAAAGAGAGGGCACAGCTTTCTCAGCGGTTTTTTAAGTGTGGCAAGGGGCAGTACGCAGAAGGCGACATATTCATCGGCGTGACTGTTCCTGCCATGCGATCCGTCGCCAAGCACCATGGCAATGCCACGATGAAAGACGTGGAAGTGTTGCTGAAAGACCCCGTTCACGAGTGTCGTTTCCTTGCCCTTATTTTGCTTGTGGCTCTCTTTCGTAAAGCGGACGAAGAGGGAAGACAAGCCATTTATGATTTCTATGTGCGGCACCTACGGCATGTGAATAACTGGGATCTTACGGACTCTTCCGCGTATCAGATAGTGGGTGCGCATCTGTTTTCCGGCGACCGTTCTGTCCTTGATTCTCTCGCACGATCAAATCATCTCTGGACGCAGCGAGTGGCCATGGTGTCCACATTCGCATTCATTCAAGAAGGGCAAACGGCAGATACGTTTCGCATAGCGAATATATTGTTGTCCCATTCGCATGACCTTATGCACAAAGCCGTGGGATGGATGCTTCGCGAGGCAGGGAAGCGTGATGGCTTTGCACTCCGCAGGTTTTTACAGACTCGGTACGAAAAGATGCCCCGCACCATGCTTCGGTATGCCATAGAGAAATTCCCCGACGAGGAACGAAAGCGGTATCTTGCGAGAACAGTATAAGATTCTTGTGGAGCGGGATACGGGAATCGAACCCGCCTCTCAGGCTTGGGAAGCCTGTATACTAGCCACTGTACTAATCCCGCTTCTTTTCAAGGATTAAGGGGGTATTTGGTGTATTTGGAGCGGATGACGAGATTCGAACTCGCGACCTTCGCCATGGCAAGGCGACGCTCTAGCCAACTGAGCTACATCCGCAGCGAACGAATGCTACGAATCTTCGCAGGGCTATGCAAGTGCATGATCGACTTCCTTGGAGTATCACTGGTACGGAGGGGCATTTTCTGCTACAATAGTATGATGATTGTACGGAAATTACGTCGGCTTTCTCTGACAGCGGCATTCTGCGCATTTGCTCTCATAGGGGTTGTGCAGGCCGCATCGGTCTCACAAGATACAGGTTCCGTGCCACTGTTGCAGCCTCTGTCTCCGGGAGTTTTTAGTATTCCGGTAATAAGCGGAGGACTACCTGCCGCAACCTTTATTGAGTATTTCAACCAATCTCGATCTTGGATTTTTCAGGTTGCCGTGGGTTTCACGGTGGTCTGGGTTCTCATAGGGGGATTCCTCTACATGACATCCGGTAATAATCAGAGCAGGCGTACCGAGGCTATCTCTCGCATGACTTGGGCAATTACAGGACTTCTTATGCTTTTGTTTGCCGGGTTCCTCCTGCGTACACTTAACAATCTCTTCTTCGTAGTATGAGAAAAATTCTTTCCTTTTCCATCTTCTTGCTTGCGCCGGTACTTGCGTACGCCGCACCGGGGGTGGACCCATGCGGAGTGTTAGGTGTGGGATATTGCGACGCGACAATGGGGCAGACGATTATTAACAACAGCATTTCACAGACAGGACTTTTGTTTGCAGGTATCGCAGGTGGAGCGGCCGTACTCTTCGGGGTCATAGGAGGAGCACAAATGCTTTTGAGCCTCGGTAATGAGAGTCAGGTGACCAAAGGTCGCAATGCGCTTATTTTTGCTCTCGGTGGTTTTGCACTCGTGCTTGCGTCGCAGGCAATCGTGTCGTTCTCCATTGCAAATGCACAATCTGTGGGACTGAATACATCGACCAATCCGTTTATTACGTTAATGTCCGCCATTGTGACCATTATGTTGCGCATCCTGAATTCCATCTTTGTTATCGTTATGGTTGGAGCCGGTATTCGAATGATTATCGGTCATGGAAAGTCAGATGAATTCAATAAGGCAAAACAAACACTGATTTTCGCAGTCGGAGGCGCATTTGTTATCAATGTCGCACATGCATTAGTACGTGGTATTTTAGCTACCGGTTTCGGTGCATAGTATGGAACTTCTTTCTTTCATTCACGACACGCTGATACAGACCGCGCACGCGCAAGATGTGTGGCAGCAGTACTACGCTCCCTTCGGAGGACCCGGCACGGGACCCGCCTTTATAAAAGTATTTGCATGGCGTACCGCAAACCTTGTTCTCAAACTTATTACGGGAGGTGCGGTCCTTGCCATTATGTGGGGAGGTCTGAAAATGATTACGTCGGCGGGAAACGAGGAGGGAAAAGAAAGCGCAAAGAAAATAGTCATGTTTGCGATAGGAGGCTTACTCCTGTCTATCTTGGCGGAAGCTGCCATCGTGTTTACGCGCGACTTCGTAACCAGCTTTACAAACTAGTATTCCCCGCACAGAATTCTTCTGCTTGTGCTCCACATTCGCTAGTCTGTCTTCGCTATGGCTCGTCACTACGTTACCACCGCGATAGATTATCCGAATGCTCCTCCGCATATGGGGCATGACAGCATGAGGGGCAAACCTGCGGTTTTCCCCTCATGGGCACCCCTTTCCCTTCAGTGGAGTCGCTCCAGTGCGGGAAACCCCCACTTCGCGACACATTTCCCTATTGTTTGAAATTTTCTTCACCCATGCGTCACTACGTCACCACCGCGATAGATTATCCGAATGCTCCTCCGCATATGGGACATGTGCTGGAGAAAGTGCTTGCCGATGTGGTGGCACGTTGGTTTCGTCTGCAGGGACATGAGGTTCGGTTTCAAATAGGGACGGACGAACACGGTATTAAAATTCAGCGCACTGCGGAAAAGGAAGGGGTGACACCGAGAGAATTGGTAGACCGTAATGTGCCGTTATTTCAAGACCTCTACTCAGGACTGAATGTCTCATACGACAAATTCATTCGCACTTCAAACGAGAAAGAGCACTACCCAACGGTGCAGGCACTCTGGAAAAAATTGGAAGCAGCGGGCGTTTTGGAAAAGCGTTCGTACACGGGTCTTTACTGCAGCGGTTGTGAACGCTTTATGACCAAGCGAGATCTGGAAGACGGGAAGTGCCCGAATCATCGCACCGCCCCCGAGGAAGTGACGGAAGAGAACTGGTTTTTAACAATGAGTGACTACGGGAAAGAGCTGCGAAATCTTCTTACCAAAGAGTGGGACGGAGAGTCGTACCGTATTGTTCCGGATTTTCGTGCCAAAGAGACACTTTCACTCATAGACCAAGGATTGGAAGACGTCTCATTTTCCCGTCCCGGTACCAGTCTCTCTTGGGGAGTGCCCGTGCCGGGAGATGAGCAGCAGACGATGTACGTTTGGTGCGATGCCCTTACAAACTATATTTCAGGTCTCGGGTTCTTTACCGACCACGAAGAGAGTGAATGGTGGAACGATGCGCGCATTACGCATGTTATCGGGAAAGATATCGCCCGTTTCCATGCACTCATTTGGCCGCTTATGCTCAAGAAAGCAGGCGTACGTATTCCAGATGAACTCCTCATTCACGGCTTTCTCACCAGCGAAGGGGACAAAATGAGCAAATCGCTCGGGAATGTGGTGGTGCCGGACGACATCTTGCAGAAGTTTGCGGGTAATCCCGACCCTCTTCGTTTCTATTTGAGCCACGAAGTGCCCGTGGGCAGGGACGGAGATTTCTCGTGGGAACGATTTGAGAAACTTTATGATGCAAAACTGCGGAATAATCTCGGCAATCTTCTTAATAGGATACTAGTGATGTTGGATAAGGAGGGGGGCTCTCTTGTTCAGATTAATAATAAGAGCGAGCGAGGTTTGCATGAATTGATCCCGCACCAGTGGGAGTTTTATGTTGAGAGTATGGATTCATTCGAGCTTCATAATGCAATTAATATCGGAGGCCATAATCAAATTGTTGATTTCTGTAACCAGGATATTTCGTTGATGAAACCATGGGAGATGGATTCTGAAAGCAAAATGAGATATCTCTCTGAGCTATCAGAGGCTATGAGACATGTGTCCCTCATGCTCCTTCCCTTCATCCCAGATACCGCTTATCGTATTTCCAAGCAGCTCAATGTGCCGTACGCAGAGGCTATGCTTTCCAAAGACTTTGTCATTACAAACGACATGAAACAGTGGGGAGGATGCAAAGACTGGAAGACCGTGGGAACACCCGAAATTCTCTTCGCTCCGCTTGAGGACTCTTGTTGCTCGGGGTAGTGTGGAAGCGCTCTCGCAGCTGAAATGACCGAAGGCGTCTGCTAAGGGAAAAGAGGCGAGGGGAGCAGCTACTTTTTACTTCATTCACACATTGTAACATGTTTGATCCTATGTCTGAACTCAGCGGCGGTCAGTCCGACGACCATGCTTCCACGGACGATGCGCGACCTGCGCCATCCGCAGGCGGAAACAGCGGCGGCGGCAAGGGTGCGTTTGCACAGGAAGTGCACTCCGTCACCATTCATGCTCGTCAGCGCACATTCTATATCGACCTGAAAGAATCCGGTCACGGCAAGTTCTTCAAGATTTCAGAAAAATCTCGCGGAGGTCAAAAGACCACCATCATGTTCGATGCCGAAGACCTCGACCAGTTCATAGATGCATTCCAACAGATGAAGTCTCAGCTCTAAGAACGCTTTTTTTCAAAAGCCTCGGTGTATGCCGGGGCTTTTTTAATACCCCAGTGGAACAACGTATCCGTTCACATGAGGATTGCTCACCATCATCAGCAGTAAGATTTTTGCCGCTTCCGCCCTGGTAATGTGTCGGTCCGGTCGGAATGTGCCGTCTTCGTACCCTTCGACGATGTCGTATTCCACTACCCTGTTCACGTAGTCAGCAAACCAGGAGTCTTCGAATACATCTGAAAATGTTCGCTGCTGAAACGGGCTGTCGAGAGGTTCCAGTTGTGTTGTCTCCAACAGAATCTTCAGTGCCTCCGCTCTGTTTACGGGAGCATCCGGGCGAAAGCTTCCGTCGTCGTAGCCTTCCACAATGCCGTACTCCAGTGCGGTGTAAATGACCTGCCTTCTTCGTATTCTGTCTTCAGATTCTCTCGGACGAGTGCGCACAGGTACATCCGTAAACACTGGCAGATCTTCGGGAATCTCATCTAGAAGGGGAATGCAGCCGGTCATCAACGCAATTTTTAACAGTTCGTACCTGGTGATTTCTCTGCTTGGGAGAAAATTGATAATTCCTTCCATATCGTACCCGTCCACAATTCGTGCATACGAGGGCAGCACTTTGGTGTTATGCAGGTGTTGCACGGCGCTTTCCGCCCAGTGATTTTCCAAGTCGGCAAAATGTTTCCCGGATTCCGCGTATAACAAACACGGGTTCTCGGCGGGGTCGGTACCGTCTTCTATTTCTTGCCCATCTTTTACGCCGTCATTGTCCGTATCTTCATCCAGAGGATCTGTTCCCTGAATAAATTCATCCAAGTTGCTCAGCTCGTCGTTATCCGCATCTTCCGAAGCATCGGACCGCTTCTCTCCCGAGAGGTTATTTTCCGCTTCGTATTCATCGGGTATGCCATCGAGATCTTTATCTTCTTTGTACTCTCCATCCAACGGAAACGGATCTTCCGCATCCCCTATGCCGTCTCCGTCGGTATCGGGATTATCCGGTGCGGTTCCCAGAAGTTGTTCGGTTCCGTTTATAAGCCCGTCTCCATCGAAATCGTAGGTGAAGTCATCTGTTTTGTTAAAAGGATCACGGTTATAGAGCACTTCAGATCCGTCGGCTTCTCCTCCTCTGTCCGTATCGGCATTCATAAGATCCGTTTCATCGGGATCCCATTTTCCGTTACCGTTTTTATCTTCCTCAGTATCGGGTATTCCGTCACCGTCCGTGTCCGAAGCGGTGGGAGTTTGTGCAACTGCAATGCCAATGCTCAGGAGAATCACCAAGAGAAATTTCATCGTCATACAGTATGCACCGATGCATACGTCGGTGCTACTGAATGCCATTCGCCCATGCGGTTGCAGACATTGCCTGTTTTCCCGGGGGCTGCAACTCTTTCACGAAGAGAATGGTATTGTGCGCACACTGCAATGCAATACTTTCCGGTTGTTCCTGCAGCGATGTTTTCAGCAGTTTTACTGTGTGCCCACGAATGGGACACGTAACACCCGGCCATGGCACGAGTGCACGTACGGCACGGTCTATGTGTTCCGCTGTCATTTGCTCGAGGTCTGTTTTTCCGTCTTCTCTGCGTAACTTAGAGCAGACGGTTATGGCGCCTGTGTCTTGCGCGACCGGGTGCAATGGCTTTTTGAGCGTCTCAATGAGAAGCAACGCCCCCTGCGTTGCCAGCTTGTCGTGCAGTGTTTCTATTGTTTCACGTTCCTCTATGGGGACTGTGCGTTGCGCGAGAATATCTCCCGCATCCAGTGCTTTTACCATCTTCTGAATACTGACTCCCGTATTCGCATCTCCCGCCAGCAGTGCGTGCTGCAACGGCGACGCGCCTCGCCAGCGGGGAAGAAGCGACGCATGCACATTCACCGGAGCTATTTTTGGCAAGGCAAGCAGTTCCTCTGAGAGGATTTGACCGTACGCAACCACCACGAGGAAATCGCATTCTATGCTCTCGCCTGGCAACTCTTTGTTAATGTTGCGTGGCTGAAAGCAGGGAATTCCCTTCGTTGCAGCGTAGGCGGAAACGGGAGGAGGAGTAAGAACCTGTTTTCGTCCTACGGGCTTATCCGGCTGCGATACGACAAGTCGAACATCAAACGACGGATCTTGTCGCAGTGCCTCCAGCGACGGGATGGCAAAGGCAGGTGAGCCGGCAAAAATAACGGAAAAGGTTTGAGGCATCTCACTCCAGTGTACACTGAGATCCCATGTCCAAGAGACCAAAAATGCTGGCATCTGTCGTGCGCGATATCATCGCTCCTGTTTTGCGTGAGTGCCCGAGCGAATGTGGGATGGTATCCATTACCGAAGTGGAGGTTACGGATGATTTTTCGTATGCCACCGTGTACATAAGCGCATTGAAAGAACCGGAGTTGGCGCTGAAATTTCTGGAAGGAAAACTCTTCGAACTTACGCGGTCACTCGGGCAACTGTATCGCAAACGCATACCAACGCTCCGCTTCCGGTTGGACTACAGGACAGAAAGGGGAGGACGCATAGATGAGCTGCTACGGTAAGTCAGCTTTTCTCTACAGAGTACTGTAAGAGTACACCTTGCATTCCGTGCAACACCGTAGTGTTGCTGTCGGATTCCTTTGCAAATTAGAATTCTACCCTTATGTCCATTTCAGCAAAAGACGCACAGAAGGTACAAATTATTTTCGAGAAAGCGAAGCGTGTTTTGTGTGTATGCCATCGCAATCCGGATGGCGATGCCATAGGTGCTCTGCTTGGTATGGGCTTGCTTCTGGAGCAGGCATACCCGAGCAAGAAGATTCTTCTGCACTGCGTGGATCCCGCACCCGATACGTTTCATTTTCTTCCCGAAAGCGGCCGTATTCTGGGCACACCGGAGCTGGCCGATGGCGATGCGGTTGTTTTTCTCGACTGTGCGGAGCCGAAGCAGACGAATTTGCACGAGTCTCATGCGGAATTGTTTACCAAAACGTATCTCACCATCAATATAGATCACCACCCGACAAATACGCTGTTTGCAGATGTAAATTTTGTCGTTCCGAATGCTGCGTCCTCCTGCGAGATAGTCGTGGAACTGGCTGATCTGCTGGGATGGCAACTCACAAGTGATATCGCCACCTGTCTCCTGACAGGAGTATATACGGATACCGGCGGGCTTCTGCACAGCAACACCACTGCCAATGTGTACAGAACGGTCGCGCGACTGTTGCGTGCGGGTGCACGTCGCCAGGCAATAGTGACTGCGGTGTTTCGTACCGCAAAGCCAAGTACTCTCAAGCTCTGGGGACGTGTGCTGGAAAAAATTCACCTTACTCCGGAAGGTGGCGCCATTTCGGCTCTCACGCAGGGGGATTTTCGGGCAACGGGTGCGGATTACAGCGAACTAACAGGTGCGATAGACTACGTGAATGCGGTTCCCGGCATGCGATTCTCTCTCATTCTTTCGGAGCGGGACGGTATTGTGAAAGGGTCGCTGAGAACATTGCGGGACGATGTGGATGTGGCTGCCATGGCAAGTAGATTCAGCGGAGGCGGACATCGTAAAGCGGCAGGCTTCTCGGTGCTAGGTACGCTGCAGCCGGAAGTGCGATGGAAAGTAGTGGAGCCCGCTGCTATGCAGTCGGGTCCTTCTCATTCGGGGGAGTAATCTCTTCTTCGTTCCTCTTCTTTATCTTTGTAGGTTCTTTTGCCTTCTCGGCAACAGGTGCCGCAGGCTGCTTTACCTGTCGTGACGAAGAGGCGTACATAGCGGGAACAGATATATCATCTATCGGATCTATTTCATCGAAAGGGTCTACGGGAGGTGGAGGCGGTTCCGTAGATGCCAAGGACGGAGGTGGTGGTGGTTCTACGGGTGCAATGAGAGGCTTCTCCTTCTCTGTCTTGGGTGCTACCGGAGTTGTCACGTCTTCCACGGGGTCTATGGAATCGAAAGGATCTACCGGGCCGGTAGACACCTCTGGTGTTGCGGGCTTAG
The DNA here is from genome assembly GCA_002787035.1 of Candidatus Peregrinibacteria bacterium CG11_big_fil_rev_8_21_14_0_20_49_14. GTDB lineage: Bacteria > Patescibacteriota > Gracilibacteria > Peribacterales > Peribacteraceae > GWB1-54-5. The sequence goes on along the minus strand of PCVP01000028.1, from coordinate 31,764 downwards.
GAGCCGTATCGGCAACGGCAGCATGTTCTTTTTCCGACGAAGTTTGGATATCAGTACTTGTAGACTCCTCACTTTCTTTCTTTGATTCTGTAGCCGACGCTGTTTCCTTTTGCAGTCCGGTTTTCTTTGTTTCTGTTCTGCCGAGAGCAGTATCCAAGGCCTTCTTGTGTTTTTCTGTTTTAAACATTCCCTGAGAGGATTCTCGTTCCTCGGGCGGCTTACCCTTTGCGCGTTCTTCTTTTTCGGAATTGGCAATCTTTTGTTCTGCGACTCCGTCGGCAGTATCTTTGGCGTCCGTTTTTCCGGACATCACTTCTTCGGGCTTGGTGGTAATAATTGCCGCTTCTTCGGGGCTCGCCACCACCTGAATAGCCACGTGTTTGTTACCGGCGAAGAAGAGACCTTGTCCCACGTCTGAGTTCAGCAGCAAATACTTTTCACCGTCAGTGAGGTAGAAGAGTTTCTGCAGGTTATCCACCGCAGTGGGGGATTGCTTCAGAAGCACCTGCATCTGTGCGTTGGTCACAATCGGTTTGCCGTACGGTGAGTTCACGAAGTCTTCCACGTCCTGCGTAATTGTCGTGACACCGAGATAGTACTTTCGAGCACGCTTAATGAGCCCGTAGAGAAACCGTGCCGAGTCATCGTGTTGCATCAGGTTCCATGCCTCATCTATGACGAGGAACCGACGTTTCATATCTGCTCGAATGCTGCTCCAGAGGAAGTTGAGCACCACGTACATGGCAACAGGACGAAGAGATTCCTCCAAATCACGAATCTGAAACACCACCAATTGGTTTTCCATTTGCACACTGGTGTGCTTATCAAAAATTCCTGCGTACGCACCTTCCGTGTATTTGGTGAGTGTTTGTGCCATGTTTTCTCCTCCGTTCGTTGTCATAAGAACATCCACGAGCTCATGCATGGTGGGAGGTTCTTTATCGGAGTAGTCCTTGGTATCCAAGCTGATATCCTTGAGTGCGTAGGTGTCCAAAATGGCTTTGTCCAAAATACCGTCTTCTGCGGGAGTCAGCGTGCCAAGCATAAGCTTAAACAGTCCGTGCAGCGTAATAACTGCCGCACGCAGCACCTCTCCCGGACGTGCCTCTTCTCCGCGTATTGCCTTTGGTAAATCGAACGGATTTATGGAGTTGTTGCTCTGCAGCGAAATGGGAATAAATGTTCCCCCCACTGTCTTGGCGAGGTTCACGTATTCATTTTCAGGGTCGATGATGAACACTTCCGTTCCAAACATCATGGATCGCAGAATTTCCAACTTCACTGTGAAAGATTTACCTGCTCCGGATGTGGCGAATACGGTCGCATTCGCATTGGCAAGGTCGAATCGGTCGAAGATAACAAGGCTATCGTTGTGACGGTTAATACCGTACATAATTCCATGATCGTCCGTGAGGTCCGAGCTTGTAAAAGGGAAGCTGGTGGCAAGCGGACTGGTATTCATGTTACGAGTTACTTCCAATTCGTCTTGGCAGAAGGGAAGCGTGCTCAGCCATGCGTGTTCCATTTGGAATACGGCGGGCTTTGTCATCACCAGTTTTCCTCCGAGGAGGGACTCCAAGTCTGCTTCCATCTTTTTCAGTTTCTCTTCGTCTTCGGAGTATACGGTAACGTACATACCGAATTGGTAGAGCTTTTCTTGTCCGCGGGCCAAGAGATCTCTCAGTTCTTCGGCGTCCTGCAGAGCCGCTTCCAAAGAAGGATCTCGCACCACTCCGCGTTGCTCAAGCATTCGGATGGATGAACGCATTTCCGCCACCTTCTTTCGCAACATTTTCATAATTGCTTTGTTGCTTACGGGGTAGATGAAATGGGCTATATCCATTTCCGCATCGTAGTTGATGGTAGGGGAGAGCCAGTTCGGGAATATGTAGCTCGGCCAGTTGTACACGAAGTACGTACGGGCATGCAGGTTGTTGAGTGTCACCTCGTTTCGCTTCACTTCCATTCCCGCAGGAGCAATAAGATCCAGTGTTTTCTGAATTCCTTCTTCGTAATGCTTCAGTGCAAGCCGCTCTTCGGGTGAAAGACTGCTTTTGCTTATGTGTGAGCGTGACACAACGGCATCGTTTTGCGGCGGAGCCTTAAGCCCCAGCAGTTCATCCAACGCCAGCATGAGCGAGCTCTTTCTCTTCTGCTGCTTCGATTTCTTCTGCAGCTGCTTCTTGACGTTCTTTGGTGGTTCTTTTTTGACCATGAAGAGGTGTACTTACAATCGTAATAAATCTCTCCATTGTAGCAGAAAATCAGTTTTTGAGCAATGTATGAGCCGCTACTCCCGAATGTATTCGGTGCCGAATATATTGCTGGAATCCTCACTGTTCGAAGAACGTCTGAACGGCTTCTTTTCGTCCAGAATGCCCAAATTCTCTATTCCAGGTACTTCCAAAACTTTCAATCCCGCTATGAGTACCTCTCTGTTCTTCTCAATGGCGCGCAATCTCTCTTCTGCAATCTTCAGCATTTCCTCAAATCGTTTGAGAATATCTTCCGTCTGATTCAGTCGCGCTTCCGTCTGCGCCAAGTTGGATTCTGCTTCTGTCAGCTGTTCCTGAATGCCCGCAGAACGACCGTAGTCCTCGTTTTTCAGCGTGCTTCGCAATTCGGATTCCAATTCCCGTACGACTGTCCGCCTGTCTTTCTTCTCTGTCTTTAACGTTTCTACCTGTTGGTCCAATTCCTTCTGTTTTCGCAATGCGATACTGCCGACACTTCGCAGAGAACCGAGATATTCATCCAGTGTTTTTCCACGGTTGTCAGATCTGTTGAGTGTGTCTGCAATGTCCACTTGCAGTACGGTTCCAAATTCCTGCAGAAGCAGGAATGTTTCACTCGTAGCCGGCAACGATTGTCCGATAAGAAGCGTGCGCTGGGCTTCTATGCCCAGCATAGCAGCTTTGACAGACACGAACGCACCTTGCGCGAGATAGCTGCTTATAAACATTCCCAGAGGAGCACTCGGTCGTATCTGCTGCATGGCATTTTGAACCCGCGTAGACGTAATGGTCACTGCGGCAACGCCGCCGCGAGAAGTACTCGATTGCAGCTCTGTTTCCTCCTCATCAGATCCGCACCCCGCCAGGAGAAGAGGGAAGAGAAGAGTAACGACGAGAAATGTCTTATTCATCACTCCATTGTACCTTTTTTGGCCTTGTATAACAATAGAGTTCAATATTTGGCACTTATGAACACAATATTTATAGCAAAATATGGGTGGACAAACGTGCACACATTTTGTGTTCAAACAATGAGTATAATCTGTGAGCAAGATCAAATTTTGTTTTCAAGTAGCAATACGTGCTTAAGGTGCTACATTCAGCCATGTTATCTGAGTATCACTTTTGTTCAACGTCGACTTTTCGCACATGTATGAGACCCTGACAGAGAAGGCAAACGATGTTCTAAGCGAGACATTTTCACTCTCGAATGTCGACCTTGATTGGAGGCGTCCGCAAGAAGCGATGCACGGAGATATTTCCACCGCCATCGCACTCAAGCTGAGTAAAGAGGTGGGGCAGAGCCCGAGAGATATTGCAGAGAAGCTCATAGAAGGCCTCTCTTCATTGGAAGATGTATCGAAAGTGGAATTGGCAGGCCCCGGGTACGTAAACGTGTGGCTTACCCCCAAAGCGCTCATTGCCGCACTGGCAGATACAAGAGAAGCATGTACCGCGAGAGTAAAGAGAGGGGGTGCACCTGTTATCGTTGAGTATTCTCAGCCAAACATTGCCAAGCCTCTTGGGGCACATCACTTGCTTACCACCCTTATCGGGCAGTCCATTGCGAATTTATACGAGCATCAGGGATATGATGTAATCAAGTGGAACTACATCGGAGATTGGGGAACGCAATTTGGAAAGTTGGCGATTGCAGTGGGAAAATGGGGTGATGACAGAAAGGCTTCCGAATATTCCATCGATGAACTTCTCGCCCTGTATGTACGATTTCATGAGGAAGTAGAGAATGACCTCACGCTTGATGACGCGGCAAGAGAGGCATTTTTGAAACTTGAAGAAGGCGATGCACATCTTCAGTCTTTCTGGGAAGATATCGTACGTACAACGAAAGCGGATCTTGCGGCGTTGTACGAGACACTGCACGTTTCGTTTGATTTGGATCTCGGAGAGTCTTTTTATCAGGATAAAACAGATGCAGTTTTACATGAAGGAAGAGAGAAGCATGTGTTCACCGAAGGGGAGGGCGGATCTCTCATTGTACAATTTTCGGAAGAGTCTCATTTGCCTCCGTATCTTGTGCAAAAAGGAGACGGTGCCACGCTGTATTCAACGAGAGACATTGCGCAAATGCGCTACAGAATTGATACATACCATCCTCAGGAAATCTTGATTGTCACGGATATTGCGCAGAAATTACATTTTGAACAGTTGGTAGAAACCTGCAAGCAGTTGCAGTGGAAGATTCCCGCCTTCGAGAACGTTCTTTCCGGACGCATGCGATTTGCCGATAAAAGCATGAGCACAAGAAAGGGCAATGTCCTTAAGCTCAAAGATGTGCTGGAAGAGGCGGTAAGAAGGGCGGAAGAGAAAATAGCGGAACACGAAGAGAGTATTCAGACGAATGATCTCGGAGCACTGGCCTCCATGATGGGAGTCGGAGCCGTATCCTATGGAATTTTGAGTCAGAACAGAAAGCAGGATATTATTTTCGACTGGGAGAAGATGCTGAGTTTCGACGGCAACAGTGCGCCGTATTTGCAGTACACCCATGCGCGCGCGAAGTCCGTTCTCCGCAAAGCGGAAACGGAGCACGCAGATATGCCTGCGGATATGGCGGACCTGATGGAAAAAGAGCGCGTGCTCATGGGCACGCTTCTGGAATTTTCCCGCGTACTCGAAGAGGCTCGAGCGAGCCATATTCCTCATATTCTTGCCAATTATCTCTTTCAGCTGTGTCAGGATTTCAACTCTTTTTACAACGACACACCCATTCTCAAAGCCACTGAGCCAGAGCGTCAGTTTCGACTGGCACTCACACACTGCACCGCATCTGTACTGAAAACAGGCGCGGAGCTCCTGACGATTAGCGTACCGGATCGTATGTAGTCATTTTCCCTTCTCCCTTCTCCTTTCTCCTTCCTCCCATGTCCCCCTCCCGTTCCCGCCGCCGCGCCGCCGTCCGCTCTCGTCGTCGCTCTCATATATCCGACAGTCGTTCGACCGTCGCCTTCCTTCTCATAGCATGTTTCGGCATCCTGTTTGCAGGTTGCGGAGGAGGAGTGCAGGAAGACAAAGAGCCTGCGGAGGAATTTGCATTTACGGAGCAGGATGTGGAGAAGTTTCGAGAACTTGTTATGGGAGATACCGGTTCTCAGGCAGTACGAACACCGCATTTGGTAGTGGAAGGATCAAATGAAGGTGATTTGCCGGTGTTGGATCTTTCGGAGGTCGCACGGTTCGATGCTGTGCGTTCCGTTACGTCCGGAGAAGAAGGAATTTATCGTGTGACCAATGATTTTTTGAACATGCGCACAAGCCCGAAAGTCACGGCAGAACAGTTGGAACGGTTGGAGCGCGGTGACACATTCACCGTACTCAAGTTTCATGACGCCGCATGGGCTCAAATTAAACTTGCGAACGGAAGAGAAGGGTACGTTTCCACGCGGTACATCGCGAAGATGACTTCCGAAGACAAGTTGCCCGAAGAGAATGCTGCGTTCGAAGGACAATACTTTGTGAACTTCGGATTCTTAAACGTTCGCAAAGAACCCGATGCACAGAGTGACAAAATCGGAGAACTGCCCGGTCAGGCCATCGTTAAACCGTTGAGTATGGACAAAGTCTGGGCACGGGTGCCTTTCGAAGGAAAAGAGGGATACGTAGCTGTACAGTATTTGCAGCCGTTCCTTCCGAAATTTCTGGTACGACAGGAAACATACGCGTTGCCTGTGCTGCATTACCGAATGGATAAAGACGGCATGCAGGACCTTTTGGTAAAGCACATCGGTAAACTGCAGCAGAGCAATGTGAACATTCTTACGTTCGCAGATTTCAAAGATTTTCTCTTCAAACAGGAAGAGCGTGACGTACGTCTGGACCCAAACAGCGTGCTTCTCGGTATTTCCGGTATGACGGCATCCAACTACAAAGATGTGTCTGACATCCTTCGTGCAAGCGGCGTGCGAGCAACGCTGTTCCTGCAGACACGAGATATCGGAATCGACGGCATTACGGAACAGGGCATTCTTACGCTGCTCGCGAACGGCCACGATATTCAATCCGGCGGTCACACCGGAGATGACCTGCGCTCGTACACGAATGCTCAGGTGTCATTGGAGTTGGCACAGAGTCGCCAGATACTGGAGCAGAAAACCGGGAAGACTGTTTTTGCCATTGCATACCCCGGCGGAGGGGTAAATGAGCGTGTGGAGAAAATGGCTGCCGAAGCGGGATACCTTCTGGGTGTCGCCTCCACTCCCTCGTCATCATTCAACCGTGCACAACTTCTGCGTATGCCAAGTTACCAGATCACCACGGGTATGACGGAAGACGACGTTCTGAATATCGCACGGGGAGATCAGCTCTAGTTTTCCGATCCCGGAAACACCAGTTCAATCTGTTTCATAAGGTCCTGAGCGCTGTTGCTGGTCATGGCAGCAGCCTCTTGTGCCGCTTGCTGCGTAATCTTCTTTAACAGTTCATCTCCGTGTTCGTAGATGTACCACACGCTTACGAGCATCAGTACGAGAGGAATGAGTCCCAAGATACCGCGGAAGAATCCTCCCCACGTGCGGAGCTTATCGCGCTTATCCATGCGTCTGAGGTATTCCACAATCATGTCGATTCTATCGTCTGTTGTGAGCGGTGCTTCGGCATCTGTCTTTTTGCGTGGCATACGGAGGGAGTTAGAATCCGCGGCGCCACTTGCGGATACATTCGAAGGCGCGAGTTCCATAGTAGCGAGCAGAAACAGGTACGTCCATGCAGTGCGTAAGCTCCAGCAGATTGCCGCCGTATCCTGTCTTAAAGGTTGTCACTCCCTGAAACGGGTGATTCTTTACTCCCTCGGGTGCTATTCCCCAGAAATTGTAGACGTGGTCTCCGCGTGCGAGTGCGTCCGATATTGCAGTCCATTGCAGAAGGTAACTTGCAGGAATCTTGGGGTACGCGTGCGTGCTGGCGCCATGGTGATAGCTGGTTTCACCGGCAATGTGCATATGAATGGAAGATGCCAACACCTCTCCGTTGTATTTTGCGATGTACAAGGTGCACTCGTTGCGTGGTGCGAAGTGTGCGACCTGTGCCCGAAAGAACGTGTTGGTGTACGGGGTAAACTGGTGCCTTTTTCTGGTTTCGTCGTGCAGTGCGAAGAATAGCGGCAGGTCATCGAGAGGATGTGACGAGGCTTCCACAGTCACACCCTCTTTCTCGGCACGGCGTATGAGGTTTCGGGTGGTTTTGCGAAGTTGCATGAATATTTCTTCCTTCGTGCGGGGCGGAGATTTTGCATCGTTATTCTGCCATGCATCTTCCTGTGTGAGTGGCAGATACCACAGGTGTTCTGCGAGCATGTGCATGGGAGCGGGTTTGGATGCGGGAAGAGTCGTACCCTGTTTCCAAAACGGACTGAGGCGCACGAAGCTGCACTTGTGTTCCGCCGCCCTCTTTTGCAGTTCTTCGAGCAGGAGAGGAATCGCGGCCTGCGTGGAAAGAAGCGGACCGTACGACACACTGAGATGCCGTCCTCTGCGAGCCGGTACCACTATTGCCTGACATATCCCCTTTATGTCTCCGTTCTCCCGCACTTCCAGTCGAATGGGTTCTTGCCCTATTTCTTTGTACACTTCTCCCATGGTCCAGCTTTGCAAGAACGGTTTGTACTGTTGCTTTCGCAAAAAGGTATCCCACTCTTCCTGATGTTGTGCGTCGGTTACTTTCATGGGAATTATGCTAGCAGGGAAGTGAGGTGATGAAGGAGTGAGTCCGCTTGTTTCTGTGTCATAGTCGGGTGTGTGGGAAGAGTGAGGATCTCTCTGGCCACTCGTTCCGCGTGCGGACAGCTTCCCGAAAGATAGTTCGTTGATTCCTGATGTACCGTACGAGGACACACCACCGCACCGGTCCAACTGTCGTCTAAGTAGATGTTATATTTTTTCAGCGCCGCGCGTATGTCATCCGCATGTTGGACGAACAGAGGGAACTTCTGCAGAGGAAGCTTTGTGAGATGCGGGAGTATTTTCCAGCGCTGTGTGTCCGCATAGCGAGCGTAATACTGCGTCAAAGCTCTTCTGTGCGCGTTAATCTCTCCGAGGCGAGACAGCTCGGCACGCACGAGAGCAGCGCAGGGAGGGGGCATTTTGTGGACATGAGGAGGCATATCTCCCTGTTTCTCGGACGCACTCAGCACAGGAAGAAGCAGTCGTAACTTTCCTGCGAGGAAGAGCAGTATTTTTCCTATGCCGAACAATCCGTAGGTCATACGACCTTTGTGGTACAACGCAGGGTACAGCAGCGCACGGAAGACAGTGTGTATTGCAAGCGTATGCGCATTGCTTTCTTCCTGCCTGAGAAGCGCACTCGTGCCATCGTTTCGTGAGAGTATGGCACCGCCCAGAACACCGGAAATTGCTTTGTCTCTTCCGAAGCTCAGCAGTACGTATTCTCCGTATTTGCCGACAGTGCCGGGACCCTGTGCATCCGGCAGCATGTGTGCACAATCTTCTATGAGCACGATGTTGTGTTGAGCACACAGGTGGCTGAGACGCTCCGTATCTGCGGGAATACCGAAGGTATGCTGACAAATGATTGCTCTGGTACGAGAACTTATTCTCCCTTGTATGGCATTGGGATCCATATTCAGAGTCTGCAGATCTATATCTGCGTATACGGGAGTGTATCCTGCCGTGTGAATGGCATTGGGCAGTGCCACACATGTGTAACCCTGAATGATAATCTCAGATCCTTGTTCGAACCGAAGCGACCGCAGCAACGCAAGCAGTGCTTCGCGTCCCGAGCCGAAGAGATGTGCGGAAGCACTGAACTGTTTCTCCAGTTCATTGCGAAGCTCATTGGTGTGCTTGGTGTTGTTCCATGTCCACGGACTGAGCAACAGACGATCTGCATGCAGTGCATATTTTCGTGAGACATGCGGACCGAACGTGTGATGGATTGGTCGAATACTCATGATAGCAAATGGTGTATTGCTCCGGACGGCACTCGTCCTATGCAGACGAGAAGCGACTTGTCTGTGAGCGGAGGCAGCGTGGGACTGTAGATTTCAATGGGTTTTCCGAATCCTTTTTCAAAGAAGCGTCCGCTACGTGCGTTCATAAAAATTACACGGTCGAACGTTTTGGTCGCTACTTCACCGAGTTCGGTGTGAATGAGATCTTGTTCCTGACCCAGTTCTATCAGCCCCGATGTCAGCAGAACTTTCAGCGTTGCAGGCTGCATGCGTGCCCATGACATAGCGGCTTTAAAGCTGGCAGGACTGGCGTTGTGTGTATCATCAAGAATCTGAATTCCTTTCTCTGTTCGTACCGAAAATGTGTGGCTTGGAGGAACGTAGTGTGTGAGTGCGCTCGCAATTTCCTTGTTGTTCATTCCGAGTTCACGTGCAATTGCGATTGCCAGAAGAACGTTGGTGACATTGTGCGTGCCGTGCAACGGTACGGCGAAGCGGGTATCGCCTTCTCGGAACACGATGCCACTGGCAGTCTCTTCGATATCGAACGCTTCCACGTCCGCATGTCCTCCCGTGCCTACCAGCACCACGGGGCATGCGGCTTTCTTTGCCACGGCAACAGACGCGTTGTTATCGGCGTTGAGAAATGCTTTCCCCTCCACGGGGAGTGATTCCAGCAGTTCTGCCTTCGCCGCACTGAGAGTTTCCTGAGAACCGAACAGCGCCATGTGCTGCTTTCCGATAAATGTGATTGCTCCGAGGGTCGGTTTGGCTATGGCACAGAGTCTGGCTATTTCTCCTTTGCGGTATGCGCCCATCTCCACAATGAGCAACTCGGGTGGAGATTCTTTTCGCAGAGAGAGTTGCGAGAGCATCCAGTTTGCCACTCCCATTTCAGAATTGACGTACGCAGGCGTGGTAAGAACGTCACGGGAGGAAAGGACGCATGCGAGCAATTCCTTCAGGGTCGTCTTTCCCGCACTTCCGGTAATACCGATGACGGTGAGATCTTGAAACGTATCTCGCAGAGCACTTGCTCGTTGCATACGTCTGTTTTTCAGAAGGCTGTCTACGGGCAGAAATATCACCCATGACAGACCGAGTATCCAAGACTGTATCAGTGGAAGAACGACGAGGAGGGTGGGGTGCGAATATTGCCACACATACGCGATAAGCAACGTGAGTGTCAGAGCACACATGAAGAGCACTTTTGCTTTCTGAGTCCATACGGGAACGCGTTGCCGCTTTGTGGCGAACTGAGCAAGTCCGAGTATTCCCAGAGCGGCCAGCGCCAGTAAGTGCCACGACTGTCGTACATGAGGAAGAAGTATGCCCAGGACAAACAGCGTCAGTACCGTTGCGGGTCGCACCGGTCCAAGCAATTGTCGGAAACAGCCTTCGCTGCGCAGATGTTCACGTAGCCTGTCTATTCGCCACTCCTTTATCTGCCACAGCCACGTAAGCGTGAGTAGCGGGGAGAGCGATGCCAGGAGAGCAAGAAGTATTGGTACTGCCGTATTCACAGATCTCTATCCTACCGAAAGGGGACGAACAACAGAAACGCTCCGTAGGCATATTTACACTGGATAAAAATCCATAAATTTGCTACAATGATGTGATTTATTCACAAAAACTATTATGATCAGTCGAAACACATACCACACCCATACCCACAGTTTTGCTGCCGGGTTCATTACGGCTTCCGTATTCTTCATGATTCCGGTACTACTTGTGCCAAATATTCGTGCGGAATTTATGTATTCCGGAACCATGGATTATACGACACAGGATATCGATATGGACGGTATAGATGATGCATTCGATACCAGTTTCAGCAGTGCTATGCCCGAGATGGATGACGGTGGTATGGACGCCGGAGACATCGGCTCATCTTCCAGCATGATGCCCGATATGAATAACATGGAAATCAACGGTGATACAGGTGGAGACGCAGGAGGAGATACAGGCGGAATATATGAGTATAACTCCTCTTCCAGTGCGGCCATAGAAACAGGGCTTGATTGTGACGGAGACGGATACATGGACGACCCTTGTTCGTATGCATGTTGGGACGACATGGACGGAGATGGAGTGATGGATGATCCGTGCAGCGAATAACTTACATATAGCCATAGGAATGCTCAGGCTCGCCTCACCGGTGAGCCTGTTTTCTTTCGCGACTAATTTGACTAAATAGTCAAATATTTTATATTATCTATGCATTTTACTATATTTGCATACAATAGAGCAAGATATGAATGAACAAGGGCAAGATCTGGCCAGTCAAAACGCTCATCCGGCGGATCCTGCAGGTGCCGAGATGGCTGAAACATATCTTACTTCTCAAAGGCAAACCCCCACGGAGAAAGTCGCGAGTGCTTCCCGGGCTCACATGCAAACAAGTGAAGCCGCACTGGAGAGGCTTCGTGCCGTATTTAAAGGTGTTCCGGGCGCAGACGATGCGCTCTCATCCCTGGAAATACGGGAATCCGATAGTGACGATACAGATCCTGTTATCAACGAAGTGGTCAACAGACTCATGACATTGCCTGTAATCGAGAAAATCGTACATGGGAACAGGGCGCAAGTTGAAAGAACGGTAGGTCATGCGATGAATGGAGGCATGCGCTCCGTGGGGGGAACAACATTGAATATGTCTGTTCTTTCAGATCCCCCGAATGAACGATTCGGACTGCTCACTCCAATCGGCAGCGGAGCATTCGGTTACGTAGCGGATGTCGCACTGGCCGAAGATCTCATTCCGGAAGATGAAGACGATCCGTACGGACATCCGAGTTACGCCGTAAAAATGCTCATAGATACGGGTGTGGATCAAAAGATATTTGAGCGATTTTGGTCCGAGCGAACGACGTTGGGTGCCATACGAGGCGGTGCTCCGCAGGTGTATGCGGATGGCATGTCCAACGGACGGCCGTATTTCATTATGCGCAACATTCGCGGTATGAACTTTCGCGAGGTGCTTACGTCTATCAATTCAGCCTTGCAGCATGACGCCGGTACCAAACATTTCGTTCCGAAGAGCGAGAGAGAAATAGTGGGAACATTACCCGCTCTTGGAGTTGCGGAAGACGAGGTTGTACAGGAGCAAGAGCAAAAGGCAGTACAAGAACCATTGGCGAATGAGGCGCAGAACCAGCCCGTCCTGTGGCCGTCACAGTGGATGCATCTCTCCCTCGCATCCATTTGTCAGACTATGAGCGAAATTCACTATCCCAAAGGCGCGACGGAAGTGGTCACAGACGACGCTCGCTTAAGTCAGCTTACCGCCTCCGATGAAACTGCGGATTTTAAGAAGCGTCCGGTGGGCGTGGTGCACAGAGACCTGAAGCCTGAGAATGTATCCGTGGATGAAGAGGGTAGAGTGTGGATTCTGGATTTTGGTCTTGTACGATCCATGGGAGAAGGCGAAAGGGACGGTCTCACTATGACAGGGCAGGTGATGGGAACTCCTCACTACATGGCTCCCGAGTATATCAACGATTCAAAGCGTAATACTTCCACAAAAACAGATGTGTATGCGCTGGGTTGCATGGCGTTTCAGATGCTTACTGGCATTCGTCCGTTTGAGTACACGCAAAAAATTATTCAGGTGCTGGAGGACCAGAAAAACAGGTACCCCAATTTCGATCTTATTCGAAACCGCAAAGCAAGATCTCTCATACAGAGAATGCTGGATAAAAATCCGGCTCGTCGCCCGGAATTGGCAGAGGCAGCTGCCGAATTTCACCGCATATTCTTAGAGGGGGTTACGGATGAGCAGGCAGAGCAGTACAAAGATTTTCTCACACTAGCACATCATGAAAGAAAGCTTCCCGTGCCGCTGCAGCTGAAATCTTTCGGCGATGTCACAGCAGCGAAAGATCCGTCCTCTCAAAAAGGCATCAGTTTCACTCGTTCAGTATTGGAGTTGGGTGGAGAAGAGCCGATGGAACACGATCCTGCTATGCCCGAAGTGTATGTTGTCGGCCGAGGGGGAAGGCCCGTAAGGCTCACACCGTCTGTCAGACTACAGCGTTGGTTGAAAAAAAATCCTGCAGTCACCGGCACATTGGCTGCGGCAGGCGCACTTATTCTTCTGGCATCGGGATACATGGCCATCGCTTCCAAATTGCCATGGAACAAAAGGCAGCAGAGCTCAGGAAACACAGAGTTGGTGGATGCGGGCAGTCAGCAGAATGTCGTACGCATTACCGAGCCCGAGTTCCGTTCCATTTTGCGGGAGGTGGCACCGAATGAAGTTGCGGAACTGTTGGACATAGAACACGACGAAAGCGGTGCCATTTCAAAAATTGATCTTCTCGGTATGGCCATAGACGGCGAGAACATCTATCAGTTTGCCGGTCACACTGCACCTGAGCAGGCGGAGAATTCACCTCCCGATTGCAGGTTTGGTTTGTGTTATTTAAGCGAAGAGGATCTTGCCAAGTTACTCGGAGTTTCGGTGGAGCAGCTTCCCGACGATCTGAAGCTGAAGAACGTGGCGGCAATGCAAAATGCGGATGGCACGGAACGCAAGACACAGGTGAGCGGTTCGTATGCTGCGATCTATGAAATAGGAGGAAATCAGTACGCAGTGGTGCAGGGGGTGGGAGTACTGACGCGCAGAGGCGGGGAGGTGCATATTTATTCTTCACTACAACAGGTCATTGCATCACAAGAAGGAAAAGGGGCAACGGTTCATGGTCATGAGACCGTGCAAGATGCCCTGACCGAGGGGTACAAGGCTGCAAGCGCAATCGCAGATTTTCCCGCCCGTATGGAACCACTGAGTAATGTCGATAACTTCAAATACATGCCAACATCCACTATGCCCACCGAAATGTGGGCTCAAAACACTCTGCGAACACATAAAAGGGGAGTGCAGCGTGCGCTGGGAATCGCACAGAATCAGCGTGGCGCTCCTGCTAGAGCAGGAAGTCAGCGATAAAGTGCGCTATCTCTTCCGCTCGGTCCTTATGGACCGCATGACGGGTGCCGCCGTATCCGTGCAACTCACTTTGCGGAATTTCCCTGTCCATTATTTTGGCATCCGAATACGGAGTCATGCCGTCTGCCGTTCCCCAGAAGATATCGGTCGGTTGCGTAATAAGCGGCAGCAGAGGGCGCAGGTCTTCTCTTGAAACTTCTATGAGCGTCTGTCGCATACTATCGGATGCTTTTTCGTAGTCATGAACGCGCACGAGTTTGTACAGCAACTTTTTGCCCAACGGTTGCAAACTGCTGAGACCTGGTATGGAAAGGAAGAACTTGCCGCTTTTTGCGAGTGTGAGACCTACAATGCGTTTGAAGTGTCGCGGGTGTCGTATGCCTGCAGCCGCACAGAGAATGAGGTGCTGAATAGGGAGCGAATGACGTGCAGCCAGTTTGATGCTTATGCGTCCGCCATGTGAGTGCCCCAGCAGTATGAACGGACCGTCCACATTCTTTCGGATGTAGTTTTCGGTCCACTGCACGTAGTCGTCTGTGGTCCATGCTCTCTCGGGCTCCGGCTCGTTTCCGAACCCCGGAAGATCCGGTGTGAGAATGCGAATGTTCTTATTCGAAAGTTCTTTGCGAAGCTCAGAGAAAGATTCTCCCGAGCCACCCCATCCGTGCAGGCATACGAGTACAGGCATAGTCATGACATCTAGAATGCAGTGCGTCAGCTCAGTCTGCAAGCATCATGGATATGCTTTTTGGTAGAGTGTGCGCATGCGCAGTGTCTACCCTCTCATGTTTGTCCTCTTGCTTTCCGCTTGCGTGGAGCAGCCACAGAAGCCGGAAGTCACACAAGTTCTCATAGGGTCCGACGTGAACGAGCGTCAGGAAATCATCAAAGAAAAGAGTGTCTTTAGTGCCAAAGATACGACATTTCATGCGCACGTCTTTACCAAGGGTCTTACGGAACCCATGAAACTTTCGGGTTCTTGGTGGTATGTCCCGCAGTCTCGCAAAATCTTCGAAACCAAGTCGGAGGTTACTCCGGAGTTTCCGGTGGCGAAGTTTCTCCTCAGTAATTCAAAAGGATGGCCCGCAGGGGAGTACCGTTTCGAGGTTTCGGGTAACGAGGGGCTGTTGTCCGAGAAAACCATACAAGTCCAAGAAGCGGAGTAATTTCGTTCCCTTTGTACGGTTCCTTCCCTACGATACGGTCGTATGAATTACAAAGACGATCTTTCATCGGGAAAGAATTTGCCGGAGACATTCAATGTCGTGGTGGAGATTCCGAAAGGATCTCAAAATAAGTACGAATACGACTCGGATTTGGGTGCGTTTAAGCTCGACAGAGTGCTGTTCTCGCCACTTCACTACCCCGGAGACTACGGTTTTGTGCCACAAACCCTCTTTACGGACGGCGATCCTCTGGATGCCTTGGTGCTCGTTACATTTCCCACGTACCCGGGTATGGTGATAGAAGTTCGAGCCATAGGACTTCTGGAGTTTAACGATAACGGAGAGGCGGACGACAAGGTGCTCTGTGTGCCTGTTCACGATATTCGTTTCGAAACCGTGCACGATATCGCGGATATCCAGGAGCCTATTCTCAACGAAATCGCTCATTTCTTCATGGTGTACAAACACTTGGAAGGCAAGAAGTCAGATGTGCAAGGCTGGCACGGCAAAGAGCGCGCCAAAGAGATTCTTCTGGAATCCGTGGAGAGGTATAAGCAGAAATAACTCTTACAATTGTTGCAATGTTGCCACGGCGAACGGCACTTTAAACGGTACGCAGTAAATCAGTACGCTCTTAAACTCACCGATGTCGATATCGGCAGGTATGTCGTAGTTTTGGTTCCCCTTATTTCCTTTCAGAGTTCCCAAGTCATAAGCCTCTGCGTCTTTTGTTCCGTCCGTATTTTTTGTAAGAAACACATGCAGGGCAGGACCGTTGGTTACGGAGAAGTTTTCGAACCGGAGAATTTCGGAGGCATCCGGGAATGCGTAAATCGTCGCAGTACCCGATCCTTTGTGAATGCTGTCGGCATCTGCAAAGGATCCCTGTGCGATGAGTGAAAATTGAAGCGGTTCTTCGGCAGAAGATTCCGGAAGTTGCTCGTGCATGACCGTGTCTTGCATCTTTTTAGACAGTACATCCATTGTGTTTTTCATGTCCGTTCGTGTTTCTTCCGGCATGGCATCCACTTCCCGTACTGTGAGATTTTGCATCATTTCCAATGTTTCTTCGTCGCTTTGTTTCGTCGTATTCTCAGTCGAGGGGAATGCTTCTTCCACAATCTCATTGAGAAAGAGTGGCGAACCGAGATACCACGTCACACCCGCGAGAATGACGATGCCTGCCGTTATCAAAACTTTTTTCATACTCGTATTGTAAGAGATGGAGTGCATATGTGCCATGGGAACGTTTTGAATCCCAAAGGTAAAAATTGGTGCATCGTATGTCTGTCGAGTGACGTCGATTTTCAGTGGCATCTTTGCCGGAAAAACCTTTGTAGAATCAGTAACGAAATGAAAGATACCGGCAGAGAAATAATGGCTGTTTCGGGAGTAAGAGTATTCGTTAGCAGCAAACCCAGTACACTCAGTGCCGCGATCCCAATGCTCCATGCAACCGCACGATCGTTTAACTTCCAATAGAGAGAGCCGAACGTTGATGGAAATAGAGCAAGGCTCATGCTTGCAAGAGAGAAGCCGAGCGTGATGATGTCTTGGTACGCAATGCCGATGATTACTGCGAGGAGAATAAACAACACGATGAAGAAACGGGTCATCCGTCGCATTGAGCTTGCATTGAACCGTTTGGTGTAGTTTTGAAGGTCACGAGTCAAAATAGAAGATACGACGAACGTGACCGTGTCGGATGACGAAAGGCACACTGCATAGAGGAGAACCATTCCCAACTCGTTGACTCCCGGCGGTAGCAGTTGAGAGAAGCCTGTTACGAGAGCATGCTCAGGCAAAATACCCGGAAACAGCTGCTTGGTAACCAGTCCAATGACGCTTATCACGAGTGCCAGCAGGGGGAGAATGAGAGCAGTGTAGATGGGCGAGGAAGGGGCGAAGAACAGATGCACGTCGTGATGGGCAAACGCATGAGCGGGTGCGTCGGAGATGGGACGCTCCCTATGGGGAACGCTGGGATGATGATGCCTATGATGGGCATGATGATGGGCAATGGCATGATGGGCGGGAGCTGGAACAACGCTTCCCAGATGATGGGCGGCTGGTCAAACGGCGCTGCTCCTGATACGATGTCGTCCATGATGGGATACGGATTCAACAGCTTCGCACCCTTCGGCATGATCTTTATGATTCTGTGGTGGGTGCTAATCATCGCGGGAATCGTCGCGCTCGTCCGTTGGATTTCCCGTTCCTCTGGAACGAACGGCGGGCAGACTCCGCTCGACATCCTCAAGGAGCGTTATGCCAAGGGGGAGATCAACAAGGCAGAGTTCGAGGAGCGCAAGAAAGACCTCTGATCGACTCTGAAGCTCGGTATCATCCTCCAATCGAAAGAGATTGAGCATGTGTGGAACGCTCTGCGGCGTTCACTCAGGGTCATTCGACTCGGCAAATAAGTGGCCCGAGTCCGCCGGAGGCGGACGAGGACCATGAGCGAGGCCCCAGAGAGCCGAGTCGAATGGTGCCACGGGACAGAATTGAACTGTCGACCTCGGGCTTATGAGTCCCGCGCTCTAACCAACTGAGCTACCGTGGCATGAACCTATGATATAGAGAAAGATCTGGTGTCCAACCGAGCGCACGACTTTTTTATAACGTCCCGCTTTCGTGGGACTGGGCCAACTGAGCTACCGTGGCATGGTATGTACCGACGCTTGAAGAAAGATCCGCTGCCATGTGGCGGCAGAGCCAAAGCCTACCAAATTCATTCGCTTCGTACCAAGAAAAACAGCGCCAAGGCGGAGGCAAGCACGCACAGGTCTCGTGCGGCCACCGTATTCCACCCCGTTTGGCTGAGTACGGCCACCATTTGTACGGATGCCAATGCCGCTCCGAAGAGACGCACGGTTCTCTTTGGCACAAGTAGTAGTACGGCTGTAGTCATTTCCATAAATCCTACGAATAGAATCCAGGAATCTCTGCTTAGGCCTAAAAATCCTTCCATGATTGACGGAATCCAGCCCACCCAACTGAGGTGATGTATGAATTTATCGAGTCCGAAGTACGCAAATACTACGACCAATCCTGCCGTGAGAATGTACGAAGGTATACGTTGTTGCTCCATGCGCATATGGTAGCGTACTATCGCGATATATTCTTTTCTCTTCACTTAAAAATGAAACGATTTTTAGCCACAGTCAGTATTTCACTTCTTTTTGCCGCTTGTTCCACTGTGCCACAGTCAGAGTCTTCACCGGAAGACGCAACGCCGCAAGAAGTTAACATGGCAGACATGATGGGTATTTCTGTCGAAGAACTGCGCAATCAAACCCCGGAAGAGCATATGGAAATGATGCAGAAAATGATGATGAAAGCAGACGATGCAATGGAAAACGAAGACATGGGCATGGATATGATGGAAGAAGATGTCATGGCTACACGTGTGATTGAAATCACTGCCGAAGATTGGGCATTTGCTCCCGCCACCATTACGGTGAAGAAGGGGGAGAAAGTGCAGCTTTCCATTACGGGAGTAACCGGAGATCACGGCTACGCAGTGCCGGATCTCGGTATAAATGTCGGAGTCATTGCAGGTGAAACAGTTGTTGTGGACTTACCCACAGACAAAGCAGGTGAGTTCGCTGTTCGTTGTTCTGTTCCTTGCGGATCAGGTCACAAAGATATGACCGGAATGATAATCATAGAGGAATAATAATTTATCGCAGATACGCATACGGGCGTCGTTTGATATGACGCCCGTATTGTCGTACATTCTTTGTATGAAGAAATTACTTCTGCTTTCCACTCTACTTTTGGCTGCGTGCGCAGGTTCGGGCAAGACAGCTCAGAATCCGGATCCGAATCACACGCATGCGGATTTTGCAGTATGGATACTGGGAGAGAAAATAGATTTCAGCGATGCAAAGTACATGTCGGGTTACGAGGATGACCACGACCATGAGCACGTACATTTACACGAGTACTACCACCTTCATGATGGAGTGGGGAACGTGATTCACAGGCACAAACCGGGACTTCCTTTGGAAGAATTTTTGGAATCTGTCGGTATGGAAATCGGAGAAGATTGCGTGACATTCAGTGGGGATTCCAGCTATTGCTCTACCGATGAATACAGCTGGATTATGGCTGTAAACGGAGATATTCGACCGTTGGATGGCGGCTATGTTTTCGAAGACACCGACCATATTCTTCTTTCATACGGCGCAACAGCTGACGAAGTACGGAGTCAAATTCAGCAACTGACTGACGACTCTTGCCTGTATTCACGTACATGTCCCGAAAGAGGGGATCCTCCTGCTGAGAATTGTATTGCAGATCCTGCCGTTCCCTGCGTGGCTCCTGTTGAGTAAATATGCCTGAGTACGTCAAAAGGAATACCCTGGCCATAGTGACCTGTGCACTTCTGATATTTCTTTCGGTCACTGCCCGCATGTGGTTTGCGCAATCCGAGCTGTGGTACGACGAAATATTGTCTGTCATTCTCTCAGAACGCATTGTGCATCCCTTGGGTGTTTTCACGCAGATTCACCACGATAACAGTCACTACTTCAATACGATTTTTTTGCGGTTTCTTGGTTACGATTCTTCGTATATTGCATACCACAGTCTTTCTCTTCTCTTCGGTGCACTGCTTCAGATTGTGGCAAGTATCTATGCGTTTCGCAGAAGCACAACGGAGGGTGTGATATTCACGGTTATGACCACATGTTCCTTTTTCCTGTTTCTCTACGGTTGGCAGGCGAGAGGGTACGCTCCCATGCTCTTCTTCGGATTGCTCTCCTACTACTTTCTCTCCGAGTACCTCGCGCATCCGAGACTTCTGCTGGCAATAGGCTATGGTCTCAGTGCCTGTATCGCTCTTCTTTGGCATCTGACATTTTTACACTTTCTGCTGGGCTTCTTCCTCTGGTCTGCCTTCGTACTTCGTCGAAACTGTGAGCGAAAAGATATGGTGATACACCTTCTCCACTGCTTTCTTTTGCCGATACTTCTGCTTCTTGTGCTCTATGTAACGGACATTCGCGTCATGGAAATAGGGGGAGGTGAAAAAAAATCGCTCGATCTCATTCTGCAGTCCATTCTCACAGCAAGCATAGGATTTCCAAGAGAGGGGACTGCCGCATCTATGCTACTGAGTTTTATTGTTCTTTGTGCAATCATAGCGGCCGTGGAAAGACGTATGCATGCGTCCCAAGATGATGCGTTACTTTTTATTCTGATGCTTTTTGTAGTTCCCATCATCTCTCTCATCTGTTTGCAGCCTTCTTTTGTGTACCCTCGGTATTTTTTGCCGAATCTTTTTTTTCTTATTGTGCTTTATGCCAGAACCGCAACGGATATGTACGGTAAGGGCGGACACTACAAAGTAGCATCGGTCGCGTTTGTTGCACTGTACTGTGTGGGTAATGTTGCCACCATCGCCTCCTATGCGCCTCTCGTATCGGGAGGACATGTTCCAACGCTTTCGTATATAGCGGAACACAGCAATGACTCTGCTATTTTTGTAGGGAGTACATCGGATGTGCACAATTCCAGTATTTTGTACTTCTACTCAAAAAGATTGGCTCAAGATTTTCGGTACGTTTCTCGTGAGGAGGCTGTAGCAAATCCTCCCCGATGGTACCTGCAAGACAAGAGTGCATTTGCAATAGTGCAAACACCTCAGTTGGCGGCAAACGGAGTCATGTACTGCCTCGATTCCTCTTTGCCTCAAAAAGGACACAGATGGGCGCTCTATGCGCGCTGCGATGCCAAGAGTCAGGCATCTTAACCTCTCCAGGTCACAAAAATAATGTATGCAATGTAGCTGGTAACGAGTACCCCTCCTTCCCATCGGGTGAGAATATAGTCTTTGTTCTGTCTCCACCACAAAAAGAGACGACGATGCCAGCCACCGTTATGTACTATGAAGAAGAGTAAAGTGGCCGAAAATACTATCATCAGGAGATCCACATTCATCTCCTGTCTGAAGGGAAGTGGTTTAATAATCGCGCTGATTCCGAGAATCCAAAAGATATTGAAAATATTACTTCCGACAATGTTTCCCACGGACATATCCGGTTTCCCTTTCAGCGCAGCCATTACGGATGCGGTAAGCTCCGGCAGAGATGTTCCCACGGCAACCGCAGTCAGTCCCACCAGAGATTCACTTATTCCGAGTGTCAGAGCCATATCTTGCGCTGTTTGCACTGCCAAGTTTCCTCCCGCACTCAGTCCTATGAGACCGATGAATATCAGCCAAATTGCTTTCCATACGGACATATCTGCTTTCGTATGCCCGTCTTCACTAAATCCGTTATTGCGTATACCGAATGTGTAGTACATGAAGATGGCAAAGAAACCCAAGAATACTATGCCGTCTCCCCGTCCGAGTTCCGAAATAAGATAACCGTCCACAAGGGAATCATTCGCCATAATGAAGAGTGTGCCTGCCGCAAGAAGGCTGAAAGGTATCTCTTTCAGGACTGTGCTTTTTTGAATCGCAAGAGGAGTGATAATTGCTGTGATACCAAGAATAAGCAGGGTATTGGAGATGTTACTACCCACTATGTTTCCTATGGCGATATCTGAACTGCCTTGTATGCTTGCAACAATGTTTACCAGAAGTTCGGGAGCGGACGTACCGAAAGCGACTACGGTAAGACCGATGACAAGATCGGAAACATGTAATCTGCGAGCCAGAGAAGACGCTCCTTCCACAAGCCAGTCGGCTCCTTTTATAAGGAGAGCGACTCCTACGGCAAACAGTAATAAGATGAATAGTATCGGCATCGCGAGAAAGCCTAGCAGGAACTTTACGCACAAGCGAGTTTCAGTAGTATGTGTACGTGAGCCAATCCAAGAAACAAGATCCGCCCGCCGGCAATGCAGACGATACGACTCAGGTGCTTGCAGATCTTCAGAGAGATCTGGAGGAAGCGCAACAGGAAGCCGAACGTCTCAAAGAGCTTGCAGGAAGGTCTCAGGCAGATTTGCAGAATGCCCGCAGCAGAATGGAAAAAGAAGCACGGGACATGCGCGCATTCGCACTGGAAGGAATAGTACTCAAGCTGCTTCCAACCGTAGATAATTTCCGGAGGGCATTCGCACACTTACCGGAAGATTTACAGGGGAACGACTGGGTGCGGGGTCTGCAGGCAACGGAACAGGCATTTTTAAAACAGCTTTCCGATGTGGGACTCACGCATATCGAATGCTTGGGTCAGCCGGTGAATGCCGAGCAGCATGAAGTGCTGCAGGTAGGGCAGGGTGAAAAAGACGTGGTCACCGACGTATTCGAAGAGGGGTATTTACTCGGCGGAAAAGTACTTCGTCCTGCAAAGGTGCGTTCGGGTGACGGTACGCAGGCCGCTACTGTATAAAGTAAAAAGGCACATCCAGCCTTTTTACGTCTTCCAACCTGTAATCCAGCATTTTCGTGCCGACGAAGATAATGGACACATCTCCTTCGGCTATCAGGCGTTCTATGTTGTCTTGCAGTAATCCGGGGCCGCAGAGAAATTCGAAGTTGAGCTCTTTTTCACCGTTCGAGACGAGTTTGTCGTTTATGCGGTGAAACAGCGCATCGCACTCTTGCTGAATGCCCGCAACAAACTCTTCGCTGTAGCGCTCCTCGGGACAGTGGAGCAGCATAATGTTTTCCACGCTGTGACCTTTTGCCCACTGCACGACTGTCTTCATGCGCTCCGGGAACGAGTATCCTCTGGAACAGAGCACGGCTACAGGTCCCTGATGCTTTCTCTCGGGGAGTGGGGGAGTCTCGCGTGCGATACCTAACTTCTTTGCAACGTACGGAGTGAGAGGCGGTTCTATGGTAAGTGTGAGGAGAATAATCCAGAGACCTACTGCCATCATGGTTTCATTTCCGGGCAGTCCCGCGAGGCTGATGGTAATAAGCAGCACGGCGGGAATCACACCCGTTTCACGTACAAAAGAGAGAAAGAACATTTCTCGCATGGTCATTTGCTGTGATGTAAAGCAGAAAGGAATAAGCGTCATGAATACGATGAGTGGTCGCAGAACAAACATGAAGAGAAGACCTACCGCTATTCCCGCTGGGGCGACTGCCAGCAGATCGGCCGGTTCCACCATTGCGCCCAGCAACATGAAAATCATCGGCTTCATGAATCCTTCCACCGTATGGCTGAAATAGTGCTCGACGTGTCGGAAGTGTGAGCGAATATGGAACATGAGGCTCGAGACGAACACCGCAAGGAATCCGCTTCCTCCTATGACAGATGCAAGTGTGTACACCAGCAAAGGCACACCGAGAAAAAGCGCGGCATCACTTCCTTCTTCCGTGAGGATTTTCAGTTTCCAATTGCTCCACCATAAAAGAATGCCGTATCCCAGCAGTCCAACCACGGTTCCGATAAATACGACTGAAAAAATATGTATGAGAACATCCACACTCAGCAGCATTTTATACGCTTCGAGTACGGAGAAAGCCGTGTAACCGTTGAGAAACAAAGAAAGAAAAATAGTTACAAGTACGGCTCCCATCACATCGTTGATGGCACTTTCGCTTACAGCGATATGTTTGACTCTCGGGTGACTGAACATCAGTCCTTTAAAACTCGGAATAATGGCGGCAGGGTCCGTGGATGCAAGAGCAGCTCCCAGTAACACAGTGGTGAGCAGCGGAATGGTCACCCCGAATCGATGCAACATGGAATCCAGCAACAAGGAGAGCAGCAAGGCATTGATGAGCGTTCCTACCACTGCTAACGCAAGAATAGGACCGAGCAGAGTTTTAAATTTGGTGAACGGTGTTTCCAGTCCTCCTTCAAAAAGAATAAGCACCGCTCCTATGGTAATGAGCGTGGCAAGACTTATCGGGTTTTGTACGAGTAATGCGAGAATGTCTCTGCTGACGATTCCGAAAAATATTGCAAGTACAAACGAGGGGAGAATGGTCGGCTTGGCAAGTTCGTACACAATAAATCCTATGACGAATACAATGACAATACTGAAGAGTATCAGCAGCATTTCCGCCCCCTCGTTCACACCGCTTATTCTTTTGCTGATTGTGTCTGTGAATTTTGAGGAGAGGAACCAGCTTGCGGAGAGCATGATTCCGATGAGGGTGTATTGCCAGGTAAAGCTGCGAAGTTCTCGAAATGACATGTGCAAAGCGGGGTATACACTGTTAAGACCGCTTAACAGGCCTCCAGATTGTGATGCACGCTACTCCTGCAAAACCGCCTGTGCAAACGCTTTTCCCTTCTCTTCAAAGTTTTTGAACATATTGTAACTGGGCGATGCCGTGGAAAGCAGGCAGATGTTTCCTTGCGGAGTGTGTTCTTTTGCCAATTCTACGGCTTTATTCATGGAATTTGCTTCATAGAACGCTATGGCATCCGCACCGGCGCGATTGGCTGATTCCCGTATTTTTACGCCGCTTTCCGGGAATAAAATGACGGTTTTTACCGTGGAATTTCGAAGTGCGTTGCCCAAAATCGTGAAATCCAGTCCTCTGTCTTGGCCTCCCAGAATCATGGTGGAGACATTCGCTCCCAGTGCGTCCAGCGCACTGATGGCAGATTCCGGAGTGGTGGAAATGGCATCGTCTATCCACTCAATGCCATGGTGTGTGCCCAGTGATTGCAGACGGTGCGGTAAGCATTCAAATTCCGAAATCACCTTGCGTATCGTTTTCCTCTCCACTTGAAAGTGTTCACAAACCATCGTTGCCAGTGCACAGTTTCGAAGGTTGTGCTTGCCGAGCAACTTCATTTGCTCCATGCGAACCGCACAGTCTTCTTTGCCGCATGCCACTTCCATTCCTTTTCCTTCCTGCGCTATTTCCTTCGCTCCGGGAGAACCGGCATCGTAGAATACGAAGTCATTTGGAGTTTGAAAGCGAGTAATGTGCATCTTGGCTTCTTTGTAGTTTTCCAGCGATCCGTGGTAGTCCAAATGCTCCGGGAAAAAACTGGTAACCACTGCAATCGAGGGGCTTACCGAAATATCCATGAGCTGATAACTGCTCATTTCCATGACGAAGAGCGTTCCTTTCTTAGCATGCGAAAGAAAATCCAATGCCGGAACACCTATGTTTCCCACCAGATACGCATCTCTTCCGTCTGCCAGTAGAATGGCAGCTATAAGGCTTGCTGTCGTACTTTTCCCTTTGGAGCCCGTTACACCTATCACCGTTGCTCCAGCTTCTTGCACGGTGTCTAAAAATAGTTGCGTGGAGTTTGTAACCTTGGGGCGCATTGCTTCTATTTCCGGCAGAGGGGGCACGCCGGGGGATTTGATGATGACATCGAATGATCCGAGATCTCTCAGCCATTCATCGCCCGTTTGCAGCGTATATGTAGCCTGCGGAACTTCTATGTGTGCATTGCGGTCGGCAATGGTCACAGCACATGTGAGTGCATATGTTTCCAATGCGCGTACAACAGACTGCCCTTCTCGGCCGTAGCCAAGGACACATACGGACAGTCCTGAAAGGTCACGAATTCGCATTGAACTGCATGAGGAAACGGGGGGGTACCGTGTGAGCATCGGTAGGGGTGAGCAGTTCCCGCACGAGTGCATCGATTTTCGGAACGTGTTCAGCTTTTTGCAGCAGGAACATTTGAATGACGGAAGTGTCTTCCAGTTCTTCTCTTGCCGTTGCAAGCGCCATGGCTGCCGCTGTTTCTTCCACGGTGCCGACACATTCGAAAGGCTTACACCCCTCCAGTCCCAGCAGTTGTTTATACAACGGCAACAGTTCTTGCTTCTCGTACAAGTTCTCACCGAAAATCTCCAGCAGCTTCTCTTTGGGGAGAAACGCAGCAAATAGCGAGAAGGCAAAGGCACACTTGGGGCACGCGTTGCACCACCGCGCATCCGGACGTTCTTTCAGTATTCTCCAGTTGGCATTGCAGCTTGTGGCGCAGCCGAAGTATTTGGGATGTTGCGTGAACTTTTCCG
Source organism: Candidatus Peregrinibacteria bacterium CG11_big_fil_rev_8_21_14_0_20_49_14 (assembly GCA_002787035.1). Classification (GTDB taxonomy): domain Bacteria; phylum Patescibacteriota; class Gracilibacteria; order Peribacterales; family Peribacteraceae; genus GWB1-54-5. The sequence goes on along the minus strand of PCVP01000028.1, from coordinate 5,577 downwards.
CGATCAGAAGTTCGCTCATGCCACGCAGCAGACTGAAGCAGTCTATGTCCGGAGTAACGTACGTGTGCAGGTACTCCTGAAACATCGTTTCAAATTCCATGCTCTTGCTCCATTGATGATTGATATCGTGTCCTTTCCAACGCACATTTCCTTCACTGGCACTGCGTTCATTGCTCATGGCAATGAAATCAAAACCGTAGAGCAGTGCCGTGACAACCGTCACGCATGACAGATAGGCGGTTATCGGCACGTGGCCGTTCAGCGCACCCTGTTCGTTGAGTGCAAAAAGGTTCTTGCTGAGACTGCGTTCCACCGAAATGAGCGGTAAGTTCGCCACTTTCGCAGTTTTCTGAATAAGCGGATGATTTCCCATGCGGAAGAGTACGCAGTCCAATCCCGCATCTTTTAAAATCTCCGCGGTCACGATGGAATCTTTTCCTCCACCTATGGGAACAAGTGTGCGGTAGTGTTCTTCTTCCCTGCGCAGTGCTTCGGGTGCTTCCGTGGCATCCGCAGGGAATGCAATCATGTTTTCAAACTCCATGTCGTTCCTGTAAAAGAATTCTCCGAGACCTTTTTCGTACACCGTTTTCCAAAAATCAGCCTGTTGTTTCGTCAGACTGCCCGACCGTATCTCTATGGTTTTCGGGCAGCATGTTTTGTAGTACGAAATACCGCCGATGAGATGCAGCATAAAGAGAGCTCTCTGCAGAAGTTCTTCATCCGTTCCTGCGGGAAAAAGTCCTTCTTTTTGGAACAGAATCTTCTCCGTAAACTCCATTTCTCCGTCTAAACTGTACTTGAGAGTCACTTCTCCCGAGGAAGAATCGAAGGAAAAAGATTCAAAGATGAATGTTCCGTACTCTTTCATGAGTGGTATTCTACCCGAGGGCGCTGCATCGCGCAGAAAAATACTGTAGGCTTTCCCCCGTGCCGGAGTGGCGGCCAACCTTCGTTCCGTTTTACGGGACTACGGTCGGTGAATGACTCGGTTACAGATCTTTTTTCCATCGATATCACTCTCTTGCCGGAGTGGCGGAATCGGTAGACGCGCACGACTCAAAATCGTGTACCGCAAGGTGTGAGAGTTCAAGTCTCTCCTCCGGCACCATACGCATACATCATCTTCGTTATGAGTAGGGGATGTGGTAGCGTTATTCGTATGACAACAAGTGCCGCACTCGGGGCGTATCTGCTGTGTTTGTTCGGTATGGCGCTCTTTTTCTCCAGACGTGAGTCTTTGGATACCTATTTTCTTAACAAGCGCAAAACAAGTTTATGGCTTATGACATTTTCCACGGTTGCAACGGTCGTCGGTGCGGGCGGATCTGTGGCGATTGTTGCCGAAGTGCAACGTACGGGTATTTCGTACGGTTTGGCACTTCCAATTTCATTTGTGGCGGGCATGATTATTTTGGGATGTGTTGCGTCCAAAATACGATCGATTGGTGAGCAGTACGGTGCGACTACCATCGTTGATTTCTTCGGAAAAAAGTATGACCGAAAAACCAAACTACTTACTGGGATTCTACAGATCTTTTTGCTCATCATATGGATTGCGATACAGGCGATTGCCATGGCATCGGTGGCATCTGTTCTCACGGGATTTGAATACCACATTGCTCTTACTCTTGCCGCGATTGTGACGATTCTGTATACGGCCATAGGAGGACTGAAAATAGATATCCTCACCGACTTCGTGCAGTTTTGGATTATTTTGTTCTTCTTTCTATGGATGGCAGTAGCGGGTTACCAAAATGTCGGAGGATTTGCGCAACTTTTTCACGCATTGCCCGCAGGACATCTCAATCCGTTTGCCTTCGGAGGCGTGAGCTGGTTTACGGGTGTCATTGTGCTCAGTGGTTTTATTTTTCTTGGCAATACGACGTATTGGCAACGCATTCTTTCCGCCGAAAACGAGCGAGTGGCTCGGCAGTCATTTTTCCTGGCTATTCCGTTCGTTTTCGTATTGGGAATCATCATTCTTTTTTTGGGACTGGTCGCTTCGACTGTCATTCCGGTTGCAAATGACGACACCGCCGTATTCGCACTTATGTCCGTGCTGCTTCGTCCGTGGATGCTTGGCATCGGTCTTGCGGCCATGCTTGCGGTTATCATGTCTTCGGTAGACAGTCTGTTGGTAGGCGGATCTGCAATTTTGTACGGGGCGCTTTTCGGTGACAAGCAGGAAACAAAAAACAGAGTGCTCTATGCGCGTTTTCTTACCGCATTGTTTGGAGCATGCGGATTTTTTCTTGCACTTTTTGTTCCTGAGATTGTGTCATTGTCGCTTGTTGTGACGTATCTTTCTCTTATCTTTGTTCCGGCTTCTTTTGCCGCAATTTATCATAAAAATGTTTCGGCAAACGCCGCATTCTGGTCGCTGCTTGTTCCGAGTGGTGTTCTTTTTTTGTGCTTTCCTTTTGTGAAGGAAAATACGTTCATTATTACGACGTCTCTGAGCGTAGTGATTCTGACGATGTATGACAGAATTTCTCACTGAAAGCTCAAGAACTTGACGCATGGAAATTCTTACAACAGACAGCATGATTTTTACATCCCCTTTCCATGGAAGCTCAATGCGGATAGTATCGCAAAATGACACCAAAAAGGTCTTTGCCACTTTGTTTCTTGGCTCGAGAGAATGCAGGATTGCCACGTCCTATCTACGTTCCTTCTACGTCTTCATTGTATTGTCCTTCGGTAAAAGGAAGCTCTTTTGTTTGTCCCGAAGGACATGATGGTCCTCGGGTAATAGTGCATACGAAAGATGGCAGAAAAATAGCGGCGCGTATCTGTTATGACACCAAAGTCAGACGGGGGATTCCCGATTGTACGATTGCAGATGGAACTGTCGTGCCGGTGTGATAAGCAGTAATATGTATACTTTTCTATACATATTCTTTGACGTACCGATGCAAAAATATAGGATTGAGCAATCTAGACCCGCTCATTTCACACTCTTAACTCACGGAGGTATTGTGATGGATCGACCGACCCATACGGATGAAGTGACTCAGGCATTTGTAGCCAGAGAGATTGAAGTGGATATTGCCATGCAATCCTTTACACGGGTTGCAGGTGCTATCGCCAAGTCCCTCAGTGCCGCAGGCCTCGATTCTTCTGCCCTGCTTGCAAAAGCTGTGGAACAAAATCTGGGAGGTCTCGGTGACCTTCTGGCACGTTCCATCGCAGAGGTGGAGCGGATTGGGGGCGCACTTCCAAATCCATCTGCGCAGCCGCATTTCATTCTGCGACTGTCCGAACGAAACGGACGTTTGCATAAGGGGCATGTCTGCCAATGATGACCGGAGTACAACCCAGTTGGCCTAGAGCCCCGTAACAGTCGTGTACTGCTGCGGGGATTTTTTTTATATTGTCCACTGATCGTGGATGATTCCCACGAGGTACCATGTGTCATCCAGTTGCTCGAAGACGAGTCGCAGGCTCGACCAGTCCATACCGCCGAACTGCTCGTTGAATCCCGGGAAGTGGTATTCCACTATTTGCGAATCAGGATACGCTTCCGCAGCGTTGTCTATGGAGTTACCGCGATTTACACGCTGATTCCAGAAGACCTCGGGCGCATTGCGATAATCATGGTCGTATATGAATTCGTCGTAGTACTCCGCGAATGTCATGTAAATCGGTTCGCCCGAACCGTCGTAGTCGCCCCATCTGTGGTAAGTGGGATCGTCCATGGCACGAGGAATATCTTTGGCATAGAAAAAGATGTTCCTGCCCCCGTTCACGTAGGTGTACGGAGTGAAGCGGACACCTTTTATGGGGTGAGACAGTTGTGACAACGTTTCAAGATCGCGTGCCTTCAGAGCGGAAATCACGCGGGTGGCACGAGCTTCCACGCTCACGGAGGAAGAAGGCAGGTTGTTGCACGCAGTGAGGAGAGTGAGTGCGAAGAAGGAGATGAGCAGTCGCTTCATAGGAGTAGTATCCTGCCCGTGTTACGGGTGAGTTTCAATAGCAGAACGTTTGTGGAGGAAGGCAGTGTTATGATTGCCTACGTCGTACAAAATCACGAACGTCGAAAGAGACGCGATTCTTCTGTAGTCGATCGTAGTCATATTCCGCCGGGTCGACTTGTTTCCCGCCTCGAATCTCACTGAGTGGGACAGGAACTTGCTTGGTTCCCCGGCGTGTTACCATGTATCCCATTTCCCCGCTTATCGCCAAAAATGTGGCATCTGACCCCATGCGATAGGCGAGTCTGTCATCAAAAGGTGTCGGAGACGCCGCGCGTATTATGGAACTGGTATCGAGAGACCGAACGAATCTGTCTTCCGGTGCTATGGGCCTGCACTCCTCATAGAGAGCATTTTGCAGTAATTGCTCAAGATATTGTACGCGGTTTCCCTTTGTTTCATTGCCGGCAGGATCCGTACCGTTGGAAGGGTCGATAAATCCTTCGGGTCGAAAATTTTCTCCGACCACCACCACCGCGCATTCTTTTTGCAGGTATACGTCTTTGACTCTTTGAATGATTTTTTCATTTGAAACGGGACACTCTCCTATGAGTATGATATCTGCTCTTCTGCCTCCCTTAAAAGCAACTTGTCCCGAATCACGTCCCATGACCTGAATAAGAATGATGCGTTGATGCCATGCGACATCTCGTATCTGCTTCTTTACTATGTGGTCCAGTTCCACGGTTGCAGAATCCAGTCCCACACTTATATCCGTTCCGAGAATATCATCGTCTATGGTTATGGGAACCTGATTAAACGGAAACCCGCCTGCTTCCTGTGCGTTACGAAGACCCATGAGCGAGCCGTCTCCGCCCCCGACTATCATCCCCCGCATTCCATATTGCTCTCGATAATATGCAACGTTGTCTTGAATTATTTTCATTTTCTCCGGGTCTTGTTCCGCAGTACCTATGAAACCGCGTGAATTTCCAAGTTCAGACCCGGATCCTGAGAATCTGTTCTCTGTGGTGGAAAAGTTTTCAGCTGTTAAATCAGCAAGATTGTCTTGTCTCTTTAACAGGGCGCCTATGCCAAATCGCATGCCGAGTATCCTTACAATTTCAGGATTATCATGGCTGTTGTGCTCTTTTGCCAAATCGACAACTCCACGCACAAAGGGATTGTATCCCGGTGCATTGCCTCCTGCTGTCATCACACCCAACACCAGTTCAGGTTTGCCGGATGGTATGCGAGAAGTGGCCATAAATACAGGAGGAGTACTAAATCACTTTTCTCTGTTTGTTTCAAGCGATGCAATGGTTTTGTATACTCGCACACATGCGTATCGCCAGTCTTTCACCGGCAGTAACAGAAATTCTTTTCGCTTTGGGTGCGCAGGAGCAGATTGTGTGTACCGATCAATTCAGTAACTTCCCGGAAGCAGCCAAAGACATTCCTCACCTGAGAGATCATCAAAATATAATTTCGGAAGACCTTGCAGCGTTTGCGCCGGAGCTTGTGTTTACCAGTACGGTCATTCAGGAAAAACTGGCTGCGAGCCTTCGTGCAGCCAACTTCAGCTGCGTACACTTCGATACCCGCACCATGCACTCTCTGTATGAGAGTATCCGTCACATCGGTCTGCTTCTTTCGT
>PCVP01000018.1:207-59637 GCA_002787035.1 Candidatus Peregrinibacteria bacterium CG11_big_fil_rev_8_21_14_0_20_49_14 | reverse complement strand
AGAGCTCGAGACGGTCAACAGAGCTGACCGTTGATCCAGAAGAGTAGATCTGGAGGTCTGTAACATCGATAGCCTCGTTCTCAGCGTGGAACTGCAAACGCAGAACAGCAGCACCGAGAGATCCGCCAAGAAGCTGACGGTTTGTAAGAGGAGTTGAGTCCTTCGTTACGAACAGGTCACCTTGGTTGACGAGGATCCACCTCTGAGAATCAGTGGTGGTAACAATGATATCTGCAGACGTTACGCTGTTGTGGAATGAACCGTTGATCTTAAGACCGGAAAGGTTGCTTCCGTCATCCAGCTCTTCTGCTTCCAAGAAGGTTACAGAGGAACCTGTAGCGAACTGTACTTGCAGGTCACCGTTTGTGAGAGTAGATGAAATATCAGCGTGTACTTCGAAGATTACAGTCTCTTCTGCAGGAATGACGTATCCGCCACCTGCGAGATCGGAGAAAGGAATCTGAGAAGACTGTGATGCAACACCGTCCTCAAGAATGGTGTCTACGACACCGTCACCGTCCGTATCGACCCAGAGAGTGTAGTTCTGTCCGTTAAGGAGAGATCCACTCTTCGACTCGAGAACAGCCTTCGTGAAGAGAATATCCTCTGCTTCACCGGCACGAGCCTCGAAGCGGAAGAGGGTAATGTTCTTCGCGTTTTCTACCGCCGTATCGGTCGTACCGATTGCTTTTACAGCAATGGTAAGAGTAGCGGCAGCAATACGGTGGAAGTTACCGGCAATGTTACCACGTGGACGAACATCACCGACCTTGTCACCGGTTGAAAGACCTTCTACCTGCATATGGTATGCGGTTGTTGCGGTAGCGACCAATCCACCGAAATCACAAGTGGTTGTGTTTGCCGTGAGAGAACCGGCGCTCAAAATGTGCGTTGGTTCACCACAAATGTGAATACGGAACTTATCTCCGCTCGCCGGGTGGTTTCCGGAACCGTTGTCGATAAAGTCGACGCGGAATTCCCATGTTTCGTCACCCTTGACGATGAAGTCATCGAAGCGGTAGATCTGGAAGGTACCGAGGGTAGTACCTGCGGACTGTCCGCTTGCAGATGTATCGGTCAGACGAACACCGTCGATGGTACGACCGGTTGCCTTGTTTCGGATTTCTACATCTTCCAATACCTCGTGAATCTGGTCGTAACTACCGGATGTCACGTTATCAAGAGACACACCTGTGGAGGTCTGTGCTTGTACGGCAATGAAGAGGTCCTTCACGTCGATGTCTTCTCCGCCTGTTTGGAAACCGATTTTTCCGAGAATGGCGTCGTTGTCATCACGTGTGTAGTCCTGTGTTGCAGGACCGTCGATACCGATAGTGAATTCACCGGCGTCGATGGTAATGGTGTCCGGGAGAGAAGCTGTTTCGGTTGGCAGAGCGATCTGTGAACCGTAGAGCTGTCCGTTTACACCGTAACCGTAGAGAGAACCGACGGCAAAGAGGTCGGAAGTCTCTTCGAAGTGAACGATGATGGAATCACCGGCACCACCGACAAGGTCGGCAATTACTTCAAGAGTGATTTTGTCACCCTCTAAAACGGTAAACGGAGGGTCGAATACGACCGTCACGAAGTCACCGACAGTCTGTGAGACTGTGTTTGTAAGAACAGTACCGTCTGTGCGGCGAGCTGCGATGTTTACGAAGTCACCGTCGGAAGCGGAGCTGTTCTGCTCCAGTGTCATGGAGTAGAAGGTCTGGTCCTCCGTGGAGTTTACAGACACTTCGAACTTCCCGATAACAACTCCGATGTCGCCGACTTCGACTTCATCCGGAGAAATAGTGCGGTAAGTAAGAGTCACGATACCGCTTGTAACAGCAGCAACGCGGAATGTACTACCACGGATTGGGAAGTTGCCACTCACGTCCTTGGCGTTGCCGAAGACATCGGAAGGCAGCTCGATAACGAAATTGTGCTCAGCAGAAGTCTGAGCAGTGGATGAGAAGTCTGCGACAATATCGATTGTGACAGACTCACAAGGATCGAGAACAAGATTCGAGGAGAAGCGAAGATCGGAAGTCTGATCCTCAGAGTCGATCGTACGCTTGCGGGTTACACGTGCGCCATTGATGGCTGCGTATACACCGTCTACATCGGCAACAGCACCGAATCCTTCGTGAAGGATGGTAAGGTTTTCGATGGTTACAGAGTCATCACAAGACGCTGTGAAGTCTGTGGAGAGAAGCACTACTCCCACAGCACCCTTTGGCACAGTATCGCCAACAGGACTGCTTGCGGAAAGAGACACTTCCAATTCTCCGTCACCGGACTGGAAAGAGGAGTACCCGAGGAACGTCATAGCGTCATCGAATGTTACACCTTCTTCGGTCATAAGATCGCTTACTGCGACAGTGTACTCGTGACCCGGATCCATAGCTTCGCCGAGCGTGAGCTCCACAACGCTTGAACCGAGAAGTTCAGCGGAACTTACAGGAAGCTCCGGAGAACCGGTAACGGTGTAGTTACTTGCGTCCTCAGCGGACTCAGCATCGAGAGGGAGGTTAAACTCCACTTCGACAGTTGTAGCGGAAGTAGCCACGGCGTCAGTGAGCATAGGTTCACCTGTCATGTCTTCTTCGCCACAGTCAACTCCGTACTGGAGACCTTGGTCGACGCGGTAAAGCATCACCACCATTTCCGCACGGTTCATGTTGTCGCTGGGACGAACACGGCCGCTTCGGTCGTCACCCTGCAGCACACAGTGGTCTGCTGCGGTCTGGATGACGTCGGTGTACCACTGGCCGGCAGGGTTGTCGACGAACTGTGCTGCGTCGCCTGTCCACTCAAGTCCGAATGAACGAACGATGAGGGCTGCTGCTTCAGCACGGTTAATGTTTGCGCCCGGACGAGCGTAGCAAGGGCTGCTGCCGTAACAGTTGCCGTCACCACGTACCCATCCTTCTTTACCGGCTTCTTCGAGGTACCCGTAGTACCATGCGCCGGTTGGCACGTCACTGAAACTTGCGACAGCCGGAGGAGTGGAAAGAATTCCACCGTTCAGCTCTACGACAAGCTTTACGAACTCCGCACGGTTAGCAGGGTCGCTACCGCGGAAGCGCGCTTGTGTGGAGTCGAGGTAGCCGGCGTCCATAAAGGCGTCGACTGCGTCCTCGAACCACACGCCTGCAGGAACGTCGCTGTACGCAGCAATAGCCGTACCCACTTGGGTAAGGGTGATTGCTACAACAGACACGCCTGCAAACGCTTTCTTCAAACGAGAAAGGTCCATAGGAATGAAGGATTAAGAGAAATAAAAACAAAGTGATTAAAAGGGTTGAATATGTTTATGGCTGTAATCGATAAGAATTTCTGCGCTGCCCATCCCACTACTCTGATGTGAGAGGCGAGTGTGGTTCTTAAAAGAACCCTTCACTCCTCTCCTTATATATAAAGAGGGAACACGAGAGTGAGACACAATATTACAGACAGATATCTTGAGAAGATGCACGATTCCGTACAGGAATGTGAGATGCTCGTCTTTCCGAAATGGAAAGGCAAGTTGCCGTCCTGTGAAAGAGCATATACACGGACCCACTCCCCCGAGAGAGAGCTGAATCAGCGAGAATCCTAGCGAGAAGAGCTATCTAAGCGCAAGGGTTGCACTGATCCGTGCACTCATAAGAACGGGTAAAGGGAGAGAGTGTTACACCGAAAGACAGAATGGAATCTTGCGTTTGGATAGCAATATTACGGCTTATTTTGGATTTTCTTCTGCAAAATTTGGTTCGAGTGGCTGTTTAAGCCATATATCTGCTTTCGAATTTATACTTGCTTGTTTTGTATTATATTGTCTTATAACTGTATAAGAAGTAAAACAAAATACACATGTGGTTTATGACGCTTCACATCGGCGTTATTTTCTGCCCTTCCGGCAGGTCTCGCACTTCGTATCCGAGAGCTGCTATGTCGTCTCTCAGGCGGTCTGATGCTTCGAAATCCTTCTTTGAGCGCGCTTGCTCGCGTTCTTGTACCAACGCCAATACTTCTGTGGGGATTGCCTGTTCCTGCTGCGTATCGAAACAGCCGAACGTACGTCGAATGATATCTGCCATTTCACGGCACGCACCAAGAACACCCTCATTGCGAGAATACGCCATGAGATCAAATACCGAAGCCAGAGCCTCCGGTGTATTAATGTCCGCATTCATAGCAGAGCTGAATTTTTGCTTCCACGACGTAATATCTGCATCGCTACGGGGGGATTGCTCTACTTCTGCCATCCATTCCATAATCTTCCTTCGCGCCTTTTTCGCGTCATCCAGACCCTTCTTTGTAAACTTTAACTGCGTGCGGTAGTGCACGGAAAGAAGGTAGTACCGCAGGTCCAACGGAGAGTAGCCCATCTCCTGAATGTCAGAAATAGTTACCACATTGCCAAGACTCTTTGACATCTTCTGCACCCCCCGTGGTGAGCTTGTCGAACCAATATCTATGCGCCGTTTGTGGATCCAGTACCGTACAAAGGGTTTGGGACCGCTGCACTCGCTCTGTGCGATCTCGCACTCGTGATGCGGAAAGATATTGTCTTCCCCCCCCGTGTGAATATCGATTTGCTTGCCCAAAAACTTCTGACTCATGGCAGAGCACTCTATGTGCCAACCGGGAAAGCCTTCTCCCCACGGCGAATTCCACCGCAACTTGTGATGCGCATTTGCCCCTATGCATTTTTTCCAGAGAGCAAAGTCTGCGGGATGACGCTTCTCTTCTTTTACTTCCACACGCGCACCGGCAGTAAGATTTTTCAGTATGTTCCCCGACAGCTTGCCGTAGTCGGGGAAAGACTCCACGGCAAAGTACACACCGTCCTTCGTTTCGTACGCATGTCCGCCGGCGACGAGTGTTTCTATAATACCGATCATCTCTGCGATTGTTTCGGTCGCTTTGGGACGGTACTGAGGCTCCAGCATATTGAGTGCTTTCTCGTCTTCCAAATACTGCTCCGTATATTTACGAGCAATGGCGAGCGGATCTGCTTTTTCTTGTTTTGCCTGCTTTTCTATTTTGTCTTCCCCTTCGTCCGCGTCTGCTACCAGATGTCCGACATCCGTAATGTTTTTGACATGTGTGACTGCGTACCCCGAAACCTCCAGCCACCTGCGCAGCAGGTCTGCCATAAGAAAAGAGGAGTAATTGCCTATATGCGGTCTGCCGTAGACCGTCGGACCGCAGGTATACATACTCACTTTCCCCTCCTCTATGGGAGAGAACTCTTCATCCTTGTTTGAAAACGTGTTGTAGAGCGTAAGGGACATACGGGAATCATACCGAAGCACTGCGCCAAACACATATAAAAACAGGCGCCCCGCAATAACGGGGCGCCGATTACCGACTTTTGTTGCCGCCTGTTTAGGCGGCATCACAGGAGTCGGATAAAGATTCGACGGTATACGCAGCCATCAGCCGTAAACGAAACGTAATGCTTTGCGTTTCAGCATCCACCTGCAAAAAGAGGTAGTCGCCAATGCGCATCGTACACTCTTGTTTCGTAAGCAGGCGCTCGCGAAGCCACGTACCCTGTGCCTCGGACGGAGGCTCGGGGTCCGGCTCGGCGGGTTGCCCGCCTTGCAATTCCATATGCTTCGACGTGGAAAGTTGGACCACCGTTCCCTTAGGGTCGACTCGGAGAAATCGCACTTCGATGTTCTCACCTATGCGGTACCCGGAACCCTGCATGAATGCAGCCACCTTGTCTGTCCAGCGACCTGACTTTTTTTGGTCGAATTGCTGTACGACCGTGAGACGTTTTTGACTCGCCATTCATCATCCTCCGTGTGAAAAACGAAAAAGATATTCCCGACTCCAACAGAAGTCGGGGGTACAGGCGCATGCAATGCGACTCTACGCCGGACTTACGAAACGATGAAAAATGAGCAGGAAAGAAGTATAGAAATACCGACGTGCTTTGACCATGCAAAAGCAAATATATACGTCCGTATTCGGTTGTTTTTTCTTGTGTGCAAATGTAACAATACTCCCTTATGGCACCGAAATTCACCATCAGATTCGAAGGGCAAGATGACCAAAGTCTCATAGCGGAATTCGACGCTGCGGCAGGCGAGCTTGTGCCGAAAGCCGCGGAATACGAAGAGCTGTGGGCACTGCTCGAAGAGGCGGGCTTCGTCGTGCCGAGACGAGAGAACAATTTGCCTGCGGTTCTCTATAAACCCGTAGGTCCGAGTATGGTCTGGGTGTTGGATTGGGCGGGGTTCTCACTGGAGGAATTGGCAGGTGCAAACCCCGCCGATGTACACGAAATCATACGTAAGCAACTTACGGATTTAAACGCGTACAAAGACTGGAAACTCTCGCTGGCAAAACAGGCACTGCAAGAGCTGAATGTGCGAGAGATTATTCTGCAGGCGCAAGATGCACTGGCAGCGCAATTGCAAGATGTGGGGGAGCTGCCGCCGATTGTAGCCAACCCCACTATCGTGCAATGGAAACAGGTTGATGATCCGCGAGCAAACAAAATCACCCTGGTATGCATGCAAAAACTCGTAAGCGTGCACATGAGTTTTCATGCGGTGTTAGATACGGGGAAATAGCACGTATTTATGCACCTGTTGTTTCGAATGCCTCATGCAGTGCGCGAATGTGCACTTCTTGCTGCGCAACAAACACATCAAATTGATCGGGTGGGAGGCTCAATTTGGCATAGAGGCGAGCATTCATAATCAGTGCTGCTATGGAGCTTTCTATGTACCGTGGAAGTAAGTTTGTTTCCCATATGTGCAGCAATGCGGTAAGACCTTCTCGTTGCACAGACTCCATGGAAGAGTCTTGCTCCAAGCATTCGCGAATGGCACTCAATGCACTCTGAGCCAAACCGATATAAGCAGGCATAAACGTAGGATGACACGGATGGTCCAAATGATCGCGCTGCAACTCCGCGAGCGCTGAGAGTGTGTTGCCGATATCAGAATAATCAGAAGCAGCTTCTGCCATGGCAAACGATTGTAAGTCGTATGAACAATGAAGCAAACAAAACCATAAAGTTTGGGGGAGCGTGTCGTCATGACATACTCCCCCGGTACTGTTGACTTCAGCATCCTGCATTCGTCCCGATTGCATGGGTTACGCAGCCTCCTTTCCGGAAGAAATGGGATCGCCGACCAAAAGGTCGGCTTCGGCATTCACGTAGGCAAGGGCCTCGGGAGATCCGTCGAGGTGGAATTCCACCTCGTCGTCTTGGGCTGTTGCCACAAGAATTTCCACGGGACCGGCAGGGGTGGGCACCGTCACGATGCTCTGCCCGACAACAATATCCTCAACAGGACCACAGAGAGTCTTTTGCACGACGTACCTCCTTTAGATTGTACTGCGTGCCATCACGAAATTGGGCTCTCAACTCCGATGCAAGAGCCCGTCACCCCGAAAGATTTTTTTCTTCCCGGGTAACGGGCCATTCAGCAGAGTGCAAAACAAGGATGCTGAAAAGAACAGATAACGTAGTCTTTGACAAAACATGGAATTTGTACAGTAAACAGTACAAGAGAAACTCCCCATATCTGCGTATGTGCCTACATGAAGAGACGTATCACAGCATTGTGAAGTATGCATTACATACTTCTCTTCGGAGTCGAACTCTCTCCTAGAAAGGAGGGCGCTCGCGTGATAGCCTACGTGCACACTTTCCCGACTTCCCCACTATGGATTACAGCGCAATTCAAACACTCCTCGGTGACCAAGCAGAAGATCTTCTCGGTCATACATGTGACACCATCTCCAAAGACAGGCTGCACATTCCGGGGCCAAAAACAGCTGCCGATATTTTTGCGCAGTCTGACCGCAGCAAAGCTGTGCAACAAAATCTGCAAGCACTGTACGGTCACGGACGGTTGGGAGGAACGGGATACCTTTCCATCTTGCCCGTAGACCAAGGAATAGAGCACTCCGGCGGGGCTTCTTTTGCCAAAAACCCCGACTACTTCGACCCGGAAAACATTGTAAAACTCGCCATAGAAGGCGGCTGCAATGCCGTGGCATCCACGTACGGCGTCCTGGGAATAGTGGCAAAGAAGTACGCAGATACGATTCCGTTCATTGTAAAAATGAATCACAACGAACTGCTCACACACCCCAACGCGTTCAACCAAATTATGTTCGGTACGGTTCAAGAAGCCTACGACATGGGTGCCAAAGGAGTGGGAGCTACCATCTACTTCGGATCTCCCGAAAGCAGCAGGCAAATAGTGGAGGTTGCCGCAGCATTCGCAGAAGCGCACAGACTCGGTATGTTTACCGTTTTGTGGTGCTATCTGCGAAACAGTGCGTTTAAAAGTGACAAAGATTATCACGTTTCTGCCGACTTAACCGGGCAGGCAAACCACCTCGGAGTCACCATACAAGCCGATATTATTAAGCAGAAACTGCCCGAGAATAACGGGGGTTTCACGGCGATGAACATGGGCAACAGCTCCTACGGAAAACTGGATGAGCGCATGTACACGGAGCTCTCGACAGACCACCCCATAGACTTGTGTCGTTACCAAGTGGCCAACTGCTACATGGGTCGCATAGGGCTTATAAACTCCGGCGGTGCATCGGGAGAAAACGACTTGCAGCAAGCGGTGCAAACAGCGGTCATAAACAAGCGTGCGGGAGGCTCCGGACTCATATCCGGACGCAAAGCTTTCCAGAAGCCGCTGGAGCAAGGCATAGAGATTCTCAACGCCATTCAAGACGTGTACCTCTGCCCTGAGGTAACGGTTGCGTAAGCCTAGTTCGACTCTTGTATACGACGAACAGTCTGCTTACGAGCATCTTGTAAAACTGTAAGAAAAAGCCGCTGCAATGCCATGCGTTTATCACTGCTTACCTGCACACACGCGGCTGCCTGCGCGTAGTGCGGGCTGTCTAGGGCGTGCACGTCGAATTGTTCCATGACTTGTCGCGTGTGCTCATCTTCGGCATCTCTTCCGCCGGTTATCCCGTTGGTCTCTCGCCAGCGAACCATATGCGCCATAGTACGACACAGGCGATTTCAGTGACATCATGACAACATTCGAAGCCCGAAGGCGAAGTGAAATGCAGTACTGTACACTCAAAAAAAAGGCCGCCAGAAAGCAGCCTTTTTACGGAAGCTCACACGGACTTCTTCGCACGGACTTTGCTGAGAATGGATCCGAAGATCTTCTCCAGCTCTTTGGCTTCCTGCGTAAGCTTTGCATGGAGCTTCTCGGACTTGTCGTCCAAGTTGGAATCCAGCAACGCAAGCCAGTGCCGTGCCTGCCGTGCCTCACGGCAGCACTGCATAATGGAAGACGCAAATGCTTCTTTGCTCACGGCGTGATCCGCATCGAGATACGAAGAGCCTATCTCTCCCGACGAGCGAATGAGCCTGCGGCAGTCACCCATGCTCGCAATGGTTTTGGGTGTCCTGCGTACGAATGTGCGAGCTGTGCTGGCAAAAGCACTGGACCTTTGTGCGAGATCTCGTTGGCCGGTGGTGTAGGTGGGAGTGGAGGATGTAGTCATGCAATCACACTACTCAGCAACCGAATTTCGGTGGAGGTGTTTTGCAGGTAGAACAAAAAATCTTTCTTATTTTTTGGCGTACTAAAGCCTAAAAAGAAGTTCCTTACTCCTATGGAACACTGAAAAATTATTTGAGATCCTTCCGGTTTACAACGAGCTGCTGCACGATGGCAAACAGCGTGCTTATGGCCCAATACAGTGCCACAGCCGCAGGGAACTGGAATGCGAAGACTCCTATCATAACGGGAAGTCCATAGAGCATCATGCGTTGCTGCATCTCCTGCTGAGAGAGTTCGCCCTTCTTTTCTTCCTTCTTACCGTTGTTTGCGGTCTTCTTCTTTGCGATGGCAAAGGTTAATTTCATCTGCACAAACTGCAGCACCACAAGCATGGGAGGGAAGATGTACTTACTTGGCTCCAGAAGGTTCAAGCCCAAGAAGTTTGTACCGAATCCCCACGCAATGTGTCGGTACGGTTCGTAAAGCAAGTGCCTGGAAAGCTCCAGTATGGAGCCGTCTCTTATGACGAAAAACAATCCTATGAGCACCGGAAACTGTATGAGCATGGGCAGGCACGATTGCATGGGATTGACTTTGTGCTCTTTCCATAACTTCATGATTTCTTTGTTCATCTGCTCGGGATTGCTCTTGTGCTTCTTTTTTATTTCATCGAGCTTCGGCTGCAGGTTTTGCAATTTCTTCTGCCCTTCCATTGCGTGCTGCGTCGGGAAGAACAGCGCAAGTTTCACGAGAATAGTCAGTACGATAATGGCGATACCAAGGTTGTGGTCCGACAGAAGGGACGCCGTTAAGATGAGGAAATTTAAAAACGGCTTGGTAATGAACGTGCGAAATATTTTGGTAATTGCTCCGGGTTCGTACATCGTAAAGCGAGCGGTGAGAGTTTCGGGCTCCTGCCCTTCGGGCTTGGCCAGCTGCAATCGCACTTCATATTCACCGTACGCATCAAACAGCGAATACTTCCACGGTGAGAGGTCTATTTTTGCGCGATCATCTTTCTTAATTTCCGTAAGAGGAACGCACGGTACGACTGTTTCATCTGTGGAGAGCGGTTCCAGTTTTCCGCTCTCAGACACACGGAACACATCCACAGGAGGCATGGGGCAACGGTCCGGGAGCACGATGTCGCCCTCCGTTTTGTTCAGGAGCGTAAGCTCGGGATGATGCCCGCCTTTTACCGACGCATCCACGGGTTTGAGCACCGCACCTGTCACCTGGCTTTCGGGTCCGAACTGACTTGGGAAAATAATACTGAGTACCACTTTCGACCCCACATACACCAACGCAAAAATAAGGAAGAACTGTGCGAACTTAAACCGAGTATCTACTTTGGAGGAAGGCATGAATCGAGAGCAGAGAGAAACGCGTGGACATCGGATACGATGTCGCTGAATTCGCAACTCAGACTAGGGGAACGCGGGCTGAGTAACAACTGTACAGTCGGCAAATTTTCCCTGTCACGCACCACCGTACGTAATGCCTCTCTGCACCTCCTGCGCATGCGGTTTCTTTTCACGGCGGACTTATGCAGTTTGGAAGACGCGTACGACCCCACAAAGAAACCTTCCGCAGCCGACTTGGTACGCGGAGGTCCGGGGAGCCAGCGAATAGTGAGCGTGTTCCCCTTCCACACCTTGCCCTTACGCATAACGTGGTCACATACTTTTCTGCCTTGCAAACGTGAAAGCTGCATATGAGCAGTATCCTTCTGTGATGAATCCGTGGAAAGGAAAAAAGCTGCGATACTCGCATGTTCTCTCTTACGTGCGTAGGTGAACTTCTGTATTCTCGGAGCGATATGGCAACCTTAAGCCACGACGATGTACGGCACATAGCGAAACTTGCCCGCCTCACTCTGAGTGATGAGGAGGTGGAAAAATATGCGAAAGAACTCACGTCTATTTTGGCATATATAGACACACTGCAAGAAGTGGATACGGAAGGAGTGGAACCAACGGCACAGGTGACCGGGCTGACGAACTCGTTTCGAGAAGACAGCATTGCTCCGAGCGACATTACACCCGAAGCACTGCTTGAGTGCAGCCCGCTTCCCGTAGTGGAAAATCAAATTCAGACACCGTCCGCTCATGGGTAACACTCTTACCATCGCGCAGGCACACGACAAACTTCGCACGAAGCAATGTTCGAGCAGCGAACTCGTGCAAGCGTGCATAGACCGTATTGAGTCCGTGGATCCCACGGTGAATGCAGTGGTCTACAAAAATTTTGAAAGAGCCCTGAATGAAGCCAAAAAGATAGATTCGGCAGGTGATTTTTCACACCCGCTTGCGGGCATTCCGTACCTCACCAAAGATGTGTACTGCGAGAAGGGAATTCCTACCACGGCATGCAGTAACATTCTGCGCGCGAAGGATTACGTGCCGCCGTTCGACTCCACCACTACGGCACGACTTAAAGCTTCCGGTGCCATAAGTATCGGCAAGAGCAACACCGACGAATTTACCATGGGAGCAAGTACCGAAACATCGTGTTACGGCACGACGCGATGTCCGTGGGATACCTCACGAGTTGCGGGAGGTTCTTCCGGCGGAAGTGCCGCGGGAGTCGCTGCGGATGAGTGTCTGTTTGCTCTCGGTACGGACACGGGAGGCTCCATACGACAGCCTGCGAGCTTCTGCGGTTGCACCGGATTGCGAGTGACGTACGGTCGCACGAGCCGTTACGGCGTCATGAGTATGGCAAGCTCACTCGATACCATCGGTCCTCTCTGCAAAAGCATAGAAGACATAGCCATTGTGCTCGGAGCGATAGCGGGAAAAGACCCTCTGGATGCCACCACAGCGGACGTACCGGTCCCAGACTACCGTGCCGCCCTTACGGGAAATATCAAGGGTATGAAACTCGGCCTTCCAAAGGAGTACTTCATAGACGGCATGCACGCGGAAACGGAAGCGGCAGTACGTGCGACAACCGAAGTGTTTGAAAGCCTCGGTGCGACCGTGGAAGAAATATCATTACCGCATACCGCCTATGCCACACCGACCTACTACATTATTTGTCCGTCCGAGGTGAGTTCGAATATGGCAAGGTTCGATGGCATACGCTACGGCCACACCGTCGAGAACGCAGAGAACCTTGTGGAGTACTACAAAGATGTCCGCAGTGACGGATTCGGACCGGAAGTAAAACGAAGAATCATGATAGGGACGTACGCGCTCTCTGCCGGGTACTTCGACGCGTACTACAGACAAGCGCAGAAAGTACGTACGTTGATTTTGCAGGACTTCACGACGGCATTTAAAAGTGTGGATGCTATTATCGCACCCGTTGCTCCGAACCCCGCTTTCACCGTAGGTGCGCACGAAAATGACCCCGTTGCCATGTATCTGGAAGATATTTTCCTCGACTCTCAGGTTATGGCAGGTATTCCCGCGCTGTCCGTACCGTGCGGATTTTCAAAAGAACATCTCC
The DNA here is from genome assembly GCA_002787035.1 of Candidatus Peregrinibacteria bacterium CG11_big_fil_rev_8_21_14_0_20_49_14. Classification (GTDB taxonomy): domain Bacteria; phylum Patescibacteriota; class Gracilibacteria; order Peribacterales; family Peribacteraceae; genus GWB1-54-5. The sequence continues at coordinate 46,693 of PCVP01000018.1, read as the reverse complement.
CCATAGGACTGCAGATAATGGGGCCACAGTGGCAGGAAGAAAACGTTCTGAAAATCGCACATGCCTACGAGCAAGCAACGACGTGGCATACGGCAAAACCTTCTCTCTAAACCATGAAATCTTTGCGACGTCTCTCTGCCAATGTGCTGCTGACCGTGCTGTCTGTCGCGGGAACTTTGGCGGTGGCGGAAATAACATGGAGCATAATTTCCGAAAGCGGAGATAAAGGCAGAGTATTCAGTGACACGTTGCGCTTTGTGAATCCTCCGAATGCGGAGTGGACTATTCGCAAGGAGGAGTACACCACTTCCATACGCACGAATTCGCTGGGATTCCGCGGACCAGAAATGCCTGCGGAACCGAAAGCGGAAGACGAACTGCGCATTCTGTTTTTGGGTGATTCTTTTGTGGAAGCGAAACAAGTGCAAGAGCAGGATCGCTTTGTGGAGCAGTCCGCAGCCCTCCTTGCAGATGCCCTGCATAAGAACGTGACTACACGCGCACTTGCCGTGGGGGGTTCGAACCCCGCACTTGCTCTGCTGTACTACCGTACTATCGGCCGAGATTTTCATCCGGACATCGTGGTGCACGTACTGTTCCCCGAGAATGATCTGCTTCCCATGGAAGGCCCGTACACTCTCGAGCCGGCAGGCAACGACTTGGTGCTCACAGACATTTGGGTGGAACCTCCTCCCCCCTGCGCATGGAAGTGTAAGGTGCTTAAACACAGCACACTTGCGCGACACTTGTACCACGGTTTGCGCAAGCAAAACACGGACTCCAAAACGGCCGCGGAGACACTTGGAGATTACTACTGGTACACCAGGCAGGGTCAGTACGATGTGCTGGGAGAAGGCAGAATGCAAGTACTCAGAGCACTGATAAAAACCCTGCGTACGGATGTGGAAACAGACGGTGCAACGCTGCTCGTTGCCCTTATGCCCGGCGCACTGGAAATACAAAACAACTGGCGTGAGGAATACATAGCGAAGCAAGAATTTCCGAAGGAGTACTGGGAAGTTCACGGGCTGCTACGTATGACAGACTCCATTCTGCGCAAAGACGGATTTCACATCCTGAATCTGCGTACGGTCTTCGAAAAATCCGATCCCGATACAGACCCTCTCTACCTGAAGAACGACCCGCATTTGAGCCTGAAAGGACACCGTATTACCGCCGAGAGTCTTGCGGAGACAATACGGAAATTACTGTAGAACAAAAAGAAACGTACTCACGGCGTCTGTGCTCCTGTAGAATAGTATTCGATGAAGAAACTCGCACTTCTTGCCATTGTGCTTGCCATGGGGATAAGCGGAATCGGGCATATGGTCTCGACACCGCGGAGAGAGTCGGGCATTACCACGACGGAAAACCGGAAGTACACGACACAGTTTTTTTCGGATCTGCTGCATATAGATAAACCGTATGCCTCCATGCAGGGACCGTATGACATTCGACATATCGATTTATCGCAAAACGGTAAGCGCGAGTTGCTCTGGCTTACCGACTACGATGTGACAGTCGTAGATGAAGAGAACGAACCTCTCTCTTCGCAACAGTACTTCTGCCACGCACAAATCATGTACGAAAATAATGATTTGTTTCGAAAGAAAAACAATCGTCTCTTCGGAGGAAGTCGCAATCTGCCACCCAAATGGTTTGTGGCCGTACCGGGGAAGAGCTCCATTCATTTCCCCGAAGGATTCGCACTCCCCATGTACTCAGACGAACCGCTGCAGGCTATGACCATGGCGCTGAATCAAAATCCGGATTTTCAGCCTTTCGACATAAAGTTACGGACTGATCTCTCGTACTTCAAAGACGATGATCTTCCGGAACCTCCCAGAGCTCTGGGGCGCTTTGGTGTTGCGGTACGGCTTCCCGTACTGGGCGATGCTCCCGCGGAAGGAAGTGAACACAGCTGCTCCGTAACGGACGCAGACGGCGTCGTAACGTTTGCCAAGTCTGTCTCTCTGGAGGCCAGAGAAAAAGATGGCACACTCACCACCCCTCACTTCTTTGTGGCACCTGGAACCTATACATACAAGCAACGATTCCGTGGCGCGGACCAACTGCCGTTCGATACGACACTGCACCACATTTCGGCACACTTACACCCCTACGGAACATCCATTGAACTCTGGGACACCACAGAGAACGTCATGCTGTTTCGCAGCAACGCGACGACGGACAGTCGCAATACGCACGTTATGAATATGACGGAGTACTCCGGTGCCGAGGGCATACCCATGTACACGGATCACGAGTATGAACTGCGTGCGACATACAACAACACGTCCGCAACAAACATCGATGCCATGGCAGTGATGTATTTCTACTTCTACGATAAAAATTTTACGGTGTAAGAGCATTGATTTTCACACGGAAGCGATTGATTCATGCCATGAAACCATTAGTATGGTTTGCTTTACGCACGCCATGTCATCCACGAATATTCGCAGGGAAACCGTTATTCACCCCACGGCAGTGGTGGATAGCTCCGCAGAAATCGGCGAAGGATGCTCGGTGGGCCCCTACTGCGTCATAGAAGCCAACGTGCGAATTGGGGCAGGTACCGTACTGAAGCCACATGTGGTCATAGACCACGGCGTGGAACTGGGCACCGACTGCAGAGTCGGCTCGTTTGCCGTACTGGGACAGTGGGCACAAAATCGTAAAGAAACCGTCGAGAGCGGAAAAGTACAGATAGGCGATAACGTTTCCCTCAGCGGTGGAGTCACCGTGAACAGGGGAAGTCACGGCAATACGACGCGCGTGGGAAGCAACACAGTAATCATGCAAGAGGCACACGTCGGCCACGATGCCGTCGTCGGTGAACACACGACCATCTCAAACCGCTCCATGTTGGCAGGTTACGTGCAGGTAGGAAGCCACTCCACGCTGTATGCGGAGACCGCCGTGCAGCAAAAGGTGCGAATCGGAGACGGCGTTATGACCGGAGGAAGAAGTGCCGTGCGAAGAGATATTCCTCCGTACTGCATTGCAACGGGAATGGAAAATGCGCGCATACGCACCGCCAATAGGAAGGTTTTGCAGAACGTACTGTTACTGACTGCGGAAGAAATAGCTGAGTATCGCAGAGTGCTGTGCAGGTTACTGCGAGATCGCGAAGACCAAGACACCGTGGAGCAGGAACATTCTGCGCAATACCTGCAAGAACTCTATGCGTTCCTCAGGGGCGAGAGTGCTCACGGTGTGATGTCTTGGTAGCCACCAATTGCCTCTACAACGCCACAGGCTCTCTGTGCTGTCTTTGTCTTTGCAGTACACCCAAGAATCTGTCTGCAATTCCCTCTCCCTGCAACTCCAGCCAATGCACCACCGTCTCCTGACTGAGGAGTTGTGCCGCACGTAAATCGGACTCTTCCGCAGATTCATGAGGGTTGTGACTCGTACCGTTATCTCTGGCCATTGTCATGCTTATGTGCGTACCGGAATCCGCAGGACCGCGTTTGGCCTTTGCGAGCGTGTTGCTGTCGTGACCGGGCAACACGGGAGCACGCAGTGCGGAGTAGCCAAGACAACGCGCGATCTCCATTTTTTGCTCCGCTACCATGGTGCTCACCGTACCGGATGCCGCACGAGAACGTTCCGTACGATGCTCGGCAAAAGACATTGCCGGAAACGACCTGTTAAATACGCGCTCTTGTACCTCGTCTGCCATATGTTGTCTGAGCCGATTTAAGTGTGCGGTATCCGTAAAACGGAAATCCATTTTCATGGAAAATCCGTGTGCCGGAGTCAGCACGAAATCGGCTCCCGTGGATGTGACTGCAAACACGACGCGAGGCGCATTTTCGTGCGTGTCCGTTTTCCGTGCCGCCCCTTCCATACGTGCGGGAATGGAGAGCAGGCTTACCGCCTGTTTTTTATCTATGGAAGTCTGAGTGCCATTGTCGGCATCTTGTATGTTCCATCTCATATCGAGATCTTTGGAGTCACGCAGCGTTCTGCTGCAAGCCTCGAGAGTTCCCGTGCAAAAATCGTTGGCATGTTGTGAAGATACGAGCAGTCGTATGTTCATACGACGCGGTACTTTTGTATAACCCGTGAGTTCGTCCGGCTCAACAGAAAGCACATGTACTCCTGCATTTTCATCTCCTTTGCCAAAGAGTTCACGAAACAACACGTATGAACCGACCAAAGCATCTCTCCTGAACCACAGACCACCTTGTGACTTTTTTTCATTGAGATTATGCACTGTGCCTCCCGTATGTGCCTCCTGACCCACAACTTCTATTTCAATAATTTTATGCGTACCTGCCCCAACTTCATGGCTGTGCGTGGTGATGTGCTCCGGGTCTATGACGAGATCTTCCCGTATGGAACCCCCTATTCCGCCTTCGGCAATGTGCACGTTGTTCCCCGTAACCTGCTGAAGCAGAGACTGTGCAATGTGCCCCTCTTCCGCCAGAGCAATTTTTTTCAGTCCGCTAGGCAGCTCCAGCTCCAACATACCTGTTCCCGTACCGTCATCTCGGATGATGGGATTTGCAGCCAGTTGCACAACGTCTTCCCACGATTTTCCCTGCTGCGCATACCTCTCCCAGTGCTCCTGCAATGTGTTCTCGTTCCCGTTTTTCCCGTAGTGCATGGCATTCAGTTTTTCGGGAGTAAGCTCTCCCGTGGCTATGGCACTTCCCACACACGCTCTGCCCGTCATACTGGATTCCTCCGCTCTCCATACGACCATCGTTACACTGTTCTTTGTTTTCGCGTCGGTATTCGTACGAAACTCTGCAAGCTTCAGCAGAAGATCTCGAGCAATATCCACGCCCCACACACCGTCGAGTGAACCGCCATCCGGCACGGAGTCCACATGTGAATGGTAAAGCACAGTTGTGCCTCTGTCTTCTCCGAAGTAGGTCACATACAAATTACCGGCGGCATCTGTTTCCAGTACAAAGTCTTCGGCTTCACGCAGACCATACCCACGTAAGTGGGTGCGCATATCATTCTCTATGAATGCGAACGCGGCATCTTCCGCTTCCGAAAACGCCAAGCAGCTTTTGCCTTTTGGCGGATGCGCTTCTGGTTCTGCGGGTCCGCTACTGTTAAACTGCGACCCTTGAGCCAAGGTATCTACGATTCCGCCGTACGGTTCGCTTGGTTTGCGCATGAGAGTGGTGTATTAATATAAACTAATATTAAACAATGTCAATGTATTGTAATGGTTCAATACCTTCGCATCACCCCCCCCCGCTAAGGTATGAACATGCCATATACCCAAAATCCTCATCTTCCTCGTATACGTCTACAGGCAGCAAATCTGGTTCTCAAAGAGGGCTGGAGCACCCGTCAAGTAGCCAGACATACCGGGTTTAACCAGAGCACCGTCGTGCGTTGGGTGAATTATGCTAAGACCCACAATATAGGTCATACCATTCCTACCAAGAGCTCCAGACCACATGCACATCCTAAGCAACTCTCCCCTGCAATGATCCAGCTGATCTTGGATTACCGCATCAAACATCGTCGCTGTGCTGAAGTATTACACCACCTACTACAGAAGGATGGTTACGTCGTTAGTCTCTCAAGCATCAAACGTGTACTGAGGAGAAACGGCATGACACGGTACAGCAAGTGGAAGAAGTGGCATCAGTACGAACCACGCCCATTGCCTGAGAAACCAGGTATTCTCGTAGAAATTGATACTATCCATGATGGGGCACATGATGATCGATTGTATATATACACCATGATTGATGTCTGTTCGCGTTGGGCATATGCATTTCCTTGTCTTCGTATTAGTGCTGAATGCAGCTGGGATGTTGTACAAAGAGCTCAACCACAATTTCCATTCCATCTTCAGTTACTACAATCCGATCATGGTCCGGAGTTCTCGAAACACTTCAAAAACAACTCAAAGCACATGACATCCAGCATCGACATACACACATACGGTCACCAACGGAGAATGGGCATCTGGAAAGATTCAATCGCACTCTTCAAGAAGAGTGTCTGCAAAGGGTTCCAAAGACATTAGAAGCTTATTCCAAATCTATCTCAGACTACGTTCATTTCTACAATACAGAGAGACCTCATATGGGTATTGAAATGCAAACACCACAAGAAGTGATGCAAAGCTATTGATTAGAATTCATGTATACACCGTTTCGATTCTAGACCAATGCAGTGAATTTTTTCCACCAAAATGGAAATAAAAATCTTCGCATGCGAGGCATATTTGAACGGATACGATTATTCCACAGCCAATGAGCTGGTTGCACTGTAACCACACGCACTCTCGCACCACGGAATGTGAAGAGATCGCGACAATTGTGGTACCATGCAAGAATGAAATTTGTGAAAGATTTACGAGAAATCGGTAAAAAGGATGCCGCTATTGCAGGAGGAAAAGGGGCGGGATTGGGAGAATTAATTCAGGCGGGTTTTGCTGTTCCCAAGGGATTTGTTCTCCTTGCAGGAGCGTTTGATACATTCTTGGAGGCTACGGATATCAATGTGGAGGTGGATGCGACACTGAGCACGGTGGACATCAAAAAAATGCACACGGTAGAGGAGGCCGGCGAAAAGATTCATGCACTGATTACCAATGCCAAGATGCCCGATGACATCGCGGAAGAAGTACAACAAGCATTTGAGTCCTTGGGTGTGAAACAAGTAGCCGTGCGTTCCAGTGCCACCGCGGAAGACAGCACCATGGCGGCATGGGCAGGGCAGTTGGAAACCTACTTGCATACCGATAATGATTCACTTATTTGGAAAATTCAACGCTGCTTTGCTTCCCTATTTTCGCCACGGGCTATCTTCTATCGCGCAAAGATGGCCAAAGACGTCAAAAATATTTCCGTTGCTGTTGTTGTGCAGGAAATGGTGGAGAGCGACGCAGCAGGTGTTGCCTTCTCCGTGCATCCCGTCACGGAAGATAGGACACAGCTGCTGATTGAGGCCGTGCCAGGGTTGGGAGACAAGTTGGTGTCCGGCTCTGTTACACCCGATACCTACGTGGTGGATAAAGATGCATGGAAACTTATTGATGTAAATGTATCCGGGGACAAGCAGCTCATGAAAAACGATGTGATTGTGTCTATGGGGAAAGACATCGTTCGCATTGAAGAGCATTTTGCTCTACCCATGGATATTGAATGGGCACGAAAAGATGGCACGACATATTTCCTGCAGGCAAGACCGATTACCACTCTTGCTGTCAAAGAAAAGCCTATTGTGCCATATAGTCAGAATGTTGAATGGAAATTGTTTCACACAAGACCATTCAGCCTCTTTGGTGCAACGCTTTGGAGTGGATGGTACGGCAGTGAGCGGATACGTGAACTCTACAATATCAATATTCAAAAAACTTTGTTCTTTGAAGAGCATAGACATGTCGTTCGTTTTTACTGGGGGATGGAAGAGCGAAAAATTTTGTGGGGTGCCATGGAGTCACTCATCAAAGATGATATTGAACGTTACGAAGCGCTGCTGAAACGAGCTTTCAAACTCAACGATGAAGCCGAAGCCTGCTTGAAAGCAGGCGTATATGGCGATGGTAGTCTTCAGCAGACGTTTGAATTCATGGTGGAAGTGCCCATTCATGCCACGACACTTCCCAACATCTCCTTTCCTCTGCTTGCAGAAATTGAACCTGAAAGACACGACTTACATGAACTCTGTGAAAAGCTTCGTGCGGTCTCCTATTACCCTAAACTCACAAAGCAAATCTTCATTCCCCTTGTGATCAAAACGCTCAAGGAGCTTGGAGTTGAGGATGCTGAAAACATGGTGCACCTTATAACTCTGAAAGAGTTATTTGCGGGAGATGTATCGCAACTTGATCGACGAAAAGGGGAACTGGATAAGGGGAATCATTTTGTCTATCAGTGCATTGATGGAAAAGAGGATGATTGGTGGATACATCCAAAGAAAATGCACGAACTGGTGCTTGAAATGGAGAACGTATCCACAGAAGAGTTTGCTTCTACAGGTATTCAACTGAAAGGCAACATTGCATATGAAGGGCTTGTACGAGGAAGAGCGCGAGTTGTTGTTGGTAGTGGTGAAGGAGAAGAGTTTGATGAGGGGGATATTCTTGTCACCATTTGCTCAAGCCCTACGATGATGCCACTCATTCATAAGTGTGCTGCCATTGTTACAGATGAAGGTGGCATCTCTTGCCACGCTGCTGTTATTTCAAGAGAACTCAAAAAGCCCTGTGTCATGAACACAAAGGTTGCAACTCTCACCATTGCGGATGGTGACTACATTGAGGTGGATGCGGATAAGGGAGTTGTGACGTTACACAAGGCTCTCTTTGACACGTTTCATCAAAGCACCCCATGATGATCCACTCTTTTTCACCATTGCTTCCCTTTCTCTGGCAGCTTGCTCATTGGTATACGCCTCGTAGTAGACAAGACGTAAAGGATGATATGGACTTGTTGCAGTAACCTTTTTGTTTTGGTGTTCGTTAAATCTTCTGCGTAAATCATTTGTAGAGCCTTTGTAAAACCAGTTGGGATTCTTGAGACTCTGGAGCACATAGAAGTACCACATAGGTAGCATATTGTACACAAAAACCTCCTTTCCGATATGAAAAAAAGGCGCCCAAAATGAAACGCTCTCCCGGAAACCGAACGCTTACCCGGAAACCGAACGCTTACGGCGGGACCCGCCTGACATGTCAGGCGGGTCGGGCCACGCCTCACATGAAAGGAGGACTGGCGGGTCACGCCTCACATGTGAGGCGTGGCGGGGCAGAGTGGTTGTTTTCAGAACTAAGTAGCATCTACCATGCAATCAAGGACGTACGACTGCCTTGCTTCACTACAATGGGCTAGTTCTACTCTTCACTTAACTCAATATCATTCTCTTCATACAAATGTTTTATTGCTTGTGGGTTACGGAGGTGAATCAAATATGTTTTTACAGATACCCATTCTCCGTTGAGTTTAATTCTACCTCTAAACGAATACTTTTTTACCTCTTCAACTACTGTATTCTCCTCTAGAACTGCGCTTGTTACCTCATTCATAAATTTCTTATTTTTTACTTCTCCACTTCCAATAATGTAGACGTTTTCAATTTTGTTTCGTATGTAGTAGTTAATTCCTTCTTTATGATTAGTAATATCCCCCTTTTCTCTTGCTGCCCTTGATGCAACAATTCTAATTGTGCAGCGTGTGTACTTACCAGAAAATGTGTTTGGCGTATCCATGTCTCCAACTTCACGCTCTGAAAACTTTTCCAAAAAGTCTGTCAACTTCTTAACTTCTTCAATGATTTCTTGCGATGGCTTTGCTAAAAAAACCTTACTACCCAAATAGACCAATTCTTGCACTAGCGTAGGGAAAAATAGTCCAACTTTTGCTATTTTTAAATATTGCTGTGTTAATCCTCTCACTGCTTCTCTTTTATCAATTTCAGGAACGTAAAAATCGCTCATAAATTGCTCAAGTGCAGCCCTACTTTCCTGCTGTAGGATTTGTTGAGTAGCAAACAAATCCAATGCGAGCTTCTGTGTCTTGGATAAATGGCGAGAGGCTTTCCGAAGCAATATTTCAGAAGTAAAACGATATGATGCATTTACTAAATTCTTATTACGATGTTTCCGGTCTCTCATCACAATAATTGCGTTACCCTCCTCCCATACAACTTCATCATTCCCTTTTGCCTTCCATTTAATTTTTACTCTTGGGAAAACGGCAGAACTATGACTCTCTAGTGAGCCAACAAATGAGTTTAATTTCGCTTGTAGTTCTGCTTTGGTAGCAAAATAATCGGCGTTTGTATAAATACGAGATACTAGCCACGCAATCATGCTTGCCCATTTTTCAAACTTTTCAGGGTTCTTAATAAAAAAGACTGCTACAGATATTGCTATGGCTACCCCAAGAGGGAACCCGAACCATTGATAGATATAAATTGCCAAATTCATGAGTCATTTGTGGAACCCTTATTCTTTTCTACAATATATTCTGAAAAGTTAATTATGCAGTCCGGTTTATCGCAAATAAAGTGAACTGCTCCCGACTCTGGCAATACAGAATGGATATTTGCGGACGTAACTTGCTCCTTACAAAATTTACATTTCATCTCACCGGCTCTGAATTTTTCAAAGACACCAAATTTTGACAAAAGATTTGGCAAGTCTCTCTCATGCACAGCTTCTATTTCTCTGTATTCCTTATCGCTCATATAAATTTAGGGAATTTTAGCCATATTATACCGTTATTCGGTGAATTTGTCTTTAAAATCCAAGACAAAGATAAACCGAATCTATCAAACGTCTGACGCCGTTTCTAACGGAGTGCCCCACTCTCTAGCTGTGGTCAAATCCAATGTGAGCTTCTTTTGGTGAACACCAGTTGTTTTGTTTGAAGCTACCCAATACTCCAACTCTAATATTTCGGCTTCTGTTTTAAACACTGTTTCTTCCCACATGAGGCTACAACCAGTACCCGCTTTGAGTTTATCTATTTCAGAATTGATGTGACGACCAATGACGCTCTGTCTCATCCATCTTTCGGGTGGGGAGCCTTGTTTAATGCCCCACAGAAGCCTCTCATGTAAGACATCGGCTCTGCCAAGCATTATGTCATGCACATAACTTGGTTTTCTCGGTAGTTTGCATAAGTCTTCAACATTTTTGTAACAATCATACTCCTGCCGCACATTTTCCGCAGATTCTACGTGGACATCAATCTCTTCATCTACTTCTCTACCAACATTCTTAATAAAAAAATTTACAGTATAACAATTTTTGATTTTCTGGCTAAAATCATTCAACTCTCTCATATACGCATCAACTGAATTAAGAAACTCTTGGCATTGCTGCGGCGTTGGTAAGGAACCTTCTGTGAGTCGCTTCTGATATTCTTCTGTACTTAATATTCCTTCTGATTGTCTCCAAAAATTAATCAGCTCATTGGCTCTTGCGATATCCTCATCTGTAATTTCATAACTCTCTCTAATTAAATCAAAATTAATCTTCTCAATAGTTGCAGTAAGTTCGTAATCAACAGGGCTTCGCATTAGCTCCTGCATATCTTCTAGTTTGTTGCGTTCTTTTAGCCAAGCACTATAGCACGCTATTGGAAAAATCACCACTGCAAGTATTGCTACTGTTAGCTCCTCGGTGCCTTGTAATTGCTCAATGTACAATGCACTAATGTAATAGACAAAGCTCACAATCACACCAAATATGGTGATGTACTCGCTAGAGACAGCAAATATGAACTGACCGATGCGTTTAAAGAAAAGTGGCATTTAGACTACTGTTTTTCACAGTATACCCTCATTTCATAATCACGAGGCCATTCTGATGCACACTGGCTACGAACCGAGGCAGACGTGCTGGTTGCATCAAGTGTACGCACAGCGTCGTACTGGTTATTTTCACAGTAAGCCTGCATTTCAAAATCGTTTGGCCAGTCTTCCAAGCATTCTGCTTTGATTATTTGATACTCTGACTCGCCTCACATGAAAAAGGAGACTGGCGGGACTCGCCTGACATGTCAGGCGGGTCGGGCCACGCCTCACATGAAAAAGGAGACTGGCGGGCCACGCCTCACATGTGAGGCGTGGCGGGGCTGACGGGACTCGAACCCGCGACCTTCCGCGTGACAGGCGGACGCTCTAACCAGCTGAGCTACAACCCCACTTTGGGGGAAACAGTTCTTTGTAGCATCAGCGCGTCACGTTTTGTCTATACGGTGCTTACGCACCGAAGCCAGCTGAGCTACAGCCCCTTGTATGGGCTGCGAAACAGTAACAGTCATGGAAATACATGACAACGAAAATATGCGCTATTGAATGTAGAGCATCGGATTCTTCTTTTCTCCCTTCAGACGCACTTCGAAGTGAACATGAATTCCTGTAGCCCCGTACACACGTCCTGTATTACCCATAAAAGATATAAGAGCACCTCTTCGGACCTGTTGACCCTTTTGAACGTACAGCTCTTTACTGTGCGCATATAGCGTTACAAGACCGTTACCGTGATCCACCTCTATCACGTTTCCATATCCTCCGTTCCACCCGTAATCCGCACGTATAACTGTACCGGCTTCGGCCGCATACACGTTTCCTCCACCCTTCTCCTGAAGATCCAGTGCGTAGTGCCCGGGGTGAAAATACTGCGTTACAAAACAATCGGAAGAGCAGGGTTTTTGCAGCACGCCGTAGGTAATATCTGCTGCGGCGATTTCCTGCGATGTTTGTATGACCGTACCGGGAATCGGAGGAGGAGGCTGCACTGCAGGTACGGTTCCGACCGGAGGGGATATGGGAACATCCGTAGATATGCCTCTCGGAGGAAGATCTGCCGAAGCCACCACTGTCTTTCTGACAATAGGACTTGCCCCCGGAATAATGAGTTCCTGACCGGCAAGAATAAACGAACTCTCCAACTCGTTTTGACTGATGATATCCTCGGCATTCACGTTGTACAGCTCTGCGATTCGCAGCAGTGTCTGACCGCGGCTGACGTTATGCAGTACGCCGTCCACGGGAAGCACAAGCAATTCATCTCCCGGCTGTATGGCCGTTCCTGCGGACAATTCATTTGCCCATCGCAATGTGTCTACGGAGATATCGTATCGCCTGGCAAGACGTTCCAGGTTTTCGCCTTCTTTCACTGTGTGAACGATTCCCTTCGCGTAGGCCCTGCGAGCACCTTGTCTTGTAAGAGGAGAAGACTTCATAAGAAAACCCTCCTCCACAAGAAGAAACTGCTGCTGGGCTATGCTGGCTTCCGGACGAGCCATTGCAGCTTTGGGAACGTAGGGTGGCAACATGGAACCTCCCAAAAATACCAATACACACAGGATGCGAACTCGTATGGAAAGCCAATGGCGAGTGGATTGTGCGGAAGAAGCCACAACAAATTATTAAATGGATGAAGACCGTGCGGCAGTCACTATCGGTGACGGCGCTATGGCATGGAGAATGCTGTTCATATCTCTGTAGCGTTGCAACGAGTTGAGCAAAACGACCACATACTCTCTGCCTTCATACTTCACGAGTGACACAAGACATTGGCCGGCTGCATCTGTGGTGCCGGTTTTTCCTCCCCACACCGCATTCTTGGCATGCAGTAACGCATGCGTATGCGAGAGTGAAACCTGTGAGCCTTGACGACTGTAGACAACGTCACTTTCCGTGCTCATGCGGCCGCGAATTTCAGGATATTTCAACGCGAACATCGTCAGCCAGGCAATGTCTTGGGGAGTGGACCACTGACGCGGGTGATCCAAGCCTGATGCGTTGGCAAATGATGTGCTTTTCATGCCGAGTGCCTCGGCACGAATGTTCATATCGTAAATAAAGGAAGATTCTGTCGCGGAGTGATGCAATGCCAAGGTGTATGCGGCATCGTTGGCGGACGCTATGAGAAGTGCGGAAAGCAAATCACCCACTGTGAATGTTTCTCCGGATTTTAAATTTACAACATTGCCCTTCACGGTTCCGATGTCATCCGGAATACGAACCTGTTCATCCATGTCATGGTTTTCCGCAATAATCAGGGCGGTCATAAGTTTTGTGATGCTTGCCATGGGACGTCGAACCGTTTCCTGTCGTCCGTACAGTTGCTGTCCGCTTTCAAGATCCAAAATAACAACGCCGGACGCAGAAATTCTGTCTTCTATGGCAACATTGCGTTCCGCAGGCGCAGCGATGCTGATGTCCATAACCTGCGCAGGTAACACCACCGGTGTAACAGCGGGAAAGAGCCCCAGGAAGAGCGCGGATAATATGGAATGATACATCCCGTACAGGATAAGCTTTTTCACCCCAAAGTGAAGTGTTCAGACTGCTATTTCATGGCAAGAACACGACATGTCATTTTGGCTTACTGATACACAATACGATCCGTGAGTCTCAGATCTATGTATTGTCGTACATCATCACGCGAAACCGACTGAAGCAATACTCTGTATCGCTGCAAATGTCTCTCTATGGAACTGCGCATATCGAACCAAAGACTTATGCCATCCGCAAGAACATGGTACTCCTGCCCACGAAGATATATGGTGCGCACTTCGATGGTATGACCGAACTGAAGCTTGAGTGCTTCTTCCGTATCAAAGACTCGACGTAGCAGTTCCGGAGGAACAAGTACGGTACCGGGTGTGGGACGAACGGCCCAATCCACCAGTCGAATAACGGGCAATGCATTCGTATCTACGGCACCGAGCGTATGAACATACACTCCTTCCTGCGTGAGAAAATCCATACCGGAACCCGTGGCAGTGGAAGAATGTTCCTGCGAATCGGGATCCACGATTTCCAGACGAGAAACCAAGGGGTGCAACCGGATGGTAACCACCAGTTCGGAAGGATACATTTTCCCGACCTCAACACTCTCAATATCGTTGATATTTTCATGCAAAAGCGACCGTACTTCCGCGTTGGTAAGAAAAAGTAAATGTGAACCGAACAGAGGAGACATAACTCTTTGCACGCTTTCTATATCCAAGCGCGGACTTAACCTGCGCACCGTAATTTCACGGACTTCAAGTAAGGGTGAAAAAAGGACTAAACCCACAGCGAGCAACGCGCTGAGTACGCCGAACACAAGCATCCATCGCAACACGCTGCTGCGCCACTGCTTCGCAAGCTGGTGCGTGCGACGCATAGTGCGACGCATGCGCTCTTTCCGAAGCTGAGGTTTCCGCTCATACCGACGATCCACAATGGAACGAGTCTGTTTGGTGACACGACGGTTATATCTCTTCGGAAGGCGTGCTGAAGGCTTAAGTGGCATAGGGCCAAGGCATAATAGTGCAGGTGCGCAGGAACATCGAGATATGCGAGCAAAGAAGGTATGATGCCACGGTGACTCACCGCTCTACTCCTCGCATTGCAATCGTAGCAGACTGGCTCCCCACTTTCGGGGGCGCAGAACATGTCATAGCTGAGTTCTGTGCACTGTGGCCGGACGCACCGCTGTACACCAGCATAGCAAATCACGGGAAACTTGGTCCTCTGGATAATGCAGATATTCGTACAACCTCTTTGCAACGTCTCTATACGCTGTGCGGAAATCACAAAGTGCTTCTTCCGCTTATGCCGCGAGCCATGGAACAAATAGACCTGAGGGAATTTGATGTGGTGATCAGCTCTTCGCATGCGGTAGCCAAAGGTATTATTGTGCCACCTACGGCGGTACACATCTGTTACTGCCACACGCCCATGCGTTACGCATGGGAAATGGAAAATGAGTACCTGCAAGATTTTCGCATACCCAAGCGCATGCAAAAAACAGTGCGCGGCCAACTGAGAAAACTCCGCAGGTGGGACCTTACGACTGCAAATCGCACCGATGTATTTTTGGCCAATTCCACCACCGTGCAAGAGCGCATAGAACGAATTTACGGGCGAAAAAGTCATGTGGTATATCCGCCGGTGAGCCGGCATTTGTTCAGTGCACCCGTACGCAAGCAATCCGAGAGAAAAGAGTACTTCTTGGCGCTGGGAAGACTGGTGCCGTATAAGCGGTTTGACCTGCTCATAGACACAGCGAATGCTCTGGGCATCCCATTAAAAATTGCGGGAACGGGACAAGATTTTTCACGACTCAGTGCAATGGCAGGTCCGACTGTGGAACTGTTGGGATACGTTCCCGATGCTCTGCTTCCCGATTTGTACGGATATGCAAAAGCGTTTCTTTTCCCGCAACTTGAAGATGCGGGAGTCGCGCCGTTGGAAGCACAGGCGTGCGGTACTCCGGTTATCGCACTTGGAAAAGGAGGGGCATTAGATACGGTAAAAAAAGGCAAGACCGGCATTTTCTTCGAACAACAAAGCGTCGACTCTCTTCGAAACACACTGGATGAATTTTCTACGATGACGTTTGATCCTCAAGAAATTCGTATACATGCAAAACAGTTTGCTTCGGAGAAATTTCGCTCTCAAATATCTTCCGTCGTGGAAAAAGCAGCTCCGCACAGGTTCACCTAACTCTCCTCCACATCGGTTTCATCTTCTATTTCTCCGACCAGTTCTTCGAGCACGTCTTCGAGAGTCACAAGCCCCACAGTTTTTCCGTGCTCTTGTACCACAGCCAAATGAATATGCTTGTCTCGAAACAACATCAGTAATTTATCGCTTCGACTGTTCACATCGACCACAAGAGAATCCCTGAGTATCTCCATGATGGGCGTATCGTCTTTTCCTTCCGCAAGTAATTCCAGAATATTGTGACTCATCACGATTCCCTGCACATCATGAATGGAATTTCCGAAGACAGGGTACCGAGAATGCGTGCTTAAAAAGACTTTCTCCGCCGCCTCTCGAATGGTCGCATCACTCTGCAATCCGATGATATCTTTCAGGGGGGTCATAACATCCGCTGCCGTTTTGTCGTTGAGAATAAACGCCCTGTGAATGAGCTGTCCTTCATCACTTTCTATGTGACCCGCTCGGTGTCCTATTTTTACCAACGCACGGATTTGCGCTTCCGTTCCTATGTGTCTCTCTCCCTTTTTTAAAAGGTTTGTAAGAACTTCCAGCACTACGATGAAAGGGTAAAATAAAACGGTGATAACCCATATGACCGGAGCAACCGCAGGAGCAATGCGGGGCGCATAATGAATGCCGAGACTCTTCGGCAGTATTTCGGAAAAGACTATGACTCCGAATGTCAGTGCGGTTGTTGTAACGGCAAGTATTGCGTTTCCGAAGAGTGCGATAACCATTTGCCCGACCAATATGGAACCGACGATATTCACCACATTGTTCATAATGACAATGGCGATCATCGACCTGTTTATATCTGCTTTAATTCGCTTGAGAAGCTTCCACCCCTTCTTTCCGCGATGGCTCATATCTTCCACTTCCGCATCGGTCACGCTCAGCAACGCCGCTTCGGCGCCCGAAAAGAAACCGGAAGACACCAAAATGCCCACAATAAGCAGAGCAAGTCGCATTACGAAAGTATTCGAATTGATACGGGCGACGGTTGCGGAGGTTCTTCTTTCAAGACAAAACCATTATACCCCACTTTCGCTCCAAAACCTTGGAATTACTTACGGATTTTGGCTGAGATCAGCCACGATTGCTTCGCCCAATCTCTCTGCCAGAATCGCACTGCCTTCAGGGAGCATATGACAGCAATCATCTATGTAGAGCCGTTGGGGCTGATCTGCAAATACCATTGTCATATCATAAAAATGCACTCCCTCATTGCGTAATTCCTGCCCGACACTGCGCAAAAGCGGATAACCGGATATTGCCCCCTGCCGGAAGTGACTTTGTGGATTTACCGTGGCGGCAAGCTCTTCGGGGCCCATAGGCTTGGAGCCTTCCACGTACTGATTCGGCTGCAGTGCGTGGAAGTAATCGATACCTCGTGCCGTTGCTATTTGATTCAACATTACTGAACTCTGTTTCCATACGGAAACGACGTCGTCCAGGAAATCCGTATCACCCGTGTACGTTCTGCCCGGTCCGGTAACTATGTATCCCGAACGCTCATTGGCCTTCTGCGAGAGCAGTTCCTGTTGGCCGCTGTCTATTTTCTTCTTCAGTCTCTGATCCGACATTTCCCATAGTAACTGTGCGGTGAAAAATCTGCGCAACGGAGAGTGCTTCTGTTTCTCATGAAGCATATCTTGCTCTTTGCGGTAAAAACCGACTCGTCCGATAATGCGTCTCATTTCGGGGGCGAGATCCAGATTTTGCATGCGCAGATTCCAGGAACGAGGATAGTACGGTGAAATATTCTGCACGTAATTTTCCGGAAACGGCATGGCGACTTCGTTAAAGCCATCGAGATTTATAATCATATCGAAATGTGCTCCGATACTCAGTAAGTAGTTAATGGCAAGAAGCTGCTGCGGTTGTTTGTATCCGTAATTTGTGGGCACAGAAACAATGAATTTCTTTCCTTGGTACTTCGGAAGTTCAGCTAACTTTTTAAAGAGAATATCAGGATGACCATGTGTCACAAACTGCTTTGCCACAGACCCTCCCACAACTGCAACCGAAATGGTATCGGGCTGATATTCATGAATAAACGGACCCGAATACGGACCGAATCCGTAGTTTTCCATGGTGTCATCCGCACTGCCAAACTGCACTGTTTTCTTTTCAATCGGCTCCAGCACCGCACCGAGGTACGGATGCACGATTTGATTGAATGAATCGGGAGAATTTTGTGTCGGATCCACAACCAACAACGGATGTAATCTGTAAATGGACCCGCTACCGCTTATGATATCCGCAACGACAACGTTCGATCCTCTTCTCAACACGGTGAGAGCGGTCGCCGAAAATGCTTCTGTCACTCCGAAAACAATACCCACTGTCACCAGTCCGAAGACGATGCGTTTTGCCTTGGAAAGCTCTGTGCTGTGCTGAGTGAGGGAAGGCATGAAAGAGAGAAATTATCGATTTGAATCGGAAGTGATTGCCTCTGCGATGGCGTCATTAAAAAGGTTGTATCCGTACACTGTCAGGTGGCAGCAATCATCTATGTACGTCTGTTCATTGACATGTTCGAATATCAAAGTCATATCGTAAAATTGCACGCCCTGCTCCCGCAGCTCTTTTCCGGCCTGCCGTAACAGCGGATATCCCATTTCGACATCGTCTCGGTAATAATGATTTTCCCGAAAAGCCACGGCTTTTTCCGCGGGTCCCATTTGCTTTGAATTCGGTACGTACTGATTAGGCTGAAGAATGTGGAAGTAACGCATACCGTTGGCTTTCGCGATCTGGTGCATGAGTAGCGAGCTCTCTTTCCAGTTGGATACAAGGTCACCGAAGAATTGATCGCTATTGTCGTACACACGACTGGGACCCGTAACAATGTAGCCGGATTGCTCGTCTGCCTGCTGCTCGAACAGCAATTTTTCATCCTCCAGTATTTTCGCTTCCAAATCTTTGTCGTAGAGTTGCCATACAAGCTGAGCAGTCATGCTGATACGCAGCGGAGAATATTGCATGATGCGTGCGGCATTCTTTTGTCGCTCTTGCATAAGACCAATGCGCCCTATTATGTGACGCATTTCAGGCGCTGTGTTCAGGCTCTGCATACGCACGTTCCAGAAGCGCGGATAGAACGGAAACACATTGAGTGTATAGTCCTCTTCGAATGGCATAGCCACATCGTTAAATCCGTCTATGACTATGATCGCATCGAACTTCGCACCGATGGACATCAGATAATTGAGTGTGAGTAATTGTTGCGGCTGCTTAAATCCGTAATTCGAAGGCACCGTGAACACAATATCTTTATCGGCATACTCCGGAAGTTGCTTCAGTGCTGCAGCCAGTGTATCCATGGGGGCGGTAAGTGCGAATTGTTTTGCCACCGATCCGCCGAAAATAGCAACGACTGCCTCGTTATCTTTTTTCTCTCGCGGAAATGGGCCTGTGTTAGGACCGAATCCATAGTTCTCCAGAAAATCCGGATCTCTTATTTCCGGCTTGCGCACCGTCGTGGGAGGGTGTGCGGCACCGATGTACGGATGCGGCACCTGATCGTCTGTGGAGGCGAGTGCCTGATCTCCCGTTTCACCCGCCTGACCATAAGAAGAAACTACGTTTGCATTGAGTCTCATGGCAGGTGACATACCGTTTAAAAATTGAAGTGCGAACAACGAAAACATCTCCACCGATACGACAATCAGAAGTACCGGTACCACGGAAAAACACAGATGTTTTACGCGTGGCATACCGGCATGTTGCGATGAAGATAACGGACTGAAAAGCATGGAAACAGATAGTAGCAGAAAGAATGACTGCGCACGTCGTTTACGGCACGAATCCGGAAAGTACCGCCTCTGCCATTTTACGTGCAATATACACATTTCCCGCATGATTTATATGGCAGCAATTATCGACATAAAACTCTTCTTGGGTGTCTGCGAAAGCCATACTCATATCGTAAAAATGTACTCCGTCTTGTCGTAATCTTTCGCCGGCCTCGCGCAGGAGCGGGTACCCGTTTATGACTCCGTAACTCTGGGGATTGTTTTCAACAAGAGCAATTTTTTTCTCTGCGGCCGTCATAGGCTTCGACCCGGGATCATATTGATTCGGTTGCAAGAAATGCAGGAAGGCAATGTTATTTGCACGAGCAGTCATGTGCATTTGGCGTGAACTCTCTTCCCACACGGACGCAGCATCTTTGAGAAGATCCGTACGTGAGGAATAATATCGCTGCGGTCCGCGCACGATGTAACCGGATTGTTCGTTGGCTGCGATGGAATGCAGTTCCTCTTCGGCTTGTGCGATTTTGGAAGCCAAACGCTCCTGGCGTATGGAAGCAAGTAGCTTTGCGGTAAACAATTTTCCCAACAGGGATTTGCTCTCGTATTGCGTCATTGCATCGTACTCGTCTCTGTACTCCGCCACGCGTGCAATCGCTTTTCTCATGGCGGGTGCGTGATCTATATCTTGCATACGCAAATTCCATGAACGCGGATAAAACGGAAACACTCCCAACGAATAATTTTCCGGCTCGGGCATCGCGATATCATTGAAGCCATCAAGTAAAACTATGAGATCAAACTTTGCACCGAGCGTGAGGAGATACTGCAATGTGAGTGCTGCTTGCGGCTGTTTGTACCCGTAATTTAAGGGCAACGTGACTATGAATTCTTTCCCTGCAAACTGGGGGAGTTTTTTCAGTTCGTTCAAAAAAATATCCGCATCTCCATGTGTTACGAATTGTCTGGCAACGGAACCGCCGAACACTCCCACCACCACTTTGTCGGGACTACGCTTACGAACAAGCGGTCCCGCATCGTCTCCGAAGCCGTAATTGGCAAGCCAGTCCCACCCGTTTGGCAACTGTGCATGCGCACCGGAGTCGGGAATAACGGACCCAAGATACGGATGAAGCACTTGTCCGTCCGGAGTGAAGAGCGCGGAATCCCCTACTTTCTCTTCCGCATTTTTTTCTCCTGAATCGGAACGCAGATCTGCGGCGATAACCGATGCCTTCCATTCCGTACCGGAGAGAAGAATGTACGAAAAAGCCTCCGTACCTATAACCACCATGCTCAACATGGTTCCCCAGAAAAACAAATACTTTGCAGCAGATAGCTCGGTTCTCATATGCATCGCACGCAATGGTAGCAGAACAACAATGGCTCAAACTAGAGAAACGAAGTATCATAACCGTATGAAACGAGATTCGCATTCTCACAAAGGGGATAACGGCAAGGTTGCTGTTGTCGGAGGATCCGCACACATGCACGGAGCTCCCCTCTTCTCTGCTCTGGCCGCCGAAGCTATGGGTACGGATTTGGTGTATGTCTGCCTGCCTGCCTGCCACAAAGAAGTGGCAAAATCACAGAGTCTTAATTTCCAAGTGCATGCGTTTGCACACAATGAATTATCCCCCGAAGACAAAGAGCCGATTTTGGAATTGCTTGCCACCATGGACGTCGCGGTGTTGGGTCCGGGTATTGCAAGAACAGAAGAAAGCATGCGAGTGTTACTCGATATTATTGCGGAGTCATCATGTACGTTGGTGCTGGATGCCACTGCATTGCAGGAACACACACTCAACACGGTGCGAGGCAAACATGTCATTCTCACACCGCATCTGGGAGAACTGGAACGCATGGGAGTCACACTCGAGACCCTGCAAGACAGCGCGAAAAACGCGCAAGCAACCATACTGCTGAAAGGGCATACGGACACCATTGCCTCGCAAGACGGCACGCTTACGGAAGTAAAGGGAGGCAATGCGGGATTGACTGTGGGAGGAACAGGAGACGCACTTGCCGGCTGTATCGCAGGACTTGTGGCGCAGGGGATGGACCATGTGAACGCATGCTCAACTGCGAGCACACTCATAAAACATGCGGGAGACACGCTGGCAAAAGAAGTCGGATACTCCTACACCACAGCCGATATTATACGGCGAATCCCCTCTCTGCTCTTCCATGATCTCTCAGCCGTTTAACATTCTTCAACCGTACGAAGATCGCCTTCACGTTTGTATGTACACAAAGCAAGACACTGTGGACTCAGACAGTGCGGCACATGCGCTTTTTGGGTACGAGGGAGCGAGTTTGCATCAGGTACATGGCAATACGACGGTGGTTATTACCAAAGCACACGGACCCGAGGTACGTGCCGATGGCATGCTTACTTCCGTCGCCCATTTGCCACTGTGCATTCGCTGGGCAGACTGTCAGAATTTTATAATATACGAACCGGAAAAGCACGTAGTGGGGCTGCTTCATGCGGGGTGGCGAGGGCTCATTGCGGGAGCGATTCCGGAATTTTTTCGCATGCTTCACAACGAATATGCCATAGAAGCTGAGGATGTACTGGTTGGCGCAGGACCGTCTCTGTGCAGAGCGTGCGCGGACTTCAGTAATCCCGAAGAGGAACTGCCAACTATCCCCGCTGAATTCATACATGGAAAATGTGTCGATCTTCAGGCTGTTGCACGGGCAGAACTGTTGAATCTCGGTGTGCGGCCGGACCGCTTCGAGAGACACTCGGACTGCACACGATGTCACCCCGAACAGTACTGGACATATCGCGGCGGAGACCGCGAGCACGTGCAAGAAGGGTACGTCAACAGGCTCAGCTGCGTACTGCTGTAGCAGACCCGACGACATTTTGTCTGCAGACTCTGTCTATGCAGTGACATGAGGCATGTAACTTATTCTTCACAATATGTGAAGTTTCTCATATGAAACTTACACTGGTCACCTTGTGACAAGACATGCTCAAAAGGCTGATGCAAGCTGTAAGACTGGTTAGATTTCGGTAGGGGCTGGTAGAGTGTGCCTCATCTCGACCTCTCGTTAGGGTAGTTACGTTTCTTCTCTATCAGTTCGTTACGGGAGACTTAATCGCTGCGGTCTGTGGATCTCAGTTGCGGTCACCCACCTGGCAAGACCAGGGACGAGCGTACCTACTCGACGGCTGTCAGGAAGACCATGATCGACGTCACATGAGTCTGCCATATACGTAGAACATTCTGTATTCATACGGGTATTGCTCTACAATGCAGACTCCATGAAAAGCTTGCAGCAACGCCTGGCAAATTTTAATTCCCTCCTCGCACCGTACGCGGTTCCGTACGAGGGAACATTGGGTCGTGCCACGAAAGAGCTCGACGACGATTCGCGATTTCCGTTTCAGAGAGATCGCGACAGAATTATTCATACGCAAGCATTTCGACGGCTGAAGGGAAAAACACAGGTATTTGTAACCGGACAAGGGGATCACTACAGAACACGACTCACGCACACCATGGAGGTGGCGCAGATCGGAAGAGATATCGCACGTACATTGAGTCTCAACGAAGACCTCGCCGAGTGCATAGCGCTCGCGCACGACCTCGGTCACCCGCCGTTCGGCCACAGCGGTGAGGAAGCGTTGAATACGTGGATGCGGCAGTACGGCAGGGAATTTGAACACAACCAGCAATCACATCGCATTGTGTCTTTGCTCGAAAGCCGCAGCTCCGTGTATGCCGGGCTGAATGTGAATACGGAAATACTCGAGGGACTGTTAAAGCACCGCACCGCGCACGATGCTCCGAAAATCACCGTTGCTCGCAGTCCGTCACTGGAAGCGCAAGCTGTGAATCTGGCCGATGAAATTGCCTACACGGGACACGACTGCGATGACGGCATGCACGCCGAACTTTTTTTGAAAGAAGATATTCTGAATGTCGCCCTTGTCGCCGAAGCGTATGAACATTCCGCCGAAAGAGGAACCTCACTGCGCGGAGCGTTGATACATCTTCTGGTCTCAGACCTCTATAAATGCTCCGAGAAGCGACTTGAGAGTGTTTCCGATCTCAGCGGCGTTTACGGTGCAAAAACCCCTCTCATCGCATTCTCGCAAACCATGGACGATAAGCTGGCGGAGCTGCGGGAGTTCCTATGGAATCGGATGTATCTGCACCCGGATGTGCGAGCAAAGAGCATCCGGGGCAAAGAGATGGTACAAGCACTGTGTACTCACCTCTACGCACACCCGACTGCCAAGGTTCTCTCGTTCCAACAGAATTCAAACGGAGCCCTGGAAGAAGCAGTAAAAGACTATGTCTCCGGCATGACAGACCACTACGCCACGGCACAAGCGGAGGAAAGCGGACTGCTGTAGCACCACCTAACGAACTCCTGCAATTTCCAAGTCCGATATGAACGGAAGGTACGCCAGGGGATCTTTATGATCTCCGGCAACGTTCAGCTCGAAATGAAGATGTGGACCTGTGGATACTACTCCCGCACCGGGCGTATCGGGCGTTCCTCCGGAGAGAGCGATTACTTCACCCTCCGTTACTTTCTGCCCTTCTTTCACGAGAAACGAGTTCACATGACCATACAGCGTCGCAAATCCTTCGTGCATGATAATGACATAGTTGTAGCCCATGCCGTTGTTGGCAACGGTTTGTATGGTGCCGGATGCCGCTGCGCGCACTTCCGTTCCCTGTAGGGTCGGAATGTCTATGGCATTGTGAACCATACCGAAAAGCGACTCGTATTCCGTATCTTTGAAGCCGGCAGAAATTCCGTTCACAGGTTCAATGGGCCAAGAAATCAGCACAGAAATATTGTCGGGATTCATACCCATGGTCGCAACTCGTACGCGCCCTTCGGCTTCCCACATCTGCTGCAAGTATTGTGTCACCTTCTTGTCCGTCTCCTGCTGATCTCTCAGTAAAACAACCAACGTATTTCTGCTCTTGCGAAGGTCTTCGCGAAGACGCGGAGACATTGCAATGCCATTGCGACTGCGCTCTTCTTCCAATTGACGGAGTTCGTAACGCAAAATTTCCTCTCTTCTGCTCAGTACCGCCTGTGTCGCACGAAGACTTCGCACCGTGCTTTCCGTCTCCTGAACTTCCTGTGCGATCTCGCGCGGATTGCCTCCTCCTGCGGCATGCAAAAATGCCGTTGCCGAAGTCACAGAAGTCGTACCGGAGAGAGACGCATACCCCATACCACCCGCCACCACTGTAATCAGCAACAAGGAAACGCAGAGGCGCCGACGTTTTTGTACGGACAAATACATTCCCATTAGTATAGCAGAATAAAGACCCTGCGACCAGAACGCTACGCCTGTGTACCGGCGGATGCACGGTCAAATGTCCGCTTCACCAGAAATTCATTGAGTACATGACTGCACTTCCCCGCGTCATTCATCAGCTTACGTTGCAGCAATGTTTCATCCGCTCTGTTAATGGAAAACACATTGGAATCCACTATGACAATGCGAGCCGAATCTCCTGCGCCCGTCACAACGAGATTCGACATCTGTGCCGTACCGAACGAAATGGACGAGAGCACCGACTGAATGCACCCTTCTTTCCCAAAGAAATCGAGGGCAAGGTTGTGATCTTTCACCAGTTTTCTGTTTCGACGCATGATTTCCGACAGTTGTCTGGCAAGTGATACGTTTGTTCGCAGATGCACACTTGTGAGATTTTCAAAGAGGTACAATCTCTTCTGTACAATGCAGTACGAAGAGTCGGATGCACTTCTATGAATACGAGCCGGCAAACTGTACTGCAAAAAGTGCTCTTCAATAATCTCCAAGCTGTGCTGTGCATCGTCCGCCGTAATAATGGAAAGCTTATCTTTCAGCCATCGAATTTTCGGCACTTTTACGACATGAGATTCGCCATATTCAAACACATCATGACCCGCACCCGCACCGCACCATTTACCGACATTGTCGTGACAAAGCCCGCAATCGGAAAGATGCTTTCTGTCTGCCGTAGAGAGTGTGCGTCGCATTGTATTATAATGATAGATTAAATTAATTTGTCAATACCCTGACTTCTGCATGAAATGTATCACATTGGCATTCTGCGCAATAGAGCATATGAAGCGGACTCTCTATCATGCACTTCGTATGTCATACGAGCAACTGCGACATTGCAAGAGAGGATTCAGTATGTTCGAGATCCTGCTGGTTATCGGCGTCATAGCCGTTATTTCTGCTTTCACGGTGCCACACTACCGAGTGTATCACATACGAAGCGACTTGCATTTGGCGGTAACGCAGACAGAGCAAATGCTTCGTCGCGCACAATTCCTGTCGCAATCCGGTGAAGAAAACAGCATGTGGGGTGTGCATGCCGGCAGCGGAATACTGTTTAAAGGTACGAGCTTCGCGACTCGTGACCCCCTGTACGATGAACACTATCCCTTTTCACCGACTCTTGCAGTCTCCGGAATGACGGAAGTGACGTTTTCCACACTATACGGGGAACCTAGTGCGACCGGAGTTATAACATTTACGGCCCTAAACGGTGAGACAGGAGAAGTGACAGTGCGAGCGGGGCTTTCGGGTGAACAGACAGTTGTGATTCCCGGTGAAGATGTGCGCATGCGCATAGATTTCGCCCGTATAAAAAACAGCGGTAATGGCAGTGCGGAAGCCGAAGTATATGTCGGTGAGAACGCCATCGAGTACGACGACGGAGAGTGGATTCCTCTCATCACCAATAGCGTACTGCACACCGATACGGACTTTCTGCAGAATGCCCGAGGACTGGCCGTGGAGCGGCATGCGGAATACGTACGCATCGTTGCGCAAGGAGGCCTGGATAACGGAGGAAAAGAAGTGGTGGATGCGTACATCAGCTTCGAGCATGCCACGGTGGAGCACGTGGAAAACGACATCGCACCGAATGATTGCGAAAACCCGTTCGATGGGAATGAAAATGAGGGAGTCGGCGGAGATGAAGTAACGACTCAAGGTTCAAATCAGGTCTTTTTTCAGACCAGAACCACCAACTATGGTGACGGTATATTGATTTACTGGAAACAAACGCCTTCGAGGTGGTTTTGAGTGGTAGGGCTATTGGATACTATCCGAACCCTCGGCGCTCCAGCGCGGTCGATGCTTGTTAGTGAGGCAACGGAGGATTGTTATCGAGAAAATGGAGAACGATGGCGGGCTGGCTTTGAAGTATCTGGAACGGAAAAGAAGGGAGGAGTTTTCACCGAGATTCGAGCAACAGGTGGATGTCAGTGGAATTACCGCGCTGGTTATGTCGCAGGAGGAGGTTGAGAGTGTGGACTGGGATGACGCGAAAACGCACTTAGAAGCATTGGAAATTCAGGTACAATGAAGTAGATGATCTGGTTCCTCGCTCGTCTAACGGCAGCCCTGATGCTCCTGTGGGCTATTGCACCGAATCCTTACCCGTATTATATGTTATTACGTGTCGTTGTGTGCGCAGTAGGTGCGTACAGCGCGTATAAAGCGTATGAATTGAAAAAGACTGAATGGGTATGGGCTTTCGGTCTTACGGCATTGCTCTTCAATCCTTTTATTCCGGCACATCTTACGAAGGAGATATGGATGTTGTTTAATCTGGTGGGAGCGATTCTGCTATTTGCGAGTCTGCGAGTGTTTGGTAAAAAAAATCAGTTGAAATAATTATCAGGTTTTTCTCCTTTTGATTTCACCTGCGCTATTCTTGCCTTTAGCGCGAGGGACATATACCAAAGTATGCAGAGACTGGAAATGATCGCCATAGTTCGTGCCCATCCCTCTTGAGCAGATATAAATTGATCTGATTCAACGTCATATCCACCCCAAGATTCTGGTAGAAACCAGAGAGAAGCTTCAAAAGCTACCGATAGAAAAAAGTCAAAGCTACCCATGACATCACGTATACGTAATACACCACCCATGTCTTTTGCAGAAGCTTAGCAGCTAAATGCTTTGATTCCTTTTGCTCTATCGCAAGGTCTTCGATATTTTTGCCTGCGTGCCAGCATCTTGCATACCAATACAAACCGACAATAGGACAGATGTAGGCTAGAATTATCCCAATTAGAACAAGCGTCACTACTGCTATTGCTACGATAGAACCCGAAGATGTCGCGGCTGCATAATTTGTGAAGAAGTTTTCCATGTAAGGGGGAGGCGGTAATGATTATCTCTTTTTCTCTTGGTACTCATCCCAGAAAGACCAGGCAAAAATCCCAACAAAAACTAAGAGTAAAAATAATACCAGTGGTTCCCAATCTATGAACCATTTCCACTCGTAACAATCCTGGTAGTACCTCTGTCCACATTTAAAACGTACGAAGGGATAAAGAATATTTATTTTTCCAATAAGTGCAAAACCTGTGAGAAAGAGTATGCAAAGAAAAACAATCCTCTTCAGCCATTTTCCGGAGTACAAAGTTGGAAGCCATCGTGAGAAATTTTTCATAATGATTTGGGAGACATGAAAGCTTAGGGCTAAATTCAATTAGAAATATGGACTAGGCACTACACTCTCCATTCCTAGTTCTGGCGGAGACCCCCAGATAAGGAGACCAAATAAAAAGAAAGCGAGAAGTATCCAGACCCAGTTCCAATCCTGTGATGGCTTCACCTTGGGATCAGACAGTTCGATGAGCTCTTCATCACTTGGGCTCATATTCATCAGATAGTAGAAGTACAAATCGGCACTCCGCCGGCGCACTCAACAAACTGCTTGAAGTTGCCCTTTTACGGACGTTGAAACCGAACGAAGTGCCGGCTTCTTCCGTAATTGGGCAATACGAGCAACCGCTCGTGTGATCTGAGTGCGAAGTTACTCTAACGTAGCAACTTTTGTGTCACAAGTGGGTGATCCGAATCATAGCTTTAATCACACAAAAAATGCCTGTGGCATAAGAGTACATCGGACAAGTCTATCATTAATGATAGCATCCATGTAGATCCGCAGTGGACTTCTACATAAGTTTTTATTTTCCTTCGTTAAAAAACATCTATGAAACTTGCATCAAATACCACTTGCAACCAGAACGAGTTTCTTCATCGGCTTCTAACCCTAGAGAAAGAAAAATCAGCGCAGGAGATCCTTGACGAAATCCTCACGGAAAAGCCACAACTATCTCCGATAGATTCCTTAGCCGAACTCCTTGGTAATGAGACGGAGTTGTAGTTCTTTTATGATTCACCAACTCAAGCCGCATGCATATTTTATAATAGTAAGCAATTTCATAGGGGTGCTGCTAATGGCCTTTTTTGATAAAAGCGTTGCAAATAAGCGCTAATAACTTCTCCAAAAACGGAACAATAATGAAGGGCTCAAGAATAAATGATGTACCGAGTAAAATAAGTAAGAATTTCCAATCATAAAAAACTAAAAACAATGAGAGTCCAAGAAATAGCAGCAGATTAATATTTAGGAAAAACTGCACAATAACGCTTGAGTAAATCAAGGGCTTTTCTCCGATCCCTGATTTTGAATGTCGTCCATTTAGGATGGTATATCCAAGGAAAAAATAGAAGGCAGCCGCGATGATAATCGCTGTGATCGTCATTTATATTCTAGAGTAACATATTAAACTGGACTTCACCGAACCCTGTGCCGCAAAGGCAAACAGGTCATGTGTCCAATGTGGCAGGCGCGGTAGGACTCCCTTCGGCTCGCTACGCTCGCTCAGGATAAACTTCTCATCCTACTTAGTAATCAGAACGCTAATGAGGTATTTAGAGATATGGCAGGCGCGGTAGGACTCGAACCTACGACCCCCGGTTTTGTACCCACAGGGCATCGCTTGCTTTCGGCTTCGTTCCTCAGCTCGAAATCAACCGAGAGACCTTCTGTCTATCAGTTATTATTGGCAGGCGCGGCAGGGCTCGAACCTGCGACCCCTGGTTTTGGAGACCAGTGCTCTACCAGCTGAGCTACGCGCCTTTACGGCTGCAAGCGTACTTCAGATTATCGGTATTGAGAATGGAAAATATGCTCTTTCGATGTAAATGCATGAGTAATGCAGACAGTGATCATGACTATGCTCATGATCTGATCACACCGAAATATTTCGAAGAACATGATGATACTCATGACCATACTCATGATAAATACACACTCCTGATCATAGGGTGTGGATGATCGATGTATTTTCAGTATTTGAAATTTGATCGAGCCCTAAAAGAAGTCAAAAAACATTTTTACTTCTCTGAACAGTGCTTCTGCCTACTCATTCCATGTATAAATAGAGCATACTCTTAATCACAGATGATCATACGCAAGAGTACCCACGGATATCGTGCGTATAATGATCATACTCAGTACGTGATCTGATCATACTCATTCCCATTCTCACCATGCCGACATACCTCACCATAAAAGAAGCTGCCGACCGCGCAGGCAAAGCAGAAATTACCATCCGAAGATTCGTTCAATCTGTGGTGAAAGAACAAACACGATCCCCCAAGCGCAAACTCATCCGGCCTACGGCGGCAGAGGTACAAGATTTAAAGAAGCGTAAGCAACCTTTCTCATGGAAAATAGCAGATGAACTGATAGAGAAGCACTACACTCAAGATGAAAGCTCTGTGAAGAAGGCAGGAATGTCCTCCAAAGCAAATATAGGTATGTCTGAGACGCTGCAGAGAGAACTGCAAAGCAAAGAGGGGCAACTGCAGATAAAAGACGAGCAAATTAAGGCTCTTACCGAAATAGTGCAGTCGCTCAATGAGCGTATGCGAGAGGGGAATGTGCTTATGGCCTCTTTGCAGCAGCATCTGGCATTGCCGGAGGCTCGCAGCGAAGAAAAAGAGGAAGAATCTACGGAGAAGAAGTCTTGGATAGGACGATTCTTTACTTCTTCTTAAACTTTCGCGGAGGCCTTTTTCGCTTCTTTTCAAGCAGTTCGACTGCGATGGCAAATGTAATGTCATCCGGACCGTACTTTTTACCGAGGGACGCATTGGTTTTTCCATCTGAGACATACGGACCGTACCGACCGTCTTTCAGCTGAATTTCGCCGCCTGTTTCAGGGTCTTTTCCCAAAGATTTCAGTGGCTCTGCCGCTTTTTTGGCTTTTTCTCGCCCTTCTTTTATGAGTTCCTTGGCCTCTTCGCCGGTCACAGAATACGGATCGAGTTCTTTGGGCAGAGACAATGTGAATTTTCCGAGACGCAAGTATGGTCCGAATCGTCCCGTGTTCACTATCAATTTTTCACCCTCCATGGTGGCAAGCTCTCGTGGAAGATCGAACAATTTCATTGCTTGATCCAACGTAATTTCATCTTTATGTACACCGTCGGGGAGAGATGCACTCTTGGGCTTTACCTTCTTTTTCTTCTCCTCCTCCGTAAGATCTTCCAATCTGCCGAGTTGCACGTACGGTCCGAACCGTCCCGTACGCACCACGACCGCCAGGCTTGTTTTAGGGTCTATGCCCAGTTCTCGCTCCTTGAGTACATCTTCTTTTTTTACTTCGTCACCCTTCTTGGCAACAAGCGCCTGAAAAGGACCGTAAAATCCTCCCAAAAATGCCGCACGATCTTGAGAGCCTTCCGCAATATTATCCAGAGACTGCTCCATATTCGCCGTGAATTTAAGATCAACAATATCGCTGAAATGCTCTGCGAGGAGATCTGTCACTGTAAAGGCAATATCTTGCGGGAGAAGCTGCTTTCCCTCTTTGGTAATGTATCCTCGCTGCTGCACCGTACTGATAGTGGGAGCGTACGTACTCGGACGACCGATACCCTCTTCTTCCAACTTCTTTACCAAGCTTGCCTCCGTGTATCGTGGCGGGGGCTTGGTGAAGTGCTGCTCCGGAATGATGTCGTCGCACTTGAGTCGCTGCCCCTCGGAAAGAGGAGGCAGGAACTTCTCTCCATCGTCGGCTTCTTTTGATTCTGAGCGCTCATCTTCTTCCGGCTCATCGCGATCTTCTCTGTACACACGCATGAAACCGTCGAAAAGAATTGTTTGGCCTGTGGCACGAAACGTGTACGCACCTGCAGTTATATCCGCACCCACCCTCTTGAGCTCCGCAGAGGCCATTTGTGTGGCCATGGTTCTATTCCATATGAGTGTGTAGAGCTTAAGTTGCTGATGATCCAACACATCGCTCAATGACTCCGGCGTTCGCTCCATTTCGGTCGGACGTATTGCTTCATGAGCCTCTTGTGCCGACTTATTTTTTGTCTTGTATTTTCGCGGTTCGGAAAGAACGTACTCACGACCGTACAATTTTTCGATGGTACGAGCAGCGTCCTCCAGTGCCTTCGAGCTTAGATTCACGCTGTCTGTTCTCATGTAGGTTATGAGACCCGACTGCCCTTGCCCCTTTCCAAGGCTCACTCCTTCGTACAACTGCTGTGCCACCACCATGGTCTGTTTAACAGAAAAGCTCAGCTTGCGCCCCGCTTCTTGTTGCAATGTGGAAGTGGTAAACGGAGCGGGAGGATTTTTTTTCAGCTCTTTCTCTTCTATGGCAGCCACGGAAAATTCACGGTCTGTTGTTCCGTCGAGAACCTGCTGCGCTTCTTTCTTATTGGTAGGAGCACATTTTTTGCCTTCATATTCCTTGAGTTGCGCAATGAAACTTTCGCTTTTGTCTGTTTCCAAATGCGCTTCCACCGTCCAGTATTCTTCGGCGTTAAACGCCTGAATCTCCCGTTCTCTGTCTACGATTATGCGGACGGCAACCGACTGCACACGTCCGGCAGAAAGGCCCCTGTACACCTTCTTCCAGAGAAAAGGGGAGAGAGTGTACCCGACCAACCTATCGAGAATACGACGAGCCTGCTGCGCTTCCACAAGGCTTGCATCCAACTCACGCGGATTCGCCATGGCTTCCCTAATGGCGGTCTCTGTAATTTCATGGAACGCAATACGCTTCACGGGCTGCTTTTTTTTGCGTTTCAGCACTTCCACAAGATGCCAACCTATGGCTTCTCCTTCACGATCTTCATCCGTCGCTATCCAAAGGTCTTCCGAATCGTTCAATTCTTTCTGTAAATTCTTCACCACAGTCTCTTTGTCTTTGGGTACTTCGTAGACCGCTTCGAAATTATTTTCTATGTCCACGGCCAACGTGCGGCTGGGAAGGTCTCGTACGTGTCCCATGCTCGCATGCACGGAATAATCTTTTCCCAAAAATCTTTTGATTGTCTTCGCCTTTGTCGGACTCTCTACGATAACGAGATGTTTTGGCATCGAGCCAGAGACTAGAGGCGAAAGGAAGAGATTGTCAAAATTGTATTCCTTCTTTCTTCCGGGGGCATTGGAATACAAATCTGTCGATTGAGTGCATTCTACGTACGTAAAACAGCACTTTGTATAGAATTCATGACTACCTTTGGTGATCAGTTTTTTTGGCTTCTGTAAGCCATTTTAACGGAAACAAGCTGTAAAATAGCATGGTAAAACATACTTTTTGGCTTGCACAAGCGAAGTGCCGGCGTAAACTGCGGTTGTCATATTCTTTTCCCCCCCTGCGATATGACTAAACAAGATCTGATCAATTCGATCGCAGATGCATCAGGTATTACAAAGCGCGCTGCAGCAGATGCTCTGGATGCACTTATTTCTACCATTACCAAGCAGCTGAAAAAGGGTGAGTCCGTCACCATTACCGGTTTCGGTACTTTCAAGGTGAGCAACCGCAAAGCTCGCACCGGTGTAAACCCTCGCAATCCCACACAGAGGATTTCCATCCCTGCCATGAAGGTTCCTTCCTTTAAGGCCGGTAAGACTCTCAAGGACGCTGTACGCTAATCGGGAGTTTTTAATGCAGAGAAAAAGGCTTTCGTTACGACGGAGGCTTTTTTTATGATAAAAGAAGTTTTCAAAAAGCCGTGCTCACTGCTACGCTTTGCTTCCGATGGATACCGCATTGATTGAAAGCACTCTTCAGGAGCTCCTCACACAATTGGAACTCCCGTGCAACGGCATTACGATTACGGAAGAAGGAGATATAGTCCGTGTGGATATGGATTCGCCGCAAGCGAATAAGATAATCGGATGGCACGGTGAAACACTCAACTCGCTGCAGCACCTTATAAAGGCCATTATTCGATCTCATGAAAAGCTCGAGCGCAGTCCGTTCATCGTGTTGGATGTGGACGGGTACAGAAGGGTGCAAGAAGACAAGGTACGAAAAATAGCCGAACAGAAGGCAGACTTCGTTCGTCGTACCGGTACTCGTGTGGCACTCGCCCCCATGAGCCCGTACTTCCGACGTATTGTGCACCTGCACATTGCCGCCACGCCGTCATTGGCAGACCTTACCACCGAAAGCACCGGAGAAGGCGACTACAGACAAATTGTGCTTCGATTAAAAGATGAAAGTGCCGCACGCACGAATACGGAAGTAGGAGAAGAGCTTTCACCCGTCATAGAAGACGAGGACGGACTGGAGAATTTGGATATATAAATTTCTGTTTATCTTGTACTTCTCCATTCTTCCATGATCTTTTTTTCCGTACGTGACAATTTTTTAGGTATTTCCACATGAATTTTGACGTAGTGGTTTCCACTGCGACTCGAACCCGCAACGGGCATCCCCTTCTCTTTCAGCCGCAATGTTTGTTCGGGCTGTGTGCCTTCCGGAATTTTTAAATCCACAGGACCTCGCACTGTTTCGACTCGTATTTGTGTGCCGAGAATCGCATCGATAACGGCGATAGTCGTATCGCTGCGAATATCATCTCCGTCACGAGTGAAACGCTTATCCGATCGTACGGAAATATGAACGTACAAATCTCCCGGCTCATCGCCGAGGCGACCCGCATTGCCCTGCCCACGAATGCGCAAAGTTTGGCCGTCTCGAATGCCTGCGGGGACAAGTATGTTTACACGAACCTTCTCCTGCTTTCTGCCTTCGGCACCGCAGTGTTCGCATTTTTTTTCGGGAACTTCTCCTGCACCCTGGCAATCCGGACACACAAAGCGCTGCGCAATGGTACCGAAGAAGGATTGCTGCTGCCTTGTAACCTGTCCCGTTCCCGAACACTCTTTACATGTGATTTTCTTCGACCCCTTCTCCATGCCGGACCCGTCGCAATCCGCACAGGCCACCATTTTTTGAATTTCTATCGTGCGTTCCGCGTCTTCTACGAGATCCTTCAATTCAAGTGAAATGCCAACTTCCATATCTTCACCGCGATTTCGCTTTCTTTTTCCGCCGCCTCCACCCGCACCGCCACCGAAAAAACTTTCAAAAATATCGGCAAATCCTGAAAAATCACCGTTTCCAAAGCCCTGAAACCCTTCAAAACCTGCTCCTCCTCCCGGCCCGCTTGCGGTTCCAAACTGGTCATAGGTCTGCTTTTTCTTGGGATTTCCCAATACTTCATATGCCTCATTTATCTCTTTAAAGCGCTGTTCAACGTCTTTATCGCCCTTGTGCTTATCCGGATGCAGTTCTTTGCTCATTTTTCTGTACGCTTTTTTTACCTCCTCTGCGGAAGCATTTCTTTGTACACCCAGTATCTGATAATAATCCTTCGCCATGCGCACAAGAGGATAGCGAAATGCCGCCTAGCAATGAAACAGGAAAATTGGTATAATATTTTGATGGTTCTGCAAAAAAACACTCATATCAATACAATCCTCAAGTGGAGTACAACGGGACTTGGTATAAGTTCACTTGCTCTGATTGTGTTTGCATTCGGTACCAACCAACAAGGAGGAGAGCAATTAAGCGGAAGATTACTTCCGAGCCATTTGCAGCGTGAGCAGCAGTGGGTAACCATAACAGTGGAGCAAATCCGAGAGGGACGGAGCATGCCATCGCATACGAATGTCATTATTCATATTCCCGAGGAAATCACTCGTATTACTCGTCGCACTCTTTTCGGACGACGCGGAGAAAGGGTTCGATACTGGGGATACTGCTTTCCTCAGAATTATGATGAAGCACAAGCACTGCGTAAACAGGGCTTTCCGGGAGTGATGTTCCTCTCCGAGCGCGAGCGCGAGGAACGAGATAAAATAAGTATAAGTAACAGGACAGAAAAATTCTCAGTGACAAAAAATCTGAATGACAGAGATTTAAATCGTGTGAGAGAAGTGCGAGGTACTATTCGGCATCAGAAAGAAATATTTGAGGGAGGGGAGTCTTGTTACATCATGACGGAAGAACCCTTGCCCATAGGAACGGATAACGACGGTGACGGTGCGAACACGGCGGTGGAAAACGAATTCATGTCGGACCCGAACAATTCCGACTCCGACGGTGACGGCATACTGGACGGACTGGAAATATTCCGTCTTCAAACCATGCCAACCAAGCGTGATACCGACGGTGACGGACTCATAGACGGTATAGAAGACGCCAATCGCAACGGAAGAATAGAGGACAATGAAACGAATCCTCGCGAATGGGACAGCGATCGTGACGGACTGTGTGACGGACTCTGTCTGGTCAACAAAGGCACGGAACTGCGAGGCGAAGATAAAAACCTCAACGGACTGGTGGATAAAAATGAAACAGATCCACGGAAAAAAGATACTGACGGAGACGGTATTTTGGATGAACAGGAGTACTTTAACTGCCTGCTACGCAGAGGAAAGGATTGCTAATATGTTAAATTTACTGTACAATACTCTGATGAATCGCAAACAAACTCACGTTATCGGCCTCCTCCTGGCAATGCTCCTGCCGCTGCAGGCAGTTGCCTATTTCACTCCGGAAGACGTACTGCTCAGTAAGGAATTTTTCCTTCCGCCGTCCAGCAGAGAAACGGAGACTCGTATTGCAAATCAGGTAGACCGCAGTGCCGAGCGTCGCGAGCGCGAGCAAGCACTTCTTATGGTACGACAAACCCCCGAAACTGCTTCTGCGTTGGATGATGCGGATCTTCTGCAATCTGTCATCGGGTCCGATGAAACACTTCGTGCCGCCGCCCCGACCGCACAGTCTCTCGGAGGATTGGATGCGAGTGACCTCAAGCTTCTGGAAACGGTTCGACTGTTGCAAACCAGAGAAAACAGACTTGTAGACCGCGTACAAACCAACCAGCAAACGTTGGAGTACTACGGAAGTCGTCCTGAGTTTCTGCATGGCGGAGCACCTCCGTTGCCTCCGACGGGCGCAGGCGGAGCATTGGCTGCAATGACAATGATAGGAGCGGTTCTCTGGACAATGCGACGTGCACAAAAAGCGGAACAAATCACGAGAGTAGGAGCGTAAGGATGGTTCTGGTATTCTGGCTTTCCTATGTTTGAGAATGTCTCTCTTTTGGGAAAACGATGGCTTTTGCCTGAGCATACGGAGCTCGATGCAAAACATATGGTCGAGACACTTCTCCGACAAAGACAATTGCATGCCCCGGTTACGGAACCCTCGTTTACCGATATGGAAAAATCGGTGGATAGAATACATCGTGCCGTTTCATGCAGGGAACACGTGGCAATTTTCGGTGACTATGATTGCGATGGCATTACGGCCACTGCGTTACTCGTGCGTTATTTCAACCGAAGAGGAATGAATCCTCTCGTACGACTTCCTCACAGAGAGCGCGACGGATATGGTCTGAGTTCGGCAATTATAGATGAGTTCATACAATCGAAAGTAACCCTGCTCATTACGGTGGATAACGGAATATCCGCACTGCAAGAAGTGGCACTGGCAACGCAGGGCGGTATGGATGTTATTGTCACAGACCACCATGCTCTCGGCGAGGGCGTGCCAAACGCATACGCAATTTTGCATCCCGCATTAGCCGGTGCCAACGAGCCGCACCCTTCCGGCGCAGGTGTGGCATACCTGCTCGTACAGGCATTGGAGGCAGGTCCGTGGCAGGAGCAGGCTGAGGATTGCGTATTGGCCATGTGCGGAACTGTGGCAGATCTCGTGGGTCTTCGGGGGTTCAACAGGCAACTCGTCTCCCAGGGGCTTTCTGCACTTGAAAAGGTGACAGGCGAACCGTTGGCACTCCTGCGCGAAAGTACGAAGGCACGTACAAGTACGGATATCGCCTTTCGTATTGCGCCACGCATTAATGCCGCGGGAAGAATGGGGGAACCGGATCTCGCACTGAAAGCACTGCTTTCCGGAGGCGATGCCATAGCGGAAATAGAAGAGCTCAATACAAAAAGACAACAGTTAAGTCGCGATTTGTACGAAGATGCAGTTGTTCGCGTGGACTTTCGCTCACCGTTGCTCTTTGCGGCGGACGAGAACTATCCGAATGGAATGATAGGACTTGTCGCAGGCAGACTGACAGAAGCTTCAGGGAAGCCAAGTTGTGTCGTTGGTATACGCGGCACGGAGTGCACGGCATCGTTACGCAGTCCCGCATGCTATTCGGTAGTGGAAGGCTTGCAACGCTGCTCGGATCTACTCACGCGTTTCGGGGGACATGCGCAGGCGGCAGGATGCAATTTTCCCCTCAGCGCACTGGAAGAACTGCAAGACAGATTGAAGGCCGACATAGAAGAGCGCACATGTGATGAGGACTTACTGCCGACCATACAGGTGGACGCCCTGCTTTCCCCGCATCACATTTCTCTGGATTTATGCAACGCAATCGACACACTGGAACCGTTTGGAGCCGGAAATGCGGAGCCTCGCTTTTTATTGCAGAGCGTCCTGCTTGGCGATGTTCGACGTGTCGGTACGGACGGTGCGCATTTGCAATGTACGGTGGCCGGCACAAAAGCAGTCGGCTTCGGGTTGGGAATGAAGGACATACGCACGGGAATACCTTTCGATATTATTTGTTGCGTACAAAAAAATCACTGGAACGGGAACACACAACCGCAGCTGCTTATAGAGGATATGCGTGCAACAAAAACAGAGGCGATCCACGTTCCTGCAGCCACAAAAGTCGCTGTCTAGACAGGTACCAGATTTCCTTCCATCTGAAACACTACGGTCACGTCTTCGTTCAGTGCCGCAGCAATTTTGTACGCAAGCAACACAGACGGATTTGTCTGCCCACGCTCTATGCTCATGATGGTCTGGCGACTCACTCCCGTACGCAAAGCAAGCTCTTCTTGAGTCATGCTCTTGTCGAAACGTAATTTACGGATGCTGTTTTTTAGGGCTGGACCGGACATGATTGTGGGCAGTAAAGAGAGGTAGGTTGGGGCATTCTACTTAGCATTCAGAATTGTTCAAGAAGAAAAGTCATAGTATTACGTACTACTTTTCTTTGCCTTTCGTTTCAGAGATCCAGAAGCAGAAGAAGCATGCTTGCAGTAACAAGATACAGGGAAAACCACGCAAGACTATGCCGGACTACAAATGCTCTCAAGAAACGAATGGCGAGTACGCTGGCAACAAACGAACTGAAAAATCCGATGCCGACAACAGAAGAAGATGGCAGCGATATCGTACCGGTAACAAGACTCCGTAAGGCCATGGCACTTGCACCTGCAATAATAGGAACTGCCATAAGAAACGAAAAATCCAATGCCTCGGATCTGTCTGTTTGCATAATGCGTGCTGCGCTTATGGTAAGTCCGGAACGTGACAGTCCGGGGAGGAGCGCGAATGCCTGTGCCAGGCCGACCAAAAGAACTTTGCCAACAGAAAGATGCTCCATCCGCCTGTGCTGCTCTGCACGCTCTCCGACCACCAATACTGCTGCGGTTACAAGAAATGCAACAGCTACGGATGTGCGCGTACTGAACTCGTTGGCTATGACATCTTCAAAAAGTACTCCTGCCACCGCACCGGGAATGGTGGCAAGGATGAGAAAGAAAAGTAATCGCCTGTGTGCCGTATCGTTGGTGAAGAGCGAAAGAAGAAGTCTGTACCAACGATCCCTGTAACAAAACAGAAGAGCAAGAAGTGTCCCTGCGTGCAGCAGCACATTAAAACTCTGCATGCTCAGCGGATCGATGGAAAATCGAAAAACTGATTCCGCAAGCACCAAGTGTCCCGAACTCGAAACGGGAAGAAATTCCGTAATCCCCTGCAGCAAGCCGAGCACAAATGCCTGAAATACAGTCACATGCTCAGCATAACTCAGCGTGTGTGTAATACGAACTTATTTGCCTTCTTCACCCCTGCTTGCCAGATGCTCCAGGATGATGACGACCATAAAGCCGATGAGCAGAAGTGCAATACCCGAGAACAGATCCGTGTTTATGTGACCTTGCACAAACATATGCGGAAGTACGTTGTGCTCTCCCGACACTCCGGCAGATATTTTCCACGGCCAAATTTTTCGCAGGCTTCCTATCATGAGTCCCGTGAGAAATGCGACAGTGATGTCGTGATGTTTGTGCAGCAACCAGCTGAGCACCTGAGAGAAAGCCACGATGCCTACCACGGCACCCACTCCCACGTATCCCACACTGACGATATCTCGCTCATTCACCGCACGTAAAATAAATTCATACTTCCCAAGCAATACCAGAAGAAATGATCCCGATATGCCGGGAAGAATCATAGCGCAAATTGCCACCGCACCGCACAGCACCAAGAACCAAGGTGCATCCGGTGTTTCAACGGGAACCAATCCTACCAACGCGTACGCTCCAAGTAAGCCGATGGCAGTCGCAGTACCCAGCAGAACATTCCACGATCGTACTCTCCGAGAAACAACATGCACGGAGGCGAGAACCAATCCGAAAAAGAAACTCCACACAACGATGGGGTACTGCTCCAATGCGTACTCCAATGCGTGGGATAATGTGAGTACAGCAAGCACTATTCCTGCACCAACGGCGAGCAGAAATTTTACATTGATCATGGCAAATGCCTGACGCAAACGCAGGTGTGCCACCGCACCTAAAAATTGTGCGGTGCCGAATGTTCGGATGGAATCTATGAGCTCTTCATAGATACCGAGAATAAACGCCATTGTGCCACCAGATACACCGGGAACAATGTCTGCGGCACCCATGCAACATCCCCGCAGAAGTAAATTGCGGTAATCTCGTACGCTGCGAATGTGCTCCGGAGCTGCGGACATGCTGAAGCACTATAGTCGGTTTGACGAGATTTAAAAACACTCCGCAACTCTCGGATGACAATCGAGATTTGCACAACAGGAAGGGGATTCTGTACGATGCACGTTAATGACCCCCTCACCGTTCCACGGAATCTTCAGCGCCTTTAATCAGGAACACGGATCTGCACCCCTTGCAGGTTTGCCGGGTAATCTGCACTTGGAAAAGGAAGTTTCGCAAGGAGACACGGAATCCGCACCGTCCAACCCCCCTCAGCAAGGAGGGCAAATTACGGTGGACATCTACGAGTTGGATAACTACTACATCATTCGCGCACCCATAGCAGGCGTACGACTTGCGGATTTGGATATAGAAGTCGATGGCAAAGTAATTACGATACGCGGTGAGCGCACTTTAGGAGATGACATTTCGGAACAGCAGTATTACGTACAGGAATGTTTTTGGGGTGAGTTCAGCAGGAGTATTACCATGCCGACGGCCATAGACCCCAAGAAAGTAAAAGCAACCTTCAGCAAAGATTCCATCTTAAAAATTCTGATTCCAAAGGAAGAGAAAGTAAAAATTGTACGGATCAACGAAAGCGCTTAGTGCTACTTCTTCTTTTGGTTCGCGACCTTCTTCACTTTGACCGCTGTCGCAGTGACCTTCTTTGCGGTACGAGACTTCACGGACTTCTCTTTCAGGCGTGAGGACATTTCATGCTGAATTTTTTCCAAGGTCTCGTAGACATCTTCCCCGCCCATATAATCCGGATTTGCCACACCCAGCAGATTTGAAAATTCACGAAGACATTGCTTTGCTTCTTTCGCTTGGTTTTCAGTTCGTATGCCTCTCTGGAGATACTCCATAAGCTGGAACTGCATCACATAAAGATTGTGCACTGTTGCAAGACCGGAAGACTGCTTTGCTTTTGACATATGTTTGTGTGTGAAGAGAGTGTTCGTACCTATTTTAGTAACTTTTTCATTATTTGTCAAATCTTGTTATTGTAACCGCTTCTAAGTGGTAGAGTGTCGACATACACTGACGTACCAATTCATCCGAATATTTCATGAAGATTTCGCAAGCTATTCTCCCCGTGGCAGGGCTTGGAACGCGTTTCATGCCTTGGACGAAGGCAGTGCCCAAAGAGATGCTCCCTCTCGGAAATCAGCCGATTATTGCTCATCTTGTCCATGAGTGTCTGGATGTTGGCATTACAGACATCTGCTTTGTCATAAGCAAAGGGAAGGAATCTATTCCTGCATATTTTACAATTGAACCTGCGCTCGAAGAAGAACTGAAGAAGCGCGGAAAATTTCATTTGGTGGAAGAGCTGATGCGGTATGACTCCGTCAATTTCCACACGGTGTACCAAGACGAACAGCACGGAGACGGTCATGCAATTTTGCAGGCGGCAGATTGGGTGGGGGATGGCACCATAGCGATTCTGTTCGGAGATGATCTTTTTACCGGTCCTCAATCCGCACTGCAGCAAATGATACGCGCATACGAAAAGCTCACGGAAGATGAGCGCGGTGCGATAGTGGCACTGGAAAAAATTCCTCCGGAAGACACGCTGCGTTACGGCATAGTGGAAGTGGAAAGTGAGCACCCCTCATCGTCGAATTTAAAAAAAATAAAAGGTTTGGTGGAAAAACCGGAACCGCAATTTGCACCTTCCGATCTTGGAATCGTTGGGCGGTACCTCATTCCCCGCTCAGTCATCGACGTGCTTCCTGAAGTGGAAACAGGTCACGGAGGAGAAATTCGCCTCATAGACGCACTGACGAAACAACTGAACTCCATTCCCATTTATGGCTACGAGTGCACCGGAAAGCGCATAGATACGGGACACCCGGAAGGGTACGCCAAGGCGGTCAGTATTTTCTCGGTGGAAGAATAATCAGTGCGCTATGCACCGAAAGTCGCTCGGAGGTGTGCGGTAGTTCGGTCTGTAGTAGCTGTGGTTACGACATGTCGATGTGTCGGGAACCCGATAGTACGGAAAGCCCGATAAAAAGAGTTCACGCTGGAAGCTTGTGACGTTCGATGAGTCGACATCCAGGAATGTGTGATAGTTATTCCTGTAGTACGGGTGCAATGCGTGCGTTTCGGTACGCATGAAGTACGGATCACTTCTGTCGACTGTACGATTGTGACGCTGTGAAATGCGGTATCTGTATGAGCGTTGGTAGGAATCCCAAGGATGAACACCTTCGCCTTCCGCGCGAACTTCAATTGGCATACTTACTGCAATACATCCGATAATGAAAGCCGGTGCCAATGCGAAAAATAATTTTTTCATAGGAGGCATAGGCTAATCTTCTCTCTTCGGATGTCAAGATCGGCGCACTTGCCTTGTGGCAATAACAGGTTGTGTTTTTCCGCGGAGAGTGAGAGTACAAAGCCAACCCGCCAGCAACAAAATAATGCCCGCTACAAGCACAAAAATAAAATCCGCACTCATCACCCGCACGACGAGAAATGCATTGAGAGGATTACTTGGATTATACCGAACGGTCACTGTTCTCTCTTCGGCGTACTGGCTCTGCAACACTACATTCGCCTCTTCCCACGTCGGGAATATTCGTGCTCCGAAGGGAGCCATACCAAAGAAAGCGATATTTTCCGCACTGAGCTTTCTGTCTTCCACTTCGTAGTCGTACCAAACCTTCGGCCAGTACCATGTTTTGCCCATGACTTCTTGGTAGGCCACATAGGACCTCGATACTGTTCCCTCTGTTGTCGGCCACG
Source organism: Candidatus Peregrinibacteria bacterium CG11_big_fil_rev_8_21_14_0_20_49_14 (assembly GCA_002787035.1). Lineage (GTDB taxonomy): Bacteria > Patescibacteriota > Gracilibacteria > Peribacterales > Peribacteraceae > GWB1-54-5. Next base: position 3,354 of record PCVP01000018.1, on the reverse strand, counting down.
CGATGGTACGCACGGACTGCCAGCAGATGATGACTGCCGCGGCTATGAATATCCATCCCTGGAAAAGACAGAGGTCTTTTAAGATTCTCAAAATTCGCACCTGCCCATACTAGCGCGCATATGCACTGAGGCAATCGCGTGTGTATTGACAAGCTCTGTGGCTCTACAAAGACTACCACTTCTTGTGCTTCTTTGTCACGGCAGCATGAAGCCATGCTCCACTCACGGTACTGGGAATTAGAAAGAAAAAGAGTGTGATATGCCACCAGAGAGGTTTTGTACCATGTTCCATCATCATGGTGAGAATACCGAGAAGAATCATGAAACCACCCAATGCTTCGGCGAGTCGGATTCTGGAACTCTTTGAGAGCAATGCCGTTACAAACCCCCCTGCAATCGCCGCAAGAAGACTGAGCGCAAGAGTGACCAAAAGTAATGTTGTACTGAGAGACGTATTTTGTGACGTGCTCGGCACAAAATTCGGAGACACGCGAGAGAGTATTCCGAAACTGAGTACAACGAGTATGACTGCGGTAACGTACCCCATCGCAACAGCGAGAATATTACACTGCATGGCAGAAGATGCCTTCCGAACTGCAAAAGGGGACAGGGACATACCCGCAAGAGTAGCACTCTCTATGCCGTACGGTCGATATGCAACGTGCCGGCGATATCCGATGTCGCCTCGTATGGCAACGATCCGATTGTATCGTTCATCCATGTGATGAATGCTTTTTGATCCTCGGGTTCCATATCCGTAAATTGCGCTGCAAGCTGTCTGTATGCTTCCGGTCCGTTTACGTCTCCCGTCGTGTTGCCTTCCGCAATTTGCATGGCAAGGAGAATATCTCGTGCAGGCTGTTCCAAAGAGGCATCGGGTACGTATGTGGCAGATTCGGTACGCTGATTTTGAGTAACTGCTTCCTTCTGCTGCTCCGTACCTCCTTCGACTTTATGCCACGTCTTTGAACGTCCCGTACCCTCCTGGTCTTCCAGTGCGGCGTCCAACGCACCTCCTGTGGCAATGTGCTTGTCCACCTGTCGCCCCATAAGTTCCGTGAGGCGGAGAGACATTTCAGACATGGAAAGTCCCTGGCGAGAGAGCTCCTCTGCACGAGGATCTGTCACATTGACGTTACGTTGCTCCTCAACATTGCGCTGCGCATCGGCATTCATATCCAGCAGCTCCGCAATAAGTACCTGTATGGTGCGCTTTCCTCCTTCCACTTGGTCGAGAAGGTACTCGTTGGTTCGCTGCACCGCCGTGTCGGACGCTTCCTGCGATACCTTTGCCATGTCCTCCACACGATCTGCAATCACATCGGCAGCTCCTTCTATATTTTCATCGATAGACTCCAGCAATCCCTCGCTCTCCGCCAACGATTGCTCAATATCGTTCAGAGGTACGTCCTTCGTATCTATGGGTTCGGGAGTATTGCTACGCATTTCAGGTCCGCCCCCCGCTCCCATAAAATTCAGAAGACGTGCTTCTTTTTCAGAGCCGAGAGCAGTGAAGAAATACCTCATAGAACGTTGGGCGCGGGAGGAGCTGTTTCCTCTGCCAGAATGTCTTCGGGTGTTTTCTGTTTTACGTCTTCGGTTCTTGCAAACTCTTTCTCCAAGGAGACAATGACATCTGCGTCTATGGATGCCGCAATTTTCTCGAGTGCCGCATACGTCGTATGCGCAAATACGCGCACTTCTTCGCTCATTCTCTTTTCACTGAGTGCGAGAATTTCCTGAAACTTTCCGAAAGCAGCGAGATACTTTTTTGCCTGCATCTTCAGTGTTTCGGGCTTCGCATTTTGCAGCCTCTTGCGCACGTTCGGAAGTTCCGCGGAAACCAACTCCGGCTCTATGCGTTGCATGATGGAGTCGTATAACTCCACTCCGCTTGCCGGAAGGGGAGGGAGCTCCGCAGGAAACTGCGCGGCAGTGTTGTCTTTTTGTATTTGTGCCATTTTCACTTATTATTATACCATATATAGATATATCTAACAATTGGCACCGTTAAAACTTCTTTCTGCCTTTCGTGCCTTTTATAGGTCTTCTCTCGTGCACCGGTGGCAAAGGCGCATCCGCAGATCCATGCTTCTGTCTGTTGAACTCCGTGATAATTTCCGATGCACGTCTCCGTATGGCAAAACTAAAAACTTCTATGGACCCCAAAATACGGTCAGGCTCGGCATTTTGATACAAGAAACTTACCGTCGTCTCACCGACTTCCGCAATAAGCAGACCGTATAGTATTGCCTCACTCTTCCCGGTTGCTCTGTGTGCCTCTCTCGCCTGCTGACGAATAATCTCCTCTACACGTTCCGCAACTTCACGAAATTGCGCACAGGAGGGATCTGCAGTAATTCCTGCTTTTACAATCGCCCGAATGAGATTTTGCGGAATTTCTGCCATGAGAGTTTTCTATTACTTTCCTCGTCTCAGAAGCTCTATTTCATCGCGCAAATCCGCTGCTTTTTCAAATTCCAAATTCTGAGAAGCAAGATCCATTTGTTGTTCCAGTTCTTCCATGAGCCGCTTGCGTTCATCGGCGGGAATTTTGTCGTGATTCCTCTTTGGTCTGCGCAATTCAATTTTGCGTTGCTCTTCGGAGATATCGTGCACTGCCTTCTCGATTGATTTCGGCGTAATGCCGTGTTTTTTGTTATACGCCTCTTGAATGGCCCGACGACGATACGTTTCATCTATCGCCTGCTTCATGGCATCCGTTTGCCTGGGCACACCTGTTTCCGGGTCGGGCGTGGCATACAGTGTCACATGTCCGTGCAGGTTGCGCGCCGCACGACCGATTGTCTGAATGAGCGCGTCTCGCGAGCGAAGGAATCCTTGCTTGTCGGCATCCAAAATTGCGATAAAACTTACTTCCGGCAGATCCAATCCCTCACGAAGAAGATTGATTCCGACGACAATATCTATTTCTCCCGTACGAAGCTGCCGAAGTATTTCTATGCGTTCCATGGTTTCTATATCGCTGTGCAAGTAGCGCACCTTAAAGTCTTGCTCCACAAGATAGTCGTTGAGCTTCTCCGACATTTTTTTGGTGAGAGTCGTAATGAGCACACGCTCACCGCGGGCGATAGCCTCGTTAATTTCTTTCGTAATATCATCTATCTGATTCTTACTGGATTTCAC
>PCVP01000018.1:0-194 GCA_002787035.1 Candidatus Peregrinibacteria bacterium CG11_big_fil_rev_8_21_14_0_20_49_14 | reverse complement strand
TCCAAGAGTCCTGTTGGACGAATTATCTGCTCCACCACCCATTCTTTGGGGGTGTGCGCTTTCTCATATTTCCCGGGAGTGGCAGAAACATACACCGCTTGTCCGACTCGCTTTTCAAATTCATCGAATTTCAGAGGGCGGTTATCGTGCGAGCTCGGCAGGCGAAATCCGTACTCCACCAACGTGCGTTTTCT
>PCVP01000008.1 GCA_002787035.1 Candidatus Peregrinibacteria bacterium CG11_big_fil_rev_8_21_14_0_20_49_14 | reverse complement strand
CCTGTGGCAAGCCATGAGCCCGAGAGCGTGATGGTGGAAGCCACACCGTTATTGTCCGTAGCATCGAGTTTACCGTGAATATACAAGCCACCCGTGCCGACAAAGAGATTGTGGCCCGAAAGGACAAGCACATCACCGGTGCCAACCGTAAGTTTATCTACCGTCATGGAGCCGGAGAGAGTCGTAGTATCGGGGCTTGCTCCAATTTGCACCGTACCCAGATTCACTCCCTGTTCGTCTTCGTATGTCAGGTCTCCGTCGAGGGTGAAGAGAGATCCGTTGGAAGATTTTGTGAACGTACCACCCGAAACAACGCGTACATCTCCCGAAACATTGAGTGTGCTTGTGCCATGTACAAACGTACCCTGAATGGTGAGTGCTCCGTTTATATCTATGGCTCCGTTACCCGTAAACGTAGAACCTGCCCCTACCGTCAGTTGTGGCACTGTTACGGCGCCTCCTGGGCTGAAGCTGTCATTTGCCCAAACCAAAAGCTGCTTGCCTGTTGCCACCGTAAGAGCACCTGCAGAAACACTGTAGATATTACTCAGGTCAGTATCTGCCGTACCTCCATTGTCGTCTGCGAGACCCAGTATCGCATTTGTCACTGCGGTCGTACCCGATTCGCTGCGTACAATGAGATAATCCTGGTACAAATTGATTCCTGTCATGGAACCGCCGGAGCCAAGAACAACAGTAATACCGTCTTCGGTTTCATCCTGAATGTAGAGCGTAATAATTGTTCCACCCGTCATGTTTGCACCCGAGAGTGTAAATTGACCTCCCGCATCGGTAGGATCGGTATCTGTAATTGCTCCTCCGTTGAAACTCACAGATACCTTTTTACTTGCAAGAGGGGTTGTACCCGCGTCGCTGTACAGCGTACCGACGATGGTGGGGGTAACGAAGCTCCAGTTGGTGTTATTGAAGCTGTCGGTACAATCCGTACATGTCAGTGTTTCGCCGTTTCCTGCATTGGAACGCTGTACATCCAGGAATGTGAGTGACTGAGATCCTCCCGAATCCAGCGTAAGCAGCGATGAAATGTTGGCATTCGTCGTACGCAGACTCAGCTTATTGTCCGTGTCTGCTCCGCTCAGACTCAGTGCTCCGCTTACACTCGTTTCCGAGGTGGAATGGAATGTGAGAGTCTGTGCACTGCTTACGCTCTTACTGAAGTTGTAGAACACAGTGGAACCGGAAATCGTCTGACTGTCACCGTCGAGAATTACGGATCCTGAATTGTGTGCGAACGTAAATGCTGCCGCTTTGGTCCATGCTCCCGAAAGGGTGATGTTTCCCGCAGGAGCGGTGAGAGTACCTGCAGTAAGGGACATACTTCCGTTCACATCCAGCGTGGTACCCGATGCACTATACGTCGCACCTGCTGCTGCAAACGTAAGATTGTAGAATGAACCGGAAGCGGTGATATCGTACGTACCGGACGTGCCGTCGAACGTGACGGTGGAGGTACCGGCTATAAAGTCTCCCGTGCCTGTGGCAAGCCAAGAACCCGAGACGGTGATCACGGAGTTATCCGTACCGTTATCTCCCGCATCGAGCAGACCGTGAATGAAGAGTCCGCCCGTTCCCACGTACAAGTTATGCCCGGAAAGTACAAGCGTATCCCCCGTTCCTATAGTCACTTTGTTGGCATGCAAAGAACCCGAAAGCGTAATAACATCTGGGCTTGCTCCTATCTGCACCATACCGAACTTCGTCCCTGTTTCATCTTCAAAAGTAAGGTCACCATCCAGCGTGATGGTGCCGCTATCGAGCGGTGCGTTGAAGTTTGCTCCGTTCGTAATAAGAACATTACCTGAAATAGTCAGGTTCTGACCGTTCTGCTCAAATGTACCCTGAGAGAGGGTAAACGTACCGTTCACATCGGTTGCATCTTGCAGTGTCCATGTTCCTCCCGCACCGTTGAATACGATGTTGTTAAAGCTGTTTCCCGCACTCAGAATTGTTTCTGAGCCCGTGGAAGTAAAGGACGTCACATCATTTCCGGATGCCGTACCGCCGGTTGCATCCCAAGAACCGGTTATTCCCAAACTGTTATCTTGGTAATTTAACGTACCGTTGATATCCATATCATGTGTGACCACCGTACCGCCGGGGCGGAATGTCGTGTCGGCCCACACTAATATTTCTTTAGCGGAAGCGACCGTAAGAGCGCTCGGGCTTGCTGCGGAAATGATGTTTGTAATGTCGGTATCGGCAGTACCTGCTCTGTCATCTGCCACGGCTATATGCGCGTTTGTCACAGCGGCGGAACCGGACTCGGAGCGCAGTATGAGGCGATTTTCGTACAAATGCACACCTGTCATGGCGCTGCCTGACCCCAATACTATCGTCACTGCGTGGTCTGAACTGCCGTTTACAAAGAGTGTAATAAGCGTACCTCCCGTCATGACGGCACCGGAAAGGGAGAACTGTCCTCCCGCATCCACAGCTACCTGTTCTGCAAGTGAGCCTCCGTTCACACTCATTGCAACAGTCGCACTCGCAATAGGGGTAGTACCCTCGTCGCTGTAGAGACTTCCTGTAATAATGGGAGACGCGAAAGTCCAGTTATGGTTATTGCCACGGTCTCCACATTGCTTCGTACAGTTCAGAGCCTGCGCTCTGTTTACAACGGAGCCCGTTGCACTGTTATCTCGTACACGAAGGTTTGTAATGTCTTGAAACGCATTCGAGTATCCGAAGAGCACAAGACGTGCCAATGAACCCGAATGGCTTGAACGCACTTCCATTACGGCTCCCGTCGCACCTTTCAGTATAAGAGAGCCCGTGGCAGCCTGGCGCATACCGACTGCAAGAGTGAGCGTATCTCGTACTTTTGCAACTTTATACAGGTTGTAGAAAACAGTGTCTCCGGACATGGTCTGATTCACACCATCCAGCACCACCGTACTTCCGCTGTTTATAAACGTACCCGTGGATGTGTTCATCCATGAACCGGAGAGTGTGACTGTGGACGTTCCGGGGTTAAATGTTCCTTCCAGAATAATACCGCTACCGACGTTTACGTTCGCATAGGGTTTATAGGTCGTGTTCTTCCAGAGAAAGAGGTTTTTGCCCGCCTTCACATTCACTACGTTACTGTCGACGGTATAAATGGTATCCAGTTGTGCGTTACCGTCATGTGCGGTATCTAAAATACCGTTCGTAATGACGGTGCCCGACTCACTGCGCACAATGAGGTAGTTCTTATAGATATCGAGATTACTGATGGTAATTCCCGATGCCACAGTTACTGTGGCACCTTTTTCTGCCTCTCCGGTGAGATATACCGCTATAACCGTTCCTCCCGTTACCGTAATACTGGAGAAGGAATAATTGCCGTTCGCATCCGTTTCATCGGTAGTACCGGCCACTCCGTTCACGACAATTTGTACGGTTTTGTTCGCACCGATATCGTTCGCTCCTTTTGTGAGGTACACCCTTCCTCCGATTGTAACTACAGGGTCGTTCGCTATCTGCCATGTACGTTTTTCCGTATACGAATCTCCGCTGGATGCGGAAAGCTGCAGCGGACCGACAAGGTAAAACTCCGGAGAAACATCCGGCGCATCGTACTCGTACGTAAACTGTGCTTTTTCTCCCGCCTGCCACGATGCCTGCCATACGACAGTAACGCCTTCATCTGTCTGCACCACGCGCCCGCCCTGACCCACGTCCGTCACCACGAAACCGAGAGGAAGCGTATCTGTTACGGTGCCGGCAAAGGCACTGAGAGATGTAATTTCTATCGTCATGGGAGAAACTGCCGCAGGCCACAAACGAGTGGCTGCCGTGCGTTCTATGGAGAATTCGGGAGCGCTCTCCACCACTATTTTAGACGTAACTTTATGTGTTCCGTTCTGCGTGGTGGCGGTGAGTGTGAGGTCGTATGTTCCCGCATCGCTTACACGGAAGAATGTTTCGTAGTCGGGGTCTATGAGACCGGCAATATATTGGTCACACGTTTGAGAAACTGCGATGGAACCGTCGTCTGTGGAAAGAGTAAACGTACTGCCGTTCGGTGATTTTACTGTCAAAACTACGGAAGCATCACAGACCATTTCACCGGCATCATTCAATACTCCTATGGCAATATTTGCTATGTCATCCGGACGGTACACATCTCTACCCGGGTTTATGGCAAGCACTCCCCATGTGAAGTTTTTCGTTTGTGTTTTCTCTTCGCCGCTTACAGGGTTGCGTACGGTCGCACTCACCGTATAGGTACCGGGCTTCAGCGTTGTCTCCTTTTCTATAACCAATACTGTTTCTTCTCCCTTTTCTTCGAAGTGATAAGAAGAATCGACCACATTGCCATCACTGTCTGTCACAGTGACTGTAATCAGCTCTTCTGATTTCTCCTCTTCCATACCGGCAGTACCCTGCTGAGCCATTGCGGTAAATGCAGAGTCTTGTACCTGTTTATCTTTTACGATCGCATCCGTCACCACAGATACCTTCTCCGTATCGACTGTCTGTAAAGCAGCATCCTGTACTTTCTTTTTATCTGTCTCTCCGTCTGCCAAAGATTGCACAACGCTCTCTTTTGCTTTTTGAACGGTAGCGTCATCCATAGCCGCAAGCACAATATCTTTCGCTTTCTCCACTATTTCCGTTTCATCCGTCTCATCTGCGGTGAGCCTGCGTACCACCTCGTCTTCCACCGCGTTGAGTGTGGAAGCCCGCATACGTGCCCCTTCCGGAAGCAACGCATCTTTCAGTACTCCCGCACGGAGGGTGTCTGTAAGCACTTCCTTCGTAATCCCCTGCTCCATTACAGACGTATTTACTATTCCTTCTGTCAGCACCGTACCGATATCGTCTTCATCCAGTACCGCATCCAAAATATTTTTTGCCGCCTCTTTCTCTTCCAGTACCGTTCCCTGTTCACTCGAAGTTTCAGTCTTTTTACCCTTCGGCTTCACCAGAACAAATTTCGGCTCTTCTCCCATGGCAACCGCGTCCGTACCTTCCGCATAGTCGAGCGCTATTTCATTGTCCTTCGTAGGAAGATCCGCCGTGTTTTTTTCATCGACAAATTCAAACGCGGAATCATCTTCTTCGACATCTTGCAGCTTGCCGACCACAGTGGCGGCAGAGAGCATCTGCCAACGGCGAAGTTCGCGGAAACGAAGCTCTCTGTCCGGTGTGTTTTGCGCCACTGCTTCCGGAACAAAGAAACGCAGAATATCATTGATAATCGACGAAAGGGGGCCATTTGATTCATCGTCAACTTCCTCCTTTTCGTCAGGTGTTGGCAGTACTTCTTCTTCTGCGGAAGGCTGTGGATCTTCGTCGGAATTCTCTTCCGATAAGCCGGAGTCGGCTGGCTGTGAAGAAGATGACTGAACAGCTTCTTCTTGTTCCACTTCTTCTTCGATTTTTTCCGGCTCTGTCGGTGCGGACGATGAGGAAGATTCCTCCCCCGAAACCGGAACGGAAACAGCCGAAGCTTCAACCGTTCCTTCCGCTTCCAACGGGCCAAGAAGCCACACATGAGAACCTTCGTCCGGAATGCGGTACACATATTTCAATACGTACTCCTGACCCGCATTCCACTGCTTTTTCCACTCGAGAACAGAACCGACGGTCTGTGCCTCGGGAGCGGTGGACAGTATGTGAATGCCGGAAGGAATTTTCTCCGTGAGCGAACCCACAAATGTGTGAGACGGCGTGAAGATGACGGACATTTCTCCTTCAGATCCCGAGCCTACCGCAGTGGAGCCTATGCGTTGTACGTTCAAAATAGGCTCTTGCTCGGTCACATCCACTGTCAGTACTCCGTAGCGCATTCCTTCGGCGGTCTCCGCTTCAATGGCAATGGTATGCACTCCCACGTCCGACACGGGAATGGCTGCCGTAAATACGGGCAGCGAACTTGCGATACAAGTGGCAGGAGACTGCATATGAGTCGGATTTCCTGTCACGCCGCTTGGATCCGTAAGCTTTACGGTGATTGCTGCGCTGCACAGAGGATTTCCGAAGTCACTGAGTGCGCTGACAGAGACAAGAACCGTGTCGCCCTGCGCGTATGACGTGCGATCTGTGTTGGCAACAATGGTTCCCCACTGCACCGTGGTATCCAGCACCGTAATATCCTCCACCTCACCTTCCGTCGCACGGAAGAGACTTTGTAATTTTCGAGACGAACCGCGTGTGCCGTCTATGACTGCTTTTATACCGTAGTTTCCCGGCACAAAACTGTCTTCGGGCAGTACGGTAACCGTGTACTCACCTTGTGTTTCTGTTACGTCAAATGACGGTAAAACGGTTCCGCCGTCAGGATGCACCAATGTGATTCGCAGGCGCTCTTGCAGTTCCTGCACACTCTGAATCTCTGCGGTCTTTTGTACGGTAAATGCCGGATATGTCTGTGTTGGCTGTGAAACCGAACCGAGACTGATGAGTGATGCCTCAATCTCTTCAGGCTCCTGCTCAACCACTTCTTCCTCTGCGGGAGATTCTTCTCCTGCCACTTCTTCCGTTGGCACTGCTTCTTCGGAGACGTCTTCGTTGCTCTCCGGTTCGAGCTGCACTGCACTGCCACTGCCCTCCGGATTGTCCGACGTTTCGACTTCGGCTTCCTGCACTGCAGTGTTGTCATCGTCCGGTGAAGGTACTGCATCGCTACCGCTCTGCGTTTGCTCCGGATCTTTTTCCTGAGCTACTTGCTCTTCTGCCTGCTGAGCTGCTTCCACTGTTCCCGGTTCAAGGTTCTGTTCCTGGTCTCCGTTCGTATTCTCTGTGACAGATGAAATGGTTGGTACTTGCGGTACTTCCAGAGACTGTGCCATAACAGGCTCGGTAATAATGTTCGTCAATACAACGCTCGCCAGCACTGCTCGAACCAGCATTTTTTTCGATCTTGTCAGAAGATCGTCGTAGTTATCTGAAAATACTTGCACGTGATTTGGTGTTTTTGTGTTTAAAATCCAATAATAATACCAAATTACTGCATTTCTAACAATGCTTGACACACTAAAACTGTTTTTATGCAAGTACACATTGCTTTGCAAAAAAACAGCCGAGACATTCGGCTGTCTCCGGTTTTTTTTGCTAATTAAAGGGCTCCCTCAAATTTTCGTCTTCCGCGTATGGCACCCGATATTCCAAGTGCTATCGCAACCGTAGACATTCCGAAACCCGAACTAGACAGTGCCGGCATAGCATCGGCAATTGCGCGTGTTTGCATCTGCGCAACCGGAGGAGCGACCATTGTTGTATTTGCAGATGAAGACTGTGTGCTTGTCATGCGTTCATTTCGTGCACGCATTGCTTTTGTAAAATCTTCTTGTACTGCAACCGGCGGATCTTCTTCCATGACAGGATCTGCCTCCGTACCGAAACGACGATTCGCATACCGGTCTGCGAGGTTTCGGGTTTGCTCAGCCAGTGCGGATTGTACCTCCTGCTGAGAACGACTTGGTGCGGCAGAACGACTCTGCGCACTGGCAAGCGGTGCAAAAATAATACCGCCGACCAGCAGACCGGAAGCGGCAAATGCACCAATATTCTCTTGAATGGAAGGCATAGATGTGTGGTGTATGTTCTGTATTTTCGACCTTATTATAGCATATCCGGCTTACAATGCCAAGACCAAGCAATTCGATGTCCATCCTGCGATCGCTCAGTGCCCTTCCACGATTGCAAGCCTCAGTAACCACGGAAAACTGGATGTCGCTTTTTGTACGCGCAATCCGTTGCCCTGCAATAAGTGAGAAAATCTCCTACCGGTCCAATGGTTTACATGCTCGGGATCATTCCCGAATCGTAAAAAATTTTTGCCACGAAGAAAGTTCGCCATGCAAAACCATGGCTCATGAGGGACGCTGAGTAACACCCACTTCGCCGACACACGGCGTATTTCTTGCAGCACAAGGACGGGATCTTTCACATGTTCCAATACTTCCATGCATACCACCATATCGAAAGCATTGTCTTCAAACGGTAATTTCTCTGCGTATCCTTCACAAAATTCCAACGACGGATGCAAACCTTTACCTCTTGAAAGCGCACTGCCGTCGCAATCTATGCCCACGCAACGCATACCCTGTTTTTGAATACGGCTCAATACAAATCCTTCGGCACAACCGATATCCAATACGGAAGACAGCGATAAGGACTGTGTAAGCAGTTCAGCTTTTTGTAAAAATCTCTCCAGAAGAAAGGATTGAATGGGATTCTGTGAATGATACTTTTGCCAATTACCGTGTGACATAGGTGAGGCTCACGCTACACTACGACTGTGCCTGCGCCAACTCTCAGTATTGTGATACCGGCATACAACGAAGCGGAGAATCTACCCGCTCTCTACGACAAATTTGCATCACAGTATCGGGGGAGAGATGACATTGAATTCCTGTTCGTCGATGACGCCAGCACGGATACCACGATTACTGTGTTGCACGATTTGGTACAAAAAGACGACCGAGTGCGCGCATGGAATATCAGGCAGAATTCTGCCAAAGGCGGTGCGCTGGCTGTCGGATTTTCCAACGCGAGAGGGAAATATATTGTCACGATGGATGCGGACTTACAGGATGATCCGTCCGAAATTCCGCGACTGCTCTCGGTATTGGAAAACGGTGCGGATGCGGTTATAGGATGGAAAAAGGAGCGCAAAGACTCATTGCAACGCAGAATGACTTCTCGTTTCTTCAATGGAATATGCAATATGTGTTTCGGTCATTCTTTTCGAGATATGAACAGCGGACTGAAAGCATTTCGCAACATTGCAGTGCACGACTTGCCACTCTATGGAGGATTGTTTCGTTTCATTCCGCACGTACTGCGATTCCGCGGATATACAGTCGTAGAAATTCCCGTGCTACACCATACTAGGCACGCGGGAAAAAGTAAGTTCGGTTTGAAGAGCAGATGCACCGGACTGCTGGATTTGCTCACCATTACGTTTCTGCTGAAGTACCAAAAAAGACCGTTTCATCTTTTCGGCACGGTTGGAATACTCCTTTTCCTCGGTGGGCTGCTCTGCGGGCTGTATCTCTCGGGAATTTGGATACAGGGCACTGCCATAGGCGGTCGCCCGCTTCTGCTTCTCTCCGTGCTTCTTATGGTGCTGGGAGGGCAGTTTATTTCGCTGGGTTGGCTGGGAGAACTGATAGTGTTACACAAAAACGGAGGAAATTTACCGTTGTATGAGGAAATTACGCACGATACGGAAACTGCCGGCTGATTTCGATAGCATTCAATACAAGTATGTATGAGTGAAAAAGATGCCAAGGTTTTCTGGTTATCACATTCTCGTCACATTCTAGAATGCACCGTCAGTATTCGGATTATTTTTTGGTATCTCCTGTCCACAGTCCCACATCTCTACAATTTTTCCATCAACAAAACGGAATATGTGGACGACCTGTATTTCGGGAGCATCTGAGGAACGTTTCAGATGAGAATGCACTGCAACCAAATCTCCATCACAAATCACTGTCCTTGGTGTGAATTCTTTGTTCGGCTCTTTGGCATGACTCTCTTTCATGGCATCTTTAAGCTGCTGAAAACCGGCAGAAAAGTACACGTTATGGTGTTTCCCATCCATATCGACATATTTTTCGTACCCTTCATCGACATTCCCATGTGCAACTAACTTGAGAAAATTCAATGCCACCGCTTTGTTATCCGCATGCATAGTATCTGTAGTGTAGATTTTTTACCTTGAACTGAAAATCCCATGGTCCCTACTCCCACTCTCCGCGAATCAACTTTTCCTTTTTCTCAATATAATACCTCATCTGCTTCTTTAAAAACTTTCTCCCCGATCCACTTTTCAAAAATTTCTCTCGTCCCAGAGCATCCATTTTCTCCACATATGCTTCGCAGTAAATAAGCTTCCAATGCTCCGATTTGGCTGTTGATATGTTCTTGTGACAATTGTGATCAGCTATGCGTTGGCGTACGTTTGTTGAGTAACCGATGTACCAGTTTCCCTTCTCGTTTTCGATAACGTAGACGTGATGCATAGCACTTCAACGTACATCTATAACGAAGTCTCTGGAAGCATAAGTCGCGTAAAACATCTGTGTGCCACTCGGTCAGAGATTATTGGCCGCACCACGTGATCGCACGCAGGGATGTAAAGCGGCTACAAAAGAGTCGCGTAAAGGCGCTTCGCGCCCACGCGACACGTAAAAAAGCCCTCGTGCGCTATATGAATTATGCCAACTACGGTTGTAGATGGCTGCGCCACGTGAACGCGAGCAGGGACGTAAAGTGGCTTCGCCGCCACGTCCCACGTAAAATAGCTGCTCGCTTCGCTGCGCGCGATTTTACGTGGTGCCCAGGAGAAGACTCGAACTTCCACGGGAAAATAACTCCCACTAGCCCCTCAAGCTAGCGCGTCTACCAATTCCGCCACCTGGGCATAAAGGTGTAAAAAGAGCCAGGAGAGTGTAACAAGGACTGACGTAAGAGCAACTAAAAGGTCTCTCTGCTTAAAGGGTACACATTGTCCGCAGACGCTTCTTCTCGCTCTCGGGAATCCTCAAATCTTCCACAAACGCCAGAATCTGCTCCACAGTGACTGTCTCTCCTCGTGTGAGTGCCTTCAGCTTCTCATAAGCGCCCTCTACGCCGTTTTTACGCAGAACCATTTGTATGGGCTCCGCAAGCACCTCCGGATGCATCCTGAGCTCTCTACGCACCGCAGAGGTATTCAGAGTAATCTTGCCCAGCCCTTTGCAAAGCGACGCAACGGCAAGCGTGTGGTACCCGAATGCGCTGCCGATGTTGCGCTGTACCGTGGAGTCACTCAAATCTCTCTGCAATCTGCTTATTGGCAACTTCTCTGCGAAGTGAGCGAACAGCGCATTCGAAAGACCCAAGTTTCCTTCCGCGTTCTCAAAATCTATCGGATTGACTTTGTGCGGCATGGTGGAAGACCCCACTTCCCCGGCAATAATTTTTTGACCGAACACTCCGCGTGAAATGTACGACCACATATCGCGACTGGCATCCAGCAATATGGTGTTGATGCGAAACAGAAGATGACTGAGTTCTGCAAGATCGTCATGAGGATTAATTTGCGTGGCGTGCTCCAACGGCGTGAGTCCCAGGCTTCGTACGAATTTCTTGCCGAACGCTTCCCAGCGTACCTCGGGGTACGCAGCTCTGTGAGCGGAGTACGTTGCCACCGCTCCACCGAACTTCCCTTGCATGCGAAATGCTTTCAGCATGGTTATCTGCCTTTCCAGACGATCTGCAAACACTGCCATCTCTTTGCCAAGTGTGGTGGGAGTGGCAGGCTGACCGTGTGTGAAACTGAGCATAGTCACTGCTTTCCAACGTTTGGACAGCGAACTGAACATACCTTGCACCTTTCGTATGTCGGGCAGAATGACGCTCTTGAGTGCGGAGTGCACCATAAGTCCATACGAGATGTTGTTCACATCTTCACTCGTAAGGCCGAAATGTACGAATTCCGTGTGCTTCTTTAAGCCGGCAATGGCAGCCAATTCTTTTTTCAGGTAGTACTCCACTGCCTTCACATCGTGGTTCGTTTTTTTCTCTATGGCTTTCACCTTCGCCGCTTCCTTCGCATCGAATTGTTCGATGATCTTCTCCAGAGCCTTGTGCTGCTTTACAGACAGTGCCGGCAAATCGGTAATCTGTGGGTCTGCCGCAAGAGCCTGAAAGTAGCGTATTTCCACGAGGACACGCATACGAATAAGCGCCTCTTCACTGCAGGAAGCGCGCAAGGCGGCTGTGTGTGCTGCATACCGGCCATCGAGTGGAGAGAGTGCGTCTATCATGAAAAAGAAAAGATTACTTCTTCGGTTTTACAGGCTTGGATCTGACCGCAGACTTCGGATCGAAAATTTCCACAAATTCTTCCAGACTCATGGTCTCTTTTTTCAGAAGAACTTTGGCGAGTGTGTCGAGCACGACCTTATGTTTCTGCACCAAATCCTTCGCTCTAACATACTGAGCACGAATGGTTTCGCGAACGAACTCGTCTATGTGCCTCGCCATCTCTTCCGAGTAGTTACGACTGGATGAAGGATCCACCCCCAAGAACATGGTTCCCTGCTTTTCTCCGTAGGCCACAAGCCCGAGGTCGTCATCTCCCATACCGTAATGCATCGCCATGTTGCGACAGATTTGCGATGCGCGTTCTATGTCGTTGCTCGCGCCCGTTGTAATTTCTCCGAAGACAATTTCTTCCGCCGCCCGCCCGCCAAGTAAGCCACATACTTCGTCTAAGAACTTCTTCTTGCTTGTGGTGTACTGGTCTTCCTGCGGAAGGAACCATGTCACACCGAGTGCGGACCCGCGCGACACAATGGAAATTTTGTGCAAAGGATCGCTCTCCGTACACAGGTATCCGACGACTGCATGCCCCAATTCATGGTACGCAGTGACCTCTTTCTCGTGCTCCGAAAGCTTGCGAGACCTCTTTTCCGAACCGAGTGTCACCTTCTCCACGGCATCCACGAGGTCTTGGTTGCCCACTGCCTTGCGCCCTTTCTTAGCTGCGAATATGGCCGCTTCGTTCGCAATGTTTTCCAAGTCTGCTCCGGTAAGACCGACTGTCTGCTTTGCAATAACTTTCAGGTCCACCGTTTTGGCGCCTTTCTTGTTACGCATATGTACTTCCAGAATTTTTTCTCTGGCTTCGAGATCCGGCTTATCTATGAATACGCGCCTGTCGAAACGACCGGGACGGAGCAATGCTCTGTCCAACACGTCCGGACGGTTGGTGGCAGCCATAACAATAACGTTGGTCCCCTGCTCAAATCCGTCCATTTCGGTGAGAATCTGGTTGAGCGTTTGCTCTCGTTCATCGTGACCGCCGCCAAACCCCGCACCGCCACGCTGACGTCCGACGGCATCTATTTCGTCGATAAAAATAATGCACGGCGCATTGCGCTTGGCTTTCATAAAGAGATCTCGCACTCGGCTCGCACCCACACCCACAAACATTTCCACGAACTCCGAGCCCGCAATGGAGAAAAACGGCACACCTGCTTCGCCGGCAACGGCACGGGCGAGCAACGTTTTTCCCGTACCCGGCGCACCGACCAGCAACACACCTTTTGGAATTTTGGCACCGAGATTTATGTACTTCTTCGGATTCTTTAAGAAATCCACAACCTCTATCAAATCTTCTTTGGACTCCTCGCACCCCGCGACATCTTTAAAACGAGTCTTCACCTGCTTGGCATCCGCCACTCTTGCGCGAGATTTACCGAAGGAAAGTGCGTTGCTTTGACTGCGAGCAATACCCCTAAAGAGCCAAATGACTCCGCTGATAATAAGAATGAAGAAAAGTAAGTCCGGCAAAATTGCCAGGAAGAGGTTTGCTGCTTCTCTGTTCTCTATTTCCACCACAGTAGTATTTACAGGGTCGTTCCAACCGAGAGCAGATACGCTGTCTCGTGCTTCTTTATAAGACTGCACTACGGCACCGCTGTGTGTGATGGCAAAGACCTTGTTATCGCGCACGAGCATACGTTCGAAATCGTTATCGGCGTACCCTCTGGTAATGTCGCTGAGCGGTACTTCTTTGGCATCTTCGAATGCTTTTTCCTCCTCTCGCATGGGACTGCTGATGGAGTAAATGGCCATGAAGAACAGCATCGAAAAGAGCAGGAGGCTAAAGAGCCACTGTTGGCGATTGTTCCGTTGCGGTTTGCGTGCTGCGGGCATAAGAAGGTTCGGGATGATAGCTTAGCGTGCGGACACGCGTTCGTCACCCGAATTCAGCCGCTTCCTTTTTGGCCAAATTTTTCGATTCGGAAACACTGCTTCGTGCTTTCTCTTCCCTTCGCTAGAATGACCGCATGATTCGATGGAGGTCCATAAGCGCATCGACGAAAAAAGGCGCGCTCTGCAGTGTGTTTATCTTGGTGCTTTCGTACTGTACATACGTCTATGATTACACGAATCCTCCGGGATTTTTTTGGGATGAAAATTACCATGTTCCCAGTGCTCAAAAATACTTGAACGGTCTGCTGTTTTTCGAGCAACATCCTCCGCTGGGCAAAATGCTCATCGCACTCGGTGAGTACATAGTGGACGCAAATCCGGTGGATAATGAAATGGTAGGCAGAGACTATATGAGCAAAGTTCCGCAAATGTTTTCTTTTGCAGGATATCGCCTGATCCCTGTACTTATGGCCTGGCTCACCGCCGTACTTTTTTTGTGGGTACTCTTTCTCCTTACTAAAAATTGGCTTATCGCAACGGCACTAAGCTTTTTGTACGTCTTCGATAACGCGCTTATCGTCCATAATCGCGGAGCAATGTTGGAAGCGCCGATGCTATTTTTCTGCATGGGTATCATATTGGTATTTCTCCTTATGATAAACAGGAAGCGGAGCGAGAGGGCGCTCTGCGGTTACAGTGTGCTGTTCGGAGTGCTGTTCGGCCTTGCATTCACCACCAAGCTGTTGGGGCTTATTATGATTGTACTGTTTCCTGCCGCACTGCTTGCTCTTCGACCGCACTGGAAACAGACGGTATTGTATTCGACTCTTGCATTCACCGGTTTTGCCACGGTATTTGTCGGTGTGTGGCAACTGCATTTTTCCATGCTCACCAAACCGGATGACAGTTTATTTACGTATCGATATTACACAGTATCAGACAAATACTTGGATCTGTTTGCAAACGGCAAAGGGGCATCTCTTCGGTATTTCCCGCTGCGCATGAAAGAGCAATTGGCATTCGGCAAACACTACAACGATGCCGTTCCTCGACTGGATTTATGCAAAAATGACGAGAATGGAAGTCCGTTTTTCCTCTGGCCGATGGGAGCCCGAACCATCAAGTACAGATGGGAGCATTGGGGGGCGGGAGAACAGAGTTACCTGTATTTGGTTCCAAACCCCATAGGTTGGATGGCGGGATTGGCAGGCGTGGTACTTGCTGTCAGTTTTTTACTTTCATCCATTTGCTTCCCTTCAAGTATCAAATTGCGAAGTCCGTATCTTCTCCTTGTATTTACAGGCATGTATGTGTCATATCTTATTGCAGTCGCTCAACTCGGAAGGGTGATGTACCTGTACCACTACTTCTTGCCACTTCTGTTCAGCTTCATTCTTTTTGCGCTTGTTGTCATGGAGGTGAATCAAATCGGCGGCATAAAAATCACGGAAAAACACAAAACGACAGGTGTGCTTATTTTTGCATGTCTCCTCTTAATTGCGCACCAATTTTTCAGGCCTCTTACATACAATTTACCTCTGTCCGATGAATCATTTGAAAAAAGAGCATTGTTAAAGATATGGAATATGCGATGCTCAGGTTGTAACAATTACGATTCACTGGTCATGCCGCAAAAGCATAAGAATTAGCCCTGCTTTCTGAGTGCCTTTTTCAGGGCACAGAGCTCTTTAAACATGCGAAATATAACCAAAGGACTTGCGCCTGATTGCTTTCCGGCACTGCGTGGATAATGCGGAACTCCAACCTGAGCAATTTCTACTCCCAAGCGCTTCGCAGATGCATACATTTCTGCCGGAAACAGTCCGCCTGTTGCAAATCGCGGTTTTACCAATGGCCAAAGATCGCGTTCCATTACTACCAATCCACAATTTATATCTCTTTTTTTTACACCTAAAACAACACGCACGAGTCGCCCGTAGAGCCACGCATTCAGTGAGCGCAATGGGGGGTCTGCTCGTTTTATTCTGTAGCCGGCTGCCATTCGATGCTCGGTAAGCATAGGGAGCAACAGATCGAATTCTTGTGCTCTAAACTGACCATCGCTATCCATGTAGCTTACATATTTCTTCGTCCCATGATCACATCCAGTCGATTGTGCAGCACCTACTCCTCTATTTTTTTCGTGATGCACAACAACAAGAGCCGGCATTTTTTTTGAAAGCTTTTCGGCGAGTTCTCCTGTTCCATCTGTCGAACCGTCATCCACTACGATAATTTCACCGTCTATGCCTGCTTTCTGAAACCATGAATGTACATCCTGAATGGTATGTTCGATATTCTCCACCTCGTTAAAACAAGGCAGTACTACGGTAAGTTCCATACGATTGGGAAATTATATTCATAGATAAACATACCCCTCATACAATTACAACTATGTGCGCCGACCCGGCAGTATTATCTGCTGTAGCCCTCCGCTTCGGCCATATCCGCCGTTTCAAAATATAGGCGGTTTTCAGGAATAATGCTCTGCCCCGCCGCATCCCTCACGCCGTAGTACTTCTTTCCCCTCTTGGATGCGACGTACTTCATGCCGTCGGGTACGAGAACAGAAACGGAATTAATAAGAAAAGGACCGGGCTTCACCGAAAAAGTGCCGCTCTGAGAAGCAAAAATCTGCTCCTCTCCGAGCCACAACCGAACGTCACCGTTCACGGTGCCCACTACTCTTCCGTTCTCCAGCCCCGCTATGCGAACCACGGGCACTGCCGCGGAATCATCTGCTCGTATTGCCATAGGCTCCACAGCATTCACCGATACGCCCACAGTCACAATTCTGCCCAGTACGTACCCCAGAAGAAGCGTAAGCAACAGTGCTCCCGCAAGGGGGAACAGAGCATAGCCGGCATGTACTGCGCTGCGTGACATAAGTAAAAAATTGTACAGTATTCTTTTCAAAAGAAAAGTGGGGCCGTAGCCCCACTTTCAGTATCGAGTTTGAAAACAAATACGCTGTTATTCCCCTGCCTCCTGCGTCGCTGCTGCGGGAGCGGGAGCAGATTGCTGCACCTGCACAGGAACAACATCCAAGATAATGTTCTTCTCTGAATCGTACAGAATTGCGCGTTCTGCGGTTACGATAAGGTGATTACCGTTGGATGCCTTCTGGTAGAAAGGATTTCTGTCACGCAGTGCCTCCACGTCGATAATGGTTGCGACTGTCGGTTCCACGTCTTCGGGAATGGAAATGAGTTTTCGTACCTCACGAATAATACGATCGGCCACTTCACGGTTCTGCTGCGCATCTCCCGTATTGAGTTGTTCCAAACGAACAGAAAGGTTCTTTAACTGCTTCTCTGCTTCTCTGCGCTGCATATCCAGCACGAGAACCAGTGCAATAAGAGCAATGAGTGCGACAGACACCAGAGCTTTTTTTGTGCTCGTAGGGCCGGAAGTGAGTCCTGCGTTATCCATAATTCTTTGGGGAAAAAGTGAGTTGAGAGTTCTTGTTCGTAAAATAGGCTACATCAAGACCCTAAAAAAGAACAACACCATTCTCTCGGCAGACCGAGCTATGCTAGTATCGACTCATAATGATTACACCTGAAAATCTGCGACCCTTTCTGGAAACGGCTCTCCAAAATACCGACTGCAAGGGTCTTGGGGAAAAATATGAAGGAAAGGTGAGAGATGTGTACATGCAACCGTTACGAAAAAGGCGCATTCTCATAGCAACGGACCGCCAATCTGCGTTCGATATCAACTGGTGCACGGTGCCGCTGAAAGGACAGGTACTCACCCAAATCAGTGCATGGTGGTTTCGGCAAATAGAAGACATTATGCCCACACAGGTCTTAGACCTTCCGGACCCCAACGTCATGGTGGTGAAAGATCTCGCCATGCTGCCTGTGGAAGTGGTTGTTCGCGGGTATCTTACCGGTTCCAGCAAAACGTCCGCGTGGATGAACTACAACGCGGGAGTACGGGATTTTTGCGGCGTATCTCTGCCGAATGGCATGGTGAAAAACCAGCCGTTTGACGGAGCGATTATTACGCCCACAACCAAAGGAGAAGACGACGAACTTATCTCTCCCGACGGCATAGTGGAGCGAGGTCTTGCCACCAGAGAACAGTGGAACGACATGGCGGAAAAAGCACTTGCCGTTTTCGCTCGAGGGCAGAAACTTGCCGCTGAGCGCGGACTGATTTTGGTGGATACAAAGTATGAAATGGGGCTGGATGAGCACGGGACCATTACGATTGCAGACGAAGTACACACGCCGGATTCTTCCCGCTACTGGCTGGCAGAAAGTTACGAAGAACGGTTTGCCGCAGGGCAAGAACCCGAAAGTCTGGATAAAGAATTTTTTCGCCTGTGGCTGCGTGAACAAGGGTTTGAATACGGAGGACATCAGCCCGACATTACAGATGACGTTCGCGTCATGCTTGCCAGCAAATACATAGACCTCTACGAACGAGTGACTGGGGAAGCATTTGTTCTGCCAAACGATACCGAGACGGCAGCTCGAATCGAGAAGAATCTGGAATCGTACAGGCTCTGAATTCCTCGCTTCACAACTCCAACATCCATGTTGAATCTATGCCGTGCTCCCGTACGGTTCCCGCCGGAATTTCCAGTACGTACTGTGCTGGTCCCGCAGAATCGTAGAGCGGGCAGGGGTCCCACAGGCAGGGATTCATGGTGAGTGTGGAAACAAAATTTCCCTGTGAATCGAAGTAGATAATATCCAAAGGAATGCGCGTATTTTTCATCCAGAAACTCATGGGTGTCTCCTGTTCAAATACAAAAAGCATCCCCTTTCCCTTCGCAAGTTCTGTGCGATACATAAGCCCCAAAGTACGTTGCGTGTCGTTACGAGCTATTTCTGCACGTATGGAGAGTTTCCTGTTTCCCGATACGAGTGTGATATTTCGCAGTGGGAGTTCTTTTTGGGCGAGATTTTCTTCCGGCGGATTGCAGGAAACAAGCAATGCCAGAGAACACAAAAGAAATACCGTACGTTTCATGAGGAGCGAAGGGAAGCAATGGCGGCAGAGCGGTCTTGTGACGAAAAAATGTAACTTCCGGAAACAAGATTATTCGCGCCTGCGCGAATACAGAGCGGTGCCGTGCGATCATCCACTCCTCCATCCATTTGAATCATGAGCTTCGGGTGCTGTGCCCGTGCTTCCGTGACTTTTTGTAGCACATCTTCCAAGAACTCCTGCCCACCGAAACCGGGATGTACCGACATGACAAGAAGAAGATCCGTATCCGACAGTATGCTCCGTACTTCCGAGAGCGGCGTCTCGGGATTTATGGCAATGCCGGCGGTGGCACCGCCGTCTCGAATGGCTTTAATAAGGGCTTTTCTCTTGTTTTCATCTTGTACGGCCTCTGCGTGAAACGTGATGTGATGTACGCCTAAAGCAAGAAACTCCTCTATGCGATCTGCGGGATTTGAAACCATAAGATGAATGTCCAACGGTAAATTTGTTCGTATCCATTTGAGTACGGGTGCGCCGAAACTCAGGTTCGGAACAAAGTGTCCGTCCATAACATCTACCTGCAACCAGTCGGCGTACGGTGCCACAGAGTCCACTTCTGCCTGCAAATTCTGAAAATTCGCAGAGAGAATGGAAGGGGCAATGATGATCTTTGAAGAAGACATGTATGAAAATGCTACCACGGCTGGTCGTTCTATACATCCAAATCTTCTATGCGCCTCTTGTGTGTGAACTTTCAACCAAGCCCCCTTTGTGACTTGGCATTTAAGTACTAAGTAAGAGCCTATGAATGAAATATTTTGCCCTCAGCTAAGCGGAACTGCCAATCCTTACTCCATAGCTGAACAACCATAATTTGGCATATGCTTTGTGTCACCCTGAGCTCGTCGAAGGGCGACACAAAGCCAAAACGTGATGGTTCG
>PCVP01000027.1 GCA_002787035.1 Candidatus Peregrinibacteria bacterium CG11_big_fil_rev_8_21_14_0_20_49_14 | reverse complement strand
GGTCTGTTAAAACGGCAGGTCTTCCACCTTGATTTCGGATGAGTACTGCACTTCGGGCATAGGGGCACCGACAGCCACAGGCTCTTTTTCGCTGTGAGATGCTTCCGGAGCAGGGCGAGATAAATCTGCGCTAATAGGTCTTGCATCTGCGGAAACAGATTCCAATGCACCTGAATTTTTTATGCCCAACAGAAGGACACTGTCTGCCACCACTTCGGTGGTGTAGCGCTTGGAACCGTCTTGTGCCTCCCAGCTGCGTGTTTGCACACGGCCGGTCACGTACACACGATTTCCCTTTTTAATACTTCGCTCAACCTGCTCTGCCAGCGCACCCCACACCACAACGTTGTGGAATTCGCTGCGTTCTCGCTCTTCTCCGCTTGACTTGTCTTTCCAGCGGTCATTGGTGGCGACACCGAGTGTGAGTACTTTCTGGCCGGTACCGGTGGTACGAAGTTCAGGGTCTCTGCTGGCATTGCCCACTATGTCCACTCTGTTCACACAGGTGCTGATAGCGGGGGCGCCTTCGGGAGCAGGAAGCTGACCGTCTCGGGGATCGAGAAGAATCATATCCATGGCAACAATTTTTGTTTTGCTGCGCTTTTCGCCTGACTGCTGGTCTTCCCAGCTGTCGGTTTGCATGCGACCGGAAATAAATACTTGTGATCCCGGTTTTATAAATTGGCCGGCAATATCTGCCATTGGGCCCCAGAGCGTGACGGTATGAAAACCTTTGCCCTGAATTGTTTCACCGTTATCTCCGGTAAAACTGTACGGAACAACAAAATTCAGATCCGTTACGCTGGCGCCTCCTGGCGTCTGACGAACCTCAACCGGTTGAGTCTGATAGCCGATGATGTGTACGCGATTGTATGAATACATGCGTGAAAGGGGTATGGGATTAAAGGATGCCACGGTCTTTTCGCGACGTGTACGACGGTACACCTGCATACAATATCAGCAAGTAACTACTCTTGTCAGAAAAAAAACTCGTCGTCGGATATCATTTCTGATTCTAGTATCAGAAAAATTAGTGGATTTTCGTCAACTGGTGTTTTCCTCTCTGTAGAGGCGCAAAGGGTTACTATGGGAATCAACTCTCCCTTCAGCTCAACTTTGCGATCTTCTTTGATACGACACCATCTAGCATTTCCGAAGTTTGCGCTCGCAATCTTTGCAATTTTATTGCCCGGAAAAGCACTGATGTTAACTATAAATCCGGAACCGAGCAGTTTTTCGGAAGCACAGGGGATTATAGGAACCATAGAGGGAGACGTTGCGGGAGCACAGTGCGGAGGATGGGATTGGGACAAGCCGGTTTTACCGCACATCGCTATTTCCACGGGCTTACCGGGGAGAGATGGCTCGCCATTGGATCATAAGCCTGCGAATATGGCGCTTCGTGTGGAAGGAGGAGGTGTGATAGACGGCCCTGTGGCGAATACGGGGTTTAAGTGGCCTTCCACATTCGGATACACCTCCGCCTGCAGACCGGGTTGGCCGCCATTCTATGAAGCACACCCCTGCCAAAGACCCGCAGGGCCCGATGCAGGTTTTATAGGACCGAAAATATTTAAACCGCCGAGCATAGGTTGTACGTTCGGCGGCGGCGTATGCGGACCGGATCCGCTTGGCAACGGCGTGGGTTGGACATGTGACGCGCTCTGTGAAGACTTAAATCGCAGATGGCTCTACGACCAGTACGCAGTGTACTGCCTGTTTCCGGGGCCTCCTCCGTTTTGGGCAGATACGGGAACTCGTATCAATACCATCTGCTACGACCCGGATACGCAACCTGTGCCCGCGCCACCTGTGCCTCCACCCGGCTGTTTTGTGGGGTACTTGGAGACACATTACTGCTGTACGAATTCTCCCGTCGGAGGACCGTTTCCAAACTGTAAATCATGTTCGGATGACGAGTGCCGACAGGAGCTTCCCTCCCCCGGTTCTCCGTATAAATCCTATTTCCGCCACTACTTCGGAAGTTGCACCAGAGCAACCGTCGCTGCCGCACCTCAAGACGACGCCGACCGCATAGGCGTACCTGTGGCATGTTATGGTCTGTATAACGAGTATGACCCTAAGCTCACAGTCTCGGGCTTTTTCGACAGGCACTGCACCATCGCCAATACGTACCCCGGTCGCAATCACGACTACGTCGATATGCCCCGAACGCAGGTGACTGATTTCAATATTGCCGAATACGGACAGCGGCTCTATGGAACAGACTGGCCGGACCCTCCGTCAGGTGATTATCAGATTGTTCGAAACCCGGGTTTCAACTCCAATATTGACCTTTGGTATCCCAATATAAGCGGAGGATTCTCTCTTATAAACGGCAAAGTGTTCGACGATGTCTATAAGAACGAGTTCACGTTCGCAATTATGGCGCCCGATAACACCGAATTTAAATCGTATCCTCAACTGACGGAAGAACAGGTGTTTTCCAGCGGCGCGTACATGCGCGCCTTCGATGACACGGTAAACAATGACAGATTCGGCAGACGTACCATTGCGGAGTGGTGGCAAGACCTGGAAACAGAATCGAACAAGTTGTTCAGTCCCCCGCACGTGCGACTCATATTGCCACCCTCGTGGGCCACGGGAATGGATCCGCTCGACCCATTCTTCTCACCGGATATGCCCGATCCTTTTAATCCGAAACAACCGTCGGACCCAAGAATGGAACCGATAGAAGTGCAACTGGAAGTAAAAGAGGACTTACTGGGAGAAGTGGCAGCCTACCTGGAACGCTCACTCATACTCAGACTTCAAGAAGAAGCGGTACCTGTTTTAATTCCACAGGGAAGTGCGACGGAGTTCCGTGCCAAAGCACAGGCGTGGTGTGCATGGCACATCGCAAGTACGGGTGCGAACAATTGCGAAAATGTCGGCGGAGATCTTGGAGATCTTCTTACGAAACTGGAAGCCTATGCCGACAGGTTGGATGACGTACGAAAAATGCGCGGAGAGCTGGCACGCTACGAAGCATGGATACTGGAAGATCAGCGAGATATTATTCAGACAATTGCAAACTGGCTGAAAGCAAACATAGATGAATACAACGCCTATCAAACCAGTGTGCAGAATCTGCAATTCCTTAAGTCTCTCTGGCAAGGAACGCAACGTATGTACCGCACATTTCACGACAAATCCAACTTCCCGTGGTGTATGAGCCAAAGCTTTACCACGTCTATTTACTCAATGTTAGACGACTTCTTCTGGATGCCCGGCAGACCGGACCTAACGGGATGCATAGACGGTGCACCTTCCAATGCTTTCAATTGTCTGCCGCGCTTTAAGACCGATTTAATACCCGATGCCGTTTTGGACTTCTCTCTTATTCGAACAGCAACGGGGGCGATTCAGCTTCCCGTACTTAAACCCGTACAGGTCAGCCTCGCTCGCTACAACTTAGATCCTCCCAGCGGAAGAAAGGCTGCACAAATACCAAAACTGCCGGACCTCCCGGCCATACCGACCATCTATAACGATGTCATCAACGGACTGCCGGACCTCGTGATAGAAGACCCTCCCACGACCATAGGCACTTTCATACCCACTGCCATTCCCGGGGTGGATCCGAATATTTACTACCGTGCATTCGGAGTGGTTTCCGGTATGAACAGCGCGTATCAGAAATTCTGGGACAGTCTCCGATTAGACCCTGCCGCAGTAACAGATGGCACTGAGGAAGACTGCATCTTCCCCGATACCATTCCATGCGTTCATGTGGAGATGGATTTGACGGAACGATTTGTGCGCATGTGTTCAAGACCTGCCGTCTTCCTCGAAGAGGATTTCGACAAAGAAGTTATTGGCAGACCCATAGACGAGTACATTATCGACTTCGATGAATGCCCCGGCACAGAGGACCCGAGACCTCAGTACCAGTGGAACTGGGCATGCCAGCCGCTTAATCAAGAGAAGTACCAAACACAGCGTGGCTGGGGGCTCCGTTCACCGTACGAAAAAGAGCAGATGGAATTTATATCGGAATTCAGGAGAGGAATGTTTGAGCAGACACTGCTGCGCGATGGGGTGCCCGAAGACGACAAACTGAAATTCAAAGTGGAACCCAATGACATCACTCCGTCATTCGAAGCGCAAGGAACGACAAAGGTGATTTTTGATACATACACGTCTTCTTCCTCTTCCTCCGCAGGACCATGATGCCAATGCGACACTTCATTTTCGGCACTATTCTGCTCAGTCTCAGCGTTATCCCATTGGCTCTCCACGCCCAAACGCCTGTTGGCGCAGATGTGTGTCAGGAAAAAATTAATCAGGAACTCGCACTGGAACACCGATTCTTCCGTTCTGTCATATTCGGACAAAAGAAAGCGGAAGATGCTCTGGTCGGAGAGGTGCGGTACGACTTTTTCGGGAACGTTTGGTACAAAGTGGATGACGATGATTGGAGATCCGTCGGGGAAGGGATAAGCCCCGGTGACTCAAGAGGAGATACGGCAGTGGACGGCGCCTCTCCTATCCCTCCGAGAAAAGGGCTTCTGGAAACACAGCGTGTTTCCACTTCCGAACTTGTGCCTTTTATAGGACAAAGTCTTCGAGCCCTGCAGTGCAGGCTGGATATAATCTGCGATGCGGTACGCAAATCCATACAACAAACCACAGACGCTCCCGTAAACATCATTGCAGATTCATATGCATGTCTTGAAGTTTCAAGACAAACGATTCCCGAATGCCATCTGCTGAAGGGAGCGACCGAAACACAGGACCAACGAACCGCAGTAGAAACATACTGCGAAGAGATTGCACAGCAACTCATGCATCAGGAAGCAGCCGTTATGAATATGACTGTGGAGTACGATGCCTCGTACAGAACAATGTTACAACTTGCGGGAAATTTTGATCTCTTTTTGCAGGAGTTTCGTTCTCCGATAGTAAACAGTATCCGCCAGATGGTGAACCTTGTCGGCTTGTTTAACCGCGTGCCATGTTTCCTTTCCAGTTGTGACGGATCTCCTCCTCCGGATACAACCAAGTAATATGTTTTCTCCATTTCTTCGCAACGAGCAGAACACAAAGACACTCAGTGTACTGATCATCGTATGTATTTTGGGCTTGGCCGTCGGTATCCGAGGGCATTCTCTTGCGGCGCCTCCGCAGGGGAAACCGTATCCTATTTTGGAACCCTGCACTCGCTACGAGCCTCTGTACAGCTCTCTTTTTTTCAAAAACGAGAAATTCGATGACTGGCCCGAAAAGTACCACGAAAAAGTACGTGAAGTCATAGAGGAATACATGCAACCCCCCGAAACCATAGAATGTTTGGAGCCAAATATTCTTCCATTGGAGTCAAACAGTGCTCTGGGAGACATAGCGCTGTCCTTACCACCGTGGCAGGATCCGAATGACTTTGCAAAGCTGGACCGTAACGACGTTGGAATCGTACTGCTTGAATTTCTTCGTGTGTATGAGTGTGCGCTTGTGGACCACAATTATTATCTCGTACTGGATGTCATAGAAGAACGATTTAAAGATGAGGCAGGGGGCGGCCCCATACCGGCCATTGTTCCCTCTTTCGATTACCAAGAATTGATAGTGGAAATGGAAAGACGCAGAAAAAAAATTCTACAAGAAATTGCCGTGGCAAGGCCCGCATTGGAACGGGCATTGCAAATTATCACCAGTATAGCGCGCCTGAGTCCTCTGGATGCGGAAATGCACTGCTTGCAACGCGCATCGCTGGACTTAAGGAACGGACTCGGACTCGCATCGGATGCGAGTGTCTGTTTGCCGAAAGGATGGGACGCCAAAGATGTTCTCCGTGATTTGTAACCATGAGAAAGCAACTCATACTCACAGGCATACTGGCAGGACTTACGGCAAGCACGGTCGCCTCTGCACAGGATTCACTGTATGAACGACTCTTACAATTTACCAGGGACGAATACTCCATGGAGAAAGCAGAAGTTATTGTGGAAAGATTCGTGACCAAAATTTACCCGCGAAAATTCCTGCCGCTCTTTACGGATGCAGATGTGGACTTGGCTCTTGCAGGTTCCAACGAGGTCTGCAGAACGGACGACCCGATCAATGAGCCGATGGAACAATTTGAATGTCCGAATTACCGTGAACTCGCGGTGAAACTGGTGGAGAAGCAGGCTTGGTTACGACAAGTGGTACGAGACCTCCAGCTCTCCGCATCCAGCTACGAAATTGGTATAGACAACTACCACGGACGCATCGTGCGACTGCAAACAAGACTCCCCAGCATCGTGCAAATTTGGCAGGGTGATACAGATATAGTGCAAAGTCCGATTGCGGAAACAAAAGTGCGAGGGTACGTGTATGAATCCAGCATGACTCCCCTGTTTACTGCCGTGGAGTCCGAACTGACAGGTCTGTACGACGATACCGCAGATAAAAAGGACAGGGAAAGATTCGTTGCCGCCGTATGGCGATATCGACACGGATTTAAACAGGTGCAACAGCTAAACGGAGGGTGCGGAAACGACAAGTTGGGTAACGGAACCGAATTGCAATTCCTTCTGGCTCGCTTCTGTACGTTGGAGCAGAAACTGGAAGACATCTACAATCAGATTCAGACAGTAACATTCGACCCCCCGCTCAAGCCGAATGAATTGGTGATGTTTCCCGTAAAAATCTTCGATGATCTGCAGGTGTATGTGTGGGTAAGACTGGATGATGTGGGACTCATGTGGGATGTCCATTTGGATCCCGTGCTTCCCTCGTTGGATTGTTCGGGCAGCAGAAGCTACGCCCAACCCGACCCCCCATGCCAGAATGACGCTATTATGGGCGGAACCTATCCGAACCCTCTGGATGATCCTCCGGAAGGAATAGGGCTGTGCAGTCACCCGTTTGCGAAGCGGGGATACCTTTGCAGATCTCCTGAAACCATACGATGCCCAGAACCGCAGGGGAGTGCCGCGGATCCCGATGATATTCATTTGATCGGATGCAAAGCCCCCATTATGGAACCTCCGTATCGCTGGACAGAAGCAGGGCCGAACATCTGCAACGAAGGAGGGTGGCGTGCGGAAACACAGGGTCTGAAAAAAGGCGTGGATACCCCCGACAGAGACAACGATCTCGAACCTGACCAGTGCAGCAGATGTTACGTCGATACGTTCTGCGGCCAATGCGGAGGGCAAGAGGGGCTTACCAAAGCAAAGGAACTGGACGGTCGCATAGAGGTCTGCTTAAACGCACAAGACCCTGCCATGTCCACCTACCTCTACATTCATGAGTTGGTGCACGCACAGCAACAGTGTGACGGCCCCGCTGGGTCAAGCATTTTTCGTGATGAGATAATAGGAAGTGCTGACGGATGCTGTGCGACGGAGTATCAAGCATACCTCGCACAATGCGATGCGCTGGGAGAAGACGGCGTGCTGCAGGAAGTGGGTATAACCATACAGATGTGTGCCGCTGCATTCTCAAACCTCAGCTGCGGCGGGGGATCTTCATGTGTGGAATTGCCACCAGGTACGGATTCAAATCAGATGTACAGGGATATCGCAGATTACGTGCAAGCACACGCCGCAGAATTGGGAGTGGCAACCTCTTGCGACGACGCTGTTACCAACCCCGATGCACGGGTGAAGAAACAACTGAATTCTCTTCCTCAGGTGTGTTCTCCCACATGCAAAACGATATACAGAAACACTATCGGAAATAATGCGTGTATGGTCGGACAGTGTGTGGAGGAATCGTTCGAAAGACACAGGATGATTCCGGGTCGTATGCCTATCACCGTGCAAGACGAAGCATTCCCGTGGGATTCCGATTCTGCGGAAGACCCTAACTTCGGAGAATTTCTGATGTTGGCACCACAGCTCAGTATGCCGCTGCCTCCGTACAGACCCGCCCTTCTTGCCAGACAAATGGACAATTTCTTCTGCCAACTCAATGGCTTGCCTATGCGCATTCCGCCTATCCTTTGCAGCTTCGACCCTCTGCGCCAATTGCGTAGTCCCACGAAGGATTTCGGTAATTTCTGGGAAGGACTTGTGAACCAACCGTACGAAAATGAATCCGTTCGCAGCCTCTTCGAAGAAACAGCATCCGGCATAGGGTCTCGGGTTGGGATAAGTGTGTACAGGCACTACTTCGACCCCGCACTCAGTGCATTGGAAAATATGATCGAGTCGGTAAGCGACCTGCTTCGCAATATGGAACAAACTGAATTCCCCGATGAAATGTGCAGACGTAACGCCAACAACCCATGAAGCGATTTCTCTCCTTAACCGTCGGCCTTTCCGTCTTCGCTTCCGCAACGAGCGTACAGGCACTCACCATGACTCCGATTTCACAACACTACGTGAATCCCGTACTGCAACGAGTGGATGCGGGCCTTATGAATCTTCCCGGAGGTCAGGCTACGAACTTTCAGTTCTTGTTCTTCGACTGGCTCTCGCGCATCAGTTCCATATTCCTTGAGCTGGTGGACACGGAGCTGCGAGTGGATGTACAACAAAGAGACATCTATAAAATCACACCGTGTTTGCATATAGACCTCATTATTCTGGAAGAGAAACTGGAACAAATCCGCGAGGAAACAAAGCTCGCATTCAAAGAGAAAAGAATCCTCGACATCATGCGCCTGCAAAGTATGGCGAGATTCTTAAACGATCGTTACTTGCACTTGGTGAGAGGAGCGAGAGATCCGCATTACGAAGACCCGCGATTCAACTGGTATTACATCTTCGATGCCGTGGCATGGTGTTGCCCGGATTCGATCCCCGCAATTTGCACCGAACAAGACAGGCTCGTCTGTCGAGCAAACGGAGGTCTTACATTTAAGTCTTTGGATGATTGCGCCGCATATGCAGAGTGCGAAAAGCCTTCATACGTGCCGCCACAAACGAAAATGTGCCCGTTCCATTCAGACTACTTGCCACCGACATCGGTGGGGTACGGATGTGATGTAAACGCACTGGATGCCATAGTAAGCGGGGGGCATGCACCGAGTCAGGAAGAACGCGACGCTCTCAATGATTTTATGACGAAACGAAACGACTTCCTTATCGGAATGTCGTTTATCGGCACGATGACCGTGCAGATTTACAATGCCATTGGCAGACCGGTGCCTCCGAATTTCCTTTCTGACTTCCTGGCAGGGCTGAACCAACCGCACAGAACACGTGAGGGGTGCAGTCTTTTCGATGCTCCGCTTTATTTGCCGCCAGCCACAGACTTCGACCCCCCTCCTCAATGGCCCGAAGGAGCAGCGAAATGGGAGCTGCGTGGACCGTTCTTTCTGTCCCGGGATGAAGTACGACTGGTACGGGGACTTCATGACCAGCTGAAAAAATGGGGAGAAGATCGTGAACAAGCGGATTATTTGAAGTTACCTTCCGAATTTGTTCCGGGATCTCCGGAAAGAATAAATGCCGAAACGAAAGAGCAGAATATGGGAGTAATAAAAAAGATACTGCGAAATCTTGTCCGTGCGTACTTCAGAGTCTGGAACATAGAACAGCAAGCATTGGAAACCAGGGCAATCATACAATCGGGAGACAGCCAAAAGCAGATTGCCACTCTCACCGACAAGCTGCACGGCACTATGATTGAATTTTACGAGCTGGCCAGTAAAAAGAATCAAGGAGTACGGTCATTTACCACTAAATTCACCTTCTTCCTCAGAAGAACCTGCATCTACCGTCCGTGCAACAAGATGCTGGAACGCGTGCTGAAAATTAATCTGGAAGATTCATGCTTTCCCTACGTTTCCGGACAATACGAAGGAGATTTACAGCACCACGAAACATGTAAAAATGCTGCATCCGTGGGAGAATCATTCTAGGTACGCTTTGTACTTTTGCCCCGAGAAAGAAGGAGCGGTAAGCTTACGATTGTTATGCGCCCTCAGATACACAGAAGTGGCTTCACGTTGATGGAAATAATGCTGGTGCTGGGAATCATTGGAATTTTGGTATCCATTGTCATCGCAGCCATCAATCCGACCAAGCAACTGAACGATGCGCGCGGTGCGGACAGAAGAGCTTCTGTTCGGGAACTGGAAAACGCGATTGTGCAGTACATCATAGATGGCAATACCGTAACGGGAGTGCCCACAGGCATCACAAACGCACAGCCTATCTGCAGAGACACGGCCACAGGAGCCGTCTGCAGCGGCGGAGGCGGATACGACCTTTCCGCACTTACGACAAACGGAGAATACATTGTGGATGTTCCGATAGACCCGAGCCAAACAGGTGCGCTGCTGAGCGGATACCGTATTTACCAGGTCGGAAGTTTTATAAAGGTGTGTTCCCCCGTATTGGATACATCCTGCGGATCGTAAAGAAACTCATAAGAATTGACATTTGACTAAGCGCAAGGCGAGCTCTTTGCTACACTCAATTCCTCTATGAAACCTGAAGATTTTGTTCACCTGCACTGCCACTCCACGTATTCACTGTTAGAAGCGCTTCCCAGCCCGGAAGAAGTGGTGCTGCGGGCGAAGGAACTGGGTCACAGTGCGGTGGGACTGGCCGACAAGGGGCATACTTACGGCCTCATTGAGTTTTATCAGTACGCGAAGAA
The DNA here is from genome assembly GCA_002787035.1 of Candidatus Peregrinibacteria bacterium CG11_big_fil_rev_8_21_14_0_20_49_14. Taxonomy (GTDB): domain Bacteria; phylum Patescibacteriota; class Gracilibacteria; order Peribacterales; family Peribacteraceae; genus GWB1-54-5. The sequence goes on along the minus strand of PCVP01000027.1, from coordinate 9,327 downwards.
AAATAACATTAAGCCTATTTTAGGGCTGGAAACATACGTGGCAGTGCGATCTCGGCACGATAAGGAAAGTGGCGTGGATACCAAGCGCTATCCCCTCGTCTTGCTGGCATCGACTCAGAAAGGGTACGAGAACCTGCTGCAGCTTGCCACAAAGGCAGCACTGGAAGGCATGTACTACAAGCCGAGAGTGGACTCCGAGCTCCTTAAGGAATTCGGAGGTGGGTTGGTCGCTCTCAGCGGCCCCATAAGCGGTGCCATTCCGCAGGCCGCACTCGCAGAAGACGGAGATCGCATCACCGAACTTGTCACGTTGTACCAATCATTCTTTGGAAAAGAGAACCTCTACTTCGAACTGATGGATCTCCCGAATGTCAGCGGTCAGGCGGAAGTGAACCAGCAATTGATAAAGTGGGGCAAGGAACTTTCCGTTCCTCTGGTCGCCACATGCAACAGCCACTACTGTCGCACGCAAGATGCCGAAGCACACGACGTTGTACTCTGCATACAGAAGAATGCACTGGTAGATGACCCGAGGAGATTTTCCATGCGTGACTCGGATTTCTCCATGCGCCCGTTCCAAGATTTGGAAGAGGCGTTTGCCCACGTGCCGGAAGCATTGGAAAACACACGCGCGATTGCAGACAGATGTACCGTTGATTTTGATTTTTCCACGTATCACATTCCGCGATTTCCCGTACCGGAAGCCAAAGATGAAAAACAGTACTTACGAGAGTTGGTGGAAAAGGGGCTATACGAAAGGTACGGAAAGCCCTCCGCAGAGGCATTGGAGAGAATGGAATATGAGCTTGGTATCATAGAACAAATGGGATTCTCGGGGTACTTCCTCATTGTTTCCGATTTCATTAACGAAGCGAAGCGTCGTGGCATAACGGTTGGGCCGGGACGAGGTTCTGCGGCAGGTTCTCTGGTGTCTTACTGCCTCAATATCACAACGCTTGACCCTCTGGAGCACGGCCTGCTGTTCGAACGATTCTTAAATCCCGAACGTATAAGCATGCCGGATATAGATGTGGACTTTGCCGATACCAGCAGAGATATAGTGCTCGATTACGTGAGAGACAAGTACGGTGAAGATCATGTGGTACAAATCTGCACATTCGGAACACTGGCTGCTCGCGCCGCTGTGAAAGATGTGGGGCGAGCATACGGCGTGCCATTTCTGGAAATGAATACGCTGGCAAAACTCATACCGGAACGTCCCGGAACCACACTGGACGAGGCGCTGGAAACACAGGAATTGAAAGCCGCATACGACAGCAATGAGACATACCGCAAAATCATAGATACCGCCCTGAAGCTCGAAGGAAAGGCGCGACACGTATCGGTGCATGCCTGCGGAGTGATAATCACCGAAGAACCCACCATGCATTACACCGCTCTGCAAAGGGCTCCAAAAGACGACTCCACTGTCATTACGCAAAGTTCGGCAAAACCTCTTGAGGCTTTGGGGCTGCTAAAAATGGATTTTTTGGGGCTCACCAACCTCACTGTTATTCAGACAACGCTCGAAATCATAGAACGTACGCGAGGTGAAAAGCTCGATATCGCCACCATCCCGCTGAATGACGCCGCTGCTTTCGGTCTCTTGCAGCGCGGCGATACGACGGGAGTGTTCCAGTTGGAATCCGGCGGAATGCGACGGTATCTCAAGCAATTAAAGCCCACACAGTTTGAAGATATTACGGCCATGGTCTCCCTGTACCGTCCCGGTCCCATGGAGTGGATTCCGAGTTTCATTAAAAGAAAGCACGGTAAGGAGAAAGTGAAGTACATCCACGATGACCTCAAGCTCGTACTGGAGCCCACGTACGGTATCGGTATTTACCAAGAGCAGATTCTGCAGATAGCTCGAACATTCGCAGGATACTCACTGGGTGAAGCGGATCTGCTTCGTAAAGCCATAGGAAAGAAAATTAAATCCGAACTCGATGCGCAACGAGAAAATTTTATTCGCGGTGCGGTGGAAAAAGGATACGAAAAGAAGTTGGCAGAAAAGATCTTTGACGATGTCATCACTCCCTTTGCAGGATACGGTTTCAACAAATCACACGCCGCAGGATATGCAAGAATCGCCTACGAAACAGCGTATCTTAAAGCAAATTATCCCGTGCAATTCATGGCTGCGCTTCTTTCCAGCGACGCGCAACGCACAGATCGCGTGATGATAGAAATAGACGAGTGCAGATCCATGGGAATAAATGTGCTGCCTCCGGATATCAACGAATCTCTCAGGCACTTCACCGCCATACCGGACAAAGAGGGTGCGGGCGGCTCCATTCGCTTCGGTCTTACCGCCATAAAAGGAATAGGAGACAGTTCGGTGCAACAAATCATCGACGTGCGACAGGAGATGGGGAAATTCGACAGTATCGAAAATTTTGCGCGCAGCGTCCCTACCAAAGTGCTCAACAAGAAAACAATCGACGCACTCGCCAAGGCGGGTGCGCTGGACTCCTTGGGAGAGAGGAGAACGCTGGTGGACCACTACCAAAACATCGTCGACTACGCGAAGTCCTGCGGGGACATAAGCAGTGCGCAAACAGACTTGTTTGGGCACATGGAATCGGACGAAGGAAATGCCGGCATAGAATTCCCGGAAACAATTCCTGCATCCGTGCAGGAGAAATTGCAGTGGGAAAAGGAGACATTGGGTATGTACGTATCCAGTCATCCGCTTGCGGGACTAAGAAAATACGTGGGGAAAAAGGCTCTTCTCATAGGAAATCTTACAAAGAAAGAGGTGGGGAAAAAGATTAAAATTGCAGGAATTCAGGAAGGAGTAAAAAAAATTACGACCAAAAAAGGAGACACAATGGCAATCGTATTTTTCGAAGACCCCTCGGGAAAAATAGAGGTCACCCTCTTCCCTCGCACATATGCGGAAGTGGCGGATGTTCTGGAAAAACCGGATTCATTTTTGGTCATAGACGGCGTGCTGGACCTTCGGGCAGGTCAGCTGCAACTGAGAGCGAATGCCATAAAGCACACCACACTTTCACGCATTATCGCCAACGCGAAGGAGTCGGGATTTTTCGATGAAGAAGAGGCGGCAAACGGAATGCCCATTCTCAAGCGCACCGAGATAGAAGATGAGGAAAGAGTGGAAGTTCTGGATGAAGAAGGAAACGTCATTGCAGGTGAAACAGTGGCCATTGAAAAAAAGGAAGACAAGGCAACAGACGAACTTCAGGGACCATTGAGTAAGTGGATTGCGGAAGGAATGGACACGAAAGAGGTACTGAAGAAACTGAAGCTCCCTGCAGAAACATCTTCAAAGGGACAAAAGGAGAGCTCTGCATCGGCAGTAAAAACTGCCACCACATCCATATCTGTCTACACAATAAGGCTGCCGAACCGCGCTCCAAAAAAATTGTTGCTAGATTTAAAAAAAGTTCTCGAGACGTTCCCGGGAAAAGAGAGGGTCCAACTGCAAATAGGAGAACAAATTGTCCCTCTTCCGCTTACCGTGAATATTTCGACGGTGCTGGAACAGAAAATAGACGAAGTTATTCAATCGTACAGTGAAATTGCCGCATAAAATCAATCATGTCCTGGACAAATAAAACAGTGAAGAGGAGAATGAGAGTTTCTTCACTGTTTGTGCCATGGAATTTGATTCTCTCAGCTTAGATCTCCTCGTGTGGAGCACGATCATCGTGCTGCTGGAACTTATAATGTGGAGGCTTTTTCGTCGCAAAGTCGTAAAAGTATGCCTTCCCATGGGAGACGACTGGTCATTTTGCCGAAGCCTGACAGTGGCAAAATTACGCATATTTACCGTGCTCCACACACTCTTTCTGCTGTGTGTTATTTTCGTGTTCCACTCCTTGCTATGGTAGTACATAAAAGTTGTGAGATGGCGGATCTCGACTTTCAGGGCAAGCACGCCAATGAGGAAATGGCATTTTATTTCCATCAACACTGGATACGTCTTTTGTGGCCGTTTGTGAGGATGGTTCTGTGGAACGTGTTCGTATTTGGCGCGGGGTACGCCACGTTTGTCATGGGAAATACGGACGATGATCTCACACGAAGGCTGATGTTGAGTATTTTTACGATCATTTTTACACTCTCTCACTTCGGATTTCTTGTGTGCATCTATACATATCTTCTGTATGTCATAGTGGTTACGGACAAAAAAATTCACAGAATCAAAAAAACGCTGCTGACAATAAACGACCACCAGAGCATAGATTTATGGATGTTGCAGGATATTAATAAATGCCAACACAGTATTATTCAGAATATTCTGGGATTCGGTTCCATAATCCTTGAGGCGCAAGAAACGGTATTGAGACTTCACTTCATTCCCCACGTGGAAAAGAACTGTCAACGTTTTATGGATTTGCGAGAGCAGGCTCGGAGCAAAATGACGTACTACAGGGGTAGAAAATATATAAATAGAGATGAAAGCCTCGGCAAATCTTCACGAAATGTTGAAGTCGCGTAGAATGCGGACATGGACACACTCCAAGACAATTCCGAAGCGATACAAAAAGCCGTGCGAGCTTTGCATGAGGGAAAAACCGTGTGCCACGCAACGGAAACATGTTACGGACTCGCTTGTGATATGCGAAATCAGGAAGCAGTTACAACACTCTTTGCAATAAAAGAACGCCCTGAAGATATGCCCGTCAGCGCACTGTTTGAGAGCATAGAACAGGCAAAGTTGTTCGTAGTGTGGAATGACCTCGCAGATCAACTCGCCCGAGAGCATCTGCCGGGACCGCTCACAATAGTGCTGCCACTGCGTGAAGACAGCGGACTGTTTGCCACTCCTCGCGGAACGGAAACAGTCGGAGTTCGCGTATCTCCGCATCCTGTGGCAATGGAATTGGTGCGTGCGTTCGGCGGGCCCATTACCACCACATCCGCAAATATTCACGGGCAGCCTGCCCCGTACTCGCCGCAGGAAATAGGAGGCCAATTTCATGGGAGAAAAGCCCTTCCTGCCATCCTTCTGGATTCAGGACCCCTGGAAAACCGCTCCAACTCAACGGTTGTGAGCATTACGGGGGGTTCGATAGAGATTTTGCGCCACGGACCCTTGCAATTTTAAAGAGATCTGGTTATAACGCGCGCCTCTATTTTATTCCCATGTATTTTCATATGGCAGAAACAAAAAGTCTGGCAGTGGAAACTTCCGACAAAAAGCTTCCTGAGCACATTGATCTGCAGACACCGCCTTCCGACTCCGATACGGCAAGGATGTTCGAAACATGGCAGATCCAGCGCGATGCTGCACGTGGAGCGGCAAGAAACAATTATCGCGGTCTCCTTGGCAATAGATAGCCAAATACTGTTGTTGTACGATTTCTTGCAGTAGTCTGTACACCATGCACTGTCCGCACTGTAAATCACAGGACACGTCCGTCATCGACTCGAGACTCGCAGAAGATGGACGGGCGGTCCGCAGAAGGCGGGAGTGCCCGAAGTGCTCACATCGTTTTACAACATTCGAAAGACAGGAGTTAAGTTCTCTTATCGTTATCAAAAGGGACGGAACAAGGGAGCCGTACAGCAGATCCAAATTGGAAAGAGGCATATGGATCGCATGCACCAAGCGACACATAACACAGGAGCAGATAGACTCTCTGCTCAGTAAGCTGGAAGAAAAGTGGGGAGCAAACAAAAAAGAGGTGGCAAGCTCCACCATAGGCACCGACGTTATGAAGGCGCTGAGAAAATTGGATAAGGTGGCGTACATTCGCTTCGCATCGGTACACAGAGAGTTTAAGGATGTGGAAGAATTTAAGGAGGAAATGACGAAGTTATTCGATTGAGAAAGCGTTTTCCACGTCTATACTCTTGCCATGTTACGAACACACACCTGCGGCGAACTGAACGTTTCAAACACCGGGAAGAGCGTGACTCTCTGCGGATGGGTACACAGACGCCGAGATCACGGCGGACTCATATTTATAGACCTTCGTGACAGGTATGGCTTCACGCAAGTAGTCATAGACCCGAATCATGGAACTGCGTTTGCAGCCGCGGAAAAAGTGCGGTCTGAGTGGGTGCTTAAAATTACGGGTACCGTACGTGCTCGATTGGAGGGGGCTGCTCGTGAAGATAATCCCACTGGAGGAATAGAAGTGTTGGTGGATGAACTGAACGTACTCAACGAAGCAAAGACTCCTCCGTTCGAAATAGATCAGGAGAAAGATGTGGGAGAAGAAATCAGATTGGAGTATCGATTTTTGGATCTTCGCCGCGAGCGCATGAAAAATAACATTATCAGGCGCCACGACATCATGAAGCAAATACGAAGGTACTTTCATGACAACGACTTCGTAGAAGTGGAAACCCCCATTCTTATAAAGGGAACACCCGAAGGTTCTCGTGAATACCTCGTGCCTTCTCGGCTGTACCACGGCAAATTCTATGTGTTGCCACAAAGCCCTCAGCAGTTAAAACAGCTCCTTATGGTATCGGGCATGGACAAATACTTTCAGATTGCCAGATGCTTTCGGGACGAAGACCAGCGCGGAGACCGTCAGCCGGAGTTCACCCAATTTGAAATTGAAATGAGTTTCTGCGACCAAGACGACGTGATGAATGTCATGGAAGGATGTTTCATAGAAGTCACCAAAGCGGTACGACCGGACAGGGCACTGCAAGCGGAACCGTTTCCACGAATAACCTACCGGGAAGCGATGGAGAAATACGGCTCAGATAAACCGGATCTCCGTTTCGACATGCCCCTTACGAATGTCACGGACATTGTGAAAGGGTGCGGATTTAAAGTGTTTGCAGATGTCGCTTCGAGTGGCGGAATGGTTTCTGCCATGCGCGCACCCCGTGCGTCTGTTTTCAGTCGCAAAGACATAGATGAACTGACGGATCTTGCGCAGAGACACGGTGCCGGAGGGCTGGCATACATCATAGTGAAAGAGAACGAACTGCAGTCTCCCATCGTAAAATTCCTCGGTGAGGACGTCGCCAAAAGTATCGTGGAGAAGGTGGGTGCCAAGACGGGAGACACCGTATTCTTTGCCGCAGGGCAGTACCCGCACGCTCTTGAGCCGCTCGGCGAGGTGCGCAAGGAATGCGCAAAGCGACTGAAGTTGATAGATGAAAGCATATGGAGCTACGTGTGGGTGGTGGACTTTCCCATGTTTGAAAAAAGTAAAGAAACGGGAGAAGTCGGTGCGGTGCACCATCCGTTCACTCGTCCGCATCCCGACGATGAGACGCTGGTGGAATCCGACCCACTTGCCGCGCGTGCCATAGCGTACGACCTCGTGCTGAACGGAAACGAGGTGGGAGGAGGTTCCATGAGAATCCATGAACACGACCTGCAAAAGAGGGTATTTAACGTCCTTGGCATCTCCGATGACGATGCGCAGAGGCGATTTGGCCACATGCTTCGTGCATTCGAATACGGTGCTCCGCCACACGGCGGTATTGCCATGGGACTGGATAGATTCTGTATGATACTGGCAGACGAACCGAACATTCGAGAAGTCATCGCATTCCCGAAGGACCAGAAGGCAAAGGATTTGATGCTTGGTGCTCCGTCAGCAATGCCAAACCAGCAAATAGAAGAGCTTGGCATTCAAATAATCGAAGAATAGCCAAATCGCCTATAATGTACATATAGCACATTTTATGCTATAATATATGTTATATGGGATACGTTCTCAAGCAGCCATCCGATGACGGTAAAAAGGAGTTAAACAGGCTTCTTGAGAAAGGCATGAAAAGGAGAGAGGAAGACCAGGCAAAACGCATGGAGCGCAGAGAGGAACGACACCAGGAAATGCGCGACCAGCACGAGCAGGCTCTCGCTTTTCAAAAAGAAGGGGAGGCCGAGGTCCTGAGAAGCGAAGAAGAAAAGAAAGAATTTAAGCGTCAGGAAGAAATGCGAAAGAAAGAGGTGGAAGAAATGCAGAAACGAAAAGAGGCTGAGCGACTGAAGTATGAAGGGGAAAAAGAGAAAAAGAAGAAGAAGTGGGAAGAGCACATTGCATACATGAATGAGCTGCACATTCAAAATGAGCGAAAAATGGCTGTGGAGAAAATGAAACGAGACGCAGAGGAGCAAATGAAAGAAACCATAGATGCAGGAACGAAAAAGGCACGTCTTATAAAGGAGCAGGCAGAGCGAGACAACAAGAAAAAGAAAAGTGACGCAGAAAAAGACTGCAGGAAGAAGCGTGGTGATGCGGACATTATTTTCAAAAAGAAACTCATGGAAGCATCCGAAGTAAAGAAGGTGGAAATTACAAAAATAGATGTCTGGGAGAGACAGCAACGAATGAACATTCAGCAAGACACTGAACGCCAGAAAATGCAGGTGGCAAATTTGCCGGAACAGCAAAAAGCCTACCAGCAGAGATCTTTTGACTTAAAGGAACAGACCGCACTTCAAAAATTAGGATATGAAGCACAGAAAAAGAAAACAAAATTGGAGGTGGAGTACCGAAAGCTGGAATCTCAACTGAAGCAGGAGGCACGTAAAATGCAGGATGATGCCGTAAAAGAAGAACGCGAGACAAAACGAGATGCCGACACCGAGCTGAAACGGAAAATTGCCGAGTCCGTTGCCGAGCTGAACATGGCTCATGAAAGAGCGGAGAAAATAGAGCGGAAGATGATAAACGCTGCGGTAATCAAAGGGGCTGAAATCGGAGCGGAAGAAGATCCCGATAAAAAACACCTGTCTGTCGGCTTAAAAATGAAGTCTGTGGAAGAAGATGATGAGTAATGGCTTGCCATTACACTAAAAAACCTTAGCGTATACCTGCATTGTGCCGGGGTGGCGGAATTGGTAGACGCGCTGGTCTTAGGAACCAGTGGGGCAATCCCCCGTGGAGGTTCGAGTCCTCTCCTCGGCACCAGCACTAGAGATCTACACTCAATCCCGCAAGGAGACTGCTCATCATTTGATCCATGGTGCTTAAGTCAATATTCGGAATATTGGCCAACGCGTTTTGCACACCATTGACGTACGGACGAACATCCTCGGGAATAAGCTCTCCCGCATCGAAGGTATCCGCATAATCCTTTAGAGATGTGAGAGCAGCTTCGACAGTTTGCCACTCGGGACTGCTTGTATCCAGACCTCTGTCTATAAGCGGCTGGATATTTTCCGCCCAGGCAAGTTGTGTTTCATGCGAAATGCCTTCCAGCATTTCACTGGCTACCACGCCTATTCCCCTTTCGCGAACTTCGTCTGCTATGGCAATACCGGAATCGAAACCGGACTCCACCACCTGCTTAAATGCGGCAATGTCTGTCGGGTTCACACCCGCATCGGTAAGAACACCCTCGAGCTGTTGCATTCCTTCGCCGTACATGGCG
>PCVP01000009.1 GCA_002787035.1 Candidatus Peregrinibacteria bacterium CG11_big_fil_rev_8_21_14_0_20_49_14 | reverse complement strand
CGGCCGTACAACTTACTTCCGCAACAAGATTTCTGATGTTCGGATCTTCGATTGCGGCAGTGTTTGCGGAAGAATGCGACTGTGAAATACGACCGAGCATCACTCCGTGCTCACGGAGTTTCTTTGTAAGAGCCCGCGTATCTATACCCGTGATACCGGGAATTTTATGGTGCTCCAACCAGTTACTGAGAGAACTTACCGCAGCCTGATGACTGTGGTCGTCGCTAAGCTGCGATACTACGACACCGCGAACATGGACTGCTTCGCTTTCGAAGTTCTTTGCAAAACCCCATGCATTCAATTCTCCGCTCGGCACTCCGTAGTTCCCTATGAGAGGATAGGTAAACGTAAGAATCTGCCCTCGGTAACTGGGGTCTGTGAGACTCTCGGGGTATCCGACCATTCCGGTGTTAAAAACAACCTCTCCGTCGGAATCGACCACCGCTCCGAAGGATTCACCTTCGAATACTGTGCCGTCTTGCAGAGTGAGCAGAGTCATCGAAATCGGAAGCAGCCTACACGAGCTTATGGCGACCTGCCAGTATTCCGTGACTAAGAGCTTGTTCACTATCTCAATTCGGACTGCAAATGCCTCCTTCCTGTTGCGGCTTGCTGCTCAGCAGCATCACCTCACGACGGAATGTGTCATTTTCGCCATCAAAGCAGATCTTGAACAGGCTCTAACTTGTATGGTGTTCCCACTTGTAGCCGTTTTGCACGTTGAGATAGTAATACTCTCGTGGGTATGTGCTCGGATTTCTGGACGCAAACAGGTTTCCGCGGTCATCCATTGCATACTGTGCGCCGGGCACACCGCTCTGTAACGTATGCAGTCTGTTACGAGGAAGTCGCTGAATTTCTGCAATTTTCACCTGCTCTCGCGCGATGCGGGCACTCTCCTCGGTTTCAACGGATGCGTTGTTTGCCGTGCGCGTTTCTGCCGGTGCACCCGGACGTACCATTGGGCCGCGAGGGTCGGATGACGGTCCGTTTCTTGCAGTCGATATCGCGGACGGGCTTGTTGTATCTTTCCGCACAAATCGGGAGAAGTCCGCACTGAATGGCACATAACCCGAACGACCTCTGGTAGGTTCTCTGCTCCCTATCGGGGGAGGCAAATGTGGAGGACGTAAAATTTCTCCGCCGCCCCCATTGCGTGCCGCTGCCTGCGCCCTCTGCAGAACGCCGAGATTTCGTCTCTCTGTTTCGGTGAGTGTGGAAGGATCTCTGCCAGCCAAGGCACCGTATTTTCGTTCTATGGCCGGCAAAAAATTGTAACTCATATCGGCAGTAACAATTGACCGCAAAGCAGCAACGGGACTTTCGTATCCGTTTTCCCCTCCCGGTTTTGCAGTGGTTTTTCGTAGACCTGAGGTATCGAGCACTACGGCGTCGTAACGACGCTGTGATACTCCGTTTATTTCAACGTATCGCTCTTCGAAGTACACACACATGAAGTGATTGCTTGTTTTTCGCATAGCCAAAGCCTCCACTCCCGCTTTCTCCAGCATGTATTCAAAGAGCAGTGCGAAGTCTTCGCAGTCTCCGGTTCCTCTTTCCAGCGTCGCGAGAGGATGCTGCACATCCTGTTGATCGTAGCTTTCGGGACTGTAGTCCACTATTCCATCGTATCCCGACCCATTGAAACTGACATACGCAGAAATATAATTTGCAATCGCTTCCGGCGTACGAAGACTTTTTACGATGTGGTCCGCGTACGCTTCACGAATATCTTGTCCGGGTGTTACGCGAATTTCACCGCTGTCCACTCGAGACTGAAAATCTCGGAATGTTCCGAGCGGTTCACCACCCTGGGTATCTAACGCATAGTTCCCCGTACGGTCGAACCGATGTCGAACTTCTCTGGAATTCGGATCGGCATTTTCGGTGTAACGAGCCTCCGCATCGTAACTTCGTACACTGATGGTTGCGGGACGCGTGTTACTCTCGTCACCGAAAGTTTGGATGGTGGACGGACCGGTCTCCGACCCTGTTTTTCGCATACGAAGCGCTCCATCGGGAGACATGTAGTCGTAGTGACGCCCCGAGGGATCTTCGTGAGCGTAGAGCACGTAATGCGTACGACTGCGGTCCACTGCCTCTCTGCGTTCCACTCTGTATCCGTTTGGATTCTCCGTGGTTGGAAACGAGCGGAAGAACTCCGGCCTGCTTCCGCCGTAACCGCTGCCGAATCTGCTTTCTCCCGCCGGCTGACGGAATGCGCCTACGGCAGTAGCCACAATGCGCTCTCCGTTCCATGCTGAGCTTGCATTCGTACACTCGGACTCAATACGGTTAAGAGACGTATTCCAAGTAAAAGAACTCTCCCACTGAGGATTCGGAGGACCGTATCTTCGTACGGCATCTTGCATGTGATCCGCCGCCTGATTGAAGTTGTCTACAAATTCACTGTATCTGTCGGGCCGTATGCTCATGCGCGAAAGCTGCGTAAACATTGCTTCGCGTGAAGCGGGTAATCCTTCTATGCCGGAACGAACTCCCGCAGACTCAATTCGAATGCGACCCAAAGCATTCAGTGCTTCGCCTGCCATACGAACATTTTCCGCATGACTTCGTTGCTCCGGACTGAACGATGATTCTTGTTCGCTCTCTCTGCGTCTTGCAAATGCCACCACTTTATCCAGCATTGCCTGTACAACCGGTGGCAGAGTTTCACCCGGTGCCACATATTCAAAGGATCCTCCTTCCGCCCTAAGAAACACTCTTCCCTGCTCAGACACACGATACGTACCTTCTCCGTTTTGAAGTTCAATCTGCTTATAGCGCGTATCTCCTTCCGAAATTGTTTCCCACGAAGGGCTCAATGTTTCCGCTTCTGCGCGTACTGCAGCAGGCAACCTGTCGGTTTGGTTGCTTGGTACCACCGCAAAACGTGTTCCGTTATGACGCCAGTACACACCTGTTTCAAGCGATCGATACCGCACACCGTCCACCGTTACTTCCCTGTATCGGATACCACGGGAAGTGGTTCCTTCCGTTACTCCCGGGGAAGCCGATGGTGTTTGTTCCCGTACTTTCGCACGTACCGCAGGAGGCAAACCGGGCAACTCATCCGAAGAAATGCTGACATATTTCCTTCCTTCCTGCCTGAGTACCCTTCCGTCTTCGTAGACGCGGTACCACGTGTTGTCTACCTTTGCGGACTCATATGTTTTGCCGCCTCTCTCTCCTGCTGTCCAAGACGGCTGCACATTTTCCTGTACCGCAGAGAGATCCGCATCTCGCAGACCTGATTCCGTTGCCTCCACTCTGCGCTCGGATTCTGCGGGAACATTCACTTCCGCAGATTCCGGCAGAGTCTCTCTGGATTCCGGTGTTGTGGAGGGAGTGGACATGAGAGTCGGAGTGAGGTTTGAAAGAGGAACCTTGGACCAATGGATCGAAGGTTCCTCTTCTTCTAGCGAGCGTAAGGCCTAGAGGTCGGCGAACTCGTCACCATCTGTGGAAGAAGTTGTATCTTCTTCTATCTCCTCTTCGATCGGCTCTTCTTCGATGATCGGCTCTTCCTCGATTGGCTCTTCATTCACTTGAACCTGATTGGTTTCCTGTTCCGTGGCTACCACAGTTGCCTGCTCACCACCTTGTTCTACGGCAACCGTGTTGCCTACACCTTCCACATTCACACTCTGGTCGATACGATTATCGACAGTGGTGTTGTTTGTGGTGTTGCTTACGTTGCCGTTAATCTGAGTTTCGATGTAGTTGATGTTGAAGTGAATATGGAGCTCGCCACCATTCTGCTCAACAGTCTCTACTTCTCCTGACTGTTGCATTTCCATGATGTATGCAAGGAACGCCTCGTCGTAGTTTATAGCCGTGATTCCACCTGTGATACCAGCTTCCTGGTTCACCTGTACTTCGGCCTGAACAGAGCTGTTTGAACTCAACCACAGTTCTACCTGTGCCTGTTGGTCAGCAATTTGCTGACGAAGCTGAGCTTCCACTTCGCGTCTGCGCTCCACTTCTTCTTCCAGTTCGGTTACGCGACCCTGAAGTTCTTCTATTTTTGCCTGCTCTTCGGGCTCTTCTGTAACACCTGCTTCAATAGCCTCCTCTTCCACGGCTGCCGCCTCTTCGGCTGCCGCAGCTGCCTCCTCTTCCGCCTCTTGTGTCTGTGCCTGAGCTTCAGGAAGTGTGAGAGGAGCGTTTGGATTCTGTTCACGTTGCTTGCGTGCTTCCTCGAGACCTTCACGGAGGAGCTTGAGAAGTTCCTTGAAGAATTCTGCAAGCATTTCACGAAGAGTTTGCTCTTTTTCGGTATTCGTAGTCGGAGCGTTCGGATTTGTTTCAGATCCTGATTCCACGACGGCTACGACTATGTATACACCATCTGCGCCTTTCTCCACCTTCTGACCCTTCTGAGCAAGA
>PCVP01000015.1 GCA_002787035.1 Candidatus Peregrinibacteria bacterium CG11_big_fil_rev_8_21_14_0_20_49_14 | reverse complement strand
GTGACACGTTGAGTTGTTGCAGATTCATATGGAGACCAATTTCAAAGTGCGTATTGAGAACGAACAAATCTTTCTCCACTACCAAATTTATGGTGCTTGGCTCCAGCTCACACAGTGCTTTGAGTGCCATGCGCTTACTGATATCAAATTCCATCTTGCCCGGCATGCGGGGCGGCCAATCGTACTCGGAGTCTATTGGCATAAGACATCAATGTACGGTACAAACCGTCGTATTGCCAAGGAAAGTGCACGTCGAAAAGACCACCTTTTTCGCAGGTTGCCCCTAGACCGGGATGGTGTGAGATGTACAATGTTCCGACATGAAAAAGGATCAGAAATTTGAACTCGTTTCGTCATTTCAGCCGACGGGGGACCAGCCGAAAGCCATAGAAAAGCTCCTTAAAGGGCTGGAGACAGGGCAAAGACACCAAACACTGCTCGGTGCCACCGGTACGGGTAAAACCTTCGCCATGGCGAATGTGGTGCAGGAGGTGCAACGTCCCACATTGGTGTTGGCACACAATAAAACTCTGGCGGCACAGCTCTGCAGTGAGTTTCAGGGATTTTTCCCGAACAACGCCGTCTCCTATTTCGTATCGTACTACGACTATTACCAACCGGAGGCGTATCTGCCTACCAGCGATACGTACATAGAAAAAGATGCCAGTATCAACGATGAAATCGCAAAGTACCGCCATGCTGCCACGTTCAATCTTCTGACACGTCGCGACGTGCTCGTCGTCTCTTCCGTGTCGTGTATTTACGGTCTGGGTAACGTACAAGATTACGAAGCACTCGCCATCACACTGAAAAGAGGTGACCCCGTACAGCGAGACAAGCTGCTGCGTCGTCTAACCGACATTCAGTACAGACGCAGTTCGCTGGAATTTAAACAGGGTATGTTCCATGTGCTTGGAGATACCGTGGAAATTTTCCCTCCCGGTGGCGATACCGTCTACAGACTGGAAGTGCCGTTCGACGAAATAGACAGCATTCAGGAAGTGGATTGTTTTACGGGAGAGCTCATTGCGGA
>PCVP01000026.1 GCA_002787035.1 Candidatus Peregrinibacteria bacterium CG11_big_fil_rev_8_21_14_0_20_49_14 | reverse complement strand
TCCTCGTGAGATTTCTTTTTCCTTCCCCTTTCCCCCACATCCCATGAAAGAGAAACGCATCACCTTCTCCTGCCAGAATCCAAACGCACGCTCCGTCGCTGTCGCAGGGACTTTTAATGACTGGAGCGCCGATGCGTTGCCACTGCGAAAGAAAGGCAAGAAGTGGGAAGTAGCAATCACGCTCCCGCCGGGACGATACGAGTATCGGTTCGTGGTCGACGGGGACCGCTGGACAGATGACCCCAACGCCCATGAACACTGTCCAAATCCCTTCGGCGAATCGAACTGCATCCTCGTGGTCAGTTAACGTGCTGACGACAAATGCGGCTCAAGGGCAAAAACAAGAAAACTCTCTCGAGGGAGATGCTGATCATGTCGAGGGCGCAGCACACCCTCTCCATGTACTGATGTTTGGATGGGAATATCCACCTCGAGGGGAGGGAGGATTGGGTGTTGCCTGTGCCGGACTTGTGAAGGGACTCCGCTCGCATGGAGTGAATGTGACTCTCGTGCTCCCCGGTGAACGAAACGACGAGGGAGACGATACCCTCCGCGTGAAAAGCACGTTGCATCCATATGACGATGTTATGCATGGAATGCGTAGAAATCACGCTATGGATCTCCATAACCTGTATGGGGGAGATCTGGGGAAAGCAGTGAGTGTGTTCACTGACACCGCCGTTAGGCGCACGAGGCATTTGAAGCCGGACATCATTCATAGCCACGACTGGATGACGTTCGGCGCCGGTGTCATGGCTTCGAGAACGATCGGCAGGCCGTTCATTGCCCACGTGCATTCGACTGAGATGGACCGGACGAACGGCAAGCCACATGAGTGGATTTTCGGGCATGAACAGTGGGGCATGAACCATGCAAATCACATCATCGCCGTGAGCCGTTATACCAAGAACGTACTCATTTCCTCCTACGGGATTCCTCCGGAGAAGATCACGGTGATCCATAACGGAGCGCCGATACCTCCTGCGAAACACCTTCCGAAGAAAGATGCCAAACTTCGACATCCTCTCGTACTCTTCCTCGGTCGATTGACCGTTCAGAAAGGGCCGCACGAATTTCTCTCGGCTGCAAAGCGCGTTCTCGAACAGAGATCGGATGTGCTGTTCATCGTTGCCGGTGACGGCTACATGCTTCGTGAACTCATTGAACGCTCCTGCGCCCTCGGCATGCAGGATTCCATGCTCTTCACGGGAAAAGTAGGATCGGAGGAAGCAAGGGCCTTATATGCCGAAGCCGATTGCTTCGTGATGTCATCGACTTCAGAGCCTTTTGGCCTGGTCGCTCTCGAGGCGATTGCACATGGAACACCGGTCATCGTGAGCAAGCAATCGGGAGTATCCGAGGTCGTAGCCCACGCGATGGCCGTCGATTACTGGGACAGCGACAAGATGGCGGACTACATCCTCACGATTCTCCGCGAAAAGCCGCTTTCCGAGCAATTGAGCAGTGAAGCTCAACACGTGCTGCACACACTGACGTGGGAGAGACAGGCTCAGAACGTCATCGCGCTCTACAAAACTGTCATTCATTCTTTCGCTTCCGTCTCCACACTCGCATGACCCCCATCGTCACATGCTACTTCCAGGTGCACCAGCCGTATCGGCTGAGGGACCTGCGCGTGAATGACATCGGCGAGGAGCATCTCGAGTACTTCGACGAACAGAAGAATCGCGCCGTCTTCAGGAAAGTGGTGGAGAAGTGCTACCTACCGACGAACGCACTCATGCTGGATCTTCTTAAAACGTATCATGGCTTTCATATCGCCTACTCGATCTCTGGCGTATTCTTGGACCAGTGCGAGGAGTACGGCCACGACGTTCTCGAATCTTTTCAAGCTCTTGCCTGCACAGGCAATGTCGAATTCCTCGCTGAAACGTACTATCACTCGCTCAGTTGTCTCAAATCCCCCGAAGAGTTTGTTGCTCAAGTACAGCTCCATGTTCGCAGAGTGCAATCCCTCTTTGGGCAGACACCGACAGTGTTCCGCAACACAGAATTGATTTATTCAAATGAAATAGCGCAGATCGCACGCCTCATGGGCTTCCGCGGAATACTCGCGGAAGGGGCAGATCACATCCTGAGGGGCAGAAGTCCCAATCATCCTTTCGTTCCGCCGAAGTTCACGTTGCCCAAAGACATCTCATCCATCATCCGCAAGCATCGGCCACTGAGCGTCCCATCAAAGAACATACACGTCCTCCTCAAGAACTACCGTCTCTCCGATGACATCGCCTTCCGTTTCTCGGATCGTTCATGGGTAGGCTTCCCTCTCCATGCCGACACGTTCACCGATTGGCTCCTGCAAAGCGGCGGGTACTGCGTCAATCTCTTCATGGACTACGAAACGTTCGGCGAACACCAATGGAAGGACACCGGTATCTTCGAGTTCCTTCGAGCTCTTCCGGCTCAGTGGCACAAGTGCGACATCCGAACGATGACACCGTCGCAGGTCATTGATTCTTGGAGCAAAGAAGACCGCACGGAAGAAGTATTTGATGCGCATGCGTTCGTGTCGTGGGCCGACATGGAGCGAGATCTCTCCGCATGGCAAGGCAATCGGATCCAGAAGGCCGCGCTGGACTCGCTCTATGCCATTGAAGCCGACGTGAAACGGTCAAGAGACCCAGAGCTTCTGGAACATTGGCGAAAGTTGCAGACCTCCGACCACTACTACTACATGTCTACCAAGTACTGGAACGATGGCGACGTGCACAAGTACTTCAGCCCCTACGATTCGCCATACGAAGCCTATCGCCGTTTCAGTCATGCCCTTTGCGACGTGCGGGGTAGAATTGAGCAGCGCAGTCCATCGAAGCGACTTGCCCGTGTCTGACCCCTTCCACACATCCCATGCCACGATCCCTCATCTTCGGTAACGGCTCGCTCCTCGCCACATTCGATGCTCACTTGCAGATGCGCGATCTCTACTTCCCGCACGTGGGAATGGAGGATCACACGACATACGGGCATGTCCACCGCGTTGGGATGTTCGTCGAGGGAAAAGGTTTTGCATGGCTTGACAATCCTGAATGGACGATCGGACCGAAGTACATGCCTGAGACACTTGTGGGTAACTCAGCCCTTCGCAATGATCGTCTCGGTATCGCTATCACGGTCGAAGATTGTATCCATCCTATTCACAATGTTCTCCTGCGATCGTTCCATGTCCGGAGCACTGACGGACAAGTAAAATCGATCCGTCTGTTCTTCAATCACGATTTCCACATCTACGGCGACAAGCAGAAGGACACCGCCTTTTATGAACCCTACACGAACAGTGTTATCCACTATCGTCAGAATCGTTACTTTCTCATTGGCGGCACGGCGGATAATGCAACTGATTGCATCACCGGCGTGCGTGGGAACCGCTACGCATCCGTGCTGCATCGCATGGAACAACTCAAAACATGCGGCATTTCCTCTTACAATGTCGGGAAATCCGACTACCGAGGATTCGAGGGTACATGGAGGGACGCCGAGGACGGAGAACTCCAGCGTAACCCCATCGAGCAGGGGTCGGTGGACTCGACCGTTGCCATACATGCGAAAGTGGAGAAAAACGGCGAAACGGAAGTCACGCTCTGGCTCTGTATCGGAAAGACGCTTGATCAGGTGCTGGAGCTTCAACAGGCTGTCTTGGAAGAGACGCCGGGGAGCCTCCTCCGTCACTGTGCGAGTTATTGGAAAAGTTGGGTGAACAAAACCAACCAGGATTTTTCTTCGCTCAGCCCAGAGTCGGTGGAACTCTACAAGCGCAGTCTCCTCCTCATTCGCACTCACGTTGATCAAAGTGGAGGTATCGTCGCGGCAGCCGACAGCGACATCATGGCTTTCAACCGTGACACGTATACCTACGTCTGGCCTCGCGACGGCGCGTTCGTTTCGCTCGCACTGGACCACGCGGGATATTCTGAAGTGTCGCGTAAATTCTTCGAATTCTGCTGTCGTTTCCAGACACCGGATGGCTACCTCCTCCACAAGTACAATCCAGACGGTTCACTCGGCTCATCGTGGCATCCTTGGTACAAGGACGGCGAATTGCAGCTTCCGATCCAAGAGGATGAGACTGCGCTCGTGCTATACGCCATGTGGAAGCATTTTCAGACAGCCAAGGATTTCGAGTTCCTGCACCATATCTACGAAAAATTTCTCAAGAAGTCGGCAGGATTTCTGTGCGATTTCCGCGAGAAGGAGACCGGCTTGCCACTACCGAGTTACGATCTGTGGGAGGAGCAACGAGGGATCTTCACGTACACGACAGCATGTACGATTGCCGGTCTCCGTGCGGCTTCTGAGATGTGTGCGACACTGGGACATGCCACGCATGAAGGTCTCTATAGAAAAGTGGCCGATGAAATGCAGCAGGCAATGCTCTCGCATCTCTTCGACGAAAAAACGGGTCGGTTCCTCAAGAAAATCGTCCGAAAGGACGGCAAAACCGTCGAGCGCGATGCGACTGTCGATGCGAGCCTTGCGATGGTCTGGATGCTGGGAGTCCTGCCACCGGACGATAAGCGCGTTATCTCTACCATGCGCTCCATCGAGAAGACGCTCAGGGTCAGCACGGACATCGGCGGCATCGCCCGCTATCCGAATGATCGTTATCAACAAGTCGTTCCTTCCAGTACAGATGTTCCCGGGAATCCCTGGATCATCACCACGCTTTGGCTTGCTCAATGGTATATCGCACTTGCGAAGAAGGAGTCGGATCTCCTCTCGGCCAGGAAACTCCTTGATTGGGCGAGGGAGCGTGCGACAGCTGCAGGGATTCTCCCCGAGCAGGTCCACCCGATCACCGGTGCGCCTCTCTCCGTTGCCCCGCTGACATGGAGTCATGCGACCTACGTCGAGACCGTGCTTCTCTATACTGAGAAGCAGCGTTCCTTTTCCACCTCACACTAATGTCATCATCTTCAGCGTCGATCCTCGGCATTGATCTCGGCGGCACGAAGACGGCACTGGCACTCTTCGATACGGCAACGATGGTTCCACGAACATCTGAGGGCTTTCCGACGGAAGCAGCCGAAGGGTTTGCTGCGGTCCAAGATCGTCTGCTGAAAGCAGTGAAGCTGATCCGCGCTCCCGATACCGTTGCCATCGGTCTGGGGGTGCCGGGGTTCATCGATCCGAAGACGAAGCACGTTATTTCCATGCCGAACATCCCCGGTTCCGACAATGTGGATATTCGTCAGTGGCTTTCCAGCGCCACCGGCCTGCCAGTGGCAATCGAGAATGATGCTCGTTGTTTCGCCTATGCAGAAGCCCTGCTTGGCGCGGGAAAGGGACATCGTATCGTGCTGGGCGTGACGCTCGGTACAGGAGTGGGTGGAGGGATCGTCATCAATGGCGAACTCTTCCGTGGAACGCACGGCTATGCAGGCGAAGTGGGGCATGCACTCCTTATGCCTGGTCAGCCTCCCTATCCGACGGAAGACCGACGCGGAGACGTCGAGCAGTTCTTATCTGGCACAGCGATGGGCAGACGGTGTGAAGCAGCGCGGAGGCCACAGGATTATCTGGAAGGACACGTGTGCAGTTTCCTCCAACCGGAAGTGATCCGTGAGGTCGCTTGGTTCATTGTGAGCGCCATGCATTTCATCGATCCAGCTATTGTCGTTTTTGGCGGCAGTACGGGAAGGGCACTGAAACCCCACTTGTCTATTATTGAGAAGGAGATATCAGCATGGCTATTGCCCGGTATGAAGCCATCGAAGCTTGCGGGCGGCACTCTTGCAGATGCGACGGTTCGTGGGGCGGCCCTGCTTGCGAACGCAGAGACTGAAACACAATGATCACATGAGAAGTGGAGATTGCTGCGTGTTCTGTGTTATGGGGATACGAGGTATCCGATAGCATCCTGAACAATGGAGTGACACAAAGACTATACTTTATTCATGGAATATCCGACTGATGAAAAGCAACCGCCCTTCCGCCAACAGACGCTTCTGACGAAGAGTTCATTCGTTAGTGAGTGCGATAGGAACAATCTTCGCATCAGTGAAAAGCGCCTTCAGGAATGGCATAAGCAGAAGTTACTGTATCCCGCCATGAGGCTCTTCCTCGGCATTGTTGAATACGCTCGAATTTTTGCCCATCATCAGGGGCGCGATCAGTGGATCTGGATTTTCCCTCATGATCTAAAAAAATTTCAGCCGATAAAAGTTGATCGCAAAAAATGGTATGACATGGAATCTCTATGGATGAGTGAAAACTGGCTCGACCGTTGGCATGCCCATGAGTACGATTTTCCTTCAACGCAGAAATATTTCCGACGAAAAGAGCGCCCACATGTCGGATGGACGACAAATAGAAAACTTCTGGAGGGTCACTTTGAACTGCTCTACGACAAGCGGCAGATGTTGGCGGTGAAAACAATCCTGAAGTATGAGAAAGAAGCATCAGCTTTTCCAAAATAGAGACGGGCGATTCGATCACGATTGAAGAAAAAATTAACGGAGTTGAACACTTTCCTCCGTCTGTATGCTGATATCGAAGAAGTGAAAGATGCCTCCAGAGCACGGATGGCCAAGCAACATGAGAAGTTGCTTCCTGAGTATCAGGAAGATAAAAAAGGAATGATCGGCGAATTGAAGTCCCACTACAAACTCAAGGAGCAACCACGTTTGGCAAAAGAGACAGAGCAATTGCTGAAGAGACATCATTTTACCATTCAGGAAGTGCAGAATTGGCGCTTTTGGTTGGCGCAGCAAAGTCATCTGAATGAAGGGTCAATCTTCCGCGAAAGTAGTAGGATTTACTTACAGAATTTGGGCGATGCGGCACTCGTAAAAGCAGAAGACACGAACCACATGATTTGGATATTGAATTGGTTTCTCTACTTGCTCACGGGTGAGGTTGTGACTGTTCGAGACATTATCGGTAGCTGGATCGGGCCTCACTGTCGCTTCTGTCACAGGGCGTTCATCCCTAGGAAGAACAGGCCGAACCAAGAGACTTGCGGCAGAAAGGAATGTACTGATAAGCTGAGAAATTTGAACAGAAAGCCAAAAAGAAGGAAGAAAACAAAGTGAGTGTCTGGCTATGGCACCGATAAGGCACTTCATCCGTGCCACGTTTTTCTGCATATAAAGGAGGGAGTCATATTTCTTTCCCCCTCTTTCCCATGGCTCCTCGCCGCAGAAAGAAGATCCGTACAAAAGTATCCACCAGACCGATCCGCCCGCCCGGTCTCACGGTCGTCTCGGTGCCAATCGATGATCTGCGTTCCGCGGATTACAACCCAAGAATATGGGACGAGACTCAACTCGAAAAACTCATGGAGAGTATCCGACGCTATGGCTTCATCGATCCTGTCATCGCCAATGGATCGAGCAGGCGCAGGAACATCCTCATAGGAGGCCATATGAGACTCGAAGCGGCCCGGCGTCTCGGGATGACGGAGGTGCCCGTGGTGTTTGTGGACATTCCAGACATCGGGCGCGAGAAGGATCTCAATCTCCGCTTGAATCGATCGACTGGGCAGTGGGATTTTGAGAAGCTCAAAGAATTCAATGTCGAGATGCTCCTCGATGTCGGGTTCAATGCGACAGAGCTTTCGGAAGTTTGGGATGGCGCACTCGAAACTGAGGATGATGCCTTCGACCTTGAGAAGGAGTTGGCGAAGATCAAGAAGCCAACGGTGAAGGTCGGTGAGCTATACCAACTCGGCGAGCATCGGCTGATCATCGGAGACTCCACTGATCCTGCAGTCGTCTCGCGACTCGTCGGGAAAGCGAAGGTGGCGATGATTGATACGGATCCGATTTTCAATATTGGACTCGACTACAACCGCGGCGTCAGCCTGAAGATGCATTATGGGGGCAAGACGAATGATAAAAAGTCCCCGGAAGAATATGCGGATTTTCTCCGAAAGCTCATTGGGAATGCCCTCTCCGTGGCACAACCGGACGTGCATGTGCTCTTTTGGTGTGACGAGAATTGGATCTGGCTCCTGCAAACGCTTTATCGGGAGCTGGGCATCAAGCCGCAGCGTGTCTGCAGCTGGTTAAAGGGCAACTGGTCGATGACTCCCCAGGTAGCCTTCAACAAGGCGACAGAAAGTTGCGTCTACGGGATCGTGGGGAAACCCTACCTCGCGCCGGGCGTCACGAATCTTCATGAGGTAATGAATAAGGAGGTGGGGACGGGCAACCGCATGATCGAGGACGTGATTGATATGTTCACGATTTGGCTCTGCAAGCGTGTCCATGGATCGGAAATGGAGCACCCAACGCAAAAACCCCCATCGGTCTATGAGAAGGCACTCAGACGCTGCACAAAGCCCGGAGACAGAGTCTTGGATCTCTGTGCGGGCAGCGGGTCTCTCATGGTGGCATGTCATCAGATGCGCCGCCGCGCACTGCTTGCGGAGATCGAGCCCGTGTTTGCTGAACTTTGTATCCGCCGCTTCGAGGCCGTCTCCGGTCTCAAAGCTTCCCTCCTCAAGTCATGAAGAAGACCACCATCACCATCGGCTCGGTCTTCCGGCTGGGAGATCACATCGTCGCATGCGGGGACAGCACAAACGCCGCCTTCGTCGCGCAGGTCATCGGTAAAGCGAGACCGACCCTCATCCTCACGGATCCTCCCTACGGGGTCAATTACGTGGAGGGGAAAGGCGAATTCCTCAAAGGCAAAACAAAGCACGAGACGATCCTCAATGATCATACGCAGAGTGACGACGAGTACCGCGTGTTCACCCGCAAGTGGCTCGAGGCCGTCCGCCCCTTCCTCGCACGGAAGAACACGCTCTACTGCTTCAACTCGGACCGGATGATCTTCGCGCTGCGTGAAGGCATGCAGGACGCCGGGTGGCATTTCGGACAGCTGATCGTATGGATCAAGAACCAAGCAATCCTCGGGCGGCTGGACTATATGCCACAGCATGAGCTTCTGGCTTATGGATGGTTCGGGGTGCATGAGTTCCATAAGTCGAAAGATCGTAGTGTGATCGTCTACCCGAAACCGTCACGGAGTCGACATCACCCTACTGAAAAACCCATCGGGATCTTACGGCATCTGCTGCTCAATAGTTCGCGCGTCGGCGAGTACGTGTACGAACCGTTTCTCGGTTCGGGATCGCTTCTTCTTGCCGCGGAACAAACGAAGCGCCGGTGTATCAGCATCGAGCTTTCGTCCAGCTATTGCGCCGTCGCAATTGAGCGTTTTGAAAAACTCACCGGCATCAAGGCCGAGGCACTTCCTTCCCCCTCCCACACATGACCAAGCATCAAGAAGTCATCGACGCTCGGAAAGCCCGGGAACAGGCGACGCTGCTGGAGCAACTCCGCAAGATGCCGATCATTCAGGTTGCGTGTGAGAAAGCAGGAGTGAGCCGCGCGACATATTACCGCTGGCGCAAAGAGGACGAGGCTTTCACTGCATCCGCCGATGAGGCACTCCAAGACGGCGTGAGCCTTGTTTCCGATATGGCCGAAAGTCAACTCCTCACAGGAATCCGCGATGGCAACCTCGGTGCCGTCATGTACTGGCTGAAGCATCGGAACGCGAATTACAACACCAAGCTCGAAGTGACCGCACGCATCAAACAGGACAATGAGGCGCTCACCCCCGAGCAGGAAGCCGCAATCACCGAGGCACTCAAACTCGCGTCACTCACCGACGAGGACGCTCCTTCTACTTCACTACCCCCTTCAGACAATGGACAAGCAACAGAAAACATCATCGGCAAGTGACATGCGCTCGCGCATGCTTCGCGATAGAAAGTATCGCCTCGCTGTCGTGCGACAGAGCCACTACTGGTTCTTCCATTTTTATTTCTGGCACTACGTCAAGTTCCGGACAGCGGAGTTCCAAAGGCAAATGTTCAAGATGACCGAGGATATGTCGCTCCGTCTGATCGCCATCACGGCGTTCCGCGGCTCCGGCAAGTCCACCATCATGAACATGGCATTCGTGCTGTGGGCGATCTTGGGCGTGCGTCAGAAGAAATTTATTCTCATCGTCGGGCAGACCCAAGCGCAAGCTCGACAACACCTCCGCAACATTAAAGAGGAGTTGGAACATAACAAGATGCTTCACAACGATCTGGGGCCGTTCCGCGAGGAAGAAGATGAATGGCGGAATAGTTGTCTCGTGATCAGAAACCACGGCGCGAAGATCATGGCGGTCTCCATTGATCAGGCCGTGCGCGGACTGCGCCACGGGCAGTACCGACCGGATTTGATCATCTGTGACGACATCGAGGATCTGGATTCGGTAAAGACGCTCGAAGGCCGCGACAAAACCTATCGTTGGGTCAAAGGCGAGTTGCTGCCAGCCGGTGACATCAATACGACGACGGTCTTCATCGGCAACCTCTTGCACGAGGATTGTTTGCTCAAACGCCTGCAACGTGAAGTCGAGAGCGGAACGCTCGAAGGGGTCTACCGTGAGTATCCGCTCCTCGACCGTGAGGAGCGTTGCCTGTGGCCGGGCAAGTACCCAAACGTCACCGCGATCGAAGCGGAGTGTCGGAGAATCGGGAGTCCTTCTGCCTGGTATCGCGAATATCTACTGCAGATTCTGCCGGACCATGAGCGGCTCATTCACCGCGACTGGATTACGTACTACGGCAGTCTTCCTCTCGAAGAGGACGACTGTTTTCTCCGGTGCGTTGCCACGGGTATCGACCTCGCGATCTCCCAGAACGACAGCGCCGACAACACAGCGATGGTTTCCGGACTGGTCTACGGACGTGGCGACGACATGCGCATTTACATTCTCCCGAATCCCGTGAACGAGCGACTGACGTTCCTCGAGACAATCGACCGGGCAAAGGATACCGCTGCTGCAGTGAGCAAGAATGGCCACAAGACGGCATTGCACGTCGAGGATGTTGGATACCAACATGCTCTCATAGAGGAACTGGAGCGTGACGGCATGTACGTCATCGGCGTGCCGCCGAAGGGCCAGGACAAGCGGGCACGGCTCGCGCTCATCACGCATCTTATCCAAGGAGGACGAGTGCTCTTCCCGAGGATCGGATGCGACGTGCTCGTTACGCAGCTCGTTGGCTTCGGGAGTGAGCGCTATGACGACCTTGCCGACGCACTCGCAATTTTGCTGCTCCCCATGCTCGAATTGCAGGGACACAGAACATCATTCAGCTTGGCCGAACTCAACAGACCTTCAACATTTGAAGAAGATCGAGCAGAGGAACGCAGACACAGTGGTTTCTATTACCCCGATCACAGCGACGACCGTGTCAGCGGCGGTCACGAAGACATCCTCAGCATGCAGTGGTGATTTTGTATTTCTTCATTTCCCTCTTTCTTATGGCACACAACCAGCTTCCTCCAGACATTCTCCGTCGCATCCTCAAGGACCAGCCCTTCCGGCGTGGCATCACACGGGAGAGCCACTTCTACTTCTTCCATGTCTACTTCGGACACTACGTGACGTGCCCAACAGCCCCTTTCCAGTATGAGATTTTCGATTCGACCGAGGATGCTGCCCAGCAGCTCACGGCCATCACGGCGTTCCGCGGCTCCGCCAAGTCCACAATCGTAAGTCTTTCGTTCCCGCTGTGGGCGATTCTTGGGAAACTGGAGATCAAGTTCGTGCTGATCCTCGGGCAGACCCAAGCCCAAGCGCGACAACATCTCAAAAATTTGAAGGACGAGATCGAACGGAATCCGCTGCTCAGAAAAGACCTTGGGCCGTTCGACGAGCGTGAGGACGAGTGGAACTCCTCCTCCATTGTCCTGCCGCTCCTCGGTGCCCGTATCACGGCTGCATCTACTGAAACAAGTGTACGCGGCATCCGACATGGACCGCACCGTCCGCAATTGATCATCTGCGATGATATCGAGGATTTGCAGTCCGTGAAAACGAAAGACGGAAGGGACAAGACCTATCAGTGGCTCATGGGTGAGGTGATTCCGGCAGGCGGACCGAAGACGCGCACATTCGTTATCGGGAACCTTCTTCATGAAGATTGCCTCCTGAAAAAATTCGAGAAGCACATTCAAGATGGCTCCATGAAAGGACAGTACAGGGAGTATCCACTCCTCGATGTCGATGGCAAAACGCTCTGGCCGGGCAAGTATCCGACGCAACAGGCGATCGACGATGAACGCACTCGAATCGGGAGCGAAGCGGCGTGGCATCGGGAGTTTCTTCTCACAATCCTCTCCAATGCCGAACGGGTGATCCATCCGGCATGGATTCAGTACTACGAGGAGTTCCCGAAGGATCAGCTTACGACGAGCGGCGGCACCAAAGTCCATTTCATGCACACGGCAACCGGCATTGATCTCGCAATCTCCTTGAACGATAGCGCCGACTTCACCGCGATGGTCTCGGCGCGGCTCTATTACATCGAGGGCAAGACTATGATCTACATCCTGCCAAACCCTGTAAATGAGCGGCTGACGGCGCTCGACACATTGCAGCGTGCGAAGCAGGTGGCGGAGGTCACGGGGAACGGTCAGGAATCCAAGCTCTACATCGAGGACGTCGGTTACCAGTCTTCTCTTGTGGAGCACTTGAAGGAGAAAAAATGCGATGCCGAGGCCGTGAAGGTGAAGGGGCAGGACAAGCGCGGGAGACTCGCACTCACCTCCCACGCGGTGCAGTCGGGACAGGTACTTTTCCCGAGGCAGGGAGCCGAGGATCTCATCAACCAACTCACGAACTTCGGTATCGAAAAGTATGATGATTTGGCGGACGCTTTCTCGCTTCTCGTGCTGAAGGCGCTGGAGGAGAAGTTGCGGTCATTCGGAATCTGCTTTATCGGAAACGATGGCTCTTTAAGCGGATGGGACAGCATCCGTGGCGAGATCAACGAACCGGGCGATGATGATGCGCCACATTGGGATATTCTTCGGAGGATGTAAGGAGAAACGGGCATTTGAGGGGTTCCAGGCGGAAGGCAAAAGGGTCTTTCGCCTGGATACAGAGGGGGTGCTGCGGCATTGCTGTGTGTGCCTATTTCTTCCCCTCATTCCCTATGGCAACCGCCACCCTGAGCCGAACCAAGGCTCCAAAAACACCAATACCAGAACTGACCCATCTCGATCTTACCCCGTCGCTCGCCTCCACCGGAGCGATGCGGTATTGCCTCTACGCGAGAAAATCGAGTGAGGACGACGAACGGCAGGCGCTCAGCATCGATTCGCAAATTAAAGCGATGTTAGAACTCGCCAAGAGGGAGGGACTCGAGATCGCAGAAGTGCGCCGAGAGAGTCACTCCGCCAAAGCATCAGGAGCGCGGCCTGTCTTCAAGCAACTGCTGACCGATGTTCGTGCAGGCATGTTTAACGGCATCCTGACATGGGCTGCGGACCGACTTAGTAGGAACGCGGGCGATCTCGGAACAGTCGTCGACCTCATGGATCAGGGGCATCTCATTGAAATCCGAACGCATGGGCAGGGATTCACCAACAATCCGAATGAGAAATTTCTGCTGATGATTCTCTGCTCGCAAGCGAAGCTGGAAAACGACAACCGAGGGATCAATACGAAGCGTGGCATGAAAACGAGAGCGGAGATGGGTCACCGCCCCTGTATCCCAGCGCTTGGGTACGCACTCGAGAAGCGACCGGAGGACAAGAAAAACAGAGTCATCCCGGACCCGATCCGGGGACCGTTCGTGCGGCAGGCTTTCGAGAAGGTGGCCTATCAGCATGCGTCGGGGCGACAACTCCATCGGTGGATGCAGGAGGTCGGGTTTACCACGAAACTGGGCAGAACCATCACGCTCAGCATGATCTATCGGATGCTCCGGAATCCCTTCTACACGGGGAAGTTTGAGTATCCGGTCGGGAGCGGCAACTGGTATCAAGGGACGTATGAGCCGCTCGTGAGCCAGCGCCTGTTCGAGGAGGCCGGAAAGGTACTCGACATGGCCCCGAAGAAACAATGGGGCAGCAAGGAATTCGCCTTCACGAAGATGATGCTCTGTGGGAACTGCGGCTCAGGTATCACTGCTGAGGAGAAACATAAGAGGATGAAGGACGGGAGTATCAGGAAGTACGTGTACTACCGCTGCTGCCATGCCAAAAACCATGACTGCAAGCAGCCGTCGATCCGCGAGGATGAACTGCTGGAGAGTCTCCTTACCATCATCGACACAATTGATCTCGACAAGATCGGCATGAAGAAGAAGCTGCAGGAGGAGGTGTCTCGATACGAGAAATTCACAACGGGAGTCTTGGGCCAGAGTGCGAGCGCGAAGATGCCAAGGGTGGAGATTCGGGCGTACGCCAAGTACCTCCTGCAGAATGGGAAGATCGAGGAGAAGCGGGAGCTGCTCAACTGCCTCCGGAACAAGATCACGCTGGAGGATGGGAAGATCACGCTCGCGAAAGAGGCCAAGGAGTGATCAGTCCTCAAACTTAAGCAGTTTCCAGAGAGGAATCCCGAAGCCATCCGCCAATTTCTGCAGGATCACGAGGCTGGGATTCTGCGGCGTCTTCCCCTCGAGATTCTGGACATACTTCAGGCTGATATGCGAACGGCCTGCCAGTTCCTCCTGCGTCAACTTGTGCTTCCGACGAAGGATGCGGATGTGTTTGCCGAGATTGGATACGACATCTTGCTTCACGACAATGATTTTGGTGTGAACACCTATGATTGAGTACCAATGACTGTTGGTGTATAACTGTTGGTGAATGAACTGGACACCGACCAGATCTGGCACGTTGTCGCTGGCATTTCGCCACCCCTGTGGCATCCCTTGTCATATCTACTCTTTACCCTCTTTCTGATGCGCAAAACTCATTATATAACCGGCAAGAGATCGACCGTTGTGGCGATTCTCTCAATCTCTATTCTCTTCCCTGTCTTAACGTTCGCTGAGGGCGATCAGGGAACCGTCACACGGGTTGTCGACGGTGATACATTCAAAGTGCAGCTTGGTGTCAGCGAAACAGTTCGCATCATCGGTATTGATACTCCTGAAACAGTCGATCCGCGCAAGCCGGTCCAATGCTTCGGCAAAGAGGCGAGCAACAAGCTCAAAGAGCTTCTTGAAGGAAAGGATGTTGTGTTAGAGCAGAATCCTGCGGAAGATAGGGATAAGTATGATCGACTACTTCGCTATGTCTATCTGAATGGCGAGGACATCGGTGCAAAGATGATCGAGGACGGCTATGCCTACAGCTATAAGCAGTACCCGCATCCGAGACTGGAGCAATACAACGAACTGGAGAAAGAAGCACGAGATGGGAACCGAGGGCTATGGAGTAGTTGCAACGGAAGCGGCGTTGAAGATTTCAGCGATGTGTCCTCCTCACATCCGTATGCCCAGGCAATTCACTGGGGTAAGGAGAGTGGCGTTCTCAGCGGCTATCCGGATGGCACATTCGGACCAGACAAGACGGTGAACCGCGCTGAGTTCCTCAAGATTGTGCTGGGAGCTAAGGGCAGCGACGTCGCCTCTGCTTCCGAATCAACTGGATTCCGAGACGTGGATGAAAATGCGTGGTATACGCCTTACGTCCGCTACGGGAAACAGCAGGGTATCGTGCAGGGATATCCCGATGGATCATTTAAGCCGGAACAGCCCGTGAATTTTGCAGAGGCACTAAAAATGGCCTACGTGGCGCTCGGCATTTCAGGCGATACATCGGCTAGCGGAGCGTGGTACGAGCCGTACCTGAGTCATGCCAAAAGTAATCAGGTGCTCTTCAGTAATAATGTGAATGTTGGAGCAGGGATGAGCCGTAAGGACGTAGTGTGGATTGTGTGGAGGCTGTTGGAAGGCACTGATGCAACGGACGAGCCAGCAGCGGAGCCATCACCCGAACCAGAAGAGGAAGAGCCTGTGAGCGATTCCTGTGAGATCAAGGGCAACATCTCAAGCAGCAAAGAGAAGATCTACCACCTGCCTGGCTGCGGGAGCTACGACAAGACTGAGATCGATGAATCCGCCGGAGAGAGATGGTTCTGCTCCGAGCAGGAAGCAGAAGCTGCGGGGTGGAGGAAGGCGGGGAATTGCTGATGATTTGAAGAGATGGGGGCAGGAAAGTCTGCCCCCATCGTTGGACATGCAAATTGCTTTCAACGCCCGACATAGGTGGCGTTAGAAACGTTTGGAAAGTAGAATTGACCCATATGATCAAGAAAAAGAAGATGAAATCGTCAGGTAGAATCTGTAATCGCTGCGGAGCAGAGAACGGTGGCGATGCTGTGAAGTGTGAATCATGTAATTCGGCCAAATTTGCTCCAGAGTGGGTCGTTGCCAAGAGACCCATCAACAGGCAGGTGAGCGTAGAAATCACCAAGCCGGATCCCAAATATGGAAAAGCTGAAAATCGTATCACGCTGACAAAGTGGTGGCCTGGGGGAAGGGCAAATTTTCACATTCCGAATGCCGCTCAGTGGGGCAAGATCGAAGCACTTATCGAGAACGATTTAGGACCGATATTGGGCTGGAAAAAACGGCAAGAAATTATTTCTGAGATTCGAAAACAGAAACAGGATGCTGCCGCGGTATCGCGTGGCTTGAAAGAACTTGTAGGTCAGTATCCGGACACCCTGCGTCAGATCGTGAGTTCCATTGATGCAAAGAAGATGACTCAAGAAGAAATGGGGCGGCTCATGGAAGTTATGGGAGAGCTTTCGGATGCACTGACAAACATGAATGCTGGCTTTCGGGAAGCATTCCTTGCCGTGGTCAAGAAACTCCCCAAGCAAGGGCAACGAGCATTGGAGGATCTGGAAAAACTTCTAGAGAATTGGTCTCTTCATCAGATCACGACAGTAGCACAGCAGGTACAGTCACGTCTGGAAACGATCGAATTGTTCAAAAAACAAATTCAAGATCCGCGAACGTTCGAGATCCGGGGAGATAATTCCATTCATCGGATTCTTGAGCGTGCGATGTGGATGATCGATGAACGGTATTGGCTTCTTCATTCCAATGAGACAATCCGCACCTTCATTGGCGAAGAATTGAGCAAGAAAGACAAGAAAAAATACGGGAAGAAGCGACCTGACTTTGTCTGTGGAACAATCGATGAAAAGCTTGTGATTGTCGAATTGAAGCGGCCATCCCATATGCTGGAGATTGAAGATATGAATCAGTTGGAGACCTACATGACCCTGGCAGAGCAGTACCAGAACTTTCGTTCCTACGAGGGATATCTCGTGGGTAATAAAAAGAGTGACGATTTGATGCGGCGCATGAAACACCGATCAAGTGCATTCAAAATTCGAACATACTCGGACCTTCTCACAGACACGGAACATCGGTATTCAGCATTCTTAAAGACTTTGAAGAAGTAACCCGAATCTGTAGGTTACTCAGAGTTACTGGCGAACAGTGCCTTCAGAAGTTCCCTTGTAAATTCCCGGCGGTATCCGCTGCACCGCGCCGCAAATACAAAGCGTGGAAGGTGCGGGTGCGCCTTCTTTGATTTCTAACAGTTCTCCTTCAGATAGATTCATCGTGATGGGCAGAGACTCGGCGCACTTCGGACATTGCATACAGAATGCTTTCATGGTGACAGTATACACGGTATTATCATCACATGAACGCGCAGGCACTCCATGAACTTCGGCACGCGCTGAGTGGCGTCAATCAGGAGCCACCAGATGCACAAGAGACGGCGATGGATGATCTACAGCAGCAATATGCTCATTCCTGCGCACTCGTGGAACTTGGACCCGACGATGTTAAGGATGACTATCCGGCATTCGCGCATTGCTTCGATTTACATAAGAACCCGATCATCCTTGAGAACAAAGAGAAGATCTTTTCGAGCCACGGCTATCGATATCCCGAGAAATATAAATGGGAATGGAGTTGGAGTTCATTCTATGGAGTTGCATATCACTTTATGGAAAGGGTCGCTCCCAAAGATATCCAAGATGATGATGTGGTGGTCTACCTGGCCGAGCCGCATGACGATATTCAACAGATGACAGTTATCCATATGGGGAAAGTCAAAGATGGCAAAATCACCTCCAAATGGGGGCACGGGAAAGAAGATGGAAGCAGTACGAACGTCTGGAGCCATAACGTTGATCACGTTCCAGATACATACGAGGATAAGGCAGGAAACATATCTGTTGCTTATTTCAGGCCCGATCGTAAGGAGATCGCTGCATATTTTTTGCGTGGCTGCGAAATACGGACAAGGCCAAAGCACACAAAAGCCAACGCGGTCTAGAACCAAAAAACCACCCCCTCGAACTCTGACTTTTTGGCTGAGGCAAGCGGGTCTATAAACCATAGCCAGTGATGGCAGGGGGTGCTGCAAAAAATCCGAACCGATCTGGGCTGCTAGCGGCGCGGCGGCTGCAACAATTCGCGCGCCCAGCCGCCCGCGCCGCCGCCGTTTTCCGGGCGATTTCAAGGCGTTCTTTTTCGGGTTCGTACATTTCACTTTTTCAATTCAACATCCAATTCTGATGTGAAATCCGCAATGCCCCCTTCTCTAATGCTTTGAAAATAGCCATTAAAGTCAGACGGGGTGAGAAAATTGAATTTATAAGTTTGTTGTTTTTTATTCTTTCGCAAATAAGCATTGATCCGCCCAAAATGAGCGAGCGCGTATTCATTTTTCTTTTTGTTCTCTACTAACGGATCGCCAATCTCATCGTCGTCTTTAATCTCTACGACCAAAATTAAGCCATCGGTTTTTATGAAAAAGTCGGGGCTGAATTTTCCGCGCTTTGGGTGTTCGCCTTTCTTCCAGAAATAATCAATTTCGTAAAAACTCATTGGCGTTGACTTTATCCATGCGGCAATATGCTCCGCATTTTCGGCTTTCATTAACTCCTTAACGAATCTTCGCTCATTGTCGTGATCTGCAACTACGGCATTAAGCGGCGACCTGAAGTCGTAATTATTGGCAACTTGCACACATTTAAAGCCGCTTCCTTCCGCAATAGCTTCTTCATAAAAGTCCTTATACTCATCCGGCATATTTTCCTTCGTCTTACTCGTGTAAAAAAACGTTTTGCCGTTCTTCAAATCAGATGCGCTCGCGCTCTCTTGTGGTCGCTCGACCGTTGATATTGGATAGTAGTTTGTCGGCTCAAAATCGTAGCGAACGACTTGCGCCTCTTTCCTTTGGAGGGTTCCAAGTGACTGCAAAAACTTCTGACGCATACTCTCAGTAATGACCTTATTCCCCGTTTCTATCAAAGACCTTTTGACAATTTCTTCCAGCTTATCAAGGGGCAACTGTTTTATATAAAATTTGCGATCTTCGTCTTCCGGCAAATCCTCAAATCGCTGAAACATAACTTCGGCAACTTCATGTGGCGTATAAGTTTTGTGCCTTATTTTCGTTTTCCACTGGGTCCGCACACCGGTATCAGCTTCCTCAAATTCAACCGTCATTTCTTCTTGCGGCAATTCCGTGGACAAATCAACATATCCCTTTTTTAAAAGCTGGTATGGCTCTTCCATTTTATAAGTTTCTGTACGCGGTTTCGGATCATATTCAATGTTCAGAAGTTCAAAATTATATTCAGACGAGGTAACCGGAAAGGTCGGTATGCGTTTCTCAAATTCCAAAACTTCATTAACTAGATGCCTAATGTCATCCGCCCATCGGTCATGATTGAAAATCGTAACCTCCGGTTGTGGACCTTTCCAGCCGTCCGGCACTCGCAGGCCGCGCCCGAGCACTTGGGCGATGAGCAGCTTGCTGTCAAATGCCCTTTTTTCGTGTGGAACGATCTGAAAAACGCGCTTCACATCCCAACCCTCGTTCAACATGGAAACCGATAAAATCCATTCAACTTTGCTCGTTGCGTTGTTTACACCTGCAAGACGCGGCAAATCCGGCGCGTCGCTATGAATGACAAGCACCTGCTCGTCGATTTGCTCTCGGCTTTTGCCAGTTTGTTCTTGCAAAAATGCTTTGAATTTCTCGGCTACATCCTTACAACCACGAATGTCTTTCGTGATGACAATGGTCAGCGGACGTAATTTATGCGATTTCAACTTGCGCTGGAGCTCTTCATGGCGATTCATTACTAATTGCCACTTTTCTTCTTCCGGTTGTCTCGTCCGCGGCATTTCGGCGACATACTGCACTTTCTTCACAAACTTTTCTTCCATTGCTTGCCGCAACGAATAGCGATAAATCACATCGGAAAAATACTCATTGCCAAGATAGCAAGTGCCAGAAACGCCGATGACATAGCGGAATACGAAACTCGGATCGGTTAAAAATTCCTTCCAGCGCTTCGCCTTACTCGCCACCTCGTTTGTGACATGGTGTGCCTCATCATTCAAAATAAGCGTGCGTTCCCCCTTACCTTGCAGACTATCGCGAATTGACGAGTGCACATGGGCGAGGATTGCGTGATAGTTCTCTATACAAATACTGCCGGACACAATGCTCTCACTGGCATTTATCACACGCGGAGCATTCACTACCGCATTTGCTGGCAAAAGATCACGCAAATCGGCGTTTCCAGCCAATAGCTCAAATTTTTCCAATAATTCTGTTTCAATCGTCGTGGACGGACACAACACCAAAACTCTATCAACCGTGCCCTCAGCAAGCATGATCGCCGCAATGCCATACATCACATAGCTTTTGCCCGTGCCAGTTGCCAAGTCTAGTGAGGCGGCAAGTTGGTCCGGTAATTGTAAATGTCGTTCAAAATTGCCCTGTGTACCGTACTTATCACGCAAAACTTCGTTCTGCTCAAAATTTTTCTTGGCCAAGTCTCGTAAGTTGCGATACTCACCACCGAGCAAGTACCGAAGCGCGCAAAATATCGCGTCTTTCTGGTACTCTCTGACCCCACAAAGTTCATCAATAAATGCTTCGTATCTATTCTCATCCCATTTTTTTCGATTAACAGACGAGCTGATCTCGAGCACGAGATCTGTATTGTGGAAACGTCCGCTGTTTTGATTGCGTCGCGGCATAATCATTTTTTGGTTAATCGGCGGCCTTTGTTAATGAGTTTCGCTTTATCTATCGCAATACGCGCTTCGTTGCCGTAAATGTCCAAAAATACGAGCATGACAATGCCCTTAATCTCCTTGGTCGGTAGCTCAATTTTCCACTTGTTATCTTTTATCGCGCTCGCATAAAACGCTGTATCCAAATCAAACACTTTCCCATTATAATCGTAATCTACCATCACCATTGAGAGTGCGTCGTGTTTGCTGATTTTGTCCTCTCCGCGCAGACGCGCTTTGCTCTCAAACTTCTTTATTTTAACAGACACGGCTTGCGCTTTTGTAGTAAGTTCAAGCTCAACAACCGGCGGCTGAACAAAATCAAAACCTACCGCCTCAACGGTTTCGTTGATAGCCATTTCGTCGTTCGGTTGTACGAGCGCGGAAAATTGCCGTCGGTGCAGTTCGTTGATGAAAGAATACGGAATACGAAGCGCGTAATATCGGACGCCGTCCATTTCGATATAATCCTCTTGGAAAAGGAATGCGCCGCGCGGAGCAATGATAAAACAGCGATCTCCGACAGCTTTTCCAATGCTTGCATGTAGGTCTGCTATTGTTTGCGGACTAATCTGTCCTTCCTGGAAATGATTAAAAACATGGACGCTTGAACCTTGTCGCTTGCCGTCCATTTGGAAGCCGTGGATTTTATGTGCCTCATCTTTGCATTCAAAAAGTCGGAGTGCGAAAAATCGCCAATCTTCCCAAGGTAGGTTTCGTAAATTTTCAAAATCGTACAAACCGGCGTTATAGAGCGTAAATGGCTTGGCGGTGAGCGGTGCGCCGGTATTGCTGATATTCTTTCGCAAAGTTAGCATCCGCTTTTGCGTTGTATAAATTGCGAGTTTACTTACATCAACCGCAATCCAGCGGCGACCTAACTTTTCCGCCACTGCGGCAGTTGTCCCGCCACCAGCGAATGCGTCCAATACAATATCGCCCGGATTTGATGAGGTAGAAATTATTCTTTCCAATAAATTTTCATTTTTCTGCGTTGGGAATCCTGTCTTTTCTCCAGCAAAACTCATTATTTGTATTGAATCTAGCCGATCAATTTCAGAGCAATTCCAAGTATCCTCGATTGGATAGCCTTTCCCTTCGGGGACCGAGCCGTCTCGTCGACGGTAGTCGGGGGAGTAGGGTATGTAAGATTTGTTAAAAATGAAATTTTGAGATTTTGTGTAGAAGAAGATAACATCATGATTTCTAATCCAATTTAGCGCTTTTGTTTTATATCCCGAAAGCCAGCCGATCCGCCAAATTATCTCGCGCTGGAAATTATTTTCTCCAAAAATCTCATCTAAAATGGTTTTTGCATAGTGACTCTTCTTTTCATCCAAGTGAACATAGATACTTCCATCCGGCGCAAGTAACTCGCGCATTAGTACTAGCCGTTTGCGTAAAAATTCCAAAAATTCCGCTCCAGCGATTTTGTCTTGGTAGGCTTTTTGGTCTTGGCTACCGCGAAATTCCTTTTTCGTCGCAAATGGCGGATCAATGTAAATCAGCCGAACACCAGGTATACCGTCGGCGTTCACCAATTTCCCGTCCGTTTTCATTTGCAAAAGCGTTTTCATCGCCTGCAAGTTATCGCCAAAGATAAGCTTGTTATGCCAATCAACGCCATTTTTTCCGAAAGTGCTGACTTCCTGAAATGGAACTGCCATTGTGTCGGCGAGAATCTGCTCCTCGGTTTCTTTGCCGTTATAAACAAGCTCGTACTCGCGGCGTTCGGGCGGGAAAAGTTCACGCGCCCACTCCGTTGGAAGCTCATCGCCGTCTTCCGCAAGTCTCAAACCGCGTTTCAGAAGCTCATATATCCTCTGCTGTCGTTCCTTGTTCATAGATCTTTGGTTAAATCATCTAATGAGGCTTCCAACCCTTCAGCGATCTTCATCATTGTTTGCAGTGAAGGATTATTTATGACGCCGGACTCAATTTTTGCGAGTGTCGTGTATGGAATGTCCGCTTTCTTTGCGAGCGCATCTTGCGTTAATCCTTTTCTTTTTCTCCACGCCTGTATCTTCACGCCTATTGCGTCCTTCCTGCCACTGGTCTTCGTTTTCTTTTCTTCCATAAAATGATAGTATTTGAATGATGGTAGTTCAAAACTGTCAACAGGGTACCACCCTATTGGAAGAAGTCGAAACGTCCTCTGTTTACAAATTACATTCGATGGGGAGAAATTTGCGTTTGGCCACAAGAAGGTTCGAGCCGACGCGGTGGACGGGTTCTTTGGCGGTTTTTCGGAAAACGGCGGCGGCGCGGGCGGCTGGGCGCGCGAATTGTTGCAGCCGCCGCGCCGCTAGCAGCCCAGATCGGTTCGGATTTTTTGCAGCCCCCCCTGCCAATCACGAAAATCCGGTTGCTGGCGCAGAACACGCCAGCCTTTTTTGGCTTCGCAGCGCAGCCTTTGCCGTCAGTGGCCAAACGCAAATTTCTCCCCCTTCCCCGTTCGCCCCATGAAGTACTTCATCTACGCCCGTAAATCCACGGAGACGGAGGACAAACAAGTCCTCTCCATCGAGGCTCAGCTCGCGGAGCTGGCCGAGCATTCCGAAAAAGAACGCCTTGAAATCGCGGCTTCCTTCGAGGAAGCCAAAACCGCCAAAGAACCCGGCCGAACCGTGTTCGCAGAAATGCTTGCCCGTATTGAACAGGGTGAAGCTCAGGGAATACTGTCATGGCATCCAGACAGGCTCGCCCGGAACAGCATCGACGGGGGACGCATCATCTACATGCTTGACACCGGAAAACTCCTTGATCTCAAGTTCCCCACGTTCTGGTTTGAAAGCACGCCACAAGGCAAATTTATGCTCAATATCGCCTTCGGGCAGAGCAAGTACTACATCGATAACTTAAGCGAGAACGTGAAGCGCGGAAACAGGCAGAAACTGCGTCGCGGACTCTGGCCGACCGTGGCGCCACTCGGGTACATCAACAACCGCAAG
Source organism: Candidatus Peregrinibacteria bacterium CG11_big_fil_rev_8_21_14_0_20_49_14 (assembly GCA_002787035.1). GTDB lineage: Bacteria > Patescibacteriota > Gracilibacteria > Peribacterales > Peribacteraceae > GWB1-54-5. Next base: position 45,115 of record PCVP01000026.1, on the reverse strand, counting down.
ACCAGAGGCATAGATCCCGACCCAGAGATGGCGCCACTCATCCGCAAAGCCTTTGAAACATACTCGACGGGCGAGTACACACTGAAACAGATCAGAGACATGTTGGAGGAGGAAGGCTTGCGGAACGGCCACGGCAACGCGCTTTATCTTTCCGGCGTCGAAAAACTTCTCAAGCGTCCCATCTACTGCGGGCTGATGCTGTTCAAGGGCGAACTCTACGAAGGTGTACACGAACCGATCGTTCCCAAAAAACTGTTCGACGAAGTGCAGCGGGTGTTCGTGAAACGCGGCAAGAAACACAGACAGAGAAAGAACGAGTACCCATTTCTTGGCATGATGCAGTGTGCTTCCTGTGGATGCTCGATCACTGCCGAAAGGCAGAAAGGGCATGTCTACTACCGCTGCACAAAGAAAAAGGGGCCGTGCGGCGAACGATACGCGCGGGAAGAGTCGCTTTTTGGCCAGATGAAAGAAACCGTCGAACAGTTTTCACTGCCTGATGCCATCGGCAACAAAATGCTTGCGAAACTCGACGGCGAAGCCAGAGACACGAAGCGAGAGAAGCAAGCATCTGCGCAGTTGCTGACGGACGATAAAAGCAACGTTGAAGTAAAATTGCAGACGCTGCTGGACTTGCGCCTTGCAGGAGAACTCACGACAGACGAGTACCGCACAAAGAAGAGCGACCTGCTGCATCGCAAGTCGGGGATCGAGGAACAAATCAGGCAGTACCGAAGCGGGGGAACGGATCGGCTCGAACCTGTCCGGATGCTCATAAAAGACGCAGTACGAGCCAAAGAGTTGGCGTCGAAAGACGACAAGCCGGAACTACGCGCATTTCTGCTCCGCGTCGGCTCGAACCTTCTTTTAGAACGGCAAAGGCTGCGCTGCGAAGCCAAAAAAGGCTGGCGTGTTCTGCGCCAGCAACCGGATTTTCGTGATTGGCAGCCCGTAGGAGAATCGAACTCCTGTTACCAGGATGAGAACCTGGCGTCCTAACCATTAGACGAACGGGCCGCGGGGATGGAATGAGCATACCTGTTACCGGGATGACCCGCCTCCGCTTGTGAGCTTTCGGACGGGCAAGGAAACAGGTCACGACTGCAGTATAGGCAGAGACTTCTTTTCTGCAAAAGCAGATGCGGATCTTTTCATTTTATTGTAGACTCTGTCGTATTATGCAGTTTCTCGCACTCGAGACCGATATAAACAAGATCAAGCAGGCGTACTGCCACGAAGGGGAGTGCGAGGTGCTCTTTACGCGGTATCACGGACTGTCATTTCTTTTCGCTATTTTAAGAGAGATCCTCATTACAGTTGTGCTGTTTACAATTGCTATTTTCGGATGGATGAACGATTGGCCCATGGGATGGCTGGTCGGAATTCTTTTTGCATTATGGATTATTTTCGTACTGTTTAACGTACTCAAGGCTTACATAGACTGGGCATACGATTTTATTTACGTCACAACAGATAAAATTCTTATTGTGGATCAAACATCACTGTTTCGCAGAGAAATAAAACCGCTGCACATGGAGAATATAGGAAGCGTGAGCACAGAAACGCAGATGTGGGGTATTTTCCCTTTCGGAAAATTGTGTGTACACCTTAAAGAAGGTCTCGGCGGAGACGACATGACACTGAAGTACGTTCCGTATGCCAATAAGGTTGCCAGCCAAATTTCTGCTGCGGTTACACGGTATCAGCGGGAAACCTAGAGGTATTTTCTCAGTGCCTGCAACTGTGTGTCGCTTACGAGCGTACGCAGTGCTTTGTCACTCGCTTCTTGTATGTGCTGCACGGAACCGAACTCCAGTAGCAGTGCCTGCTTTGTTTTTATTCCTATACCGGGCACATCGTCCAGTGCGGAACCTATGGCGTGCTTTGCCATGCGCTTTTTACGGTGTTCGTTTGCGAAACGATGCGCTTCGTTTCGTAAGCGTTGCAGCAGGAACTGTGCCTGTGAGTCTTTGGGTAAGAGGAGGGGATTCTTTTCTCCCGGCGCAAAAATTTCTTCTTCGCGCTTGGCAAGACCGATAACGGGTATGTTCAACCCGGCTTCTTTCAGTACTTTCAGTGCACTGCTCAACTGTCCTTTGCCACCGTCTATGACCAGCAGATCCGGTTTGCTTGCGAGCGAATCGTCCGCCTTATGCTCGGAGACGATGTATACGAGTATGCGCCCTTCGCGTGCATCGAGTTGTTCTTTGCAGAATGCGCGTGTCTTTTTCAGCAGAGATTCCGGAGGAGAAAGAACATGACGAAATCCTATTTCTGCGTAATACTCTTCCAGTTTCGGGTTCGGATCGATTATCACATATATCTTTCCTTTCTTCACTCTTCCGAGAATTTTTCGTACCAGAAGCCGACCGAGCTTTTCTCCTCTGTATTTTTCTTCCACCCAGAGAGATTTTATTTCCGGTGTGACGGTTTCGGCTTCCACGAGCCGCGCAAATGCCACAATCTCTTTGCCATGTCGTGCCACAATGAAATCTTTGTACTCGATACCAACATTGCTGAGTTCTTTTTGTTTTTCGATGATTTCTTCTATGCTTTTCTGTTCTCCTTTTCGTGCTTTTCCCAGCGTGATGCCTTTGGATTTCCATACGACTTCTTCCTGCTTCACAGTGGTCATAAGGTATTTCAGGCGTCTGCGCAGCACTTCCTCCAATGCCTTGTAGTCGTCTATATCTCCCTCTCGAAGCGTTTGTATGGTAAAAGACCGATACTGCGTATTCGCAGGTTTTCCGTTTTGTACCACCACCATACTTCCCACTGTTTCGGTGCCGCCGAGATGCGAGATATCGTACCCTTCTATGCGCTTAGGTATGATTTCTAATTTGAGCACTGTTTGAAGATCCGTGAGTGCCGACTCTATGTTGCGTGCGGCGGATTCCCACTTCGCTTCCAGTTGGTGCACTTTCTCCGCGGCATTCTTTTCGGCAAGTTCCAGTACCTTGGATTTTTTCCCTCGTTCGGGCTTCCGTATTTCCACCGCCTTCCCTTTGCGCTCGCTCATCCACTTCGAAAGCAACGGTGCATCTTCCAGTTCTTCACCCACCACCACAAGGTCCGGCAGATATGGTACGGAGAGGTAGTACTGGGGTAAAAACTGTTCCAGTGCGACAGCTGCGCAGTCGGGTTCTCCTCGAAGAGAAAAGCTTTGTTCCCCCGTCAGTTTCCCGCCTCGTTCTTTCAGAAGCATAATGAGCGCCTTGGATCCGCTCATGGCAACGGCGAAAGTGTCGGTATCTTCCCCCGACGTATCCGATACCAGTTGCTCTTCTTTCATTCCTTCCACGAATTCCACTGCGTCGCGCAGTGCAGCCGCACGTTCGAATTTTTTATTTTCTGCCGCTTGCTGCATGGCTGCCTTTGCCTGCTTGAGCACATGAGCATGATCTCCCTTAAAAAACGCCACGACCGACCGTATGCGTTCTCGGTACTCTTCACGAGAGATTTTTCCCATGGCGACACCGCACGATTGTCCGATTTGAAATTCCAAAGAAGGTGCCGCTTGCACCGAACCGTCTTCCCCCTTTTTGGCAGCTCTGTTCAGCCTTTCCAGCGCCTGTTTATTTTCTCGGTAGTGAAAGACTTCTTGCAGAACGTCGAGCATTTTTCTCGTATGATACGAGCTTAAAAACGGGCCGAAGTATTTGGCTCCGTCTTCTTCCAGTCTGCGAACGATGGAAACATCGGGATACGGGTCTTGCACGCTTATGCGGACGTACACGTAGTTTTTATCGTCCTTCATCAGTACGTTGTACTTGGGTTTGAGTTCTTTAATAAGGTTTGTTTCCAGTATCAGTGCTTCCAGTTCCGAATTTGTGACCGTAATATCCAAGTCTGCTATGCGTGTAAGCAGAGAGAGTTTCCAGGGGCCCATGCCGGAATCCGGATTTTTCTGCACGTAGCTTGTAAGTCTGTTTCTAAGATTCTTTGCTTTGCCCACATACAGCACGTCTCCCTCTTTGTTCAGCCAGCGGTAAATTCCGGGGCTACTTGGTGCTTTCGCCGTGCGAGCACGCAGTTCTTCCAAATGCGGATTTTCTTCCTTCGATGGCTTGAGTGTGCTCACAGCTCTATAGTAGTACCATCCTCTGCCATGAAACAGCCTCTCGTTTCCGCCGTTATTCTGAACTTCAGAAGTCCGCAACCCACCGTTCGGTGCGTGCAGGAAATGCTGAAGCAGTCATTCATGGAAGAAATGGAAATCATCGTGGTCGATAACCACTCGGAAGATGACTCCATAGGCGTACTGAGAAACAGGCTCTCGCAGTATCCGCAGGTACGCATAGTGGAAACTCCTGCCAATGACGGGTTTGGCAAAGGGTATGCGTGCGGTGTGCATCATGCGCGAGGCAAGTATCTGCTCATAAACAATCCCGATAAAATTCTCCAACAAGACGGTGTGGAACGCATGGTCAAAGCAATGGAGAGCGACGACGGCATCGGGATACTGGGGCCAAAACTTATGCACGACGATGGCTCCCTTCGTTTTTCTGCACGTTCGTTTCCAAAGCCGTTAGATCTCATGGCAAAAAGAACTTCTCTGGGCTCATTGCTGCCCACCAGACTTGCTCGGTACCTGCAACTGGGTGAAGATCCGGAGAAGCAGCGCGATACCGACTGGGTGGTAGGCGGGTGCTTTCTCACTCCGTCTCAGTTTTTTACAGAGAGCTTGCACGGTTTCGACACGAGATTTTTTCTCTTTTTTGAAGATACCGACCTGTGCAGAAGATGCTGGAAGGCAGGGAAGCGTGTGGTGTATTTTCCCTCCGTATACGCAAGAGATAAGAAGCGTCGTCTCAGTGAGGGGAGTGTGCTCTCTCTCCTTACAACACGCGTAGGACGTGCTCATCTTGCCAGTGGAGTGAAATATTTCCTGAAATGGGGTACAAAAACCTCTTGAAACCCACGGAGAAAATACTGATAATTTGTTTCCAAACCAGTTGACCGTTTTTCACGCTTCCCGTAGCCTTTCGGGGCTTTATATGGAAATGATCCCACTGCAAGCAACGGCCAGAGCCACGGATGTCACTGTGAAAGATCTTCGTCGCGGAGATCAGGTGCCGTGTGAGCTCTACGGTAACGATAAGGCAAATGTCTCTCTGCAGTGCGTATACAATGAGATATTTCGTGCGTACCAGCTGGCAGGTGAAAGCACGATCGTCAATCTGAATACCGGAAACGGCGCCGTACCGGTTCTGTTCCATGCCATTCAGGTGGATCCTGTATCAGATCGTATTATTCACGTGGATTTCTACGCGGTAAACATGAAGAAAGAGATAGACGCCACTATTCCGATTCGATTCGAGGGAGAAGCTCCTGCCGTAGAAGATCTTAACGGTGTGCTTGTTACCACTCGCGATCATGTGAACGTTCGCTGTATGCCAAGCAACCTTCCTCACGATCTGGAGGTATCGTTAAACGGTCTTGTGGACTTTCAGACCACTCTTACCGTTGCAGATATTGTTGTACCGGAAGGAGTGGAGATTACAGAAGAGTCAGATCTCGTCTTGGCGGTAGTGCAGGAGCAGCGCAAGGAAGAAGCAGCAGTGACCGAGGCATCGACAGATGCAGAAGCTCCGGCAGGAGAAAGCTCAGAGAAATCAGCAGGGAGCGATTCCGGAGACTCTTAATCTCGTTTCCCGTACTTCTCAGTGTCCATGACACAAAAAACATTAGCTCGCATGGCTCTGGGACTCGTTTTTGCGGTTACGATTTTTTGCGGTTACGTTCTGACATTGTATGTGTTGGCTATTCCGCAGGCGGAAATTCGCTACGCAGAAAATACTCAAGCACCGGACGCAGGTGCTTTAGTGCACGGAGTACGCTCTTCCGTGGATCAGAGCCTTTCTCGTCTCAGTCTCTTGCCATGGAGAAATACTAAGAAAGTACTTACGGGAGTGATGATAGAAAATCATGAAGATGCGCGTCCGCATCAACGAGGCTTGGCAGATGCTCTGCTCATCGAAGAATTTTTTGTGGAGGGATACATATCCAGATTTATCGCATTGTACGATTCATCGGAATTGCCGGATCAAGTGGGTCCCGTACGCTCTCTGCGTTCGTATTTCCTGGACGGAACGTTGCCGTGGACATCCATTTTCTTCCACATTGGAGGAAGCCCCGAAGCGCTGGACCGTACCGAGACATCCGAGACTATCACCGCGTTTAACGGTGTGTATAGAGATACCTACTTTATGCGCAAAGATGGCATTCCCGCACCACACGATGCTTTCCTTACACAAGAGTCTTTTCAGAAACTTCTTTCAGAAGTAACGGAAGCGACGGAAGTGCACTGGCCACCATATAAAACCGGTCGTGCACAAGCAGGATCCGGTGCCAGTACAATTTCCATCAACTTCTTCAGCCCCAAATACAACGTCGAATATCTCTACGACCCATGGAAGCAAAAGTATATTCGTACGAATGGCGGGATACTCAGTGAAGCGACTCCGCGTAACGTTCTTATTCTGGAGACATCCGTCGAAGAAGTGGGTCCGTACGGTCGATTGGCTGTGGGCGTACAGGGTGAAGGAAGTGCTCTGCTATTTAGGTCCGGTCGTGTGTATCCCGCGGCATGGTCGAAAACCGGCGTGAATGATCCGTATGTGTTTACGGATGAAAACGAGAAACCATTGGTGTTTGCATCCGGACAAACATGGATGACCACAGTGGACTCTATGGACAGAATAGATTGGGAGCAGTAACCGTTATTCTTCCGCATCTGCTTCCACCTCCTTCTTTACAGATTTCTTCTTTGCCTTCTCTTTTTTAGGTGTTGCCTTTTTAGGGGCATCTTCCTTTTTCTTCCGTAGAAATTCAGGAAGCAGTAGCGGTTTTTGCAGCTCCGGTACTTTTTCCACCATGGCCAAGTCTTCCATGGCAATCTTTCCGACGTAGAGGCGAGTTAAATCACCGCCGTTCCGTACGAATTGCTCCACTGCTCGCAAGCCGCGGAAGTACACCAAGCTCTTGGTAAATCCTCCCGGATGTGATGTGTCTCCCAACCCTCGTTTTATGGATATGGCTTGATTGAGTGCTTTCTCTTCACCGTATCCCAGCTCTTCTTTTAAATACCTGCGGGTCTCTGCAAATGAGTGTTCCAGGCCGAAGGCGAGTCCGAGAAGGTTGCGAGGAGGATTGAATCTCTTTTCATGAAACGGACCATAAATTCTGTTCTGATTATAAATCGCCAGACCTTCCTGCGTATCTAAGTAGTTCGCACATCCGTTGCGGAAGATTGCATAAGGCTGATGAGACCCGTTTTCTGCCGTGAGTATGTGTGTTTCTATTTCGTGTGCCATAAGAGCTTCCACGTGCGTTTCCTCGAATAGCGCGGATGCCCGAATATAGATGTGGCGCCCTCCCACCGTGCAGTCCGCAACCAGTTTTGGGCGAACCGTTGCCTGCCAGTCATGGAGGCTGTAGCGTTCCAGCGCTTTCGCAAAAATTTTCTGTACCTCGGTTGCGGTGAGCAACTCCTTTTTTGGTGTAGGAAGTTCGCATGCCATTCTTTCACGAAGCGCTGCTTCCGCATCGTGAATAAGTGCGGAAGTGGGAGCACCGTAGAGTGCTCGAGATTGTTGCGTAAAACGAGTGGCATCCCCCCGAGAGCGCAGCAGTTCTATGCGAATGAGCAGCTCCTGCCTCTTCTTTTCCAGCAGAATGCCCAGACCGGACGAGTCTTCTATTCTGTTTTGAAGTTTTCGTTCCGCTTCATCCAAATCGATTTCCGGTTCACGATACTGAAACATGGGATTGTATCTTTTGTCCTGCACCAAACGCGCGCGTTCCTCTTCCAGATTCACAGGTTTTAAGTGCTTTAAAAGCAGCAGATCTCTGTCTATTTGAGAGAGCATTTTATCCAGCGCCCGCACATCTGCTTTCACAGACGCTTTCATGCTTGTGGAAGATGTTATTCCTTTGGAAGGATCTATGAGAAATCCCGTGAGATCTCGTCGTCCTATCATGGCACGTTCTTCACCCCATACTTCTCCGACTCCTATGAGGGTCTGCAACTTCTTGTTGCCCAGAGTAAATTTCACTCTGTAGGTTTTCTCTTTTTCGTCTTCCACTTCCAGTGCACCTTTGCCTTGCAAACTCTCTATGAGTTTGGGTGTGAATACGGTGCGTTCTCGTTCGGGGGCAATAAGACAGGGAACTTCTATGTTTGTGCCGTCGCCGCTTATGACAATCGTTTCGTGTGTGCCGAGTATCGGCTTGGAAGACGTTCCCTCTTTTGTCACAGTCGATATCTTTTCTCCTCCGAACAAATCTTGTCCTATGCGTACACCTTTTTCGGGTGAGCTGACGCTTATGCCTTTTACGCGCTCCAGTCGTGCTCTTAACGGCGCAAGATTCGCTACCTGCACCATGAGTCCGGCACGTGCGTTTACCTCCAAAAGTGCGGGTCCCATATGCTCGTCTATTGTGATATCCACTGCGAGGTATCCTATATTGGTAATTTGCTGAATACGTGAACAGATGAGCAAAATATTATCCCAGTAGGGAATTTGTATGCCACCGGGAGATCCTCCGTGCGGCAGTTCGGCTATCATGCCGTGGTACTGTGCCGCATGCGTGGTAATGCCTTTGGACATATCTATTCCTATGCCTATTCCGCCGAGGTGAATGTTTGCTTTGCCCTCACTTTCTTTGGTGGGTATGCGCAGCATCGCCATGACGGGTACCAAGTTGAACACAATGATACGGATATCCGGAAGGCCAACAGGGCGGAATCGTGCGAAGCAGGTATGTGACGTAAGAATCTGTTCGAAGAAAGCAGTGTCTCGTCGTCCGTTTACGGAGAACATGCCGTCGAGAATATCTTCGATGTGTTCCGAAATTTCCTCATCGGTAATCGGTACTCTTCCGTTCCGCAGAAACACGCCGTTTTTGCGACCTCTGAGAATAAGAATACCTTCTCCGCCGAATCCGTAATTCGGCTTGAGCACACACTCGTTGGGCAACTGGCCGAAGTCGAATTCTCTGAGCTGATCTCTGTTTTCTATTCGTGCGTAAATCTTTGCGGTCGGCACTCCTCTCGCAGCCAGGAATGCTTTGGTTTTCAGTTTGTCATCTGCGAATGCAACCGCCTTGCGGGGGTTGAAAGGTTTCACGTACAACAGATTGCGAGCATTCAGCCCCAGAACGCCGTGGTTGGAGAAAAAGGAGAACATTTACTCTTCCTGCAGATTTTTGAAGACTTCGCGGAAACGGAAGTACTCAACAAGGCGTAGCCCGGTCCATCTGCCGAGAACCGCATCCACTGCTATGGTAAAGAGAATAAGTTCGGGATAAGCAAGAACAAGAGACTGCAGCCACGGCCACTGCACGATGAACACGCAGAGCAGTGCGGCAAGAATAGTTTCGCCTGTTCCGAGCACCGCACTGTACAAACCTTCTTCCGTTTTTACGTTCAGGAAGCTTTCGGCCAGCGTGGACATAATGAGCAACACGAAGATAGTGTCGCGTGCGAGGACGATGTTAAAGAGTGTTCCGAGGCCAAGCAGTAGCAGCAACGTGATGCTCACGACAGTGATGATAATGGCTACCTTGGGGACATAGAGCAGTCTCCATCTGCGCATGAACGACCGCGTCGCGTATCCCGTTGTCAGAATGAACAGAAGGAACACAAGACCAATGGGCCAGCCAAGAGCAAGAAAGCTCAGAGCGACAATGGACGGCGTATAGAGTCCGAATGTCGTAACGCCTATCACCTGTTTTAAGAATGCCAGAATCATGGCGATAACAGGCAGCATAAGAAGCAGTATGACCGTCTGACTGGAGACTCCGTGTGTCAGCATGTAGTTCACGAGAGAGGAGAGCAGATTCCACGGACGCAGCCCTGTGGTGGAGGCATCCACAATCAGGTGATCGATATCTCTTTTTTCCAGTTCCTCAATAAACTGCTCCGTACTTTCAGACGAAATCAGAGGGTTTATGGACGCACGCCGCGTGACAAGAATCTGCTTTGGTCTGAGTACGGAGAACGGTCCGCGGGCCGTGCGACCCAACGTCTGCAGGCTTCTGTCCGTAATGAGAACAATGGATTGGTTCTTTATGCTTTGCATGCGCTCGGTGTCTTCTTCCACCGCCCGCATGAGTGCCTGCAGTCCCGTAATACCCTCGGACCAGAGCACGATGACTTCCGCACCGTTCAGAGCGGTAAGCTGGTCTTTTATCATTTTTACCAACGCTTCTTCCGTTCCAAGAGGCGTCCCTACTATTTCGGGCTGCAAAATTCGAAGGAATACTCCGGCATCTCCGGCAGTATCTTTGTGAATTTTCAGCTTGTCAGCCGGAATAGAGTTGTCGGCTATCAGTACGATTTTGCGTTCATACACCGTGATTGCTTTTTGAATTTCCGCTTCCACCACTTCACCGTCTATCGTACCGCTAATCACCAAGCGAATGAGAGTAATACCGGCTCTCTCCGGCGTATACACGGCTTCCACGGTTCTGCTGATGGGCTGAGGAAGCGTATCTCTGTACCAGCGATATGTTACGTTCTCTCCCATACCGACAGATGCCGAAGCATCCAGCACCAGAGTTCTTCCCACCGCAATGTCCGAAGGACCGCTGATAACGGGAGTAGGGGGAACACTGTCATTGCTCACAACATCTCCTGTCGCGGCGAATGCAGGAAGCGTCATGGAGAGTGCAACGGAGCAGAGGCCGAGACTGGCGATGAATTTTTTCAGCATAGAATTATTTGGCACTGCGGGATTTTTTGCGTCCCACCTGTACGCGTCCTCGCTGAGTATTCAGGTCTTTGTACTTTTGCAGCTGTGGCACCAATTTTTCCGTGCAGCGATCCACCGCTTCTTCCACCGTTGCTTTGCGAGATTCGGAGCGCAAAGTTTTGGATGGCAGTTCCACCGTAATCATCATTTTAATGGTGTCGTTTTGCTTCTTCGTATTTCGTCTTTCCGCTTCCACGCGTATGTAAGAGCCTTCGTCTTTTACGCGTCTGCAGTACGTTGCAAGCTTTCCGATTTTTCGAGCCACAAGGAGCAGCTCTTTATCCGAGTAGTGAAAACCTTTCTCAAAATGTTGGATATTCATAAAAGTGAAAAGTGAATAGTTAGCAGAAACTAGGGTAGCAGAGATGAAAGCATTTTGCAGAGATTTGTTTCAGGAGTTACTTTCTGCTATAATGATAAGAATTTTTCACACACAAACAATATGGACACAGCACGTATTTCAGCTCTTATTTCCGAGAGTAACATTCTCACCTCTGCCGAACGTGAGTACTGGACTCAAAGTCTTCCCAAAATGAATCCTGAGCAGCTTGCCAAGCTGGAGCAGATTCTTGTGAAGGCACAGCAAATTCCATGGACCGAGCATGTGCAGAAATACTTCTCCTTCATTACAAAATCTGCCAAGTCCTACGTAGCGGGTGCTACCAAATAACTTTCGCAAATCTTCTCCCTTTCCTTATGGCTACTCCAAATCGTCCTTCCCAGGGACCACAGCAAAACCCCGAGCAAAATGAGCGCATGAATGCTCTCGAGGGTATAAAAGCGCAGCTCGCCAGCTTACGACAATCGGTGGAGCAGCCGCAGGTACAGGCGGAATCCGCTGAGTCCGCACCGGATGCCACTGCGGCATCTCAGGCATTGGACTCTCTTGCCACCGCTTTTGAAGTTGCACGCACGGCACATGCGAATACGGAAGGAAACGAGAAGAGCGCATGGCAGAACATAGAACAGGAGCTCCTCGGCAGCACGGAAGGAGTACCCGTTTCGCCTGAAGCACTCATACAGGGATTGGAAGACACCATAGAGCAGACAGATGCCGCACAATTGGATCTCGCACATCTTGCGGGAGACATAGCCGACGAGCAGGACGCCGTACAGGAATATTTGGACAGGTTTCGCCTGTCTCCTTTAGACCGTGTCGGTGCCGCGCTGGACAGAGGGCTGGATCGCGCACGTGAAAACGAACAACTCGGTCCTATTGTACAAAAGGCAGAGTCACTCTTTCGTTCTCTCGGCATTAACTTTGACGATGTGAAATCCTTCCTCAAGAGCATGTTCATTGCTCGTCTGGAGGAATTCCCGTTCCGTGTGGGACTGGTGGAAGACGCGCGTTTCCAGGAGCAGATCAAAGGTCTGACGGAAGCACAGCGACAAACTATCGCACAGCTGAAAATCGCACAGCCGCCAAGAGACGTGGAAGTGGAGTACCGCTCCGCATACAGCCAATGGGCGTCTGTTCCCCCTTCGGAACGAAGGGTGCAAGATCGTCCGCGCATCGTATTTAAAGAAGGCGTACCGCAAATAGTACCGGATCCCAACGCTCCTCCCGAGCAACAGCAGCAAGCTGAAATTCAGGAGAATCTCTTCGGCATTTCGGGACTGAACCTCAACCAGCCAATGCGCATGGAAGGAAGGCCCGAGTTCTCACTCAATGTTGCCGGTGCCGGCATAGGCTTGACGCTTGGAAAAGTGACACGAGGCGGAAAGGAGTTTGTTCTTACGGATAAAACAGACCCAAACACCCGCATTACTCTCGATACACTTACTCCGAAGAATGCGACAGATCCCGGCCAAATAGAAGTGCGGTTCAATACGGGTGAAATCATTACACTTGTGGAACTTACGGGTCATCTGCAGCGAGCCATAGCGGAAAATACGAACGGGGGAGACGCCACGGTGGAATTCACCGCAGGTACACGCACTATTCGTGCCACCAGTGGCCAAGCCACGACCTAATTTTTCTTATGGCAACACCAGGAATATCCACGGGCCCAAGCCGCAGTGCTCCGTCTCCGGATCAAGCACAGTGGCTGCAAGACTCCCGTACAAAAATAGAAGAAAGCAGGCCACTGGCACAGGCTCAGAAAGTACTGCGATTTCGTGAAATCGTGGCGGGCAGAACACTGCATGACTTACAGGAACTCGCCCGCGAAATAGTAAACAACCCCGCAACTCTTACGCTGTCACAAATAGAAGAGCGGGAGCTCGCCGTGCGTGTGCGGGAACTTCTGAAGCCGAGCGAACTCAGGGAATTGGTTGAAAGCAGAGATATCAATCGCAGATTACAGCTGCTCGAAGGTCGTGCGGAATTGTTGCAAATTGTCTCTCGTCATTTGCAACCCGGAGTTTCCAATAAAGTGGGCAATGCATTTGAGCGCGTGTATCAGCGTGTGATAAACACTCCAAATGCGGTAGGAGATTTTTTCCGTCGCGGCGGAGATCGCTTGGAACAAATGGGCCCGACCAGAAGTGTGGCGTTTGTAAATCAGCTGAAGAAATTGGCATTACTTGGGCTTGAATTTCCGGCAATGCTTGAGAATTTTTTGCCTATGGCAAACCTGCCGTTTATGCCACGGTTCGCTCCGAAGTTTCGTGAGAAGCGCACGCAGATAGAAGTGGAAGAGCGCATTTACATGGCTATAAACGCAGAGAAGAAAAAAGGAAGGCCGTTCATAGAATTTCAGGGGTTTGATCCTGAGGTATTCGTGGAGCTGAAACAGAAGCACATGCCGAAAGATGCGCAGGGAAACGTAACCTCCGAGGAATTTACGGAGGCGGTTCGTACTGCCATTTTGCGAGATACGGTGCAGTCCTCCTCACTGCTTATCCGTAATCTTACGGAAGCCGAGCACGGCGGAGATCCGGACCTCGGCAAAACGGAACAGAAGAAAATTGTAGTGGCCATGAGAGATCTTATTCATCCGAATCTTATTGTGGAAAACAGAGTGGAAGAGGAAACGAATGCTCTGAAACTGCGTATTACAGGTACTCCCGCTCAGCCGAGTGTATGGGGCGCAGCAGGGACGATAAAGGCTGTGGAATTTGGTACGGCATACAGCTTTGCCAGAGCGGACGGAAAACTGACTGTCCCACGCGACAGCGTGAATGAAAACGGTGACCCCGTCACAGATCAAGGGCGCACATTACAGACGGTTCTTACCGAGTTTCCGTCAACTGTGAAGTCAGTTACCGTGGTGGGTGCGGGTGAAAACCTCGTATTGGGAGATGATGTTTCGTTGCCGCTCAATCGTCCGGAAACCCCTGCGCAAATTGCAGATTTCATCGCGCAGGTGCAGGCGCACCCTCGTGTGAGTATTCTGCGCAGCACGAACAATCAGACGATGCTCGGCCATTTTCGCTATATAGGAGAAGGCGGCAGAGGAGTACTGGAATGGAACAATAATTTGGCGCTTGTAGAAGATGTGAAGAGTTTTTTGGGTACTCCCGCATTGCTTTCCGACGCAAGACCGTTGGATGAATGGAAACCTGCCGCAGGAGGCGGCTGGGAGAAAATAGCTCGTACGTAGTTGTTCATAGATTTATTATTCTTGGGCATTTTCTACCAAGGTAGGAAATACAGTTCCACAAAGGCTTCTTACTTCATGTTTTTCTTTTGCACATAGTAAAGAACACCACATCTGAGTAGAATCTTCACTTCTTTTATTATGGCACTTTTTTAGAAAAAGTGCCCAAAAACTTCGTCAGCCGCACCTGTCTGCCGGCAGGCTCGTGCATGGTTCGAGGCTCGACTGTCATCCTGAGGTGCGAACGGAGCTGCAAGCGAAGAGAGCCTCGAAGGATCAGTCGAGCACCTCACCATGACAAAAGGAAGCACTCTCAGACAGGTGCGGCTGACGGGTTTTCGTTTTGTAATTACAAGACAAATTTTCCTCGCCATTGAGGGCAGGAAAATGCGGTACTGTTAGGAGGGTAAGGGGGATTCAAAGAAAAATTCTTTTCATCTTAGAAAAGTAACAGGAGAAAGTCTTACTCCCAAAAAGTACCAAACAGAAAATGGAGCTCGGATAAGGAAACGTATGGTTTTTTTGTCATTATTATGCTATAATTATTAGGAAAATACCCACATACACCTATGGCTACACCTCCAGAAGCACCAAGCTCTGCTCCGCAGAACGGTGCGGATATAGAGTCTCGCGTTCAGGAAGTTCTGGGAACCCAGAACGTTACCGTTGAGCGCTTGCGTCAACTGCGCGATATGCTGCAGAACGTGGATCGCGGTAAGCTCCCGCGTCAAAAGGAACTTCTTGCCAGAGTGCAGGAACGACTCGATGCGCTTAAGCAAAATCTTGCTTCCGGTTCCGAAACACCTGAGCAGGCGCAACTACGTCTTGAATTGCAGGGTCTGCAAGACCGTCTTGCCGCTTTGGAATCACCGAGCGTTATAGAGCGGGCAGGCGGTGTCTTGAGCGATAAGGCGGATGAAGGAAAGCAGTTTCTGGGCGAGACGGTAGCGGCAGCTCCATCTATTGTGACAAATTACTTCGGACGTGTGAGTGATGAGTTTAAGAAGCATCCATTTAATGGTGTTATGGCCGTGGCCGTGCCACTTTTGAGTGCGGTGGGTATCGGTATTCTCGCGAAAAAAGCCCTGCAGAAGCCAAAGAGTATTCTGGGTAGAATTATGGTGGGTATTCTGGGCGTGGGAGGACTCATAGCTCTTACGAACTATGCGGGTAAAAAGGCACAGGCAGAAAGCATCGACCGTCAGGCTCGCAGACCGGTAGCGCCTCGTGTGCAGGAGATCATAGATTCAGTAAACAATGGTTCCAATGTGGATGTGAACGACCCTCGTCTCATAGATGTGGATTTATTCCAACTTCGCGGTGCCCCCATTACGGTGGGAGGTCACAGCGTGCGTTTGGAGCGAACCACAAACAGCGGACGTCCTGTTATTCGTCTTGCGGTGGGAGGAAGCACGTTTGAATTGGGTGCATTGCCATCTCTTGCCATACAGTCTGTGACTCGTCGCAGAGGTATGCTGGATGTGGCGGTGCTGCTCGGTATTACCACAAGCAGTGCATTTGTCACAGATGCGGAATTCGCACGTATTGCAGGTGAACTTTCGGGTGCCACTGTAAACAAGACCGTGGAATTTGAATACTTTACAGATCCTACCAAGCCGGAAGAAAAGCAGAAACGCTCTGCTCTGTTTACGTATGTGCAGCCTGCTGCCAGCGCTCCCGTGCCTACCACTCCGTAGGCTCACCGTACATCCGACACAAACACACACATGGCTGAAGAAGGAAAAAAAGACATATCGGCAAACGATGCAACTGCCACTTCTCAGTCGGGGTTAGACCGTGTGGCGAGCGGAATTCATCATGTGGATACACAGACAGGAAAGGTTCTTTCAGTTGCGGGGAATTCCACAAGACTCGTCACGAACAATCTTGCCAGAGCAACCGGCCAAGTTTGGCGAACTTTGCGTGAAACAGTTACCAGTTTTCACGATGCATCCGCATCTCCGAACGACGGTTCCGACAAAAAATTAGCAGCCTAATATGCATGCCCGTAGCCAACGAAATATCACCTGCTTCTCTTCAGACAGCAGCCCAAAAAGGGACTGAAGAATTGCGGGTTCTTTTGGAGAGCGTGGAGCAAGGTACGGCGGACCCCCGCGTGGAACGTGTGGGCAGGGTAAAACGTGCTCTTCTTCTTTTGGAACAAGAAAAGGAGCTCCAAGAACTTTCCGAAGCGGAGCGAGGACGAATAATAGAAGCAGGAAGAGTGGTGCTGCAAAACGCCATAGATACCGTCACGTCGGAGCTGCGCACCGCAGCGGGAGAGAAGCTGGCGGATTTGGAGAGGCAGCAGAAAGACTTTTTGGAGGCAAAAGCCAAAGCATTGGAAATGGAAGCGAATCTTGCAGATCTTGCACAGCGTGCGGGTATGGAAATCCGAGAATTACAGCTGGATATCAAGAATGCATCCATCGAGAAAAAGATCGGACTCGGTATAGCCGGTGCAGCAGGCGCAGGCATTGCGCTCGCTATTTGGAACAAGGTGTGGGGAAGCAAAGAAAATCCGGGTGCCGTGCGACGTTTGGGTCAGTTGATTGTCGCACTCGGCGCGGGCGCCATAAGTGCCATCGGTCTCAATGCGTGGCTGCGCAGTTCGCCGTTTGCAAATGAGGTGGTGGATGTTGCGGGCAATGTGGGCAAGGGTGCGGTGGATCAGACAGTGGATACTGTAAAAGAAGGTACGGATGTTGTGATCGCAGGGAAGGATTTACTGATTTCCTTGGCGAACGCCGAAGATCATGGTGGTTTCTTTGAAGTCCTGAAAGACAAAGGCTACATCTTTGTTGCAGAGGGAGGTGAATTTGTTGTCAAAACCGCAACGGACGGTTTCACAGTTCCTGCCAAATTCGGAGCCAAGTTTTTGGAGTGGTCACAAGGCAATGTATCTAACGGAGATCTTGCATATGTCTACGGAGAAGCAGGTGTGGCATACGTGGTTACTACCACGATGTGGCGTGCAATTCTTCGCGGAGAGCTGGCATTTCCATCGTTAAAAGTTGCGATTGCACGTGCAGCCGCGTGGCCGGTAATGCTCACGAGAGATTCGGTGGTGCTTGGGTCGCAGTTGGCTACTCAAGAGGGCAGAGCTGTCTTGCACACTGTAGGGAATCGATGGGGACCTCTTCGTGTAGTGCAGCGTTATCGTGCTCAACTTGCTCTTCGCGGGAATACTCCTGCAGGTATTCAAAGTGCCATAGATCATTGGAGACAACTGGATACCATGCACGGAGTGATGGATAGCCATCCTGAAACATTACGTTCAGGCGGATTTACGCAACGAGACATTGCTGCCATAGCTTCGGAAAGAGACGCATTGGCACGACGTATTCAGACCGCCATACGAAAAGCAAATTTGGAAGACGCGCCCGAGTGGATGCGCGGGCTAAAAGAGTACGAAGGTTCCCGTATTAATGTATTCCAGGACAAGATAGGAGACGCTGCTCCGGTACGAAATGTCAATGCGGCGGTGACGGAGATCAATGATTTGGAAAAACTCATCGCATCGGGAAATGCAAGCATAGACGATATTCTTCGCGTAAGCGGTGCCACCGCAGACGATGCCTTGGCTGCGGGGCACAGTCTCGAAGATGTATGCAGAGCGCTGACTGCTCTCGACGACGCGGACGATGCGTTGCGTACGAAAAATATCGCGCAGCTTCTCATAAATAATACCGCAGACGACCTTGTGAATGCGGGTGCGGATATGGGACATGTGTGTAAGAGCATCAACAGCTTAAGTGACGAATACATGCGTACCATGCACATAGAGTCGTTCCTGGAAAATGGGAAAGATGCGGGCACGTTGTATAAAGCAGGTCTTCGTCCCGCAGATATCCTTTCTGCCGCACCGGAAGCAATAGACGATCTCACTCGTGCGGGAGTGCAGTCTTCCGAGCTTCTTTCCACCGGCAACATGCGCACGGCTATTCGCGCAAGACTTTCACAACAGTATACGGACGAAGCACTGGAGATGGTGGACCGTGCAATTCTTCGCGGAACGGAAGCAGGTTTGGTAGATAACGTCGATGATGCGGTAAAGTTGTTTGGAGATCATGCGGTCATAAAAACATTGGCCGACGGTACGGACGATATTCTCGATGCGCTGCGCGTTGCCGCTACCCACGAACATGGGCTGGAGGCGGTGCAGAGCACAGCGAGGTACATATTCGGTCTCGGAGACACTATTCCAACCAATGCACTTTCCTCGCAGATTCTGGAGAAAGTAGCAGGTATGCACCCGAATGCGGGTGCGCGGCTGGGCGCAATAGTGCGACGGCTTCCGGCAGTGGCACAAAGCCCGCGTTCCATGAATTACCTCATAAATCAGCTCGATACCTTAAGTCGCGCATCTCTGCTGAGTAAATCACTCTACGTCGTGGGTGGCATAGCGGAAATCGGTGCCGTGATTTACGACGTTATGGAGTACAACGCCATGGTGAAGAAACACGCACAGGTTCGCAACGATGTTTCAACGATGTTGCGTGGAGCGAAAGACAGCACCGGACGTTCTATTTTTACGGTGAGCGGCTCGGAAGAGAAATTGGTGTTTACACACCGCGAAACGGAACTCTCCATAGAGCTGAGTATGTTCGAACAGCATCACGATAGCTTGGAGGCATTGCAGACTGTCAATATTGCGGCGAGCTCCGCAGGTGCCCTTGTGACAATTCTCGCTCCCAGCATCAGCATGGGGCCCGGTGGGCTTGTCGTTGCAGGAGCGGTGCTCGCTGTGCACGGTGTTACCGCTATCGGGGAACAGTATGATAAGCGAAAATTTTTGACAGATATTCCCATGCCGGTTCTCGCTATGATGGGCACGGGCAGAATAGTGGACAGTGACGAACGAGATACTGTGGCTGCGGCGTCCAATACACTGGTGACGGATTTGTTCTATACGGATGCCGAATCCAACAAGCGCCACCTTCGTAAGAAGGCCATGCTTACCATGTTCATGCAGGAACTTACGGGACTTTCTCAAACACATCCTGAAATTGTACACGAAGTCATGGGTAACGAAGATCCCTACAGTTTCATGTTGGAAACGAACGATCTCTTCCGAGAGGATTACGAAAAAGTCATCGCACCGTATGTGTATGCGCGCATGTTCGAAGATGCCAACGATAGCGATGCAAAGTGGTCGGAATTCAGAGAAGGTCGTATAGACGAAGGATGGTTCGACGAAACAAATATCGATGAGCCGGTTATGCGTCGCATCATGCGTGAGGCGGCATTTATTTATGCACAGCATCAACGAGAGGGTGGCTACATACAGCTGCAGGAAGAGTACAGGCAATGGAAAGTGGCACAGGATAACATGTGGAAACAACTCCCGAATCTCTCCACATTGGAGCAGGTGCAACTGCGTGCGCAAATGGAGCAGGAAGATGCGAACTGGCAACAAAAGATTTCAGACTTCGGTGGTCTGACAATTTTCAACCAGCGTCTGGATGCGTTGAAGTTGGACGAACATGAATCTCAAACGCAAAAAATACTCGCACAAGCTCGCGGCACTTTGGATGCGCGCAGTACGGGTACTCGAACGCGATACACAGGTGGCTACCACCCGGGTTCATTTTCCGTACCAAGTGGTACCGAGAGTTTTAACAGAACACGTCGACAAATGGTGGAAGGTCAAAGGGGACTCTTTAACGTCGAGCTCCCCGAAGGACTGCTGCCCGAGCAATCGGAACGAAGCGTACCACTGCGCAATCTCTACTACTTGAGTTTGCGTGAACAGATACCGGGAGTCAGAGCCACTCCCGAGGCAGAAGTATTGCCGGAGCAACGAGAAGCGTTGTATGCGGACGTAGTGGATAAAACAGTGAAACTGATTTCTCATCTGCATGAAGCAGATTACGGTTGGGGACCACGGGACGTGGAATACAGAAAAATTGTGCAGTATGGTGATTTCCTCGCGCAGCATACGGAGTTTGACTGCGTGGGAGTCCAAGAAGAAATACGGCAGCTTCCCAGGAGAGGGTGGCTGATTCCGGGGGAAAACTGGCTTTTTTATGCAAACAGTGATTACTACAAAGAAGTGCTGCGACCGAAATTTGACAGTGCTCTCGCAAAAATAAGAGAGAACTACTCCCAGATTCAAGCGCGAAGGAACAGCTTTGTTCCTCTCAACAGGTCGCATGAGCGTTGGAGGCGTTACGCCAGTTCCATAGACGCCATAGAACTGGCTCTTGTGGATAGCAATGACGGTTTGGAAAATATGACCGCAGAAAATAAGCGAAGCATGAACCTTATTCGTCACTGGGTGGATCACTTGAATCTCGCTATCAGCCCTGACGGATCCCATTATACCAGAGAAGGGTATACCGGCAGATACTTTACGCAGAGTGACGGTACCGTGTATTGGGAGGGTGGTACGAGTCCGAGCGGTGTAGAAAAGGGGCCGCATATTTTCAGATTTTCAGGTGAAGGACGACAGTGGAAGTGGTACGAGGCAACGGAGTCCGACCGCAAGGAGGGTATGAACCTGTACGCAAACGAAACAATCTACGTTGTGCTTCCGGACGGACAAGAAATGGCATTCCGTAAAACAGATGCTACGAATGCCAGAAGTCCTTTCCCCTTACCGGGAGGAGGAAGGCTCGTGTATCGGACGAATCCCAATGTGCCGGATCTCGTGGAGTGGAAAATAGAAGGAGCCCCCGCAGGGCATTATTATACGTATCAGAAAAATTTTCTCGGTATTGAGCAGCAAGGAACACATATAGATGTGGAAGATATACCTCCAAGAACATTCCGAGTGTCCACGCTGGAAGATACGTCAAAGAAGATGTTTTTTCCGAACCCGGGTATGCAGGTTCGTATTGTTCTTCGAGATGGGTCTGTAGTGGAAGCAGGGAATTTCAATACGTCAGATCGCAACGCTTTCGCTCCGCTTCGTGAGTATCTTGAAATAGAAAGCGGATACAAATCGGATTATGCGGTCACCGAATGGCAAAATGGAGAGTGGGTTACCCTTTCGCCCATGTCCAGAGTGAGTGGACATGATATTCGTATCAAACCGGAACATTTTAACGACATAGATCACGTTGAATTTACAAACAATCCGTTAACGTCGCGTATTCCGGGAGAGACGTATGTGCTCAATGTCGGTGCGGAGCCTCAGCCACAGCCGACAGTAGTATCGCAGCAAGAGCGTTATGCATCGGCTTACAAGCTCACTCCAATGGAAGGAATGCAAGGTCATTACACTCGAGAAGGAGAAGGATGGGAAGGTACGTTTCAAATTCTTCACGACGGGTCTTTGTTGTGGGAAAAAGAGAACGGTGAAACGCAAGAAATACAACGGCATATACTCTTTGAAAAGAAATGGCACACGTGGGAAGTACTGGAAGGACCGGATCCGTCTCTCACGCTTACAGCACCCATGATGCGAGCGACGTTCTATTACAAAAATGGGCAGACCGCAGAGGCCGTGTTCGATACCACAGCCGATTGGCCGAAAATAGAAGGAGTGACCATAGACCAAGATTATCAGAGTAAATGGATAGTAAAACCGGGTGCGGACATACGGGGAATCTACGTTCGCAATTCTGTGCGTCAAGACGGCGAGTGGGTGCCGGGAGAGAGGGGCAAGTATTTCTCTTTTGTTCGTACGGAGAGTTCTTCGTCCCCATCGGACAGAGAGGCACCGGATGTTCTGCCTATGCAGACAACCGAAACGTCGGGCAGTACACCTGTTTCCATAGATATCTTAGATATGTATCGCCAAAAGACAGTTGTGGACCGTCGAACGATAGAGAGAAATCAGGAAGTGACATTGGCGAACGTAGACAGATTTCGTATTTCATTCACTGTTCCGGGTGAGCCGTCACAGGAGAAAGATATAGTTGTCATACATCCCGAAAGCATTCCGGAAGAACTGAGCGAATACTTTGCAGTATCGAATACGGATGGTGTGTGGTCGTTGCGTCTTACCGATAATCGTATTACGAAGTTCACCGTGGAAGATAGACCTGTAACAGTGTACGACAACAGCTCCATGCCTCCACGAATCGAATTTACGGTTTCGGAAGCCGTGCAGCAGAGAGAAGCTGCCTAACTAACGAAAGGAAATAATGGCATACTTCTTTCGTGGCTATCTCCTATTCGCAATTACAGACCTACGGTCGCTGCCCCCGGCAGTACGAGTACGGATACATAAAAAAACTTCCGCGTCGGATATCCGCACCCGAAAGCTTCGGCTCGAGTGTGCATAATACGCTCAAGAAATGGGGGGATCGGGAGATGGAAGGCAGAAAGCAGAAAGCAGCAAGCAGCAAGCAGTTGCATTTGTTTACGGATAGCGAACCCGCTGACTTCTGCCCGCTGACTTCTGATTTCTTACTCGAGCTCTGGCATTCTTCTTTCATAGTGGAAGGTTACGAGACAAGAGTGGAGGCAGATATGGCAAGACTAAGAGGGGAGCAGGTCATGCGTTTCTTTTTCGATTGGTGGCGGAAAGAAGAGCGTACGGTACTGTGCATAGAAAAAGGTTTCTCACTTACGATAAACGGCACACAGATTTCAGGGAGATTCGACCGCATAGAGCAGACAGAGAGAGGTCTGAAAGTCATAGATTTCAAAACATCTGCGGTGAAGCCGCAGGAAAAAGTGGATGCGGATTTACAGTTGTCTGTGTACGCATTGGCCTGTGCCGAAATTTTCGAGCTGCCATGTGCGGAATTGTCATTTCTTTTCTTGGGAGAAGAAGGTGCGATGGAGGTATGTACGGAGCGTACGCCCGGGCATCTGAAAGATGCTTCCAAACAAATTTTAAATATGGAACAGAATATAGAGAGCGGAAACTTTCATCCCACACCTTCTCGCGATGTCTGCAGATCTTGCCCCTATAAAGGAGTGTGTGATGTGGCGGCGGTATAATGAGCGGTGAGCGATGAGCGTGTAGTGGCCGGACTAATCGCTACACGCTTTGCGCTTTGCGCTGTATACTGTCCTCATGCAACTCCTTCATGACTACATCTTCCTCATACCCCTTGTCGTACTTTTGCTTAGTGAAGTGGCGAAAGTATTGGTCGAAGGTATGCGCGGAGGCATGTGGCACGAAGGACTCTTTCGTCCGGGTGGCATGCCCAGTTCTCACTCCGCGTTTGTCACATCACTTCTCATTGTGGTGTGGAGAAAGCTTGGAATAGAATCCGTCGAATTTGCCATTGCCTTTTGTTTCGCATGCATCGTCTGGTACGACGCCATG
This sequence comes from Candidatus Peregrinibacteria bacterium CG11_big_fil_rev_8_21_14_0_20_49_14, assembly GCA_002787035.1. GTDB lineage: Bacteria > Patescibacteriota > Gracilibacteria > Peribacterales > Peribacteraceae > GWB1-54-5. Next base: position 21,587 of record PCVP01000026.1, on the reverse strand, counting down.
GTGACTCGACGTGTGCTGGAAGAGCAGTCCAGACTTCTCAATAAAATGCAGCACTTTAAAAAGTTTGCAGAAAGCCTCGGTCATTCCGTGTTGGAAGTGTTTGTGGGAATACTGTTTGGAGCTTTTATTACATGGATAGGTATCTTTCTCAGTGACTTGCCTGCAAGGTGCAGTTTCTTGCAGCCTGTGGCATGGTTTGTAGGAAATTGCGAAACGCCGTTGTAGCGACAGAAGACAGTAGGCAGCAACGAGAAGGCAGTATAGGCTGTGGCTATCGATATAGCACTGACTTCTGATTTCTGACTTCTCATACTATACTGCCGGTATGTTTCTTTCGCATATTTTTGCCAAAACCACCAAGGAATCCTCCACGGATGCCAGCAGTGCAAATGCCGATCTGCTCGAGCGTGGAGGTTTTATACACAAGACAATGGCCGGAGTGTATTCGTATCTTCCGCTTGGTACGCGCGTGCTCTCCAATATCGAAAATATTCTGAGAGAGGAAATGGACAAAATCGGGTCCGAGGTTTTTCTCCCTTCTCTCGCACCGGTAGAGAACTGGAAAAAAACAGGACGATACGACAATGTGAACGTGCTCCTGAAGGCGAGTCCCGCAAACCCGTTCTCCGCCAAGCACAACGATGCCGAGTACGCCCTCGGTTCCACACACGAAGAAATTATCACTCCGCTCGTGCAGCGGTACTGTACCAGTTATCAGGATTTGCCCTGTGCCGCATACCAAATTCAGACCAAGTTTCGCAATGAACCAAGGCCGAAATCCGGGATTTTGAGAGGCAGAGAATTTCGCATGAAAGATCTCTACAGTTTTCATGCGTCGGAGGAAGACATGTTGGACTACTTCTACAACACATCCATTCCTGCCTATACGTCTTTTTTCAAGCGCATCGGACTTGGCGACATAACGGAGGTTGTTCTGGCCTCCGGAGGAGATTTTAGCAAAGAGTATTCCCGCGAATTCCAAACCAGGTGCGAGACCGGTGAAGATCACATTTTCCATGCGCCTGGTTCCGATACTTTTTACAACAGAGAAATTGCTCCGTCCAAAGCAAAACCTTGGGACAATGCGGCGGAAGAGGAGAGACCACGGGAAGACATAGTCGGAGAGGGAATAATAGGAGTGGAAGATCTGGCGGCATTCCTGAAGATAGAAGTGGAACGCACAACAAAGACCCTTCTGTTTGAGACAGATACGGGGCAAATGGTCGCAGCTGTTGTGCGCGGGGAATACGATGTGAATGAAGAGAAATTGCGCACGGTTGTCGGGTGCAAATCATTGCACTTGGCACCTGCCGCCTCCGTAAAAAAGGTCACCGGAGCGGAAGTCGGGTATGCCGGTCCCATAGGACTGCCCGACAGTGTCCTTGTGATATGGGATGACTCCACTGCGGGAAGAAAAAACTTTGAGTGTGGTGCAAATAAGACCAACGAACATTCCATCAATGTGAATTTCGGAACAGATATACCTGCGCCTTCTGAGTTCCACGATATTAAAGTGGCACGCGAAGGAGATTTGGATCCCGAAACGGGCAAGCCATACGAAGTGTTTCGAGCGTGTGAAGTCGGTAATGTGTTTACTCTCTATACCAAATTCTCAGACGCATTCGGATTTACGGTGACGGGTGCCGATGGGAAACAGCAACCCGTATACATGGGGTGCTATGGCATAGGAACAACCAGAGTCATGGGTGTGTTGGCAGAAGTGTTCCACGATGAGCACGGACTTCTGTGGCCTGCGAACATCGCCCCTGCGCGCGTGCATATTGTGCCCATTGCAAAAACATCCGAAGACAAGCCATATAAGGAAGCGCTCAAGTTATACGAATCTCTTTCGAAAAAAGGAGTGACTTGCCTGTTTGATGACAGATTGAATGCGACTGTCGGTTCTCGCCTTGCGGATGCAGATCTCATAGGTGTGCCCACACGTATGGTTCTTTCCGCTAAAACTCTGGATGATAAGGGGGTGGAAGTGAAAGATCGCAAGACGGGGGACGTGCAAATGCTGTCACTGAAAGATGCAGAAAAATCAGTATCGGCATAGAAAGGAATGTACCTCGCCTTAAAGCCCGCAAGAGAGCAAGTGTTCCTCCTCGCAAAGAAGGCGGTAGGTTTGTAGACTGCAGTCCTACTTTCCTGTTTCTTTATGAAAAAGCTTTCTCTTCTTATCAGTACGCTTGGCGGTGCCATGGGTGGGTATCTCCTCAGCAATAAAAAGCTTCGAGAGGAGCTTGTGAATGCAAAAGATGCCGAGGCTGCTGCCAAATCTCTTGGGAGGCACTTACAGCGAGACGGAAAGAAGATCGCAGAGCAAATGCGTGAATTTGTTGAAAGCGACGATGTGCAAGCAAATTTGACGAAAGCCAAGTCGTTTACAAAAGAAAAGGTGGATGAAGCGAAGGCTGAACTCGGCAAATTGGTGGACAGTGGCACGGCTACTGCCAAAAAAACCGCTCAAAAGACGGCTACAAAGGCAAAAGCAACTGCAAAGCAGAGTGTGGCCAAGGCAAAAACAGCCGCAAGTAACACCGCAAAGCGTACTGCCACAAAAGCAAAGAAGTCGGCTGGGAAGACATCTCGACGTGTGAAAGCGAACACACGTAAGCTTTCCTAGGTTTATGTACAAAACGTGTACTCAAACAGGCTTTTTCAGTTGATTCGATACGGGTAGCCCCTCTAGGATACCTCCGTATTTCACCATTTTTCCCTTTTTCAGCAATGAAGCGCTTCTTTTATTCTTCTCTTTCTGTCGCACTCGGTATGAGTATCGCTGCTCCGGGTCTCGCATATTTCTCTGTTCCGGGCAATGACAGCATGAACACCGTAGACAGAGAGTCCAGACGTCAGGTTATTCGCAGAGCAGAGGCAGTGAACCGTTTGCCAGAATATATTCCTACCGTAGATCGCAGTCGTGGCGAGGCGGTGAGTAACGAGAACATCGGTTACCAACTTCTTCGTCGCGCAGACGGTCGTCGTTACCGTCGTTTGAACCGCACGCGTAAGCCGGGCTCCGACCGTTACCGCACGCTGGATCTGCGCACCAACAAGCGTAGCTTGCGAGGTATGGAGTATGAATCCAGCCTTCCTCTTCCGCGTACACTCGTACAGACAGGAGGTGACGTTGAGCGTCCAAGCCGTCGCGCCGTTCGCGACAATGCGTACTACACACAGGTGAACAACCGTGATCGCAACGTGCTTGAGGAAATGAAGAACGGACAATAATCCTCTTCGGTGTTGCAACCTGCACCGCTCCATCTTTCTCTTAGGAGAACGGGGGCGGTGTTTTTGCGTATGAAATTTTTCGGTGTTCCATTACAATACGTCGGAACTATTGATTTCACCTATTTTGCTTATGCCTATCGACTATCCTTTCACCAGTCCCTTTTCCGTATCGTTATCCGTCGTATTCTCCTGCGGAATACTCGCCATTCTCACTGCGGGTATTTTTCGCATTCTTATCGGAATGCGTAATGCAGGCACGCAAAAAATGCAGGACATCGCGCAGCAAGTGCGCGAAGGTGCCATGGCATTCTTACGGCAGGAATACATGGTAATCACTGCCTTTGTTTTTGTGGCCGGCATTCTGCTGTACCTCTTCTTAGATACCACATGGGCGGGGTTGCAAACCGGCTCATGGAAGCCACCGTATACTGCAGGAAGCTTTGTATTCGGTGCGTTTTGTTCCGTGTTGGCAGGTTACATAGGTATGCGCACGGCAACTGCTGCGAATGTTCGTACCACGCAGGCTGCTCGCACCAGTTTGGGACAGGCACTGCGTATCGCATTCTTAAGCGGTGCGACCATGGGACTTTCCGTAGTCGGACTCGGTCTTATGGGACTTACTGCCACCATGTTGTACCTCACGGAAGTGGCGTCGGTTTCCCTTCTCGATACGCTGACCATTCTCGCAGGATTCAGCTTCGGAGCTTCTTCGGTCGCGTTGTTTGCGCGCGTGGGCGGTGGTATTTACACCAAGGCAGCGGATGTCGGAGCGGATTTGGTGGGAAAAGTGGAGGCGGGTATTCCCGAAGATGATCCTCGTAATCCTGCGGTTATCGCAGATAACGTGGGAGACAACGTCGGAGATGTGGCAGGTATGGGTGCGGATCTTTTCGAAAGTTACGTCGGTTCTCTCGTGGCTGCCATGCTTATAGGAAGCACGGTCGATTGGGGCGTTTCTCCTCAGGCGACCGAATCTGCGATTCTCTTTCCGTTGCTTATCTCCGCTTTCGGAATCATTGCCAGTATCATCGGAACGTTTGTCGTTCGTACGAAGGAGGGGAATGATGATGTGCACGATGCACTGAAGAACGGTCTGTTCTTGGCATCTGCTTTGGTCATTGTGTTTGCCTTCTTCTTTGCCAAGAACATCCTGCCACCGCAAGTATGGTGGGGAGTGTTCGTCGCACTCGTTTCGGGTCTCGTGGTGGGTGTGATAATCGGTATGCTTACCGAGTACTACACATCGGAGAAGTACAAGCCCGTTCGCCACTTGGCGGAGTCGGCTCAAACCGGAGCAGCTACCGCAATTATTAGCGGTCTTGCTCTCGGATACGCATCCACATTCCTTCCTATCTTCTTTATCTGTATTGCTATTGCGGTCGCATTCACGCAGGCAGGATTGTACGGTATCGCCATAAGTGCCGTCGGAATGCTTTCCACTCTCGGTATCAGTCTGGCAATAGACGCATATGGTCCGGTGGCAGACAACGCCGGAGGTTTGGCAGAAATGGCAAAGCTTCCCAAGCAGGTTCGTCAGCGTACGGATGCGTTGGATAGTGCGGGAAACACAACGGCAGCTATCGGAAAAGGTTTTGCAATCGGCTCCGCTGCTCTTACGGCGTTGGCTCTCTTCGCCGCATTTAGCGAATCTGCGGCACTTTCATCCATCAACATCATGAACCCGATGACGCTCATCGGTCTTCTTCTCGGAGGTACGCTTCCATACATCTTCTCTTCTATGACCATGAACGCAGTGGGTCGCGCAGCCTTTGCCATGATCGAAGAAGTGCGACGCCAGTTCAAAGAAACAAAGGGGCTTATGGAGGGAAAGGTGCAAGGGGACAGCGCACGATGTGTCAGTATTGCAACGGCAGCTGCCATTCGAGAAATGATGCTTCCCGGTCTCATAGCAGTTTCCACTCCGATAGTAGTCGGGTTGCTTCTGGGAACAGAGGCACTCGGAGGATTGCTCGCCGGTTCTCTTGTAAGCGGAGTGCTGCTTGCCATCTCCATGGCAAACAGCGGTGGCGCATGGGATAACGCCAAAAAGTACATAGAGGCAGGTAATCTCGGCGGCAAAGGAAGCGAAACGCACAAGGCAGCCGTGGTGGGAGATACCGTCGGAGATCCGTTTAAAGACACATCCGGTCCTTCCATTAACATTTTGGTGAAGCTGATGACAATTGTGTCGGTGCTGACCGTCGGTTTGTATTCCGCGACGGGATTGCTGGGATAATCACTCTTTTCGTCTTTATGCAGAAAGGCGTCCGAATGGACGCCTTTTTTGTGTTTTTCTTGCCCTTCCTTCTTATTTCAGTATCATAAGCAGCGGGCTCCTCCCCCACACAGGAAGGATTGCCCATTTTGTTTATATGATTCCTCCGAAGCAGGAAGCCACAGATCAAAACAAGAACCCATCCGGGAAGGGCAAGGCAGACCCCTGTTTTATCATAGTGACCGGCGGAGTATGCAGCAGTTTGGGTAAAGGGATAGCGACCGCTAGCATCGGTGCCATTATGAAAGCGGCGGGATTTAAAGTATTCGTGCAGAAGTTAGATCCGTACCTTAACGTGGATCCCGGTACTATGAGCCCCTTTCAGCACGGAGAAGTATTCGTAACCGACGACGGTGCGGAGACAGATTTGGACCTTGGTCATTACGAACGTTTCATAGATGAACCCATGAGCAAACTCTCTACGGTGACCACGGGTAGGGTGTATACGGAGGTACTTGCCAAAGAGCGCAGAGGAGACTTTTTGGGAGGAACGATTCAAGTGGTGCCACATATAACAGATGCCATAAAGGACTACATGATTACTGCCGCAGAAAAGAGCGGTACGGATATCATGATGGTGGAAATAGGCGGTACCGTGGGAGATATAGAAGGAGAGCCATTCCTGGAAGCAGTGCGACAAATGAAAGCAGAACTCGGTCCGAAGCGCGTATTCCATGTGCACCTTACGCTGTTGCCATATCTGAAAGGATCCAAAGAACTCAAAACAAAGCCCACACAGCTTTCGGTGCGAGAGTTGCGCCGTATCGGGCTGCAGCCCGATATCATTCTTGCTCGTGCGGACTACAAAATACCGAGAGATCTTCTCGATAAAATAAGTAAGTTTTGCGATGTACCCAGAGAGGCGGTTATTCCCGCGCAAACGGTGCATTCCATTTATGATGTTCCGTTGAACTTTCAGAGGTATGACATCGCACGAATCATAGGTGAAAAGCTCGGTTTCGGACCTCTGCACCCAGATATGAGTGAATGGGCACGCGGAAGTGAGCGCCATGAGAACGCGCAAAAAACAATTCCCATTGCGCTGGTCGGTAAGTATACGAACTTGGAAGATGCGTACTTCAGCGTATTGGAAGCCGTAAAATCAGCATCCGTACACTACGGACGTAAGGCGGAAATCGTCTGGATAGACAGTGAGAAACTGGAGCAAAAAGACAAGGAGGCGTGGGATGAACTGAAGCGCTGCAAAGGCATTGTGGTTCCGGGGGGCTTTGGAACACGGGGTATAGAAGGAAAAATTGCAGCCGCACATTACGCACGTACCAACAAAATTCCGTACTTGGGCCTGTGTCTCGGTTCGCAAATTCTTGCGATAGAGTTTGCTCGTGCAAAACTGAAAGACCCTCAGATTACCAGTGAAGAATTCGATGAGTCGGGTGTCATACCTCGCAGTAAATACTTGGTGCACTTCCTTCCCGGACAACACAAAGGACGTTCCAAGGGCGGAACGCTTCGTCTCGGGTCCTATGATTGTAAATTGAAACCGGGAACCAAAGCACAGGAAGCGTACGGAACCGAAGAAATACGAGAGCGTCACAGACATCGCTATGAATTCAATAACTCATTCCGCAAAAAACTCGAAGAGAAAGGGCTCATATTTTCCGGTGAATGGCCTGAAAGCAAGCTGATGGAAATAGTGGAAATAAAAGGTCATCCCTTCATGCTTGGTTCACAGTTCCACCCTGAATTTAAGAGTCGACCGCATCGTCCACATCCGCTGTTTCGAGCGTTTCTTGAAGCTGCTGTGAAGCAGTAGGGCGATTGTCTTCTATTCCTCTTTTGCCAAAAGAATTGCGTGCGGCATTGCAGAGGTAATACAGCAGGCCGTCCCGTTGGAGCATCATACTTTTGGCGGAGGCCACTCCCGTACGGATCGTATCCAACCACGATGCATGTTTCAGTAAGAACTGCACACGCCGTAAGCGCAATGCCGCGAAAACTTCATCTGCAGTCGGCTCAGAAGCTTTCTGGAGCTTGAAAGTGGTGTGCGTATCCGTGTATTGGCTTCGCAAGTGACTGTCACCACTGGCGATAAGAGGGAGGTTGTGTGTACTCGCAAATTTCTTGGCTTGTCTGTTCTTGGCTCGTCCTACCCTTCCGTTCATTTCCATGAAAACAGGATACTTCGCAACGGCTTCCTGAGCCGATGTATCCAGTACACTGAGTCCTTCTGCAGTGGCGTAGTGAGGAACAACCACATGTGCCTTGCGGTCGAATGCTTCTCCGAGAAGTCGATGTACCTGCAGCCTGGTCGGGCCGTACATCGTATTGCCGGGGTTTGCCGGTACCACTACCTCTCTGAAAAATGTTTCCAGTTCTTCTCGCGTATCGGTGTGCACAAGAAAATCCACACCTCCTTCAGCCACCTTCACTTCCACCCCCGGGATAATTCGGGAGCTATCTACAACGTTGTAGGCATCTATCCTCAGGTGATCTGTAATGCTGAACAGCATATTCTGCGCATCTGCCAATTCCACTATTTCCTGAGGACTCAGTTGGCCGTCTGAAACGGTGGAATGAACGTGTCCGTTTAGTCTGTATTTTTTCTTCTTCTGCAAGTGCAATTTTTCCGCAATGGTATCGAGACTTGGGGGCATCGGATTCATGATGTGCTCCGCGAAGCATGGTGACAAGCGGCAAATGTGCCGTTACAGTGGTTTCCAATGCCAATCTTATCACTTGCAAACATCGGTCTGACCATTCAGGGGCACCACATCCTCAACGGAGTTTCTTTCGATGTGGAAGAAGGGGAGGTCGTAGGGCTTATTGGTCCAAACGGCAGCGGAAAAACCACTCTGTTTAACGTTCTTTCCGGGTTTCTTAAGCCTACGGAGGGGTCGGTGACGTTTCGAGAAGACGATATTACACATCTTATTCCGTCTAAAAGGGCTCAACTGGGTGTGGGAAGAGTGTTTCAGCACTTCGGAATCTTTCGAGAAATGACGCTGGAAGACAACGTTCGTGTTGCATTGGAAGCAATGCCGAAAGAGTTGCGAAACGATATGGGTACCATGGAAGAAACGGTACGGGCAACCCTGGAAATGGCGACACTTCTGTCTCATGCCAAGCAGAAAGCGGGGTCGCTTTCCGGAGGACAAATGCGCCTTTTGGAGATTGCACGTACGCTCAAGAGCGGAAAAGAGCTTTTCCTGCTGGATGAACCCACTGCGGGCGTATCTCCCAAAATGACGCATCAGGTTGCCGATATTATCGGGGCGTTGAAGAAGGAGAAGAAAACAGTACTCATCATAGAGCACGATTTGCCGTTTATTGCTCAAATTTGCGATAGAGTCGTCGTTTTGGATGTCGGACAAGTGGTACTGAGCGGGAAGCCTGATGAGGTAAAAAAGAGCAAAGAACTGCAGGAGGTGTACTTCGGCGCAGACCCAACCACGTAGAGTTCTTGCCATATGGAGAAAAACTCAGCACAATATTTAAGAATTTTCCCTCATTCTTTATGCGTGTTCCTTCTTCTTTCTTCGCACTTTCCACATGTGCGGCAATGGCACTCACAGCCTGCCAGTTATCCGGTGAAGAGGCTGTAAAAATAGGATACATCGGACCACTCACAGGAGACGCCGCCGCGTACGGTATCGATACGCTTAACGGTGTAAAACTTGCTGTCGATCAGCTCAATGCCAAGGGCGGCATTAACGGAAAAATGGTGCAAGTGGTTGCCGAAGACGGCAAGTGCACAGGTAGCGATGCGGCATCTGCAGCTCAGAAGCTCGTAAGTATAGATAAAGTTTCTGTAATTATCGGAGGGCAGTGCAGCGGAGAAACTCTCGCCGCAGCACCTATCGCAGAAGCGGGAGGAGTCGTAATGATCTCTCCTATTTCCAGTAGTCCGGATGTTTCGCAGGCAGGAGATTATATTTTCCGCGACTATCCGAGCGACGCTCTCAAGAGTGTGGCTATGGCGGGATACTTTGTATCCGAAGGAATCGAGAAGGTCGCAGTAATTTCAGAGAACACCGACTTTGCTCAAGCATTTCGTGCTGCTCTTATCAAAGAACTTCCTGAAGGAGCAATTGTGTTCGATGAAGTGGTGGAACCGGGCACGAAGGACTACCGCACACTGCTTTCTCGGTTGTCCGACACGGAGTTCGATATCTTTTTTCCGAATGCACAAACACCGGCAACCATGGCTGCTATGATGCAGCAGTTTCGCGAACAAGGATTTACGCAGCCTGCCATAGCACACGATGTTGCAGACAGTGCGGAGCTCATTACTCTTGCAGGTGAAGCTGTTGCGGGTATGCGTGCCATCAATATTCCTGCTTCCGGTGAGGGTACATCGTTCGAATCCGATTTCATTGCCGCATTCGGCACTCCACAGCAGCAAATCTCGTTTACTGCACATGCATACGATGCTGCGAATTTGATTATGCAGGCTATTGCTGCCGTCGGTGAAGATGGCTCTGCAATTCGCGATTACCTTAACGCCGTGGAAGCGTATAAAGGTGTGGTAGGAGCATTCAGTTTCGACGATAACGGTGATGTTATCGGAATTCCGTACGTACTTCGTGAAGTACAGAATGAGAAATGGACCACCATCGCCGATATTCAATTGGATCTCAACTAAGCTTTCTTTTTCATGCAACTCCTTGTGAACGGACTCATCGCCGGCTCTCTCGCTGCACTCATAGCGGGAGGGCTGGCTTTGGTGTATGGCGTTCTGGGAGTGTTTAACCTTGCTCTCGGGCAAATGGTTCTTTTCGGCGGATACGTTACCTGGTGGTTGCACCAGTCGGTTGGGCTTCCGCTTTCGCTCAGTATCGCGGGAGGTATCGTATTCGGGGGAGTGCTTTCTCTGTTTGTATTCGAAGTATTTATACGACCGTTTTACAAACATCACAGGTTCCTTCCGTTGGTTACGACCATAGCACTCAGTATGATTTTAGACGGAGTGCTCCTTCTCCTCTTTGAGGAGAGGCCACGCAGCATACTTCCGGGTCTTAAAAATACGGTACAAATACTGGGCGCGTATATAAGCATGGTGCAGGTTGTTATGATTGTTCTTACATTTTTACTGCTGTGCTTCTTTGCATACGTGCTGCACTCCACGGCATTCGGTCGCAAAATTCATGCGGTCGTGCAAAATGATCACGCTGCTATGAGCTTGGGTATTCGTGCACCGATGATGCATACGATAATTTTCGTGGTCAGCGGAGTACTGGCTGCTTGTGGAGGCATATACATCGGTATCGATACCAGCCTTACGCCAACGTTGGCTTTCTCACTTACCATAAAGGCCTATGCGGCCATTATTGCGGGAGGAAAAGGAAACTTTTGGGGAGCGATATTCTGTGCGTACCTCATAGCGTTCCTCGAGCAAATCGTCGTAGGTGTGCAATGGTTCGGCATGTTTACGGTGCCTGCGGGGTACCAACAAACGGTGGCTCTGTTCGTCATAATCGTTTTTCTCCTTTTCCGTCCCAACGGCATGTTTGCCTCTGCCTCCCGTCGTGCATAATGTATGGATTTTCTGCTTCACATTATCATCATGGCCTGCCTCACACTGTTTCCGCTTCTGGGGTATAACATCGTATTCGGGAAAGGGAAGATTTTGCACTTCGGCCAAGAGGCACAGAGTCTCATGGCCGTGTATACGTTGTGGGTTCTTGTGGTGCAGTTTCAGCAGCCGTTTCTCCTTGCTCTCCTCGCATCTCTGCTGACAACAACCATGTTGTCTCTTCTCCTTGCGCAGCTGTCTTTTCGCCTGGAGCCGGATGGATTCGGTGTCATGTCCATTGCGTTGCATCTTGCGGTATTGTCCATCATTTTAAACTGGCAGTCGGTTACGCGCGGAGCACTGGGTATTCCGCGGATACCGAGAGGCATTCTGCCCTCCAGCTTGGAAAGGTATGCCCTTGTAGTGGTATTGGGTGCCATTGCATGGTATTTCTTTTTACGTCGTTTGGAACGCAGTTCGTTCGGAAGAAATCTTGTCGCTCTTTCGGAACATGAGTGGCATGCAGAATCTCTCGGGATTTCTCGGAAGAAAGTCCATACCATTGCTTTCTTACTCGCGGGCACAGGTTCCATGATTTCAGCCATTCTATTTCCGCCGTACATTTTTCTGCTCAGTCCGTTGGACTACAACTTCCAGCATATGATCTTTTTTGTCATGTGCGCAGTGGCGGGAGGTCCCGGGAGTTTGCGTGGCGTCACCTTGGCTATTTTTCTCATAATCTTCCTGCGGGAAGGCCTGCGATTCATGGGACTTCCGGCAGATATTCTCGGGCCGGTGCAAATTATGTCATTCGGATTGATTCTCTTCGTTGCGGTCTGTGTGCGTCGAGATACGTTATTTCCAAAGCAGCGCACAGTCTAATTGTCAGTATTTGGGGTATGAGGTTATACTGAGTCTGCGTGAATCTCTCCCAAAAAGTCTACGGCGTCACCTTTCAGAACCCGACCGTTCTTGCATCAGGAATTATGGGTATTACGGCGAGCAGCTGGAGATTTTGCGTGGAAAACGGTGCGGGAGGCATCACCACCAAGTCACTCTGGCTCACCGAGCATATGGGGCATCCCAATCCCACCATCATTTCCACCGAGCATTGGTCACTCAATGCCGTGGGTTTGCCCGACGCAGGTGTGGAGAAGGCAGTGCAGGAAGTGGGGGATTACCTGAAAAATAAGCCCGCTCCTCTCATAGGAAACGTCGTTGCAGGTTCTATAGAGGATTTCGGAAAAACAGCGGAGCACATCGCAAAGCTGAAGCCGGATTTTCTGGAGGTGAATATCAGCTGTCCCAATGTGGAAGACGAATTCGGAAAGCCGTTTGCGTGCAGTGCGCCGGATGCGGCTGCGGTTACCAAGCACATAAAGCAGGTAAGCGGCGATATCCCCGTGTTTATTAAATTGTCTCCCAATGTGAACAACATCGGCGCGATTGCACTGGCTTGTGCCGAGCAGGGAGCGGACGGTTTTACGGCCATAAACACCGTAGGACCGGGTATGGCCATAGACTTGCGCAGTCGCATGCCCATACTCGCCAATAAAGTCGGCGGACTTTCGGGGCCTGCCATTAAGCCCATAGCAGTGAAGTGCATTGCGGATGTGTACGCTGCGACCGAGGGGAAGTTACCCATTATCGGAACAGGAGGCGTGTATACGGGAGAAGATGCTCTCGAGCTTATGTTGGCGGGTGCCACGCTCATTGGAATCGGTACGGCGGTTGGCGACAGGGGGATAGATGTGTTTAAAAAAGTCTGCGATGAAATGCAGTACTGGTGTACCAACGAAGGGGTGGAACATGTGTCCGATATGGTAGGTGCCATGCATAAAGAACTCGCTTCTCGCTCTTAAATTATGTCTTCCATTCAACTCCAGAGTCGGCTCCCCAGAACGTACAAGATCATCGATATCAAACAAGCGACTGAAAACGTTCGTATTTATACGTTCGACGGTTCGCTCGGTGCGAAGCCGGGTCAATTTGTTATGGCGTGGGTTCCCGGAGTGGACGAAGTGCCGCTGAGTGTCGCATACGACGACGGTGCCAACATACAGCTCGCATTCTTTGCGGTTGGAGACTGTACCGAGGCATTGGCCCGTATGGGCGAGGGGGATTTGGTAGGTTTGCGCGGACCGTTCGGAACGTATTACGAATGGGAGCCCGGACAGCACATCGCCCTGGTTGCCGGCGGGTACGGCGCGGCGCCCATGTTCTTTGTTGCCAGCGAAAGCGTGCATCACGGCACAACCATAGAAGTCATAGTCGGTGCTCGTAGCAAAGAACACCTGCTATTTTTGGAGGAACTGGAGTCTTTGCCACATGTGGCACTTCACGTTGCTACCAACGACGGATCCATGGGATTTGAGGGTTTCAACGTCACGGTACTCGAGAACATGCTGAAGCTCACACAGGACTCCAAGACAGAAGACCCTGCCATCGACCAAGTATTCGCCTGCGGTCCGGAAGTGATGTTAAAGGCCACACATTCGGTGTGCGCAAAATACAATGTGCCGTGCCAGCTCTCCATGGAGCGGTATATGAAATGCGGATACGGACTATGCGGTAACTGCGTTATGGATCCTCTGGGCATTCGCATGTGCACCGAAGGACCTGTGGTAAAAGGAGAGGTACTCGCGAAGCTCGATGAGTTTGGAAAGTACCATCGCGATAGCATCGGGAAAAAGAATGAATTCTGATTTTACTATGGCAACGTACAAAATTCTTCTCTTTAACGTCGGCTATGCCAGTGGTATTCAGGGGCGATCCGTTGAGTACCTGACCAAAGGGTATAGGTATTTGTACCAATCAGATCTGCTTGCGGAAGACGTGCGCCATCAAATGGAAAATCTGATAGCACAGGAACAACCGGATTTATGTTGTTTTCTTGAGGTGCACGCAGGTTCTCCTTTCGTGGGTTACATCGCCAATCACTATCCGTATTTTGATGTTCGCAGCAAATACGCTCCCCAGAGTCTCTTGCAGCGTACGCCGTTTCACCGAGGGAAGTGCAATGCATTCTTTGCGAAGACTGATTTGAATTTCTCTCCCGATTACCTGCAAAACGGAAACAAGAAACTTCTGTACGAAGTGAAACTGGAATCCGACACCACGGTGTTCTTTGCTCATTTTTCGTTACATGCGGCTACCAGGCAGAAACAGTTTGCAGAAATAGCCGGTCGCACCAAGCAGTCCGGCAGCTCAATTGTATGCGGAGATTTCAATATGTTTTCCGGAGTGTCGGAATTGAACCCGCTTCTTTCGCAGTCGAATCTTTCGCTGACATCCGAACATCAACATACGTTTCCTTCGCATAAACCTCGCCACCTGTTGGACACGTTCCTCTGTACTCCGGATATAGACGTACGTTCGCTTCGTGTATTGGATTCCGTTCGCATATCGGATCATTTGCCCGTTGTTCTGGAGTTTGCCATATGAAAGAACGCGTACTGTCAGTGCCGAATCTCTTCTCTTTTTCCAGATTGCCGCTGGCGTTCCTTGTCGTCTGGCTCCTCGGAACGCAGTTAGGCCTTTTTCTGCTTATGGTCGGTATTCTTACCGATGGAATAGACGGCTATGTTGCCCGTGCCACAGGTCGGACATCCAAAATGGGAGCCATTATCGACCCGGTGTTCGACCGCCTCTTCGTATTGATCATATTTCTTTCAGCATATGAATTGTATGACTTCCCCGCCTACTCACTTCTTTTCTTTTTGCGAGACGTCATAAGTTCCGTGGCATCTCTGTTTCACTGGTTCGGTCTCTACACCTTGCCCATAGAGTTCAAGGCACGCATGAGCGGGAAGATTATTACCTGCATTCAATTTGCGACGCTTATCATTGTCTTTTTCGGAGATGTGAATTTGTTAGGCATAGCCATATTCTGGCTCAACATTTCTTTTGTGGTGTGGGTGATAGACACGATTGTCGTATTGCACAAAAGCAGCATGCAAAATTGTGGTAGGGGAATGTGATTTCTGTCATAAATTAGCACTCTTATACTTAGAGTGCTAGACATGTGTTTCAAAATGAGTATACTGAGGACGTTCTGTTTATTTCCCATCTTCATTATGTTCACAGATGGTGATGGTTGCGGTTGCGGTCACTAAAGGACCAACCCGACTACTATAAGAAAAGCCCGCGTCATGCGGGTTTTTCTATTTATGCAGATCTATCCAAAACACTTCCATGTACCTGCGAATGCCACCGAGTTCCCTGCTGTCTACTTTGTGTTTCAGGTTTGTGCCCAATGGTTTTTGGTTCTGCACCACCAGCAGTGCGTGCAGTGAACACCCAAGCAGAACGAGAAGCATGCCAATGGCAAGCTCCGGTCCCATATGAGGTATGGCAGGCGCCGCAGCGTGGAATGTTCCTTGTGTAATCATACTCTCTCCTGTGACGTATCGTTCTCCCTGCACCACCGCGCCTTGGCTGTTTAGCGGTATGAGTGTATCTGCCTGCAGGATGCCTCTGGCGCTCTCTGAGAGCATAATCATGCCCGCTATAACGAGTCCCGCATTCACGACGGAAAGAGCCGTATGGTTTTGTGTATTTGACATTTTCTATATATATTATATAACAAAATAAGGAATCTCTCAAGTGTTCACTATACTCCGTATGCAATTTTGTGTATGTTTGGCCCTACGGCGCCATCGTCTAGTGGTTAGGACGCCAGGTTTTCATCCTGGTAACAGGGGTTCAATTCCCCTTGGCGCTGCCACATTCAACGTACAGGAATATTCGTGACTCTTTTGGGCTATGCCGACTTCCAGAGACACGCCTCCTTACACTTTAAGCAGTACTGTTCTCCGTTCTCATGTGCGTCTCCGCTCACGCATTTTGCGCCGCAACATAAGGATCGAATAACAATCTGTTGTTTATCAGAAAGCTTTCTGCGTGCGTCTACGGATATGTGCTTATCGCAGTATTGCCTGCCATTTGTAGCCTTTCCACAGTCTTTTACCGTACAGATTTCGTATTTTTTATGAATAGAAGAAGGTGGAATAAACTGCGTAAATGCATATGCAGTATAGGCTTTATGGAGCCCAACCCACAGAAGAAAGGCTCTTTTCTTTATTGGAGGCATTCTGTACGTGCGTTCCGGAAAGATTATCCCTGCTATTTAGTATGCCTTTTGCGGAGGAAGAGTATAATATTTCTGCATGAATTCCAGTGATGAGTCCCTTACAGCGTCTCCTGGTTTCCGGGAGATCGGCATTATGCCTGCGCTTTTACAAGTCTTGAACGCTCGCAATATTACAAAACCTACGCCTATACAGCATCAGGCAATTCCTTTGGCGTTGGAAGGAAAAGATCTCATTGGTATAGCTCAAACAGGAACAGGGAAGACATTTGCTTTCGGGCTACCCATGTTGCAGAAACTCGCTTCTGGTAAGAGGCGAGGGCTTATAGTTCTTCCTACCCGAGAACTTGCGTACCAGGTGGAAGAAGCTCTCAAGCCATTTGCGTCGGCAATCGGAATTCGTACCGCAGTTTTTGTGGGTGGAGCTCCTATGAACTTGCAGCGAAGAATGATTAAAAGTAATCCGCGTATTCTCATTGCCACGCCGGGTCGTCTCAATGATCATTTGCAAAAAAAGACCGTCTCATTGAACGAAGTGGATGTGCTTGTGCTCGATGAAGCAGATCGTATGTTAGATATGGGATTTAAACCTCAGATAGATAAGATCTTATCCCATGCTCCAAAACTGCGTCAGACACTTCTTTTTTCCGCCACCATGCCGCAGGAAATTATTAAATTGGCTACCACACAAATGAGCATGCCACTTCGCATAGAAGTGGCACCGGCAGGTACGACCGCATCGAAAGTGGAACAGGAGGTCATCATAGTACGGCAGCAAGATAAACTTTCACTGCTTCAATCACTGCTTCAGGAAGATAAAGGACAGGTTCTGGTATTTTCTCGTACCAAGCACGGAGCGAAAAAAATCACTCGTTCGCTCAACGACAAAAATTTTCGAGCAGCGGAAATTCATTCCAACAAATCTCTCGCACAGCGCAGGGCTGCTCTTGAAGGATTTAAGAAAGGTAAATATCGCGTTTTGGTGGCAACAGATATTGCTTCTCGAGGGATAGACGTTACGGATATCGCTTTGGTTATAAACTACGATCTTCCGGATGATCCCGCCGATTATGTGCACCGTATCGGACGTACGGGGCGTGCGGAAAAAGAAGGAAAAGCCATCTCTTTTGCCACTCCCACACAGGCACGAAGTATTCGTGATATCGAAAAACTTATCCGTTCACCGTTGCAGCGTCGTCAGCATGCATCACTGCCCTCTGTTTCAATGGAGGAGTCTGTGGGCTCATCCGACTCTGCTCCTCGCAGGTTCTCAGGAAGACCGAATTCCAGAGGTTCCTCCCGCCGCTCAGGACCGCCTCCGCGATCCGGTGCCAGAGGCAGAATGCGCAGGAGATAAAAAATTACTGCCTCTTTCTTTCATTTTCCTTCAAGAGTTTTTTGCGAAGACGAATGCTTTTCGGTGTGACTTCCAGCAGTTCATCATCGGAGATGTACTCGAGAGCTTGTTCCAATGTCATCGGTTGCACGGGAGTAAGGTTCATGGCTTCGTCGGTTCCGGATGCACGAACGTTTGTCAGTTTCTTGTTTTTTATGGGGTTCACCACCATATCGTCAGATTTACTGGACTCACCGATGATCATTCCTTCATAGACCGCAGTCTGCGGTCCTATAAAGAGACGTCCGCGTTCCTGAAGATTCCAGAGAGAATATGCCATAGTTTCTCCGCCTATCATCGAAATCATAGATCCGCGACTACGACGTGGAATATCTCCTTTTTCGGGCTCAAATTTAACAAAAGCATGGCTGATTATTCCTTCTCCTTTGGTTTCGACTATAAATCCTCCACGCATTCCCAGAAGTCCACGCGTGGGCATCATAAATTCGAGACGTGACTGTCCGTTTTCTGTTCTCATTTCAGTCATTTCTCCTTTGCGAGTGGAAAGCATAGTTATAACTGCTCCGGTGAATTCTTCCGGAACATCTATAGTCACCTGTTCAATCGGTTCTTGTACCTTGCCGTCGATTTCCTGAAAGATAACCTGCGGACGAGAAACCTGTAACTCAAATCCTTCACGTCGCATGCTTTCTATCAGGACGGAAAGATGCAGTTCGCCGCGCCCCGATACTTTGTAACTATCTGTTCCTTCAACTGGTTCGACATGCAGCCCCACGTTTGTTTCACACTCTTTTTTAAGACGTGCGCTGATATGGCGTGTGGTAAGAAGTTTTCCTTCTTTTCCGGCAAACGGAGAATTGTTTACCAGAAAAGTCATGCTGATGGTTGGCGGGTCCACAGTAATAGCGGGTAACGGTCCGGGAGCACCTTCCCCTGCGATAGTTTCTCCTACGTAAATATCGGGAATCCCGGCAATTGTTACGATATCGCCCGCGATGGCTTCTTGCACTTCCACTTTTTTCAGACCCTGAGCCACATATATTTTTGTAATGCGCCCCGGTCTTTTTGTGCCATCGGGTCGCAGTACGGATACGGACTGTCCAACTTTTGCGGTTCCTTCGTAGACTCTTCCTATTCCCATACGCCCAACGTAGTCGTCGTATCCGAGACTGCTTATTTGCATACGGAAAGGCTTATCGACCGGCTGATCTGTCGGTGGAATTTTCTCCATGATCATATCGAAAAGAGGTGTGAGGTCTTTGCCCTTTTCTTCCAACGTATTTTGGGCAATGCCTTCGCGTGCAATGGCAAAAATATACGGGAAGTCCAGCTGTGCATCCGTCGCACCCAGCTTCGAAAAGAGTTCAAATACCATATCAACAACTTTGTGACCGTTTGCCGCAGGCTTATCTATCTTGTTAATGACAACAATGGGTTTTAATCCCAGCTCCAAAGACTTCTTCAGTACGAATTTGGTTTGTGGCATAGGGCCATCCTGAGCATCTACAAGGAGGAGAACGCTGTCCACGGTGCGCAAAATACGTTCCACTTCACTGCCGAAATCTGCGTGCCCGGGAGTATCTACAATATTAATTTTACACCCCTTGTATTGGATTGAAGTGTTTTTGGCGTAGATGGTGATTCCGCGTTCTTTCTCTTGATCGTTGCTATCCATGGCAAGTTCCGGCGCTTCTTCGTGCGCGGAGAATGCCCCGCCTTGTTGAAGGAGGGCATCGACCAGTGTGGTTTTTCCATGGTCGACGTGAGCGATAATGGCGATATTGCGTATCTCTATGTGAGGAGTTGGAAAATTAGACCGCAGAGTACACGATTTTTAAGATATATACAGAGAGAAGGCGATTTTCTTGTAAAAAATAGTGAAGAAATACACCGTGGAAACTGTACAGTCGCAAGCGCTATGCTAGAGTCAGTCGTCCTTTGCTCCCCTTTTTTTTATGCGTGTCTGGATTCTTGCAAAGCGAGAAAAATTTGAAACCTATGAAAATCTTCGTTTTCAAGAAGCTGCTCAGCAGATGGGCATATCGCTGACTCTGGTTGCACCGGAAGACTGTGAAATTCTTGCGACAGGCTGCGGAAGAAAAAGTATTTATATTGAGCAACAGGAGGTGGACGAGCTACCTGACTGCTTCATACCAAGAACGGGTTCCGGCACCACATATTTTGCGAGCGCCGTTATGCGACACATGGAGCGGTTGGGAGTCTTTGTGCTCAATACACACGACAGCGTGGCTTTGGCGATGGATAAAATGGCAAGTATTCAAACCCTGTCGTCCAACTCTTTGCCGATACCGAAAACAATCCTTGCGAAATTTCCGTTGGATCTGGAGCTCATAGACAAAGAGTTTACGTACCCCGTTATTATAAAAAAGTTATCGGGCTCCCATGGTACGGGAATTGCACTGTGTCAAGACAGGTCACAATTGGACGACACTGCCGGGTTCGTTGGCAGGTCATCGAATGCTATTATTCAGGAATGTATAGAAGACAGTATTGGCAGAGACATACGAGTGTTCGTAGTGGGCGGCAGGGCGATAGGAGCTATGATTCGTACGGCAAAAACAGGATCGTTTAAGGCAAATTATTCTGCAGGCGGCAGCGTATGCAGAGTGGAGCTTACACCGGAAATGGAGTGGCTGGCACTCGAGTCTGCAAGAATAGTGGGATTGGATATAGCAGGTGTGGATCTGCTGTTCGACAGAGGTGGATATCGAATTTGTGAGGTGAACTCATCGCCCTACTTCATGGGATTTGAGGAGGCAACGGGCATAGATATTCCCACGGAGATTTTCAATTTCGTGCGCGTTCGTTTGGAAAGATCTCAGCAAGCTATAGTACAACAGTTACCGAGGAGCGCAGTTGCTCCGGAGCCATGCCTCGCATAGAATGGATTCATACAGAAGAAGCGTTGCTTTTTCGATTCATACGTTCCCCCGCTCGGTATGAATACGACTACTCTCAAAAATGATTTTGCGGAATTGCGACGTTTGGTAGTGGAAGAAGGACTTATGAGCAGACAGCCCGTCTATTTCACCTACAAAATTATCTTTAATTTCGTACTGGTGGTTGTGGGACTCACGGTGCTGTTCTTGTTTGATAACGTGTGGATTCAAATACTGAATGCTCTGTATTTTGCGTTTGTGTACGGTCAGCTTGGCCTTCTGGGGCATGATGCGGGACATCATCAGATTTTCGGCAAAGCAAAACGAGATATAGCAATAAGCAGAATATGTTCATTTCTTGTGGGTATCAGTACCGCGCATTGGGTGTCTAAGCATAATGAACACCATGCGAACCCCAATCATGAAGATATGGATCCCGATATCGAAATCCCTATCCTGGCTTTCACGGAAGAGCAGGCTCAGAGCAAGAGGGGCATCGCTCGTTTTATCGTAAAGCATCAGGCATGGTTCTTCTTTCCTGCGCTTTGTCTTACCGGACTTTCTTTGCGCATGGGAAGTATGCGGTACTTGCGTGCTCAGCGGTTTGCAAAGGTCTGGGTCGAATACGTTCTTTTGCTTCTGCACTTTTTCCTCTACTTCACAGTCGTGTTCGCGTGGCTTCCTTTTTGGACCGGAGTTGTGTTTGTGCTTATGCACCAGGCCTTCTTTGGTTTGTACATGGGCTCCGTGTTTGCGCCGAATCACAAAGGTATGATGATAGTCCCAAGAGGTATGAAATTAGATTTCTTACGAAGTCAGGTACTTACCGCACGCAATGTCCGTGCCCACCCCTTAACAGATTTTTGGTACGGCGGACTCAACTTTCAAATTGAACATCATCTCTTTCCGAACATGCCCCGCAATAAACTGCGCACGGCACAGCAAATTGTGAAGGAGTTCTGCAAGAAGAAAGATATTCCGTACCATGAAACGAGCGTACTGCAGTCCTACCGTGAAATTTTGGCGGGTTTGCATGAGGTAAGTGCGGTGCTGCGTCGAAAGAGAAGACTATCGTAATCTTTGGTGACTATCCCCCTTAAGAATAGGATGGAAAGCGATTCTAACGGTACTTTTCAGAGATGAGCTACCTTCTTTCTTTTGTCTGCCTGCCCTCTTTTCTCGCGGTACTTTTTTGACATGAAAGACCGCAGAATGATCTGCTTTTTCTTATTTCTTATGGCACTTTTTTAGAAAAA
>PCVP01000043.1:571-5139 GCA_002787035.1 Candidatus Peregrinibacteria bacterium CG11_big_fil_rev_8_21_14_0_20_49_14 | reverse complement strand
ACTGCGACCGCTCAAGCTATCTTCTGTGCCGCGAACGCGAGCTCATTTTTTGGCCGATTTTTGGGCACTTTTTCTAAAAAAGTGCCAAAAGAAAACATGAAATGAGATGCCTTTGTGGAACTGTATTTCCTCCCTTGGCAGAAAATGCTTTTTGCGCTATAATGAAGAGATTATTTCAAACAAATAAAGAGCTCTCACATCATGCACACACACAAATCCACTTTGGTGCTCCGGCACTGCCTCTCTCGGGCAGGTGTGACGTTGAGAGAGCATCGGTTATGTTTTCTCAATCGACCAGGAGAGGACGATGGTAATCCCGAAAACGATAGCAACAATCCAAATGATCGATCAAAAAATAAAGACCCCGTTATATCAATGAGACAAAGTCAATTTGAAAAAAGCATAATTGATATTATCGGTTCAGATAAACTTAAAGATTATCCATCACTACAGGAATCGCTGAGAAAAAGGGAAAAAGAAAAGAATCCGAAAGATGACGATAAGAAAAGTGATAACAAAAAAGATGAATCCAAGCCCGATTCCACACCAACACCTACTTCTCCCAGCAGAAGCAGGTCTCTCTTCCAGTCCCCTCTCGACAAAACTCGTGACAGCGGAGTCATAAGCACAGGTACTACCGCAGCCGCCGTGGGAGCCAGTGTGTACGCAGGTATGAACGCGGCCAAATTTGCGGGCGTACCTATGCTTGGTAAATTTGCTGCAGGAGTGGGCGGCGCCTTAAACGGCGCTTCTACATGGGTCTCTTCCGCTCTCACACAAGTGGGAGCTCCGTCACAGCTTTCGGTGTTGGCGAACCCTTGGCTCATAGGTATGGGCGCACCGCTCGTGGGACTCTGGGCACTTGGAAAATACCGTATGAGAACACTGAAGAGTTACTACCAAAATCATCCGAGCAGTCCAGACGCACAAGCGACACTGGAACAAATAAAACAACTGGAAAACAGTACCGTGCTCCCGCGCACATTTAACACCATGAAAGAAGGTACGAAGCTGGTATTCGGCGCCATGCGTTGGCCGATACGTGCCATTCCGAATGCACTCGGTAGCATTACCGGCGGAGGCGCCGCCATGGTACAGAACTTCAGCAAGAAACTCGGTGGGCTGAAGGGAGTGCTGAACTGGCCGTTTAACAATGCGGGAAGTCTGGCAAAGGGAGGACTGGCAGGCGGTGCAGCCGGACTTGTAACCTATGGCGCCATGAGCGCTGCCGCGGGAGTATCTGCTCCTCTCATAGCACCTTTTCTTATAGGCGCAGGTACAGCCATTTGGGCATACCGCAGATTTAAAAACGGCAAGAGCGGATCCAACGCAAATCTCGCCATGGCAGGATAATGAAATACACACACACGTCACACGCCGGCAACTCAAGCGAGCGCGAACTGCGTCTCTGCTTTTTTGCGACTCCCGCAGAACAACCGTCGGACTTTGAGCAATTGGGCAGAAGAATTGGTCAGAGCAGTGAAAACTTTTTCGGAGACATGGTGGGAAGATTCCGCAAAATCATAGGAACAAATGAGCAGACGGAAGCCAACCTTCGCAGCGAGCGGAGTTGGGTGGAAGCATTCAATCATCCCGAAATTCAAAAACCACAACGTTTCACTTTGGATACGAACAGATCATTCGGACCACGCCAGCTGCTGCTGGATATGAAACCCGAAGAACGAGATATAGAGTTCGTTCGTTTCATGCGCCAAATGGTGCCAGACGACATACGTGCTCTGTACCCCGATGTCTTTGCAGAACCTGCTTTCGATACGTTTCCAAACGACGCAAACACACTGGATGACTACATGCGCACTCGCGAAGGAGAACCGATTCGCATTTCTGCGAAGCAACGAAAAATCATGCTCGCCATACAAAAACTGCTCATCGGCGAAAATGTGCGAGATGCCACACCGGATATTCTGAGCAATGCAGAAACTATCGCTCGCGCCGTGCTAATACGCAGGTACGGAGAAAACGCAGACAGTCTGAACGTGGGAGTGGAAGACTATAAGGATGCGATTGCATCCTTCGGAAAAAATCCTGACCCTGCGATAGTCGAAAGCGCTTCCGTTCTTGTGGAGCGCATACCTGCAGGCCGTTTTAAAGCGGCATTGCGCTTGGGAATTTTTACGGACGCGGACTTAAAGCAGCGTTTCGGTCCTTTGCTTCGCGCACGACAAGAAGAAGAGCAGGCTCAGTTCCATGAGTCGGGTCAGCAAATGAATGAAATAGACCGCAATGTGCAGGAGAAGATTCGACAAAAAAACCGCACACTAGTTGAAAACTTTCAAAACATGAGCGGAAAGGAGAAATTCTTTGCCGTGGCGCTTACCGGGTTTGTTACCTACAAAATGCTCACATCGCGCAGCAAGATATTAAAACTGATCCCCCTCTCCATAGCAGGTGCGTACTTCTACCGTCGACTGATAGTAGGAGACAAGCAACCGCTCAATACCATGGGTAAGTTTACGCAGGACTTTATAGGATTTGCAGGAAAGCCGATTCGAAGGGGGCTTGAGAAAGTCGGGGTTCTTGCTCCGGAATCCGAAACGAATGCTCTCTCTATTATGGGTAACTTCCTGCGACAGGAAAAGCTGGATGTGAACCCATCTGCGCAGGCCTTTGCGGCACTTGCCAATGTGCAACTCGGTACCATTGCAAACGCACTGCAAGTGGACCGCAATACGGGCGCGGTATCGCTTTCAACGGGACGCGGTACGGACTTGAATAAAGAGATTTCTGCCGTATCCAGACGTTACAACTTAGACCGCAGACTCATTTTGCAGGCTCTTGGCATGAGTGAGAAAGAAATGGAAGAATCCGGCCTGTTACAGGAGACGGATGAAAACAAGAAAAATCAAAACATCGAAAACAACAGAGAGGTCAGTGAAGCTATGGCACATGTGATGTATCTGCTCGGTGCGAAAGAACGCGGAGGAATAGCCGAAAGTCTGGAAAGTGCCAGAGAGTCGTACCGTGCTCAGGGCTACATCATTCGAAGTTTCCAAGACTTTAAGAACGTCCCCGGTGGTTTGCGTCACTTCAACGAGTACATCAACCTCGTAATGCTGGGACGCGAAAAGGCGAACCGCGAATACGGAGACCGCAGTTTCATGGAAATTATTCAGGAATTCCAGAGCGACACACCGAATCCTGTTGCTCCGACAATCGACAATGCGGATGCGGTGCTCTCGCCGCTTGAAGATGGCAAGCGAACGGAAGAGCGACGCCTCTATAAGGAGGCGCGTACTGCGAAGCCCGCACTCCGTGCGCGAAACAGCTTTACGGAAAACGGCAGTCTGTTGGATAAAGAGATACGAGAGAATCTTTCTAATATGCGGCGACTCGGCTTGGTAGACCAAGGAGCCGAAGCACTGCTTCTTACCAAGTTCGAAACGCTGCGAAAAGAAGAGAAAACACCCCTGCGAGATATTCTCATAGGAATAGAGAGGCTCAAGTACTCCATACTTGTCGCATCTCTGGACTCCAATGAGCTTCCGCTTACAAGAGACCAAGTCGACCGCATAACACGCGGCGGAACAAGCAGTACTATTCTCGGCTCTATTTTGAGCTTCTTTAACCGTACGGTCGGGCTCTCCAGCAACTTTGGAGAAATAGAAACACTCGGCAACGTAGATACCATTCTCACAGAGCGCCTCAGTAGCGGAGTACGAAGCGCAGATGAAACGGGATTTAGCGACACACGAGAGCGAATAGGTGCATACAGGAGTTTCTTTGACAGGCTACGAAACACGGAAAAGCTCAACCCTTCCCTTATAAAAGAAGTGGAGGGAGCACTGGGCGACGACAGTGAAGCCTTTTTACAGAGTCTCTACGAAGACCCCGATACACCGTTCCCCACAAAGAATGCTCGCATAGCAGCCATGGAAAAATACCTGGCACAGCGTATGGCAAACTCCATAGCGCTCGCTATGCTCACTGAGCACAGGGCGAATGGAAATCACACACTTATTACGGAAACTAACGACAGACTCATCTCACCGCAGGAAGAAGAGAATCTTCTGCGAGAATTCGACGAAGTGTTTGCCGCAGTGGTGGATCAACGTGGCATAGAACAACGTGAGCGAATTGCCGGGTCCGAAGGAATGTGGGAAATGGTGGATATATTGGATACAAACATAGATTTCAACAAACTGCCCGAAAGTATTCCCGTACTGGAAGGTGAGGACAGCGAAACCTTCACGTACGACGAAGCGCTCGAAAACTTACGAAAAATCGGACAGGCATGGTTTATGATTAAGGATTCAGATCCTGCGAAAGCAAGAATTTTGGAAACAAGGATGGATGCAATCCAAGTTCTCATAGAAAAACATGTGGAAGAATTGGCAAAAAAGAATATCAAGCTTCTCCCCGCTTCTCCGGGCAACAGCGGTCTCGGCTTTAAACTTGTAAATCTGATGATTCAATTGGCAAAGCTGCGAGGAAAAGATGAGAAAGTGCTTCGTGAATATTTGTTTGGTCCGCCGAATCCAAACGGCACAAACCCACCCGTACCGAATGGGCAACCTCCCGTGCCAAATGGTCAGCCACCTGCTCCAAAT
>PCVP01000043.1:385-527 GCA_002787035.1 Candidatus Peregrinibacteria bacterium CG11_big_fil_rev_8_21_14_0_20_49_14 | reverse complement strand
TCAACCTCCGATTCCAAATGGGCAACCTCCCGTACCGAATGGGCAACCTCCCGTGCCAAACGGTCAACCTCCTGCTCCAAATGGTCAACCAGCTGTGCCAAACGGGCAACCAGCTGTGCCAAACGGTCAGCCACCTGTGCCA
>PCVP01000043.1:0-358 GCA_002787035.1 Candidatus Peregrinibacteria bacterium CG11_big_fil_rev_8_21_14_0_20_49_14 | reverse complement strand
ACGGTCAGCCTCCCGTGCCAAACGAACAACCTGTAGTACCAAACGGACAACCTTCTGCTCCAAACGGGCAGCCACCTGTGCCGAATGCGAGTCCGAATGCACCAGTACCAAATACACTACCTGCTCAGCCAAATGGACAACCTCCCGTGCCAAACGGGCAACCTCCTGCTCCAAACGGGCAACCAGCTGTGCCAAACGGTCAGCCTCCCGTGCCAAACGGTCAGCCTCCCGTGCCAAACGGTCAGCCTCCCGTGCCAAACGAACAACCTGTAGTACCAAACGGACAACCTTCTGCTCCAAACGGGCAGCCACCTGTGCAACGGACAACCTTCTGCTCCAAACGGGCAGCCACCTGTGC
>PCVP01000036.1 GCA_002787035.1 Candidatus Peregrinibacteria bacterium CG11_big_fil_rev_8_21_14_0_20_49_14 | reverse complement strand
GATGAGCACGAGCCCGCAGGGCGACGTGCGAATCCGAAGATACGTTGTGCCGGGTGAGCCATTGCGATCCCGGTACACGACGACACGGACGATATGAAAATATCTTCCTGCACGGAGCGAAGCGAACCAAGCAGGGCAACGTTGCATTCGAGCTACGGCCTTCGGGACGGCGGACCCCCTCTGCCTCTGCCGTGTTCCCGATCATCGCGGTCATCTCGTCCCCGACCCCTGTCTTTGTCTTCATCGTCCCGGTCTTCCGTATCCGCATCTCGCTCTTCTTCCTCGGGTACATGCGGAGGATCTTCTCTGTGTTCTTTGAACGGCGGCCGTAACGCCTCTTTTTTCGTACCACCGAACAAAGGTGGCGGTCCTCTGCGTGCATCACGCATTTCGTGTGAGTCATTGTCCTCTTCCCGTTCCGACTCGCTGCGTTCCGGAAGACCGCGATGGTCTTCTTTTTTATTCTCCGCCATGTCTTCAAACAGTTCCGGTGCAAATGGCGGCGGTTTCATATGTTCGAACACAGAAGTGTCACCGCGCAGCTCGGGAATAAACTGCCGTCCTTCCATCGTACGATGAAATGCACGTTTGCCTCTGCGCATGGCTTGGTACGCTTCGGGCACGTTGCCCTGACGGAAGAACGACTCTGCCTGCTCCATATTCTCACGCAGGTACTCTGCTATCTCCGGCTCTACCACAGGCGTTGTTGCCACTTCGCGTACGGCTTTCAGGTGCTCCTTGAGTATGTCTTCTATGTCTTCGGGCGATACGCTGCTCGCTGCACGCGCTTCGGCGAAGTGACGCGTACGGAATGCCTGCTCCCTCCAGTCACGTACACGGGCAAATGCCGGAAAATCCGTATGGTCAGGGTGACCGTGCTCCATGAATTTCCGTAACCCGGATTCGTGGTCCTCCACGGCAAACTCCCATCGTTCACTGACATCGGAAGCAAGTTGCGCATCACGTTCGCTTAAGAGTTGGAGACGTTCCTCCATGTGCGCCATGCGCTCTTCTATATGCTGCTCAAGAAGCGCCTGATGTTCCGGAAGCACACGCTCCCGTTGCAGAAGCATTTCAGCTTCCTCGAACCGACGGTTTAAATGGTGCAATGCCCGCTCGACTCTGCGCTCTTGAGAGAGTGAAAAATATTCTCGCAGCGGTTCTGTAACATCCACTTTCAAAGGGTACAGTGCGTCTCCGGGAAGCGTGTCTTCCGCCGCATACGCAAAGCCTCCTCCTGTTGTTACCAATATGCTGACAATCAGAAACTGCGCCGAGAACGAACGCAATGTAAACGGACGCAGCAGTGCGGCTCGTGTTGCGTCCAAACGTGAAGAGAGTGTGGACACTTGGTTACGACGTGCGGGATGCATTTGCATGAATGCGTGCACACGGTCGAACACCGCCTCTTTTTCCAACGCACTCAAGCGTACGTCTCTCGCTGCGGCACCGACGTACTCTTCGGGAAGGGGGACAGACACGTGCTGCATCAGTACGGCACGTACCTCCTCACGTTCCTGCGCACTGAGATGCACTTCCAGAGCAGTCACCTGCGTTACCAGTGCGTCGCGTACGTTGCTGCGCTCGCTCTCCGTAAGAGAAACTTTTTTTGCAGCCTCGAAGAAGGATGACAGGTGTTTATCCATACTGCGGAAGCAGGGAACGAAGTTTCTTCACTCCGCGATTTATGCGTACGGATACCACATTCACCGGTTCACCGAGTATTTCTGCAATTTCTTTGGGGGGCAGCTCGTCGACGTAACGCAGTAACAGTGCGGAGCGATACGGTTCTTCTACTTGTGACATAACAGACACCACATGACGGCCGTCGAGGGCCGTGCCCATGTCTCTGCCGTCCTCTCCCGCGATATCGAATCCTGCTTCCCGCATGTCTTCCAGCGAATCTTCCTGGCGAAGCTTGGCTCTTCGTGCCTGATCTACAATCAGATTGTTTGCGGAGCGATACAAAAAAGCCCGCAAGTTTGTCACCTTCTTACCGGACGCCAGGTACTCCCATGTTTTCATGAACGTTTCCTGCATAAGATCCACCGCTTTCTCACGATCGTTCACACGAAAGTAGCAGTGCCGAAAGATGGCATCCGCATACAAATCGTACGCCGTGGCGAAATCTTCCTCCAGTGATGGCGATTGTTCCGACATGTATAAGTGAAGACGTATAAAGAGTGCCACTCTTACAAGAAAATGGGGAGAAAAATCTGTGTAAGAGTTGAGACATCCGTTCGTCTTACATGGTGTACATCATTTTTTTCCCCTTTTACCCCATGAAAATGACAGACAGATTTGTATCACTTTCCATACTCGGAGCTCTCGTACTCAGTGCGGCTCCCGCACACGCCGAAACTCCGAACGACGAAGAAGACAGCAGACGAGACGGTCTCTTTACTGCCATAGAAGCATGTATAGAGTTAGAAACTCTCGCAGAGCGACGTGATTGTGTGCAGGAACTGCGCGATTTCGCTCCTCCTCCACGCTCTGAACACAGGCGCGGACCAAATTTGGAAAATCTTCCCGAAGAAATCCGCCAAGCAATAGAAGAGTGCAAAGCACTGGAAGACAGAGATGCAAAGCATGAGTGTCTGAAAACTCTGCACGATGAAAATGAAGATGCGTTTCCAAAGCGACCTGAGTTTGAGCGCGGACGCGGCGACTTTGGCGACCGCGAAGGTCCGGGATTCGGTCGCGGACGCGGACGCGGCAAAGGACATGGTTTCTTCCGAAATCTCTCCGATGATGCGAAGGACGCACTGAAGGAATGCCGAGACGAAGAAGACCGGGCTGCTCGCAGAGAATGCATTCGTGCGGCAAAAGATACGAATACGAACTCCTAGGAAAGGAGGAAGGAACACACGCGAATCAGGGCGCTGCCTCAGCACATGCGCCCTTTTTCGTCTGTCCCGAAAAGAAGACAATTACATATTTATATGGTATAATATATACAACTTCACACCCACTCCATGCACTTCCCAGTCCCCCTGCAACCCAATACCCTGCACACTGCGCAGCATATTCATTTGAATCCCGCAGATGTTCACGAAAATCATACGCGCGGTCACGGTCATGGCGGTCAGAAGAAGAATAAGAGCTGCAACTGCGTGGAACTCACGCACAAACCGAGCGGCGTGGTGGTTCGGGTGGATCATCATCGTCACCTGAGCGACAACAGAGAAGAAGCTTGGCAGCTGCTCATAGAAAAAGTGGAGGAACACACGGTGGGAAATCTGGAGGAGAAAGAACGAGAGATTTACCACGAAATGAAAGCCGAAAGTCGCCGATCCAAGGGCGGACACGAGCTGTCGCAGGAAGCCAGAACACTACAGCAGGAACTCAACGTGCTGGAAGAACAGAAGCACGCCATAGAAGAGTAGCCCCGCTGGAGGTACACTGCGAGAGATGGAATTTCCCGTGGAATTGCCCGGCAAGTTTGCGCAACTCGCAGAGGATCTTGGTATTCGTGCCCAAGATATTTCGGAAACATTCACTCGCGGCACGGGTCCCGGAGGACAGAAGATAAACAAAACCAGTATCTGC
Source organism: Candidatus Peregrinibacteria bacterium CG11_big_fil_rev_8_21_14_0_20_49_14 (assembly GCA_002787035.1). GTDB lineage: Bacteria > Patescibacteriota > Gracilibacteria > Peribacterales > Peribacteraceae > GWB1-54-5. Next base: position 1,453 of record PCVP01000036.1, on the reverse strand, counting down.
GTGGAACTCACGCATATTCCCACGGGTACGGTGGTGCGAGTGCAGAAACATAGGCAGCAGAGCGCCAACAGACTCTCTGCATACAAACTTCTCATTTCAAAAGTGGAAGAGAAGAAGAAAGGAAAAGAGTCTGCGAAAGCCAAGCGAATCTTTAAGCTTCGAAAGCAGAAAGTACGACGCAGCAAGCGTGCCAAAGAAAAAATACTGGAAGCAAAGCACCACCGAAGCGATATCAAAGACACACGGAAAAAGATCGTGTAGCACAAAAAGAGAGCCGCTACGGTATGAATTTGGTCGTAAAAATACGCCAAAGAGTTTGACCTGCAGAGCTTCGCCCCGTACGATTCCCCGGCTCATGGCACGCAAATGCTCCAAAACAGGCAAGCGCACGGCAACCGGTAACAACCGAAGCCACTCTTTGCGGGCCACAAAGCGTACATTTAAGCCAAATATTCAGAAGACTCGCGTATTCGACCCGAACACCGGCGAATACAAGACCATGAAGGTTTCCACCAGTTACCTGCGCACACTCGCCAAGAGAATGCAGGCAGGGAAGAGAGTATAGGGAAAGCGGGCAGCGGGCAGCGGGCAGAAGACAGCTTTTTACTAATAGCTGACCACTGATTGCTTACTACTTCCTGCCGACAGCCCGCCTTCTCATACTGAGTCGTTCCTTGTACAGTGACCACACATGTTCGAATTTCTCACTCCCACGTTCATCATCAGCGTTCTGCTCGCACTCTCCGTGCATGAGTGGGCACACGGATACGTGGCACACAAACTGGGAGACGCCACCGCAAAGATGGAAGGGAGACTCACATTAAATCCCTTGGCTCACTTAGACCCTGTGGGAACGGTGCTCTTCGTACTGGTGGGATTCGGATGGGGAAAGCCCGTGCCGGTGGATCCTCGATACTTTAAGAACATCAAAAGAGATACCGCACTCGTGGCTCTCGCAGGCCCGGTGAGTAACTTCATTCTCGCGCTGTTTGCATTCGTAATGCTCTTGTTTGTAAGCAGACAATCCATCGTCTCTATGAGCGGCGCCATGATGGCACACGGCGATACGTCCGTAGCCATGCGTCTGCTCACAGAACTTATGACAGACTTCCTGCATATTAACCTCGTGCTCATGGCATTTAACTTGCTACCCATTGCACCGTTGGACGGCTCGAAGATTATTCGACCGTTCGTACCGCTTCGTCACGAAAACCGTTACCAGGACTTTATGGAGCAGGGGCCGAAAATTTTGCTTATTCTCATTGTGCTCGGGCAACTGCTCAACGTTCCTATTCTCTCCATGTGGATAGGATTTATTATCAGCCCTGTGTTGCAGCTTTTCTCCGTACTGGCTACGTTGGTGTAGCCTTTTCGGTTCTTACGGCACTTTTTTAGAAAAAGTGCCCAAAAATCGGCCAAAAAATGAGCTCGCGTTCGCGGCACAGAAGATAGC
>PCVP01000029.1 GCA_002787035.1 Candidatus Peregrinibacteria bacterium CG11_big_fil_rev_8_21_14_0_20_49_14 | reverse complement strand
TGAGAATGAAATGGTATTTGCACCCTCTGTAAAAAGGGAAGCACCTTTGAAGCAAAGATGCTCAAATTGCCGAAAAACTATACGCAAGAGGCGCACGCTATGCAATCGGAATCCACGGTAAATCCTTTTTACTTCGCCAGATGTGCGAAGGCCTTGTTTGCCTGAGCCATGCGCAAGACGTCCTGCTTCTTTTTAAATGCAGCTCCCTGGTCGGACGATGCATCCAACAGCTCCAATGCGAGACGATTCGCCATAGGCATACCCTTGCGCTTACGAGAAGCATCTACCATCCAGCGAATGGCGAGAGTCTGCTGACGCTTCGGATTTACCTCCACAGGAACCTGATACACGGAACCTCCCACACGGCGAGGGCGAACCTCTACCAAAGGGGTAACGTTGAGCAGAGCCTTATTAAACACTTCCAACGGAGCATCTTTGGTACGGGTTTTAATAATCTCCATCGCGTCCCAGAAAATACCGCGAGAAGTGGATTTCTTGCCATCTTTCATCATACAGTTGATGAATTTTTCAATGACGGGATCCGAACCCTGTGGAATGTATTGCTTGATAGGCTTAGCCATAAATTACATTAAGAAGATTTTGGTCGTTTTGCACCGTAGCGACTTCGACCCTGCTTACGATTCTGTACGCCTTCCGTATCCAAAATACCGCGCACTATGTGGTAGCGCACACCGGGAAGGTCTTTTACACGACCGCCGCGTACAAGTACGACGCTGTGTTCCTGCAGGTTGTGACCCTCTCCCATAATGTAGGCCTTCACCTCATGTCCGTTTGTAAGACGCACACGTGCGATTTTACGCAGAGCGGAGTTTGGCTTTTTGGGAGTCATGGTTGTGACCTTTATACAGACACCACGCTTAAAGGGTGTACCCTTCGGAAGCGGCACATCGCGCATCTTCAGTGCGTTCCACGTGTACTGGAGCGCCGGAGACTTACTCTTTTTGCGCTTGGTATTGCGTGGCCGACGAATGAGCTGATTGACTGTAGGCATGGAAAATCCACCAACGTGGGGACACGATGGTACTTGGACTGTACGAAGAAAGTAAAGGGCTTTTCTGCGGTTTTTCGTATTATTAGGAACTTTCGCGTGGCTCTACAGCAAAGCTTAAATTTCGTTCTATAAGACGATTTGAACTAGTGGAATGAGAATCCATGTAATCGTTTACCAATGCACATAATTCGCGCACTGCGTTACGCACCTCAGAATTTGAAGCAGGAGGCCTCAAGCTCCGTGCAAATTGCATTATATTCTCCCTGCAATAGTTTTCAAAAAATCGAATTTGAGCGGGATCTCCGTGTTCAAGGAAAATCGACATTACTTGAATGAACTGCTCATTTGAAACTGTTTCTTTATTTCCTCCCAAGATCATGCTTCGAAGATCTCGCTCAGATATTTCAGAACCACTTGGATTCGATTCCGCCGGTTGCTGCGACTGCTGACTCCCCTGCTTCTCCTCACTCGTCATGTTCTTCAATTGTGCATCCAGTTGAGTTCTTTGCTCTTGCAAATCCGTACGACGATCTTGCAACACGCGAATTTGGTCGGGCGTAAGACCATCGCCCGCAAGCGCAACTTCAATCTGTGATACCTGCTGATCCAGTTGCTGTATTGCTCTCTGTACACCCTTCTTCTGCGTGAAGTCAGAAATACTTAACCGTCCTTCAGACACACTTTGTATAAACTCAAACACGAATCGAATGAGCTCTTTCACAAAACTGTCTTTTTTCTCCGCCGACTCCGAACTTTCGGATTGTGCGTCTTTGTTTGAGGGGGGCGTATCCGAAGATGCGCCCGACGGTGTTTGCAGATCTTGTTGATTCGGAATGTCCTGAGAAGCCGAAATGACGGGGATACTGCCCTGTTCAACTTCTCTGCGAAGATTCTGCAGCTCTGTTTCAGTTGCGCCCTCTTTCAAATCCCCCACCCTTCTCTCAGACTCCACCTGCGGCAAAGGCTCTGACTCTGCGGGAGCATTTCCGGATTCTCTGGGTCCTACAGTGGCGAATAGAAGCCTCTGTTCCCGCAATATTCGACCGGAAGTATCTGCGTTATGTCTGTGCATTGTATGTGTGTTTATAGTTATATTATACAATATATTGTTAAATATATCAATTATATGAAAACGGGTGACTATCCCTTCAGAGCTAGTAAACACTGCGTGTCATGGTGAGCCTGACGAACCATCACGCGGTGTCGCCCTTCGTCAGGCTCAGGGTGACACCGCTTTACGTCCTATCCTTCAAGGGATAGTCAAACAAAAAAAAGCCGCTTTCGCGGCCTTTTTTCTTCGTACAGAGGATTATTCCTCATCAACCTTTTCCTGTTTTCTCTCTTTGCCATCATCGGTAAACCGCTCTCTATACACGGCTCCCGTAGGAATAAGACGACCGATAATGACGTTTGACTTGAGATCTTGCAGGTTATCCACCTTCCGAGTGGTTGCCGCTTCCACGAGAACACGAATAGTTTCTTGGAAGGACGCACCTGCAAGCCAAGAATCTGTGGCAAGTGCCACACGAGTGATACCCAGCAGAAGCTGCTCGGATGTCGGCTCCTTGCCCTTGCCTCGCTTGGATTTTTTCGCCACTTCCGTTTCGAACATCAACTCACCGATATCCACCGTTTCTCCGGGCAGAAGGTTGGTGTCTCCCGCATCTATCATGCGGAGTTTGGAGAACATTTTACGAACAATAATCTCCAAGTGCTTGTCGTTAATGGTTTGACCTTGCGATGCGTAAATATGCTGTACTTCATGAATAATGTATTTCTGTACCGCATACGTACCCTTTTTCTCCAAAAGCTCTTGAAGGTTAAAGTGTCCGACGTTAATGGGCTGACCCACTTCCACAATGTCTCCCGATTTCACGAGCAGTGTTTCACGTGAAATAAATTCGTACGTCCTGTCTTGCAGTTCGGCATGCTTTATACGAACCAAGCCGTCGTCGCCTTGTACAACCTTACCGGCTACTTTGGCTTTAATGGTGCTCTTATCGGTGGACGATGTGGCAAGTACGGTTCTTTCTTTTACCACCTGCCCCTTCTTCACAACTATCTCGTACCCACCCGGTATGCGGTACTCGTCTTCTCCTTTTTCTTCGGCGGCAACGTGCACAACCGTTCGTCCTGAAGGGTGTGTAATTTTTACCTTACCCGCGATATCTGAGAGTATTGCAGGGGTGCGTGGAGCACGAGCCTCGAAGAGCTCTTCCACACGTGTAAGACCTTGTGTGATATCTGAACCTTCGGCTACTCCTCCCATGTGGAACGTACGCATCGTAAGCTGCGTACCCGGTTCTCCGATTGACTGTGCGGCAATAATACCGACAGGCGTTCCGATTTTTACCACTCCGTTATCTCCGAGATCTCTTCCGTAGCACTTCTTACAGATTCCACGACGTGTCATACATGTCATCACGGAACGTACGGGAACGGCAGGAATTTTCTTCTCTTCTATTTCAAGCAAGAGAGGCTTATCTATTTCATCGTTACGCTTTGCAACGGTTTTACCGTTTGCCTTCAGGTCTTCTGAAAGCGTGCGTCCGAAAATACGGTTGGTGAATGCTTCTCCGATCTCCTCTGATTCTTCTCGTGTAACCCAGTGGGTATCCTGTGAGCCACAGTCATCTTCACGGATGATTACATCCTGAACCGCATCGACCAAACGACGAGTGAGGTATCCTGCTTCCGCTGTTTTAAGAGCAGTATCCGATTTTCCTTTTCGTCCTCCGTGCGTGGCGATGAAGTACTCAAGAACGGTAAATCCGTCTTTAAGGTTGGACTGAATAGGCAGCTCGATGGTGCGACCGGATGGATTTGCAACCAGTCCTTTCATACCGGCAAGCTGTGTGATTTGTCCCCAGTTACCACGAGCACCGGAGTCGATAACGTAGGTAATATCGTTTTCATCGTGTTTCATGAATTCTTCAATCATTTTTCCACTGACTTCGTTTTTGGTACGTGACCATGTTCGAATGGCTGCGCTGTAGCGCTCATCTGCGGTCATGAGACCCTTGTAGTAGAAATTGTTAATCTGGCGCACTTTCTCATTTGCCTCCTCCATGAGTGCCTCTCTTTCGACCGGTACAACCATGTCTTCCACTCCGATAGAAACTCCTGAGAGTGTTGCAAATTTAAATCCGACATCTTTCATGCGATCCGCCAACGTTACTGCAACCGTATGACCTTCCAATTCCAATGCGCGACTGATGAGGTTTGAAAGATCTTTTTTCCTGAGCGTTTCGTTCAGGTAACGCATGGATTCGGGAAGAATCTGGTTAAGCTTAATACGTCCGACAGATGTTTCCATAAGCTCTCGAACACCTTCGGAGTTGGTGATACGTACTGAAATTTTCGCCTGAAGATCCACCACTTCATTCTCGTAGGCAAGCAGAGCCTGCTCAGGTGAGCTGAACATCATTTTTTCACCTTTCTTTCCGTCATGCACCTGTGTGAGGAAGTAACATCCCAAAATCATATCTTGCGTCGGGTTGATAACCGGCTCTCCCGCAGATGGCTTGAGAAGGTTTGTGGAAGCAGACATAAGCTCTCGGGCTTCGCGCTGTGCTTTGACAGACAGAGGAACGTGTACGGCCATTTGGTCTCCGTCGAAGTCGGCATTGAAAGCGGCACACACAAGTGGGTGAAGCTGAATGGCTCGTCCTTCTATGAGCACGGGATTAAAGGCCTGAATACCCAGTCTGTGCAGCGTCGGCGCACGGTTGAGCAGCACGAATTTATCTTGAATGACTTCTTCGAGGATATCCCACACTTCTTTTCCTCCGTCTTGCACTATTCTCTCCGCTCCTTTCACGTTGTGTGCAAGTTCGTCTCGAATGAGACGACCGATGACAAACGGCTTAAACAGCTTCATAGCCATTTCCTTTGGCAGTCCGCACTGACTGAGTTTCAGGTGAGGTCCTACCACAATAACGCTACGTCCGGAGTAGTCCACACGCTTACCAAGCAAGTTCTGACGGAATCGTCCCTGCTTTCCTTTTAACATATCCGAA
>PCVP01000019.1 GCA_002787035.1 Candidatus Peregrinibacteria bacterium CG11_big_fil_rev_8_21_14_0_20_49_14 | reverse complement strand
TGCCATCACTCGTTGGGAATGTGTACGTAACACCGCCCAGACTTACCGTGGAATCGAATGTAGCTGCACCGGTAATCTTGAGTGCCGTACCCGAAATTCCTCCCGCAACATCGAGTCTGGTTTGTGGAGTGGAGTCTCCAATCCCAACATCGCCACCGTTTTCAATTCTCATCCATTCCGTACCACTATTAAAGCTAGTAAATTGAAGATTCCCACTCGAGTCCGCCATGATTCGATGACCGTCATCATTACTTGTATTGAATGCTATGTAACTGGAACCACCAGTTCGATTTATTCGAATTGCTGCATTCGTTCCGGCTATATCGAGAGGTACTGTTGGTGATGCCGTCCCAATACCCACATTCCCCATTATATAACTATCTGCACCTGCCATCACCGTAAGGTTTGCTCCCGAAATCGTTCCCATGGACGTAAGGTTTCCGTGAATAATACCCGTACCTTCCACTATCAACCCTCCACTGGAAGTCAGTAAACTCTGCGCATGCATCGTCGCACCCGAGATTGTTGTAAAGTTGAGTGAAGAACCGGTGAGTGTTCCGTTGAGAACAAACACTGTTCCATTCAGCGCCAACCCCTGCCCCGCAGCGTACGTGGTATCTGTATCTATATCGCTGCTCCAGGAGAGCTGACCACTGCTATCTGTCTTGAGTACCTTGCCGCTCGCAGAACCGTCCGAAGTCGGGAATGTGTAGGTGACTCCGCCGAGAGAAACTGTGGAACCGAAGGTGGCTGCACCGGTAATCTTGAGTGCCGTACCCGAAATTCCTCCTGCGACATCCAATCTTGTTTGTGGGGTTTCTGTTCCTATACCAACGCTACCTGAATTATTTATAACAAGTCCCGCAGAGTTAAATGTTGTCCCTGCATTTATGTAGTAGCTCTGATTGGTATCTCTGTACCCTGAAAGATATTTTCCTTCGTCGGCTTCATTGTAGTATTCAATGTACGCCCATCCTCCATTGCCTGAATTTTGCAGACGAATTCCTGCATTAGCTCCGCTGATATGCAGTCCTTTTGTTTGTGAAACAGTAGGAGTATTCGTACCGATTCCTACCATTCCTGTGCTGTCATCCACAAAGAAATCTGTGTCTCCTACTTCCAGATCTCCAACGACATCCAAAGCAGAACTGGGACTCGCCGTCCCAATACCCACCCGCTTGTTCGTCGCATCGTATACAAGTCCGTTTGTATCCACAACAAGCGTGTTGCCCGTCGCCGTTCCCGAGAGCACCTTGATTGCGAGCGCACCTGTCATCGTATCTCCACTCACATTCACGTAGCGGTCATCCGCAGCATCTTGTGTCAGCACACTCGTGGAACAACTGAGGAGCCCCGTACTATCGGAAGTGAACGCCGTACAGTCCGTCAGGTTTTTAAAGACCACGCTGTTTTCCACAATCAAGCTGCCGGAGGAGCGCAGGGAATCGGTGGCGAAGAGCTGCGAACCGGAGATGGTGCCGATGACTTCGAGTTTTTCGGAGGGAGAGGTGGTGCCGATACCGACGTTGCCTTCCACAATTAATCCGTTTGTTGGAGCGGCATCATCTGAATAATTCGCACCGATACTTACGTTGCCAGCTACTCCAAACTTACTACCAAATAGTGCGGCTCCATCACCCACAAGCACCTTAGAATTTACAGTATCGTAGTTTATAAAGTAGGTTGCTCCATTACCTAGCACACCTATTTTTCCTGTATCTCTTTGGGTGTAATGGAAGTAAGTATTTGCGTCTATATAAGTCTGGAAGTTTCCAGCCTTAACCATCCCATTGACTTCAAGTTTTTGTCCAGGACTCGTCGTTCCAATACCCACCCGTCCCGTCGTGATATCAGTGAAGAACAACGGAGCAGAACCGGTGCCCGTCACTTGCAGGCTCCGTCCAGACATTGTGCCCAGCACTTCCAGCAGTGCGGCATTGCTGTAGCCGCCATTACTATTGATGACCAGTGTTCCCGTCATCGTATCCCCACTCACGTTCACGTAGCGCGCATCTGCTTCTGTCTGCGTCTGCATATCGTCCGTACCACATTGCAGAGCTCCCGCACTGTCTGTCGTAATAATCGTACAACCTGTGAGCGCTGCGAATGTGACGGATCCTTCCACTATCAGTCCTCCACTGGAAGTTAGCAAACTCTGCGCATGCACAGTCGCACCCGAGATTGTGGTGAAGTTGAGTGAAGAACCGGTGAGTGTTCCATTGAGAACGAACACCGTACCGTTGAGTGCCAACCCTTGTCCTGCACTGTATGTCGTATCCGTATCTATGTCCGTACTCCAGGAGAGCTGCCCGCTGCTATCTGTTTTGAGTACCTTGCCACTCGCAGAACCGTCTGAAGTTGGGAATGTGTAGGTGACTCCGCCGATTGCAACAGTAGAGCCGAATATCGCTGCTCCGTTAAGAGTAGAAGTGCCTTCCACTATTATACCTCCGGAGCTTGTAAGCAAATCTTGTGCATGAAGTATGCGACCCGATGCGGTACCTACAATCTCCAGTCCAAGTCCGCTCTCTATGGATTCACTCACGGAACCTCCCAATGAAATAAGCAATCCTCCCGTCATGGTAGCGCCCTGTACCAGTACGTACCGTTCATCTCCCTCCGTTTGGGTAATAACATCGGCAGAGCCACACCCCAAGTTTCCGGCACTGTCTGTGGTTATTATGCTACAGCTCGCGTAGCTCTTAAGAGTGGTTGTGCCATCGACGACCAGAGAGCCACTGGAGCGAAGTTCCGTATCTGCTCGGACTATGTTTCCCGAAGCGGTACCTGTGACTTTCAGACCCACTCCCGCATTTTTTATGGTAATTGTTCCGCTTGCAGTTGAGTCTGTGTCATTCCGGAGAAATGAAGAAGCATGCAGACCGTCCAGCATATCTGCGTTGTGCGCATACGGTACGGAAGCAAAGCGACGACGAGGTGAGAACGTTTCTTCGTATGTGTCATCGTTGCCGGGGTCGAATTCCACCTGCAAGAACAAGCTGTCACTGTTAAAGTCCACACTGCCGGTCATGGCAACTTGTGTGCCGAGTGCTGCGGAGAACAGTCCGCCCGTCATGGTGACTCGTGAGGTCGAGCTATTCCATGTTTCAGTCCAGAGTGCGTTTCCTCCGCTTGCTGCGGCAAAGATTTTAAACCGCATATTGTATTGGCCGTCTGCCACGGCAACGCCTGTGGAGTCTTCCACTTTTCCTTGGTAGTTAATGGGCTTGTAGATGCCTTCCGCTGCGTACGCTTTTTCCGCCGCAAGAATCGGAGGCAGTCCTCCGACGAAGGCAGTTTGGAACAAGATTCCCATAAGCAGAGTAATACCAAGAGTACGACGAGCGCCTGTCATGGTGAGGTGCTCTGTGCATGAGCGCAGAGCCTCGAACCATCGGGCGCGGTGTGCCATCCTTCGAGGCTCACTGCGTGAGCACCTCAGGATGACATTTCTTAAGCTCGGGATGATATGCTTTCCATTCAGGATGACATTTCTTAAGCTCAGGATGACATGCTTTCCATTCAGGATGACATTTCTTAAGCTCAGGATGACACGCTTTCCACTCAGGATGACATGCTTTGCGCTTGGGATGACAAGCAGCCCCCCGACTGTCCTGCGCAGCGCATGCAGCTTCCGGCTGGCCGCTAACCGCTTACCGCTTACCGCTCGTCCTGGCCGATTCTGGCGACCGAAGTTACTCATGAATAATAGTGTGGGTTTCTATGTGCGGAACAGAGGGTGCTGCGGCCTGTCGTGCACCGTTTACCGGTGCTGCGGCCTGTCGTGCACCGTTTACCGGTGCTGCGGCGCGGCCTTCTGTTTCAAGTTGAATGGCAGCTTGTGTTGCTTTCTTCTCCGAAACAGCGTTCTCCCATGCGGCTGTCATAAGCAGCAGTCCTATGAACACAATGTTACTAAGCAGACTTGTCATAATTATCGGTCTGCGGAACCTTCTCCATACACATCGCACAAGAGCTCTCCACGCATGCACAAACTGAGCCAGTTCCGTTTCGGTGTTTTCGAATGCGGGCATTTCCACCTCATCGCTTTGTGCATACATTTGTGGCGAAGTCATCTCCTGAAAGTTCTCATTGCGTTTTTTCCGATGCAGCAAAGAGTCCCCGAAGTACAAATTTCCTTGCGTAATAATTCTTCCGATCGTGGAAGGGGAGACCGTGATGGTATGTTCGGCTTCCAACAGCTCGGCAATGTGCTCCTTGCCGAGGTACGGATTTTGCATTCTGTACATACGCACAAGATCAGACAGTGTTTGAGACACTTTTGTCTGACGAAGCATTCGAGGTCGGTGTGACTTTTCTTCGAGTGTTCGAAGATCCTGAGGATCGAATCGTTGTACCCATCGGTAGAACGTACTGCGTGCAATGCCAAAATGCACACATGTCTGCGAAACGGATTTGCCACTTTCCAGATAGAACAAAAACCACTCCAACTTCTGTCGCACCTCATCGCCAAGTCCCATCATCACAGATTGTTTCTGTAGTTTTTTAATTTCCTCCGATGAAATTTCTATGTGATACATGTGAGATGTTTTTGTGTTTGTGTGATTCGAGAATGCGATGTGTCTTTTGGGTTTTGATCTGTTTATTGTGAGTGTGTCTCTATAGCGCGCGAAATTATTGTACTTATTCTAACATAAGTTGCTACTGTGTGCAATACATGGCAAGCACATAGTGCGAGACACTTCTGATCTTTTGTTCGCGACAACCAATAGTCGGAGGAACAGACTGATTTTTTTGCTGCATTCTTCCTATCACTCCTTGCGGAATCTCTCGCTACTGCGGCATGGTACAATTTGACAAATTTCTGAATTGTTTTTATAAAATTTCTCTGTTGCACATCATTTTGAACCTTTGTTTCGAGTCAAAAAAACAAGCGTATCGGGCATACTCTGGTGTGTATCGAAACATTCTAACTTTCAGGCATATTACTTAATATCTGTCAAATATGGCGCTCTATTGCCAAAAAAGAGTATGCATAGGAGTGGATTTGTTCTTTTTGCTCTTCCTTCTGTACCATTGAGACATATGGAGCTTCCTTCCCGAGTTGTTCTCGCTACGGATCATGCGGGTTTTCCGCTCAAAGAAGCGGTAAAAAAGCATTTGATTGCCAAGGGAATCGACATCATAGATGTCGGCACTTTTTCCGAGGAGTCTGTCGATTATCCGGCAATCGTGCGAAACGGATGTGCCGTCGTGCTGGAAGAAGGCTGTCCGGGCATTATTTTCGGAGGAAGCGGAAACGGCGAAGCAATGGCAGCAAATAAGGTCAAAGGCATTCGTGCGGCACTCTGTTACAGCGAGGATTCAACTCGTTTGGCAAGAGAGCACAATAACGCCAATGTCATGAGTCTGGGCGGGAGACTTACAGATCATGCTCTGGCAGTACAACTTGTAGACATTTTCCTCACGACAGATTTCGAAGGAGGGAGACACGAGAGGCGTATTAACGATTTGGAATCTGAATGAGGAATTCGGAGTTTCAACCCACGTCATCCCGAGTGATTTCCTCTCCGTGCTTCGATACATTTTGCATCGCTTCGCGCTGCGAAACACTCAGCATGACGTAGAGGAAATCGTATCGGGGGACGGTGGCGGCAGGCATCTCGTACCATACATTTTGCATCGCTTCGCACTGCAAAACACTCAGCATGACGTAGAGGAAATCGTATCGAGGGACGGTGCCTACGCCTTTCCTGCTATAGCTGAACTACTATAAAACGATACAAAACGTGTCATGGTGAGCCCGTCGAACCATCACGTTTTGGCTTTGTGTCGCCCTTCGACGAGCTCAGGGT
>PCVP01000017.1:2991-5229 GCA_002787035.1 Candidatus Peregrinibacteria bacterium CG11_big_fil_rev_8_21_14_0_20_49_14 | reverse complement strand
CGAAAAACTCGAAGTCATCGGCACCGCCTCCGGCCGAACCCTCCACGCCCAAGATCTCCTCCGCAGCTCGGGCGCATTGATTGTAGAGGGTGCGACAACATTGAACGGTGCGGTAACCTTCGGCTCAACCGTTTCTCTCGGCGGAGTCACCTACACATTCCCAACGAGTGATGGCACATCCAGCGGTACGATTCTGGCAACAGACAGTGCAGGACAGCTCTCTTGGACAAGCGCAGACGGCATAGGAGCACTTACGCAGGCAGGTGCGGATGCCCGGTATGTGATGGTACAAGGCGACACCATGACAGGTGGTCTGCTCATTAATGTGGGAGGTGCCGCATCCGCTTCGGTCGATACCAATATTGCTCTCGAGGTTGTCGGAACAATTTCGGGTAGCCACCTCCATGCACAGGATCTGATTACCTCCAGTGGAGGACTTATAGTGGAAGGTACCGGAATCATCCATGGAAATCTGACATCCATGAGTACGATCTCGGGTGCAAACCTGACCATTATGGCGGGAGGAAACAGTTACTTCCTCGGAAGTTTGGGTATTGGCACAACCTCACCGACCGAAAAGTTGGAAATAATCGGCACTGCTTCGGGTCGAGCGCTTCACGCGCAAGATCTTCTTACGTCTTCGGGTGTACTGGCCGTAGAAAGCGGTGCGTTCCTGCATGGAAACGTGGCATTGGGCGACAGTTCCGGTGACGTCATAACGCCAAACGGACGATTTAACGGAAGCTTGATACCGACCAATACAAACACCTTTGATATAGGTTCGGATGCGAACCGTTGGGAAAACTTGTATCTCTCCGGCACCTCCATACATATGGGCGCGAGCGGAGACGAAGGAATGATAGGCTATAACGCGACAGGTGACTTCTTCTCAATAGATCCGGATGGCGACGGAAGCAACGACTTCCGCCTCACAGATATCCGCAGCTTTGACCTGCTGGAAGCAACGGGTGACGCACCGGAAATAGATAACTACGCTCGTATTTTTGCACGAGCTGCAGGTAGCGGCGCATCCAGTGTCGGAGGGAACGACTCCAATACCACGCTGCTCCTTCACTTGGATAGCTCCAATGCAAACTCTGCTTCCGGCTCTACAAATACACATACTTTCTCGGGTAGTTGTCCGAATAACTACAGTACATCCACACAGAAATTCGGTGGCGGAAGTTGGAATATAGCATGTAGTGGTTACCAAATTTACCGGTACAGCCCTGCGAACACAGACGACTACTTCGTAACCGGAGACTTTACCGTGGATATGTGGGTCTACGAAACGGCAAATACGGGCGTGCGAAGGTACATTTTGACAGCAAATGCATACCAAGACGCACAGTGGGCAATTCAAATTAACGCCAGTAACCAATTGCAAGCGGACTTCCAGCAAGAAGACAACACCGTATTCAGTATAAATAACACCACTACATTCCCAACGAACGAGTGGGTGCATGTGGCAATCGAACGAAGTGGCAATACATTCCGCCTGTACCAAAACGGTGCGGTTGCAGCTTCCACTACGAATACAAATAACTTAGAAACACGCAGTTACCACTACCTGATGTTCGGTAACAGATACCCGTACAATGCCGCGGGTGACCAAAACTTCACCGGATTTATAGATGAAGCTCGTATTTCGAAAGTTGCTCGCTACAGCGGTGCATTTACGCCGAATACCGGTGCCTATGAATCCAATGCAACAGATTCCGCCCCCGGTCTCTTTGTTCGCTTGAGTGACGGTACGCTAGTGGAACTTACGGGGGGAGGAGGTGGCGGTGGCGGTGGAGGAGACAGCGTATGGAGCGTGAATACCGATAACTCCATCTTCTACACCTTCGGAAATGTGGGCATAGGTATGCAGAACGTAGAAACCGCACTGGAGGTACTGGGTACGGCATCCGGTACCAATCTGCATGCGTCCAGAATGCTTACGACTTCCGGGCAGCTCCTTATAGAGAGCAACTTCGCCTACGAACCGGGTGCCGCATTCATAGACCAGAATGCCAACGGAACGGGTCTGCTTATAGACTCCGAAGCCACCACCATGCCGCTGCTGGTATTGGATAGTTCGCTCGGAAACTCACAGGCAGCACCGCACATTCTCTTCGGATACCAAGGACTCTACGATGTAAATCTCTACCGCTCTGCGGCCAATACGTTAAAAACAGACGACAACTTCATTACAAACCTCAATCTTTCCGTCAACGGAAACACAACTCTGGGTGA
>PCVP01000017.1:0-2914 GCA_002787035.1 Candidatus Peregrinibacteria bacterium CG11_big_fil_rev_8_21_14_0_20_49_14 | reverse complement strand
TCGGTACATCCGCACTGCGTTGGCAAGACCTCTACCTCGGACCCGCCAGTTTGCATGTGGGCGCAGACGGCAACGAAGGAATAATCGGATACAACACCACGAGTAACTACCTCGCATTTGACCCCGACGGCGACAGCACCAACGAGTTTGTGATACTGGACTCCGGAAACGTTGGTATTGGCACTGTGAACCCCGAAACAGCACTGGAAATTGTAGGGGCTGCATCCGGTCGAACACTGCATGCACAAGATCTTCTTACTTCTTCGGGAGGACTTATAGTGGAAAGCTCCGTCACATTCGCAGCACTCACAGGTTGTAGCATTATCACGACAGACAGTGCGGGAGCATTGCAATGTGGTACGGACGATATGCAGACGCAGACAGAGGCAGATGCGCGCTACGTGAACGTGAGTGGCGATACGATGACAGGAGCATTGGTAATAAATGATGAAAGTGGTGCCGAGGCAGGACTGGAGGTAATAGGTACCGCATCGGGTCGCATACTCCACGCACAAGATCTCCTCACTTCAAGCGGTGGGCTGGTGGTAGAAGGCACAGGAATCATTCACGGAAATCTAACATCTATGGGAACAATTTCGGGTGCAAATCTGACTGTTATGGCGGGAGCGGACAGTTACATTATGGGGAATGTGGGGGTTGGGACGACAAATCCGGGTGTAGCAGTTGAAGCGAGAGCAGGATGGGGAGAATATTTCCGTGGCAGTCACACAGCAGGTGGTGCGCTCACCGCTGGATTTGGCCAGGAATCAACAGGGGCATATGGCTTTACGGTTTATACGAGCGGCACCCCAGTAGCCAAATTCAATGATGGCCATGGCGGCCTTGGTCTAGGCACAACCTACATGGGTGTAGCAGCGCCAACAGGAGGAGCAATAATCGAAGGAGCTGTCGGCATCGGCACCACCTCTCCCACCGAAAAACTCGAAGTCATCGGTACAGTATCCGGCACCGTCCTCCACGCCCAAGATCTCCTGCGTAGCTCGGGTGCGTTGATTGTAGAGGGTGCGACAACATTGAACGGTGCGGTAACCTTCGGTTCCACAATTTCTCTCGGCGGAGTGACCTACACATTCCCGACTTCAGACGGTTCTGCAAGCGGTAAGGTACTCAAAACAGATAGCAGCGGTCAGCTTTCCTGGAGCAGCGACATAGATACGGATACCGATACCACATACGCTGCAGGGCAAGGGTTGGCACTCAACGGTACGGTATTCACGTTGAACGGAACACTCACAGGTACGTTGCTGGACTTTGACACCTTCTCGGGTACAACGGTGCACGCGCAAGACCTGCTGACAAGCAGTGGCGGACTGGTGGTGGAGGGAGCTTCTACTCTCAACGGTGCGGTCGCAATCAACGGTGTGCTCACATTGGATGCCGATGATATTGCGGTCTACGACGCAGCACCAACGTTCAGCAGCGACAACCAAATTGTGACGAAGAAGTACGTGGATGATAATGACAGTGATACCACGTACGGTGCGGGCGAAGGGCTGGCACTCAACGGTACGGTGTTTACGTTGCTTGAAACTGTGACAGGCACACTGCTGCAGGCTTCTGCAACACTCGCCTCTTCGGGTACTTTGGTAGTGGAGGGAGCAGCCACGCTGAACTCTACACTCACCATTGGCGGTGTTACGTACACATTCCCAACAAGCGATGGATCAAGTTCGGGCAAAGTTCTAAAGACAGACAGCAGCGGGCAGCTTTCATGGAGCAGCGACATAGATACGGATACCGATACCACGTACGCTGCGGGGCAGGGGTTGGCGCTCAACGGTACGGTGTTTACGCTCAATGGAACTCTTACCGGTACGTTGTTGGACTTCGACACCTTCTCGGGTACCACGGTGCATGCGCAGGACTTGCTTACGGTAAGCGGCAGCTTGGTGATAGACGAAGCAGGAAGTGTGTTTGGAGCAGGACTGGAAGACTGTGACGGAGCAGGCAACGCATTGCAGTGGGACAGTACGACAGGACAATTCAGCTGTACGACTATTTCGGGAGGAGGAGATCCGAATGTGGACTACTACGTACGAGTAGCGGGAGATACGATGACGGGCGCGCTCTCTATTAAGAAGCTTTCGGGAACTGCGACAGGTAATACGCTTGTCGTGGATACAAACGGACTGGTATACGATGCCACAAACAAGAGGGTGGGAATCGGCATTGCAACACCGGCTACAAGTGCCAATTTGCACATTCACAATGCTGCACCTGCCTCCGTTGCACGTTTGCAGATAAGCAATGCATCAACAGGCTTTTCTTCTACCGACGGTGCTTACTTCGAAGTAAACGGTACCGCACTTGGCATTCACCAAAATGAAAACTCACACACCTACTTCTACACCGGAAACGACGTAAAGATGCAAATAGACTCCAGTGGTAATATGACTCTGGGTCAGCAGTTGGTGGGAACAATAGCAGAAACTCAATTGGAAATTATCGGTACGGCATCGGGTCGTGCGCTGCATGCGCAAGATCTCCTTACTTCAAGCGGAGGACTGATAGTGGAGGGCGCAGCTCGTTTTAATTCCACAATAAGTCTGGGCGGAGTCACCTACACATTCCCGACTTCGGACGGCTCTGCAAGTGGAAAGGTATTAGCTACAGACAGTGCAGGAAATCTAAGTTGGACTGCACAAACAACGGATACCGATACCACATACGCTGCGGGGCAAGGGTTGGCGCTCAACGGAACGGTGTTTACGCTCAATGGAACTCTTACCGGTACGTTGCTAGATTTCGATACCTTCTCGGGTACCACGGTGCACGCACAAGATCTGCTCACCTCAAGTGGCGGACTGGTGGTGGAGGGAGCTTCCACGCTCAACGGTACGGTCGCAATAAACGGTGTGCTCACATTGGATGCCGATGATATTGCGGTCTACGA
>PCVP01000024.1 GCA_002787035.1 Candidatus Peregrinibacteria bacterium CG11_big_fil_rev_8_21_14_0_20_49_14 | reverse complement strand
CATCTGGTTTACAGCCAGACCCGTTTGGCCACTTCGGTACCGACCCACATACGTGATGATGGCAGAAAGAACTGCGAGAAGTCGAATCGAGGAGAAACGTCCGGTCTACAGCCAGACTCGCGTTATCTCACTTCGTACCGACCACGCACACGAAATTGTAGCGCAAAAGTGCAAGAGACCAACTGAATTCTGCGTAATCTGCTTAAAAAAAAGAGGTGAAGAGCGTCGAAACGCCCCTCACCCCACGACCCCGTAAAAAGAGTCACGCTCTACGCTGTCGGTTCGTCTGTTCCTCCCGTAGGAATGGAATGCAAATGCACTTCGCTCAATGCTTCATCCGTCGCCGCATGCAACGCCTCCAGATAGGAGGCGTGGCAAACATAGGGGGGAGAAGCAGTAGCTACAAGAATCCGCTCACGGAGCTGCAGAAGCTGAATGAAGGAAACTGCCAATGTGGCGAGTTGAATCGGACTCAAACAAGAGAGTCCTTTCATCATCAGATCATCTGCCATCTTCTCCGAAATCGGCTTCTCGTGCATCACCTTGTGATGCAATGCATAGCACAACGCAATTTCCGTCACGTACGGAATGAAGCGGTCGGGCAGGAAAATGGAATGCAGTATCATTGCCTCCACTCCTTCCCTTCCCCCTTCTTTCAGAGGCGGTTCGCAATCGGCACCTTCCTGGTACCAAAGTACAAGCCTGTCGAGAATCCTCTTCCATGAAATCTGTAACGTTTTCATTTTTCTGCCTTTAGAGAACACGAACATGTAAAGAGCGGTCGGTGAATACGGCGTGTGCCGTAGCACACCAACCGTCAGTTTTTCACCGGGCGCAGTATGGGAATTTCTGGTTTCGGGTCAACGAGAATGCCTGCTTTCTCAGTTCCAGCGAATGGCAGCCATCGGGCTTAACTCCGCTGCTTTTTTTGCGGGGTAAATTCCAAACACAAGCCCCGTGACCAACGCCATAAGAATGGCAGCTATGAGAGCAGGGATGGAAAGCACGAAGGGCACGGTACCTATGAATTTGGACGCAACGGCCGCTACCAGCATGCCAAGTGCCGCTCCTCCCACAATACCTATGATGCCGCCGAGCAACGTGAGCGTGACGGACTCCAGAAGGAACTGCAGAAGAATATCGTGCTTGCGAGCTCCCACTGCTTTGCGAAGACCGATTTCTTTGGTCCGCTCCGTGACGGACACAAGCATGATATTCATGATTCCAATTCCTCCGACTACAAGAGACACACCGGCTATCAGCCCTATGAATACCGTAAGGCCCAACGTAACCTGTCCCACAATTTCCGCCGCTTGTTCCGCAGACCGTGCCCTGAAGTCATCTTTATCAGGATCTCCATCGGGATTTACAATGCCATGACGTTGCCGAAGCAACGAATTGATGTCCGCAATCGTCAGATCTATGTCTCCTTTGGATTTCATACTCATGTAACTCAGTTCTTTCTGACCCGTCGCTGCTCGTGCGGTGGTAAATGGTATGTAGACCGGAGTATCCATATCTTGCATGAGTGCGGAGCCAAGGCTCTCCAGTACTCCCACGACGGTATACGAACGACTGCCGACTCGAATACTTTCGCCAATGGGGTCACGTTGTCCGAATAAATCTATGGCAGTCTGATGTGCAAGCACGGCAACGGAACGTGCGGACTTTTCATCCGCTTCTGTCAGCAAGCGCCCGCTTGCAAGCTTTTGGCCGTAGTTGTGAAAGAAATTACTCGATGTTCCGAAAATAAACGGAGAAATTTCTTCGGTGCCATATTGCACTTTCTCTGTCACAAAAATAGCGGGAGCCACACTCTCTACGGTGCTCAGTCGAGATACTGCTTCGTAATCACTGTAGGTGAGGCTGTCGAGAGTGCGTCCGAATTTCTCAAAACCCGTGGGATATATTTCTATCAGATTACTGGAGAACGCTTCTATTTGATCCAGCACATACCGTTCGAAGCTTCGTCCCACAGACACCATAAGCACGACGGATCCGACACCTATTATGATGCCGAGCATAGTGAGCAGAGAGCGCATTCTGTGAGTGGAAATAGCTCGGTATGCCGTTGCAAGGGTGTCGGAGAGGAGCATAGGGTGTAGAGAAAGCGGTTAGCGTGTAGCGACTGGCGCTGACCGCTACTCGCCGGTTGCTTGTCGCTCATTATGACCAATGAGAGTACGAAGGTTACTCATAACGAAGAGCTGTCATGGGAGAAAGTTTAGACGCCTGTCTTGCCGGATAAATTCCAAACACTATGCCCGTTACCACTGCCATAATCAGCGCCAGGAATATGGCAGGAACCGAGACGGCAAAGTCGTACGTATCGAGGAATTTATTCACAATCGCAGCAGTAAGACCGGAAATGGCGATACCGAGAATCACACCGATTATTCCGGCGATAACCGTGAGTAATATGGCCTCTATGAGAAACTGGAGCATTATATCCGCCTTACGCGCGCCAACTGCTTTCCGCAGGCCTATCTCTCTTGTTCGCTCCGTAACCGCAACAAGCATGATGTTCATAATTCCTATGCCGCCGACAATCAGAGAAATGGCTGCGATGGTGGTAATGAAAGCCGTCAGTCCCAATGACACCGAACCGAGAATATCGTTTGCCTGCTTGGATGTGCGAACGATGAAATCGTCTTTATCCGAATCATCTTTCGGATTCACTATTCCGTGACGTTGTCGCAGCAGAGATTTCACATCGGATTCTGCGAGATCAAAATCCCCCACCGACTGCAAGCTCACCATGTTCAAATATTTCTGACCTGTCACAGACCGTGCGGTGGAGAGCGGAATGAAAACAAATTCATCGGCATTCTGGAAAAATTGGGTTCCTATGGGCTCCAGCACGCCGACGACCGTGTAGGTAAGATCTCCAAGTTTTATGCGCTTCCCGACCGGGTTTTCGAACTGAAAGAGATCTGATGCTATTTCCGAGCCGATGACCGCCACATGTTTCGCGCCCAGAATATCTCTGTCGTCCAGCGTGCGCCCGAGTGCCGCAGGCATATCTCTGTTTTTAAAATAATTCGGCACCGTTCCTATTACCCTCGGCTCCGTTTCTTCCCGTCCGTAAATTGCCGTTGCTATGTCCACAAACATGCCCGGCCCAATGCTAGTGACCGTTTTAAGGCGAGAGAGTGCATCCACATCTTCGAATGTGAGACTGTCGAAGCCGGCAGTAACTGTTCCCTGAGAGCCTTCCTGCTGACCGGGAAAGATAATCATGCTTTTTGCACCTATGGAACTTATCTGACCGAGAATGAGTCCTTCCATACTTGCACCGACGGATGTCATGAGCACGACGGACCCCACACCTATAATGACCCCAAGCATCGTGAGTGCAGAACGATTTTTATTGGTAGAAAGAGCTTTTCTAGCCGTATGTATGGTATCGCGCAGTAACATAGTGGTTTACTTAAGTTTGCCCTTTCCGTTGGATCGTACGCGTTTGAATTTTTTAGAATCCGATGCGATACGCCCGTCTTTCAGATGGATGATTCTTTCCGCGTGTCTGGCAGTTGCCTCTTCGTGTGTTACGAGCACTATCGTTCGCCCCATGTCATCATGAAGCTGCTGCAGCGCATCCATCACTTGTATGCCGGATGTGCTGTCTAAGTTTCCCGTCGGCTCGTCGGCAAAAATAATATCTGGTTCCGTCACAAGCGCACGGGCAATCGCAACGCGCTGTTGTTGCCCTCCCGAGAGCTGGTTTGTGAAGTATGTTGCTCTCTCGGTAAGCCCGACTGTCGCAATGGCATGCATGGCTCTCTCGACTCGCTCACTTGCCGGAATGGTTGGATGGTATAGCAGCGGGAGCATGACGTTATCCAACACGCTCGTCCTTGGAAGTAAGTTGAAAGCCTGAAACACAAAACTGACTCTGGTAGCCCGAATGCGCGCAAGCTCGTCGTCATTCAATGATTTTGTTCTGTCTCCTCGAAACAGGAATTTTCCGGAAGTCGGATTATCCAAAAAGCCCAGAATATGCATGAGCGTGGATTTTCCGGAACCGGAAGGTCCCATGATGGAGAGAAACTCTCCCTCCTGAATGGTAAGATTGATATCAAAAAGTACGGGAGTTTCCAGCTCTTCATTGAAGTATGACTTACAGAGATCAATCGTCTCGATGAGTGGCGCCTTTTTGCTTGGCATAGTTACTCTTTGATGAGAACAATAACGATCTCACCTTCCTCCACTCCACTGATAATTTCAACATCAGTATCTGTTTCCATGCCCGTTACGACGGTACGCTCCTCCAGTGCGTCATCTTTCAAAATGCGTACGATATCTTCCCCGAGAACATTTTTAATAACCGCACGACCCGAAACCATTACCACATCATCCCGTATTCCCGTGATGATATCGACATCTCCCGTCATACCTATTTTCAGGCTTGATTCTTCGTTTTCCAGAAAATCGAGTTTGATGCGGTACTTTGGCACCCCATCCACTGTTGTTGCAGCGGGATCTATTTCCGACACATGAATGAGGAAGTCTCTGCCTTGGTAGGCATCCAGCTCTATCGCTCCTTCCTGATCGTGCGTTACTTTTGGAATATCTATTTCCGATGCGTACATCTCTATGCGGTACGGACTGTCTCCAAGCATGGTAATAGCCCTTTCGTAATCCTCAATTCCGCCGGTAAATTCTCCTGTTTTTAAGTTCACCTTGGTAATACTCCCGCCTATTGGTGCGATGAGAATGGTGTCATCCAACTTGGCACGGGCGCGCTGCACTTCCGCGTACGCCCTGTTTACGGATGCTCGAGCGGAATCTATATCTGCCTTTCTTGCACCTGCCCTTTTGAGCGCAAGTTGTGCTTCCTGAATTTGTAAAGAAGTCCGGTAGGTTGCTATGTCTGCCAGCGCTCTGTCTTTGGTTCCTTGGCTTGTTGTTAAGCTTGCCTCCTCTGCGGCAATTTTTGAACTGAAGTTTGCGGAAGCATCTCGCACCACTTTCATTTCATCTTCAATATTATTGTATGCCGCCTGAATGGCATCTCTCTGAGTTGCCACAGAATCTTTGTACGTTTCCTTCACGGACGTCGTAAGATAATTGGTTGTCGGAAGAGATACGACAATGGCATACGCACTGTTTGCCACTTCTACCGCCTCAAGTGCCGCCTGTTTTGCCTCCTCCAAATTCGAAAGTGCCGATGCAAAATTCGATGGATTGCTCCCTTTAAAACCGTACGAAATGGAGATTTCCGCATCCTCTCTCTTACGCAGATAAATGTCGTATTCTATCCGCGCACGAAAATCGACAGCGTTACGGATAACTGTCGTATCGAAATCATCATCCAGTTCCTGGAGTGAATTCTGAATTTTTGTGAGCTCCTGTGCTATCACGCTGCCTGCCGTAGAAACATGTCCGCTTAAACTCGTATCTGCCTCGCGACGAAGTTCATCTAGCTTCTGCTGCGAGCGATCCAAATTTCTTTCTGCGGCCTCCAGGCTTGCCTTGGCCGCGGAGAGTGCTGCTCTCTTATTTTCCACTTCCGCTTCCGCGATGAGAATCTCTTCCGGTCGTGTGCCTTCTTCGAGTTCACGAAGGTCCGCCAGCGCCGCTTGGTAATTGGCAGAGGCGGAAGCAACATCCGCTTCGAGACTGTTATTGCGCAGTTCAGCAAGAACTTGGCCTGCCTCCACGGTATCACCTTCCATCACGTACACGTTTTCCACCACGCCGGTGACGGGGAACTTCAAATCCAGATCTTTTTCCGATATAACCGTTCCGACCGCTTCGACCGTTTGAATCAATTTTCCTCTCCTGGCGATATCTGTGATGTATTCAGGCTTTTTCTCATGCAAAAGGAAGTAGCTTATTCCAAGTACGGGAATACCTACTGCAATTGCAATAAGCAGCTTTTTCCAGTGCGTACGCACTATGTTCCGGAATTTCTTCGATACCGTGCCCAGTGAGCTGATGTTCATGGCTTTCATTGAAGCGAAGGACGTGTTTTATAGCATGATAAATCATATTATTCTACCATAATAGCAATATGTGCGCAATTTAGCCCCTCTGCGCCGCTATGGCAGACAAAGCCTCTTGTACGGCATCCTCCAGAGGTCGCATTTGTATTCCCTCCCGAGACAGTTTTTCTCCCGAGAGCATGCAATTGCTTCGCCCGGTGGTTGCGACCTCGGAGAGCCGGTCCATTGTCAGTTTTTCAAACGTGTGGGAGGGATCCACGATTGTTTTATACATTTCCATAATCCGGAACGGAGACATGGTTCCCGGGTTCACGATGTTATAAATCCCGGTTGCACGTTTCTCTATGAGCTGCATGGCTGCGGCAAAGAAATCTGGCATATAGGTGAGTGAATTTTCGGTATCCAACACGCGACTGTACTTTGAAATTTTTGTGAGGAGGTTGCGCTCGTGTGTGGAACCGTCGAACGGCATACGTAAACGTAAAATAAGAACCGGAAACTCTTTGAGAATGTCATCGCACCACGCTTTGGTACGAGAGTAGAAACTTCCCATGTAATTGGCGGGGTCTTCTTCGGTAAATCCTTTCCCGTTGTTATCGCCCTCGTAAATACAACCCGACCCGAGATGCACGACATAAATTCCCCTCGTCATACATTCATCCAAAATAACCAAAGGTCCCGTGACGTTACTGCGAACGGTTTCTTCTTTGTGCTCTTCGCACCAATCGATATTCGGACGGCCTGTTTTTCCTGCGGTGTTTATAACAACATCGGGCTTGTGTTCATCCAGTGCTGCGGCAACTGCGCCGCAGTCTGCGATATCCACGGACGGCACGACCGCTCCGGGGTACAAACGTAA
The DNA here is from genome assembly GCA_002787035.1 of Candidatus Peregrinibacteria bacterium CG11_big_fil_rev_8_21_14_0_20_49_14. Classification (GTDB taxonomy): domain Bacteria; phylum Patescibacteriota; class Gracilibacteria; order Peribacterales; family Peribacteraceae; genus GWB1-54-5. Next base: position 66,223 of record PCVP01000024.1, on the reverse strand, counting down.
AAACTCTTGCCCCATGTAGCCCTTTCCTCCGAATACAAGTACTTTCATAGTTTGCGCATAGTAGTGGATTTGGCTGTTGAAACATAGTAACTTTCACCTCTATTCTTACCATATCATGACCGAAAGCCCCGAAGGATCGGAGAGAAATGAACAAGAGATTGCTGAAAGTATTGGACTTTTTATAGTCCTGGCAGAATTAAGTATTCGCAAGCAACTACGGCTCTTAACCTGCCTGAGTAATGACAACCATTCTTTCAGGCTCATGGAAAAACCAATACTCCCACATACGGAGATCGATGCGATTATCGATACATGTAAAAACTCATTCGGAACAGACAGAAGTGAGATGAAAGCAGTGATAGAACATGTCGTTGGGTCCAAAGAAGCGTACGAAGCAAGACATGAGGCGTATCGCTCAGAAGCTGCGGTAAAAACAAGCCTGAAAGAGCTGGGGAAAATAGTATGGACAACACTATTCGGTGATAAAACTACGCAGACCGGGGTTTCAGACAGAGAAACTGTCAGTCAAATCGCCGTCTACACCACACTGGAAACATTGGTCAGAACGGCAGATTTGGAAGCATATGAACCGGACCGTGTTGCTGCCATGAGCGATGAAAGTGCGAAATCTGGCAAAGTAGGGAGGTTACTGGCACAGAAGCTCTAGTCCCAACCTTGCGAAAAACAACGTTTTTTATTACAAACGTATTACGATATACTGTTCCTATGGCCAAAGCTCGCCGAAGAACCACCCGTCGCAAGCGCACAAGTACCGCAGCGCGCAGAACATCCAGGAAGAAAAGCCAGGAACTGAAACTCAGTGAATCTACCAAACGGCAAATCAGTGGAACTGTGCAGCTTTGCATTGGTGTGTTACTTCTTCTTGTACTGCAGCAGCAGGCGGGAATGATAGGTGCGGGCTTGCAGCAATTCCTTGTGTTCTTCTTCGGAAAATGGGGTGCGCTGTTCCCCGCAACACTCATCTGTTCGGGACTGCTGCATTGGTTTATTGCGCCGCCGAAATCCAAGGCGAAGGAAAAGAGGGTACCTACGAAGATATGGCTGGGACTGGGGCTCTGCCTTGCGTCGTTCCTCGGCATAGTGCACATAGGTGCTCCACTCGAAGACATAGGAACCAAACGAGACGAACTTGCCGGTGCCGTAGGATTTATGATGAGCATGCCTTTTCTCCTGTTTGCCAGCCGTGCAGTCGGGTACACGGTACTTGCTTCCATGTTTGCAGTCGGAGTGTTCATAGCATTCGAGCCCGATCTTCGAAGTATTTCGGCTGCGGTTATTGATTTCTTTGCTCCAAAGAAAAAGGCTCCCGCAAAAACGGCAAAAAAGAAAAGAGTTGTCGAGGAAGACGAGTGGGATGAAGAAGATGAATGGGAGGAGGAAGAGGAAGACGAAGAAGACGACCTTGTGGAACAGGACAGAGATCCGCCCGAACTCAATATCGTCCGTCCCATTTTTGCAAAGCAGGCTCTCAAAAATGCGGCGAGCAAAAACATAGCCAAGAGCGTGAATGCCAAAGTAAAAGACACCATAACGATGCAAGACACCCGTTACGAGGAGTGGACCTTCCCGAGCTACGATCTCCTGGACGATTCGCAGAGCGAACTGAACGTGAACGACGACGAGCTGAAAAATCAGGCACGTCTCATAGAAGAGAAATTGGGAGAGTTCGATATAGAGGTAACCGTACGAGATGCCCACCCGGGACCGACGGTCACACAATTTACGTTGCAACCGTCGGAAGGGGTGAAGCTAAGCAGAATAGCAAACTTAAAAAATGATCTCGCATTGGCACTGGCAGCACCGAGCCTCCGTATAGAAGCGCCGATTCCGGGGAAATCTCTGGTTGGTGTGGAAATGCCAAATTCCGTTCGAACCATCGTGCACTTGCGTGAAATTTTGGAAAGCCCGGAATTCGTGCAGAGCGAATCGAACCTTACACTGCCCCTCGGACGAGATGTTGCCGGGAAGGCAATGGTGGCATCTCTCAATGAAATGCCTCACTTGCTTATTGCAGGGGCAACCGGCTCCGGAAAATCTGTCTGCATGAATACGTTCCTTGCATCACTGCTCTACCAAAATGCACCCGACCAGTTAAAACTTATTCTCATAGACCCGAAACGTGTGGAGCTTATGCCTTACGATGGCATTCCTCACTTGCTTACTCCTGTGATCACGGATGCGGAGAAAGCACTGCAAGCTCTGCGTTGGGCCGTTGCGGAAATGGGAAGACGCTTGCACAGATTCTCGGAAGTCGGTGCGAGAAATATTCAAGAATTCAACGCCCTCCAAGAAGAGGAAGAGAATGTTATTCCTCGTATTGTCATCGTCATAGACGAGTTGGCAGACCTTATGATGCGACAGTACAAACGTGATTCGGAAACAATGATCGTCCGCATTTCTCAGATGGCCAGAGCGGTGGGAATGCATCTTATTATCGCTACGCAACGTCCGAGCGTGGATGTGATTACCGGACTTATTAAGGCCAACGTTCCCACTCGCATAGCCTTCCGTGTGGTGGGCTCCGTAGACAGTCGCACCATATTAGACGGCATAGGAGCAGAAGATCTTCTGGGAAAAGGAGACATGCTCTACCTTACGGCAGAAACATCCATGCCAGTGCGTATTCAAGGAATCTTTACCTCCACCAAAGAAGTTGAGCGGGTCATAAATGCGGTTAAAATTGCTGGAGGAGGAAAAATTACCGAAGAGATTCCGTTGCAAGAAAATGAAGATGAAGATGGTGACGGCAGCCACATGATAGATCTCGAAGCAGATGACAACGGAGGAGATGAACTCTTCTTCGAGGCTGTTCGTGTCGTACAGGAAACAGGAAGGGCATCTGCCAGCTTACTGCAAAGACAGCTGAAAGTAGGGTACGCAAGAGCGGCACGACTGTTAGATATTATGGAAGACAAAGGCATTGTCGGTCCTGCTGACGGTGCAAAACCGCGCAAAGTCTACATAGACAGCATGGCGTCGTAATCCGAACTACTTCTGTTAGTTCGATTTTCGCTTCATCCATCTAAGCACCGCACGTATGGGACTGCTCAGTTTTTGCCCCTTCAGTGCACCTTGTATAAATTCCAGCTTTAGGCGTGCTTCTTCGCGTCGAGATTGCTGTCCTTTGTACTTGGAATTGAAGAGAGGTGATTGCGGCGGCTGCATGTTCTGCATTCCTCCTCTGCCCTTGCCACTGTGAATTTGTGGCATTGCCCGCACTTGTCCGCCGGCTGAACGCTTGCACTCTTCTCTGTACCTTCTCTCTATTTTACCAATTTCACCCTCTGCAGCTTTCTGTTTCTGCTGCCATTCATCCTGCAATGCTTCCAGGCAGTCCATCGCCTCGTTGAAACCCTGCGGAAGCGATTCAATAAATGCAGATGACCCCCGTACCTGCGCACTCAATGATCCCAATCCGTTCTCTTTAAGCAGCGCATTGTACTTTGCATTGAGAGCCCGTAAGAATCCCGATGACGTAAGAACTCCTCCTTCCAATTCCGCAATGACAGATAGCACAGTTTCGTCCAGCGCCTGATTGAAAATCGCAACTTTCGGAGCAATGGAATCGCTCAGTGCCGCATTTGTTTTTCCCGTATTTGCCTTCAGAGTTTCGGCAGTACCTTTTGGAGAATCCACTTTCATTCTTTCCGGCTTTTTTTGCCGGCTTCGAACCCTGGCAACGGCATCCGGAAAGTGAGTTTCGGGATCTTCTATGGGAGCATGCGAAACATCCAACCGTGCAACAATGCTCTCGATTTCCGACAGAAGTGAGCCTACGGTTGCTTCGGCATTTCCGTTCTGTTGCTCTACGGAAATCGCTTCCAGACTGCCTGTTTGCATATCACGCAGTGCCCTCTTTTTGCGGGAAAGTTTGCTTGCTGAGTTTTGTATTTGCCCGTCGAGAGCAGCAATCTTTTTCTCCCGCTCACGGAGCACTGCGTTACTTGCGGCTCTTCCGTTTTGCAAGCTGTGACGGTTATCTTCCTTGGACGCAAGACTGGTTTCCGCAGTTTCCACTTGCTGCAACAGCCGAGAAATTCTTCCTCTGAAGCCACCGATTGCGCCTCCAATGCGAGTAATATGCTCTTCTAACACTCCCAGCTCACGTGCCAAAAACTGCAACTGTTGCGTAAAAGTTACGGGGTCCGACACTCCGTCCGTATCTTGTGCAACGGAGGCAGTGACTCCGGATACCGCTTGTTCTATGGCACTCAGACGTCCTAAGAAAACAGTGTCTTGGTCCGTTGACTGATGCAAATCGCCGGACAGCACATCGCGTGCAGACGCATCCACTCTCCCTGCAATAGAGCGAATAGATCCTGCCTTCGCTTCCACACTCTCACGCGTCTGCGGCAGTTCCACTGCTTTCAGTTCTGCTGCAAGCTGATTCTGTTCTGCGGCACTCAAACCCGATTGGCGCCGAATGAGACTCTTAAGACCAAGCATGTAGTAAAATTACTCTTGTTTTTGTCAATATGTCAAAAGATCTCCACCTAAAAAAAGTAAACGTATGTAAAAGCCCTGAATGTGGCTATAATTTCGACATGAAGATACTTGTTGGAACAAGTAACAGGGGCAAAATTACGGAAATATCCGAGTGTCTTCGGGCACCGGACTTTCACATACTGGCACCGGAAGATATAGATGTATCTTTCATTCCTCCCGAAGAATGCGGAAACACTTTCGAAGAAAATGCGATGGAGAAGGCACGCTACTACTTTGAGCAAACAAAACTTCCGACCATAGCAGACGACTCGGGAATAATAGTGGAAGCTCTGGAAGGAGAGCTGGGCATACACACTCGCAGATGGGGTGCGGGACCTGCGGCATCCGACGAAGAGTGGATTGAGTACTTTCTTGAAAGAATGAGACGAGAAGAAAACAAGAAAGCTCGATTTGTGTGCCACCTTGCACACGTTGATTCCGGGGGAACCTTGCATATGTTTCAGGGGGTGTGTGACGGTGAAATTACAGAAACACTCGAAGCAGACTATTTACCGAGATTGCCAATATCAGGCTGCTTTCGACCTAATGGTTATGATCTTGTCTACTCGGCCATGAGTATTGAACAAAAAAATAGTACAAGCCACAGAGGGCGTGCACTCGAGCAGTTTCGTGATTTTTACCTCCCAGAAACTAGAGAGGAGAGAAATCCAGCGCAATGATTTTAGCCCAGACCTTCTCTATGAGAGCTTCGAGTTCCTGTTTCTCCTGAGAAGAAATGGAGTACGTTCTGCGCACGGCATGCTCACTCCCCTCCCCCACAAACTCCAGTACGAATTCTTTGGGATCCAGCGGAAGAGAACTCTTCTCTATGAGCAACGCGTAAAATACCAACTGTCTGTGGTACCCGTAGTCCAGAATTTGCTTGGGTGCTTTGGGAGTTCCCGTCTTGTAATCATAAATAACCGCAGCAGTTGAATGCGGTTCCAATAAATCTATTCTGTCTATTTTACCTTTGATGGGAATATCTCCCAGTCGTGCCGACAAATCAAATTCCACCTTATACACAATGGGGTAGGGCTGTTGCAGAAATTCATCGTAGTACCGCTGCAGTGTCTCATGGCCCAAGCTCTCCAGTCGTACGAACTCACTGAGAGGCAAAAGTTCTTTGTGTTGAAGATGAGAAGAAAACTCGGCAAGAAGCTGAGGCCGTGTGAGTGGCTCGGCATCTCGAACAGAAAGTCCCCACATGGCAAGAACATGATGAACGGCATTACCATATGCGAAGTGAGATTCCTTTGCCTGGGGAACCATAAGAAGATGTCGCTGAACAAAGAGCTGAGGATCTTCCAAAAAATCGTTCAGGGCAGTGGGAGAAAGAGAGAAGTTTTCAATACGCCGCAGAAGAAATGCTTTGGTTTCTTCATTGAAGTCTCTCACATTCGGACTGAGAAGTGTGGACATACGCTCGGGGTCTCTGGCTTCTCTTGTCTCTTCCGAAAGATCGCCGCATTCGGAAAAGAAACCGGAAGGAGAAACCGCACGTAGGCTTTCTCCGGTTGTAAGCTCGTTGGGGCAGGTGAATATTAATTCGCGTTTAGCCCTAGTTATAGCCACAAATGCGACTCTTCTCTCGTCTTGATTTTGCTCGAAGGACTTCTGGTCTTTCTCCCATCCAAAGAGGAGATCTTCGGGAACGGAGAGAGAAGGAGGATTTCTCCTGCGGTCCCAATGACCTTCTCTGAAATTTGAAATGATAACGGTGTGAAATTCAAGCCCCTTGCTCTTGTGCGCCGTCATGAGTTGCACGCCTTCTTTTGTGAGGTGCGGAAGATCGTACGACAAACGAAGGTCTCCGTAATCATCGTTCATATAAAATTCAAGGTCCGAGAGAAACGTTTCGAAAGAGAAAGAGGGCTGCTCGTAGGCACGCTGTTGAATGCGGTCGAAGAATTCTTGAATCGCTGCAAAGTCCAGAATGTCCATTACACCGTCTTTGAACGCAGAGAGTATATTGCACTCTTTCAATGTGTGCTCGAGGGTCTGTACGACCGTGCGTGACGGTATTTTCTGGTGCAGATCCACAATAGTGCTCAGAGCTGTGAGCAGTGTTTCGGGATTGGAAAGTGACACATCAGGATGTTCTCCATTGTCTTTGAACTGTAGCAAGGCATCGAGCACGGAAACATGCAGCTCTCTTCTCATGGCAAATATTTTTGCCAAATCCACCGGATTGCAATCGAAGCACTCACATGCGAGTGCGGCTGCCAGCACTCCGCTTTCTTCCGGAGTATGTACCGCTCTGAGAATCGCAATTGCCTGCACGACAAGGGGGTGACTGAGCAGATCAATTTTTCCCGTCATTTGCACGGGAATGTCTCTCGCTTTCAGGACTTCGTATATTCCCGGGAGTTCCCTGTTGGTCTGAACCAGAATTGCTATTTCACTCGGCGACATACCTTCTTTCAACCTGTCTTCCACCAGGTCTGCCAGCATCCAGGGTTCACTCATATCACTCGGTGAGAGCAGAAGAACGGGAGACATGCCTTCGGAAGACACGGATGATGTCAAATTTTTTTCCAAATCGGGAATTCTTCCCACGAGACGCTCGGTGTTATGGGATATAAGATTTGCCGCGGCATTGAGTATCGCCTGCGTACAGCGATAGCTTATGGTGAGCGGAATAACCGGCGCACTCGGAAAACGCTCTCGGAAAGAGAGAATATTGCTCAGGTTAGCCCCTTGGAATCTGTAAATAGCCTGATCGTCATCTCCGACTATAAACAAATTGGGGTGATGACTTCCCGTAGGATCCTGCGTGAGAATTTCAATAAATCTGTTCTGGGCACCGTTCGTATCTTGGAACTCATCTACCAGAACATACTGATATAGCTCTTGCAGCCGTGCGAGCATCCAGTCCTCCGATTCCAACGCTTGAATGACATTCAAAATCATATCGTCGTAGTCGTAGCGCCCTGTCCGCTCGAGCATTTCCTGGTAGAGAAAAAATACCTGCAGAAAGTCCCTGAACTTTTGTGCGGCAAGCAGGTTTTTCTCGTGGACTTTCGTACCCTCTTTACTCTTCCCTGCCATATGCGCTTCGTACTCATCGGCAATACGCAGTAACTCCTCTCTGTCGGTCACACCCTCTCTCTTTAACTGACTGATACGACCAAGAATGTCACGCGTTCTCGCATGAGGATCTTTTTTGTTTACCAGAGTGGTGTGTGGCATTAGTTGATCAATTATTTTGTTCAAACTTCTGTATCGCTCCACATCGCTGATTTGCTCCAGAGAGGACCATTCCTCAAATACGTGCGGATGTTGAGTGATGATACCGTTACAGAAGCCATGAATGGTATCCACAGTCACTCCGTACGCATCCGGCCCTATGATATCTCGCAGACGTTTACGCATGGCGGTGGCGCCGCTTTTGCTGAATGTAAGACAGAGAATATTTCCGGGCCTCATTTGAGTTTCCTGCAGTATGTTGGCCACGCGCATGGATACCACTTCGGTTTTGCCCGTACCGGGTCCTGCAACCACCATGACCGGTCCTTCTATGGTTTCCACAGCCAAGAGCTGCTGAGTATTGAGTGCGGAAATTCTTCTGGTAAATTCCGTGGAAACACGCTTTTTTGTGGCTCTTTTGTCGGGGTCTGCCGATTGAACTGGTGATGCCTTCCGTATGACTGCATGCTACCACACCATCGCGCTCCTCACTCATATGTATGTACACAAAAGAATTTATTGCCAAAAAAGCATCTGCGTTGGATGTATGCATACTCCAAACCGTAACTGTGATAGAGTTATCTTCATACACTCTTCTTTTTTCCCCTCTTTTCCATGTCTACTCCATCCGGTGCCGGAGCCAGTTGTTCAAGCGGCTCCTGTGGCAAATGTCCTGTCTGCAAGCTCGCATGTATCCTCCTCCTCGTCGGAGGTTTAAACTGGGGACTTGTGGGTCTCGGAGGTTTTTTGAGCAAAGACCTCAACGTCGTGCACATGATTCTTGGCGGTATGCCCGCTCTTGAATGGATTGTGTACATTCTTGTCGGTCTCGCTGCAGTCATGAAAGCGGCAAAGTGCTGCAAGTGCTGCAAAAAGTAATAAGCAATCATTCTTTCTTATAGCAACAACGCTCATACTTCCGTATGAGCTTGTTGTGTTATGCTCAGAATCAGTATTTTTTCCCAATTCCCTTCTATGGAAAAATCTATGGTTCGCTCAATCTCCAAATTGCTCGTTTTCGTAGGAGCAATAAACTGGGGATTGGTCGGTATCGGTTTCTTCACGGGAAACGACCTCAACGTTGTCACCATGCTTCTCGGAGCATGGCCGGCTGTGGAGGCTATCGTCTACATTCTCGTGGGTCTGAGCGGTATCTACCTTCTCCTACCCGGAAAAGGCGGCAACTAAAACAACAGCCGTACCAAATAAAAGTCGCTTTCTGCGACTTTTATTTTTTTATGACGCTTTTCGTTTCCTTTCCGCTTCGGCTTGCTCCAAGTCCTTGCGAATAAGATCTTCCAGCTTTGCATCCACATCCATAAACGGGCTGTTTGGTGTAAAGCCAACGCGCTTTGGGGCGCCTCCGTGTTCGCGGATGGTCATGGAGCGAGGGTGGTCTCTCATCTTTTGCAGTACCTTGGCTTCTATCTGACGAATGCGTTCTCTGGTGACTCCGAATTCTTTTCCGACTTCTTCCAACGTATGACCGATTCCATCGCTTAACCCGAAGCGCATTTCTATGATTTTTCGTTCGCGAGGTGTGAGGAACTCAAGCATGGAGTGCACATTCTCTTTGCGTAGCTGTCTGTTTGTGGCATCGAAAGGATTGATTGCTTCTTCATCTTCTATGAAGTCACCGAGCTTGCTGTCTTCTTCGCTTCCGACGGGAGACTCCAATGAAATGATGTCTTGGCTGATCTTTTGAATGTGACGAACTTTCTTCACGTCCATTTCCATTTCCACAGCCAGCTCTTCGACTGTTGGCTCACGACCGAGCTCCTGCACCAGTCTGCGCTGTGTGTGTGTGAGCTTGTTGATGGTTTCCACCATATGCACCGGAATACGAATGGTGCGAGCCTGGTCTGCGATGGCACGTGTAATGGCTTGTCGTATCCACCACGTTGCGTAGGTGGAGAACTTAAATCCACGTTCGGGATCAAACTTTTCCACTGCGCGGAACAAGCCGATATTTCCTTCCTGAATAAGGTCTAAGAACGAGAGTCCTCGACCGATATACTTCTTTGCAATACTCACAACCAGTCGAAGGTTCGCTTCTGCCAGTTGTTGTTTTGCAGAAGCGTCTCCTTTGCGAATACGGCGTGCCAGTTCCACTTCTTTACGACCGTCGATAAGCGGCACTCTTCCTATTTCGGAAAGGTACATACGCACGGAGTCATTGCTGATTTCGAGAAGATCCACCTCTCTCTCCCTGCGTCGCTTTCCTTTTTCTTCATCGGAAATTTCTTTGTCGTCTATGGCAATGCCTGCGGTCGCAATCACATCCAAAGCGTCATCGTCTTTGTCGTCCACCTTTCCTACCTTTTTGTCGCTTACATCAAGATCTGAGTCGTCATCCATATCCAATGAAGATTCATCGTCTCCGTCTATGTCTGATTCATCGAAAGATGCCACTTCGGTAAGATCTTCGATTGGCTCACCCAGCTCTGCTTTGGATTTTTTTTCCCAAATAAGCGCATCTTTCACATCGATTATCTGAATACCGAGATTCACCAAGAGTGAGTAGATATCATCGAGAAGATCCACATTTTTCTCCGCATTCGGCACGACCTTCATAATCTCCTGATGTGTCACATATCGCTGTTCTCGCCCCTTTTTAATAAGGTGTTTCACTTCATCGGGAAATCCCTTCAAATCATCATCCGATGGTTGAGCGATAAATTTTCTTGGGTGGGATGCCATGGAGTGTAGTACAGGCAAAAAAATAACGGTCGCAATTCCGGCTGACAGGTTACTGCCAAGAAGCACTAAAGAAAAGGAAATCTCTCTAAAAAGAGGAGAAATATAACTTGGCTACCCGGCCATTTTTGCAAGCTTGAGCACCTGCTGGTACTGAGTGGCAAGTTGCGCTTCGTCACTTGTGCGTCCTTCGGATTTTGCGTGCATGAGTTTCTTTGCGATATCTCTCTGTTTTCGTTGCAGAAATTCTCTGTTCGCGTTGGTACAATTCTTCACCATTTCTTGCATGGCAATGTTTTCAGACCATTCTCCCATGCCGTGATCTTCGAGGTAGAGAAGCAAAATTCGCAATCGGTCGCGAACATCTTCCGGCATATCCAGCATATCCACTGTAAGAGTCGATGACTCGGGAGCTTCTCGTATTCCCATAAACAGTGCTTCTTCTCTCTCTCCTTCGGGATGAATAAGCCTGTGAAAAAGCGATTTGTTTGCCGGATACAACACAAAAAGTGCCAACGCAATTTCCATGCTGGAAAACATATTTTTATTTGTGACCGTAGCATTTCCGGGGGACTCCTCCGAGTGCTCTCGCTCGTGAATTTGCTGCCTTGGAAGCCTGGCAATGTCTTCTTTCAGCGTTGTTTCGGTCGTACCAAGCAGGCTTGCGACAGTGCTGATGTAGTGAGATTTTTCGACAGAAAGAGTAATGGAATCTATGAGTGGCAGCAGTGTTTTAAGGGTGAGCCTCTTCCCTTGTACGGAGGAGAGATCTTGCTTTTGTAATTCCTGAATAACAGCTTCCAAATACGGTATGTCTTCTTCTTGCAACGCACGTTGCAACAAACCCGGTTCTTTTGCCGCTGTCTCATCGGGATCTTTTTCCGGCAAGAAAGCCGTATGTACGTGTAATCCTTCGACACTGGCAAGATGAAAAGCACTCTCTGCGGCTTTACGACCTGCGGTATCTTGGTCCAGACAGAGCACTATTTTTTCCACGTAACGCTTCAGAAGCTTTACGTGCTCTACGGTAAACGCAGTACCGCTTGCAGCCACCACGTTGGTCACTCCGACTCTGTGGCAGGCAAGCACATCGAAGTACCCTTCCACCACCACGACCTTCTGTTCTAAGCGCATGGAGTCTTTGGCATAGTGAAATCCGTAGAGAATCGCAGATTTATGGTAGAGAGGCCCCTCGGAAGAATTGATGTACTTTGCATCGTCATCTCCCAATGTGCGCCCGCCAAATGCGACAATTTTCCCTTGATGGTCGTGAATGGGGAACATGAGCCTGTTTCTGAATCGGTCGTAAATACGACCCTCGCTCAAATCTTTTTGCACACCTAAGCCCGCATCTAAAATTTCAGTTTTGGAAAAGCCCTGTTTCAGGAGGTATTCGTACGTCTCCGAAAAAGAGTCGGGAGCAAATCCTATGCCAAATTGATCCTGTTGCTCTGCGGGAATTCCACGCTTCTTTACATATTCCTTCGCAACAGCGGATTCTCTGAGTGTCCGAATATAAAAAAGCTGTGCCGCCTCCAGACAATCGCGAAGTCTGTCTTTCACGTCTTTTTTAACGGCATCGGATTTTCCTTCCGATACATCCACGCCTGTTCTTTCACCAAGATCTCTCAGTGCCTGATGAAAATCCACACCTTCTATTTTTTGATAAAAACCAAAAATATCTCCTCCGCTGTTACATGCAAAGCAGTATGCTATTCCTTTGTCGGGTGATACAAGCATGCTCGGATGCGTATCATTGTGAAACGGACAAACGCATTTTAAATGTTTTCCTTTCTTGGAAAGACTGCAGTACTGACCGACCAGTTCTTCTATCGGTAGCCGAGCTTTTATTTCAAATACGGGATCCATAGAGGAAGACATACTACCAAAGACAGCGGAAGTCCCCTATACGATTGCTCATATTTCAAAAATTTACGCCACATCTTGCATATGATAAATCATCCATCGTGGAAGATGATTTTTCAGTGTGCCCATGTACGCTCTTCCTCGCCCTATGCAGAGCCCTCTGTAGTGAAGTAACACATGATTTCGAAGCGAGGAGTCACATGCAATATCCTTGCCCTGTAGGAGCTGCTGCAACTGCCCATCGTCCACGGTGTAACTATTCTCGGTAGCTGCCGAGCCCCTCAGTACGGCCATTTCGTGGTCTATGTACACGGGGACATCTCGGAGTCTTTTCCCGAACGGCAGACCCGCAGCGTAATCTACGGTAGGGAGCTTGAATTTCAGAACCTGATCCGTTGTGAGTACCAGATGATCGCCTCTGTCGAGAATCTGCTCACCGTCTTCTACAATATCCGTGCCGTACCGTGTGCGAAGAAACGTGCGAATTTCACGCTGAACGCCAACAGGCAACGGCTTCTCTCGCAGATGTTTGATTTCCACTTTTTCAGCGGGACGTGTCGGTGCTGTTTTTGTGAGCACCGCACAAAAGAATCCCTCGGTATCGTACGTATGCGGCCAAATACGTAAGAGTGGCATATCCCCAGCCGATCCTTGGACTTTTAGGGAATCTTTTACTGCGGCACCAAGTTTCTTTTCAGCCCCATTTACAGACATTTTTCTTGGGTCTGATACTTCCAGTTGAGTACTAAATTTGTTCAATATTGATCGCACTACTTCTTCATTTTCTTCGGGGCAGAGTGTGCAGGTTGAATACACGATTCTCCCACCGATTTTTGTGGCATGCACGGCAGACTCCAGCAGTTCCCTCTGCAGTTTCGCCGCTTTGCCAATGCTGTGGTCGCTCGTGAAGTTGAGTGCCTGGGCATCTTTTCGTACGGTGCCCTGAGCGGTACATGGCGCGTCTATGAGCACGCGGTCGAATCTCCCTGTCATGTTCTCTCCGAACCACTGTCCGATTTTCTTCGTAATAATCACATTGGTGACTCCGCTCCTGTTAAGCGCTTCTCTGAGTGTTTTTATGCGACGATCTTCCATGTCGTTTGCCACCAGCACTCCCCTGCCCCGCATTTTTGCGGCAATTTGCGTGCTCTTACTTCCCGGCGCGGCTGCCATATCCAGTATGTTTTCTCCGGGCTGAGGATCCAAAAGTTCCACGGGCAACATGCTGCTGGCTTCCTGAAAGTAGAAGTGCCCGAGAAGATGCATAAGATCTTTTCCCAGTGGTACGGTTCTGTCTTCTCTCTCCACGAAAAAACCCTCTTTGCACCACGGTACCGGCTCGAGTTGCCATCCTTTCTCCGTGCCCCACTGCGTAAGCTTCTCTACTGAAGAGAGAATGGTGTTTACACGTACGCATCTTCGCAGCGGCTTTGCACTGTATTCTTTCAGAAGTGCAAGATTCGTGAATTTAGCGTATCTATCAAATGGATGAACTTCCGACATAGCCAATAGAGACTACTGGAGAATGCGAAAGAATACGACCGATTAGAGTTGTTGTAGGCAGATTTGACACGATTGTATATAAATTAATTAATAACATACTTGCTGATGACTCGATAAAAAAATATTCTTTGATAAATGGTCAAATTGAATAGAACTGGTACATCTATGGATGCGGTGGATGATCTCCATACAGTTATCCATAGGGCTCAATCTCATCCTAGCCGAGGCAAACTGCCTCCAAATAGCCTCAGCATAGATCCATTTCCCGATAGGCAGTCCATTAACCACAGACTCTTGTGCATGGAACAAAACGGAAGAGGGGAAATTTTGAGACTGGAGGATAAAGACCCCGATATCATTACGCGAAGAATTAATGAACGCAGTGCGCTCACAGGTGCGGCTATGCGTAATATCGGATTAATAGTGGTAGGGTTTTTTCTCCATGATCTAGAGACAACACAAGAACGCATAGACTTTTTACGATCACTGCATGAACAGTCTCCAAATGCCGTCTTGATTGTTGCCGACTACATTCTTAGTGGCGCATCACAAGAAGAAATACTTCAATTGTGTAGCAGTAAATTTGAAATCAGTCGTAAGCAAGAAATGGGTGCGCAAGAATTTATAGATACCCATGCTCGTCTTTCTTACGAGAAGCTTTCCTATACGGTAGGTGAAGCATATGAAAATACCAATACGAAAGTTGCGCCCGCAGGAAGGGCTATAGCTGCTGGAGTTCCTTGTGAAGTCGCGGAATCGAGTGGAATACTTCCATCGTATCTTTTGGGAATACAGTCTGAAATCAGCACTGTTCTTCCCCTCGAATATCAAGCAGGATTTCACACTACAAAATCTGCCAGCGGCATTCTATAACGCTGTTTCTCAGATGATCCACATACCTCCTCGCCCATCGGAAAATCCCTCTCCCGACGAAGGAGGACATGAGCGGTACGACTCCACTCCTCTTATTCTGCGGTTTCGCACTCGTGCAAAAGTGGTACTGGAAGAATGTCGACGCGTCTACGAACGTCACAACAAATTCAGACATCTTGTAGACGCAATCGTACAGGGTAAAGACGACTACAGTGAACTTATTGAGGAACTGAGTCGCGAACAGGGAGGCTTGGCAATGCTTTGCGAACTTGAAAAATTGATTACGGCAGACAAAAATAATGCTGTGGGGAATGCGAGTTTGGATGCAGTGGAATTACAACTCGGTGACCCACATGCTCGTATTCGCTTTGCCGCAAGAGCAGAGCAAATACTTAAAATTTCTCATGAACTTACAAGTACCGTTCATTCCTCTGCCACTGTAATGAGGTGCATAGCCTATGGCAGACCTGCGCCTGAGTATGCGATCATTCAAGGCACAGTGAACATACGCGGCAAAGCAATGATTATGATGTTTGAGAGAGCGCTGCATGCACACCCCATGGGAAATTTAGAGACAGTCGAACTGCCGGAAATTATGAATGAAATGGCAGTCTTATATCGAAAAATGATGAAACAGTAGCACAGAGACTCTACACAATTTCTCGGTCTGATTCAGTCGTCACCTCCAAAGGCAACGCTACTCCGTCTCCCTCTCCTGTTTCCGATTCAACCAGATCCACGGGCGCATACTGTTCTACTATTTCTTCGGTCTCTTCCTCATGTACCGCATTCGGTACCGCCCTCCCCTTTCTTCTCTGTTCCCTTTTTAAGTAACGGAGTCTGTCGGAATAGCGCTTCAGAAGTGCGGCAATTGAGGCAGGAGTCTCCGTAGAAGATTCGAGCATTTGTCGCACACGTGCTTCCAGCTTTTGTCCTTGTCCTGTTGCAAAATGCAGACCTGCTTTGTCCATACCCAATACAATACGTGCCGCAGCTCTGGTTCTTCTCTCCCTCTCCTGAAGAAATGGCAGATCTGTACAAGGGGTATTTGCACTATTAACGGCACGTCCGGTGGAACCTTCTATGGTGAGCTGCACGTGCTCAACCATATTTGCCTCCGAAAGGAGCGGATTTTGCTTCGTATCTATTCCTTTAACCATGAAGGCAGAATAGTAGTATTTGACTCTCAAACAAGGGAAATTCCGTCTTTTTAGCCTACAACCAAACTCACCAGCTTTCCTTTTACGTAGATCTCTTTTCGAATCTCTTTTCCTTCCATATATTTCTGCACATTGGGGTCTTGCTTCGCCTGCGCTATGGCATCTGACTGTGAAATATCTGTCGGAGCAGTAAATTCAGCTCGTACTTTGCCGTTTATTTGGACGGCAATGGTTATGGTATCGGTAATCAGTTGCGCTTCGTCGTACGTAGGCCATTTTTGATCTATAACAAAGCCCGTAGCGCCCGAAAGTTCCCAAAGCTCTTCCGCCAAATGAGGAGCAAGAGGAGCGAGGAGTTTTGCAAACACACCGGCTACGTCATGCGAGACCGCATCGTGCTTCTCCAAAATATTCAACAATTCCATAAGTGCGCTGAGTGCGGTATTGAAGTGCAACCTTTCTATGTCTGCCGTTACTTTCTTTATGGTTGCATGCAACTTTACGGTCACTTCTGTTTCTTGATCTACTTTTTTGTTCAACTTCTCGGAGAAGATACGCCAGATTCGCTGCACAAAGCGGTCTACTCCCTTTATACCCGTATCACTCCAGTCTCCCCCTTCCGTAAACGGACCCATGAACATGAGGTACATGCGAAAAACATCCGAGCCGTATTTCTCTATGAATGCATCCGGAGATACCACATTGCCCTTACTCTTACTCATCTTCGCACCCTGGTTGGTTATAAGGCCCTGGTGCACAAGCCGCTTAAACGGTTCGTCATGGGAAACATGTCCGAAGTCTTTGAGTGCCATAGTCACGAATCGGGCATAAATAAGGTGCATACACGCATGCTCCGGTCCGCCGATGTACATATCTACGGGCATCCAGTTTTTTTCTACGTTTTTCGGAACAAATTCCTTTTCCGAGTTTTCTGCCAGATACCGGAACTGGTAGAACGACGAACAGACGAATGTATCCATGGTATCTACTTCGGGAGTCCATCCTTTTCCAAAAATCTTTTCGGTTCTTTCCTTAAGCTCCTTGCTTTGCGCAAGTGGTGACGTGCCGGTAGGTCGAAACTCCACATCGTGAGGTAGCTCCCACGGAAGGTGCTTCTCGGGAATCGCATGTGCGTTTCCTTCCGGATCGTAGACGATGGGAATAGGCGCACCCCAGTAGCGCTGACGGGAAATACTCCAGTCTCGCAGCTTGTACTGCACAACGGGATAACCGATACCTTCCTGTTCCAAATGATTGATGATGTCTTGCCGCGCTTCTCCCCAGCGCCTTCCTTCGAATTCTTCCGGCTCCAACATAATTCCCTGAGGGTCTTTGCAGAAGCAGTACTCCAAATTACGCACCTTTTCAGCCTCTTTCTCATCTTCAGGAACCATGACTACATGAAGAGGAATGCCGTACTTCTTGGCAAAAGCAAAGTCGCGCTCGTCGTGAGCAGAACAGTTCACAATACCGGAGCCGTAATCCATCACGGCAAAGGAGGCCACCCACAGCGGAAGATCTCCGGTTACGAATTCCACGTAACGACCCGTAAACACACCTTCCAGATCTTCTGCGAAATTGTACTTCTGCGTCGCCTTCTTCACTTTGACACGTTCTATGAAATCCAAGACCTCCTTCTCGTTCTTCTGCCCCTTTACCAGCTGAGGGAGCATGGGGTGTTCGGGAGCGATAACAGCGAACGTTTGCGCGCGATAGGTTTGGGGTACGGAGTCATAGACCTCGAACTCAACGTCACTGTCTTTCACTTTGAATGTAAAATTCATACCTTCGCTTCTTCCTATCCAGTTGCGTTGCATGGTCTTTGTTTTTTCGGGCCAATCCAAAGTATCCAAACCGTCGAGCAATTTTTGCGCGTAATCTTTCACCCTCCAGTACCACTGTGTCATCGGCTTGAGAAGAATATCCGTTTCGCATCGCTCACACTTTCCCTCCCATACCTGCTCGTTTGCCAGCACGGTCTTGCAGCTGTCGCACCAGTTCACGTTCGCATCCTTGCGGTAGGCAAGATTGTTTTTAAACATCTGCAGAAAGAGCCACTGTGTCCAACGGTAGTACTCCGGCTTGCTGGTGTTCACCATTTTTTCCCAGTCGTACATACAGCCGATTCTCTTGAGCTGGGTGATCATTGTTTCCACGTTCGCCGTAATGGAATCATCGGGATGTACTCCCGTTTTTATGGCATAGTTTTCTGCCGGCAGTCCGAACGCATCGAACCCCATGGGCGTAAACACCGTGTTGCCCTGCATTCTCATGAATCGAGAGAAACTGTCTGCGGGAGCAAAATTATACCAGTGCCCCACATGAAGCTTATCTCCGCTCGGGTACGGGAACATCACCATGCTGTAGTAAGGATTTTTCGCCGCAGTGAGATCCACGTTGTAGGCGCGCTCTTTCTCCCACCTCTTCCGCCACTTTCCTTCCGATGCTGTAGGGTCGTACTGTGACATAGCGCACGTAGGATACCGCTGTAACGCCACCTTGCCTACACAGAACTCCGTTTTCCCCTCGGGAATATGTACACCCGGTCACGATGCTGTAGTATGGAGTTCTCCAATGTCAAAATTGCCAACTGTCGCCATTATCGGGCGTCCCAATACCGGAAAATCCACACTGTTTAACAGGCTTGTTGGTCGCAGAAAGGCCATAGTGAGTGATATTCCCGGGACTACAAGAGACCATGTCGCTCACAAGGTGGAAGGTGCGGACGTGGACTATCTTCTTATAGATACCGGAGGCATGGGAGGCGGAACCGAAGATACGGATTTGGAAGACGATGTACATAAGCAATCCGTACTGGCATTGGAACATGCCGATGTCATCGTACTGACGGTAAACAGTCGAGAAGAACTTACAGCATCGGATTTTGATATTGTCGCCACATTGCGTAAAAATAAACGAAGTCACGTCCCGGTTATCGTTGCGGCAACGAAATGCGATGACCCTATGACAATAGACGAACTACTTCCTCAGTACTATGAACTGGGAATTGCAGAGCACGTCATAGCAGTGAGTGCCCCGCATAAAATAGGAGTGGATGATTTGGAAAGCTGCATTGAATCGGAGCTGAAGAAATTACACTTTCAAAAAGAAGAAGATTCTGATGCTCAACGCCCTCCACGTATCGCGATAATCGGAAAACCGAACGTGGGAAAAAGCTCCATAGTCAATGCATTCATGAGTGAAACGCAGAGAGAGAAATCTCCCCTGCTTGTCTCGGACATACCCGGAACCACCCGAGACACCACAGATACAATTATTCGTTTCAATGAAAAAGAATACATGTTTATGGATACCGCAGGTATAAAGCGACGACGACAGACGGTTGGAAACGACATAGAAACTCACGCGTACTTTCGCAGCGTAAAAGCGTTGGAAATGTGCGATATCTGCGTACTGGTGCTGGATGTGTCGCAACCCGTAAGCAAGCAGGACAAGCGCATTGCAGCGATGGCAGTCTCCGAGGGTAAAGGTCTTATCGTACTCTTAAACAAGGCCGATTTACTTCCTGCCGGCTCCAAGAAATCTGCAGTGGAGCTGATTCAGTACGAACTGAAATTCTGTAAATTTGCTATGGTACAAACGTGCTCTGCCGAATCTCGGGAGGGATTGCTGAAAATATTTGATCTCATAGAGAGCGCTCAGAGAAATCGCACACGAAGAATTCCCACGAACGACTTGCACCGATGGTTCCGCGATACGGTTCTGGGTCAGCCCATGAGTTCACTCGCGAAGTGTAAGCATATTACGCAAGCGGAAGAAGTTCCTCCAAGCTTTGTGCTTTTCGTAAAGAATCCGCAGCGCATTCGCGTTACCCAACTGCGAGCACTCGAAAACTCTTTGCGAAGAACCTACGCATTCGAAGGGACTCCCATTCGCTGGATTCTGAAAACGGAAACCTAACCTCGAGAGCCCGCTTCGGCACTACGTCCGGCGGCAGATCCCTCCAGCTCATGTGCATGCTTTCTGCCTTCTGCCTTATTTCCGGAGTCTATGACACGACCATCTTCATGAATAGGAAGCGGGAACTCTTCTATTGCGGCTTCCAGTTTGTCCAAAAGAACCTCGGGGTCGTCATCGAAAACCATATTGGGTGCCACCTTGCGCTGACAAAGGTCTTCTATGACATGCGGAACATGATTACTTATTCCTCCGCTGTTTGTAAGAACTGCTATGGGACGTCCTTCGTCGTACGCAATGGTAAGCTCGTTTAATGTTCCCACTCCTCCTCCGACGATAACAATACCGTCCGAAGAACGAATATTGATGATATCTCTCTCCATAAAACCCATACCCGTGTAAATAATCATATCGTGGCTGTGCGGGGATTTGTAATCATAAATGTGGGCATGTTTTGAGAACGCGGGAGATATTCCTATGGTAAGTGCTCCGGCTTCCTTTGCGGCAAGAAGAGCATCGTTCGGCAATCCGGGACATGCGCCGTTTATGAAAATATGACCGCGCTCCCCAATGGCTTTTCCAAGAGCCTTCGCTTTTGCTATCGCCTCCGGGTCCACTATCTGCGGACCGGAAGCCGAACCCATAACGCCTATCTTCAAGCGGTGGAAATGTTTCTGAGATGACATATGAAAGGAGTGTATCTGAGTAGAGGATGCTCGGCACTTGGCAAAAATATATCCTGACGTACCGAGTACCATTACGTGCTTTGTATCGGCTTATTATAGCCGAATTTTACGATATTTTCAACGCGGAACTACCGGATGTACTTGTATCTGTTTATGTTGTGCTCTTCGTTTCCCACCGCATAGTGAATGTCACCGTCCGTTCCGTGCAGGTAGTACCAATATTCGCTGTCTTGCGGATAGAGTGCGGCTATAAAGCTCTTTATACCCGGACTTGCTATGGGACCCGGCGGAAGACCTCTGAACTTTCGCGTGTTGTAGGGAGAATTCGTATTGAGATCGGCAACCGTAATTTCGGCCGACGGTTTATCCAATATATAACGAACCGTCGCATCCACACCCAGTCCCCTTCCGTCGTCATACCGTTTCCATAAAATGCCCGAAACTGTCGCTCTCTCTTCATCTGCGCGGGTTTCTTCTTCTATGAGAGAAGCCATGGTAAGAAGCTCATGTAACGTACGACCGGATTTTTCGATATCCGGAGCGTAGTAATCCACAATATTTTTTCTGGTGGTGGTGAGCAGTCTCTCCAAGAAAAACTTCCGATTAAAATCTTCCTTGGTTACAAAGTAGGTATCGGGATACAAATACCCTTCCAGCTTTCCGCCGCGATCGGCAAGTCCTCCTACTTGAGGAAGGAATTCAAATGAAGAGAAATCACATTCCTTTGCACATCGCAGAATCTCACCCTCTTCAATAAAACCTTTTTGAGCCATAAGTGCATCTATTTGTTTTACGGTAAATCCTTCGGGAATAGTGATGATTGCCTCATCGGCTTTTCCGCTTTGCAGCACCTCCACAATTTCCTCTACGGCCATGGTAGGACGCAGAACAAATTTTCCCGCCTGCAGAAATGCTGATTTTCCGTGAATGCGTACATATGTTTTAAATGCCAAGGGCGACTTTATCACACCTTTTTCGTGCAAGAGATCTGCAATGGCTGTGACAGAGGAACCCTTCTCAATGGTAATGGTATGACGATCTTGACTCGTTCTGCTTACCGGAGAGATGGCATTGTAAAACCAGAATGTTGTCGCCACGCCTACGATGAACAAAAAGATAAATGTGCGCTTCATAAGAAATTCATTTACTGACCAAGGCCGCGCATCCCCTCTTCGGTTGGCATACCCATCTGACCAAGCAAGCCCTGCATTTGTTCGGCAGCGACTACCTGTGCTTTTTTCATGGCCCTATTGAGGGCATCCGTAAGGAGAGTCGGAATGGATTCCCGGGGTACTGATTCCGCAATCTCAATTTGAACAATCTCCTGTTCACCGTTCACCACCACCTTTACGCCGTTGGCTTCGGCCTCTATATGAACCCTTTTGAGCTGTTTTTTGATCTTCTTCGCGTCCCGTTGCATGCGGTACATATCCTTTGCTTGAGAGAGTGATGTCATAGCGCAGTAGAGGCTAAAGGCGCGCTCACCAGAAAGCAAGACCACGGGCAAAAGAATCTGGCAGGAAGACAAAAATTTCTGTATACTAAGACGATGCTTATAGATTCTTTCAACGTTATTCAGCCACCCGCTCTCATTAGCGGTCTGCAGTATGTCAGCCTGATTACTGCGGCGATTATCGGATTTATCGGGGTGATAATTATGGCATTCGGCGCACTGTACAGTGCGAGTCTTTTCATATTATCCGTCCTGCAGAGGAAGAATCACTTACCGCAAATCCGAATAGAGCTCGGAAAATACTTGGCTTTGGGTCTGGAGTTCCTTGTGGGTAAAGACATCATAGAAACCATTGTGCACCCCACCTGGACCGACCTGGGTAAACTTGCTGCCATTGTGGCGCTTCGCACCGTTATTACCCTGTTTCTTTCCTGGGAACTAAAAGATGTTTTACATGGAATGGAGGAAGAGCAAGAGATGGCAAAAATGGTAAGCAGGCAAAAAAAGAGCTCGTAGAAGAGTAATCTCCGGTTCTTCGACAAATACTACTGACCTCGCTGAATACCGATGCGATCTTCTATTTCCTGATCGACCCTTCGGCAAGCTCCATTCGATGTAACTCACGGTAAACAGGGCAGGCTTCTTCCGTGGGAGTTATTTTCCTCGCTGAATACCGATGCGATCTTCTATTTCTTGATCGACCCTTCGGCAAGCTCAGGGCAGGCTTCTTCCGTGGGAGTTATTTTCCTCGCTGAATACCGATGCGATCTTCTATTTCTTGATCGACGAAAACTTTTTTTCGCGCAAACTTGAGGCGACTGTACTCTTTTATGAGTTTGGCAAGATCTTCATTTCTCTTCGATTCATCCCAGATAGTGGACATACTGAACGGACGCGACTGCACGTTATTGATGTTGAGTTTACAGTAACAGTTAAAGTTCGGCACGCCTATGACATCCTGTTCCGAGAGAACCGGTGCAAATTCCTTTGCCATGTACTCGGCATCTTCTGCACCTATTTTAAAACTCATAATTGTGCCGACGTTACCGAACACCGCATCTCGCATTTTGGTACCTCCTTCTCCGTACGATGACGTTTTACCGACAAGCTGGCCGATGTACTGGTGCGCCATAACAAGTGCGAGCTCATATTTACGAGCTTCCGAGAGAATGGTTGCAAAGGCGTCTGTCACGAAGTTTTGGAACTCATCGACATACAAGTAGAAACGTTTTCTGTCCGCTCGCGGCATATCTGCTCTGCTCATGGCAGCCATGCTTATTTTGTTTACGAAAATAAGACCGAGAAGTTCCGCGTTGGTATCTCCGATTTTTCCTTTGGAAAGATTCACAAGCAGCACTTTTCCCGAATCCATGATTTCCCGAATATTGAATGCGCTCTTCGGTTGCCCGATGATGTTACGCATGGTGGTATTTGTAATGAAAGGACCGAACTTGGAGCTGAAATACGGAATCATTTCCTGACGTTCCCGGTCTCCCGTTTGAGCCATTTCATGCTCCCAGAAACTGCGCACGACGGGATTACGTATTTTACTTACTTTGTAACGCTGAAATTCTTCATCCACGAACATGCGTGGAACGTCTATGAGAGTCGCACCCTCTTCTTCATCATCCATGAGAGTAAGACATCCGTTTCTGAAGTAATGCTGAATACGTGGTCCGAAGATCTCATTTCCGAAGAGCTTGATGAAAATTTCCATCGCATCCAGTGCGGCTCTGTCTTTTTCTTCCGGCGTGTGTGCCTCCAACATATTGAGTCCCATCGGACGCTCCAAGTCCGAAGGATCAAACACAATGACTTCCTTTGCGCGTGCTTTCGGTATGTGTGCCAACGCATCTTCCACAAGATCTCCATGCGGGTCTACCAGGCACAGCCCGTCTCCATTGGCAATATCTTGCCGAGACATCCATGAGAGCAACGCAGATTTACCGCAACCGGATTTTCCTATGATGTAATGATGTCTTGTACGGTCTTTTCCAATGAATCGGATAGGTGTTTCGACTCCTCTGTACTTATTGTTACCGAGAAGTATTCCCTCTGTCGGAGCATCCGGAGGAGGCGGAAGAATTTTGTAAGTGCTCCACTGTATGATAGGAATTTTGTTGTAGCGGCTATCCGGGAAGTGATACAGCCCTGCGAGTTCTTTCTCCACAAGCAAACAATCCGGAGTCATATAGCCGTTTAACCGTCGTTTCCAAAGCTTGTAGATGAGCGGAGCGTTCCATTTCAGCGGCATAATGTCGCTAAGAACTCGCTTGTTCTGAAAGAAGTTTCCGTAGAGATCTTTAAACGAGTTGAAGGCAACCTGCATATTGTTCGTAATTTCTATCGCACGCTGCCACGTACTTGCGGCTGCCATAATACGAATGGAACAGTGATAGAAACTCATACCTCCTTTTTCGCCCATACGTTTGTACAATTCTTCTTCAGGTTGAATCATTCGAATAAACGCGTCACCCTGCTTGGCACCGGGAGCCATATTACCTTCACCGGACGTGGCAAACATATCGACTATGTATCCCAGAATGGAAAGACCCGGTACATGTTTTAAGAAATTATCTTTCTTCCCCTTAAACATCATGGACGCACGCTCTTGTGCCCGCCTTCCCCACTTGTTTGAAAAAGAGGGAGTCATGACCATTTGAATGGTTGCCGTTTCTTCTTCCTGCAATTTACTCAGCACGTTTCCGATACCATTCAGCGGATCGTCCTGCATTTGCTCATAGAAACGAATGGGGTACATAAACGGCTTTTTAAGCGCCATGTTGTACCCGACCAACTTCGACCCTTTGGGCCAGATTTCAGGAGTTTGATCCGGATACACTTCCGCATCGGGATAGAACGCTGTGATCTGTTTTTCGACGATAGATGCGAACTTCGGCTGCGTGACGACGTAGAACATCAGCTCACCCTTGTTTAAGAAAATTTCCAAACTGATAGTGAGGTATCGAAAAATCCAAAAGTGAACAGTCTGCCATATGGTCAGACTTCGTACTTCCCAAAGAGCACGGTACAGCTGTTCCATAACGGCCATCTTTTCTTTGAAATCTTTGTCTGTCCTTTTTTCTTGGTCAATTTTGCTATCACTGCGAGGCTGGATAATTTTGATGGCAACCAGTTTTTTTGATTGTCGAATTGCGTAGTACAACCTCGCGTATTTCTTCAAAAGTTTCCACGCAAGATAACCGGATAACACCCACAGAACAGCCATGAAAGGATCGTTGATGAACCAATCCCAAATAGTCAGCCAGATATCGGCTTTTACAAGGCTGGTACCGAGTGCGGTTATGCCAAGAACTACCGGCCAGAAGAAGATGCTGAGGAATGCCGCCACGGCAGGGAGGGGAGGGGTGGAAAAACAATAACAGAAATCTATGAATTATAGCACAAATTCGGTCTCAGAGGTAGGCCAAGTGCTTATGAATTGCACGATGAGACTGTCATGACCATTTCCCGCAACCTTCCTTCGGTTGTTCCGATGAAGAACGTGTATTCACCAACCATGGATGGCATAAAGCGATAGCGCTCCTTCGGACTCACAAAATCTTGAATGCGCATAAAATTTCCATCCGGAAAGTCTATTCCACGAACGACAAAATACGCACTGGAACCCAAGTACAGAGAATCTCCCAGTTCCATGGTATGCGGTATGCCTCTGTGAAATCGAACATCTCTCGTAATGCGCTTCTGGTACCTTTTTGGCTTATCGGAACACATATCGATAAGGTCTTTATCTCCCAGACGAAGATACGTCGCCCGTATGACACCCTGTGACGCTGAGGCTATGCGTTCGAACGCCGCCTTACTGAGATCCATATCTCTTCCGTCCACATACGGACCTCTGTCGTTTATTCGTACGACAACACTTTTTCCATTCTCAACATTGGTGACACGCACCAGCGTATTGTGCGGAAAGCTACGATGCGCAGCAGTGAGGTCTTCCATGTTAAACGTCTCACCGAATGCGGTACCCTTCCCGTGAAAATCGGCGGCATAGTAGCTGGTTTCGTGCACTTCTTCGGCAAGAAGTGCATCCAAAGCTCTCATGTATTCGAGAAGCTGAGAACGACTGAGAATCATACTCTCGTCCAATGTTGCAATGGGATACTTTTCCAAGAATCGCGAGAGATCTTCATGTTCCACATCGGGACGTTCATCGACATTGCGAGATCGAAAAATCCAGAGCAGTGCATCACGCTGACTCAGTAAGTCATGGGGGTGAAATTCCGTTTCTTCATCGAAAAACTTTCTGTTCTTTGCGTAGGTAATTTCCTGAAACCCTTCTTCTTCCTCCGACACATCCGTAAACGGAGTCGTGTAACTTGTGTCGAATGCAGGCCTTCGTATGGATTCCCATATGAGTAAAAACCCGTCTTTACGAAGAATGGAATCCTCTGCGGCGAGCGCCGCAGAAACAGGAACCAATATGCCGATAAGAAAAACCACTATACGCACGGCACACAGGTTGCAGAGCCTGACGAAGAATAGCAATTGACTTTACAAAGCCCGCCATCCCTCCGCACGCACCAGACGATACAAACCCAGTTTCTCCTCTTTTTGAAGCAAAGAAAGTGTTGAAGGTCCCACTACTCCCGCACCGTGATCGCTCTGTGATTGTACGATTCCGCGTGCCACCTGGAATGCAATGACAGACTGCTTGGTAAGGGGACCGTAACTGCCGTTTATATCTTTCTCCGGAAAAAAGCCTCTCTCTGACAAAAATTCCTGCAGCCTGAGAACCTGAGAACCGTAGTCTCCTTCGGAAAGAAATCTTTGCACGGTCAGATTTCGCTCACGAATGTACTGTTCCACATCGTGCAGTACCACCAGCTTTCGAGCACGCTCAGCAACCAATTCCCTGTCCCACGCACCGCGAATTTTCTGCATTGTCAGTGGCCCAATGCGCCCTGCTCCGGGATCTTTTTCTGTTCCGACAAGATATTCGTCTTGTTGAAATCGCAGGATTGCATCCGCAAGATCCTGGTCGTATACACCATTCGTTCGTCCTCTGTAGTATCCTAAAAATCTCAGAATACGCTGTGCTTCTTGGACAGATTCTCCGTTACTCCCCTGTTGTATGTACCCTCCGATGGGGTTTTTGACCCCATGTCTCCTTTCGGCCGAAAGCAAATATGCTGCAGTACTTTTGGTAAGAACATCCGACGGCTGGGAAAGATGGTAGTCCCTTTCAAAGTTTTCAAGAGACTGCTGTGTCACTTTTCCGTATGTGCCTGTCACTCCGTGACGAAAGTAGCCGATACGCTTCAGTACATCCTGTAACATGATTACAGACAACCCTCTGTCTTTTATTTTTGGACGCACGGAAAGAAGGTTCGTTCCCTCTAGCATGTATTTTTTCAACTGTTCAACAGGTGCGGGAAATTCTTCCAATGCTATGGAAGTTTGCGGCTGACTGAAACCGGGAGGATACACTGTTCCCTTCATTGCTTGAACACCGAAGTCCAAAGCTCTCGCAAGTCCCTCTTCACCGAATCCAACCCAAATATCGAGTCGATGCATTCCCCCGGAAAATTCCTGAATAGCGCCGCCACGATCATGCACGGATAACGTACCGATACCCGGCAACAGTACTTTCGTACCGAACGGATAACTGGGAGGTGCGGCAAGCATGCCGGGATACACCGCTGTTCCGTCGGCTGCCTTTACCCCATTGCCGTTAAGAATTCTTTCTGCGGCATAGCCACCAGTTACGTAGCAACACTGATTTTCCAGCGGTGAATAGTACGCGGTTATTATAAAATTTTGCTGGTACGGTTCCTGCGTACTCCCTGCTCGCACAGGCATGACAAGAAGCAATGCAAACACTGTCAGAAAAACATGCCTTGGAACCGAATGTGAAATATGTGTTTTCAAATCCCGTCATTGTACCACAAGAAGGCCTACACAACCACTTCTTCCTCCAGCCGAATACCAAATTGTCCCGCAAAATACACTCCGGGCTCTATGGTAATAATTTCTCCTTTTAACAAATACTTCTCCTGTGCACGACCGGATACGGTCACTCCCTCGTGCACATCCAGCCCGAGACCGTGTCCGAGCGCATGCGTGAATGCCTCTTCCATATCATAGTCTCGAAGTACGTTTCTGGCTGCCTCGTCCAACGCATGAGTCGAAACACCCGGACGCACAAGCGCAACTGCCGCATCTTTTGCCTTCCGCACGGCTTCGTATGCACGCGATTGCTTCGGCGTGGGAGAACCTGTGAAGAAAAAAGCACTCTGATCCGCTGCGTAGCCCTCGTAACGTGCTCCGACATCTATTTGCACCACATTTCCCATTCGCAGTGTGCGGCTTGTCGGACGATGATGTGGCCTGCTGGAGTGTGTACCGAACGCAACGATGGGCTCAAACGCAAGTTCCTGCGCTCCGAGTTGCAGAGCCCAGGACCGCAATTTTTCGGCAACTTTCAGTTCCGACTCCCCGTCTTTTAACACACGAGGTACCCGAGCGATTATGTCATGGGTTATTTCTTGAGCCTTTCTGAATTTTCGCAGTTCATCTTGTGATTTGGACCGTCGAAACTCTTCGATTACTCCTGTCTTTTGAACAAATTTTGTGTTCTTAAATTTTCGCTTCCATCTGCCGAATTGAGCCAATGTAACGCTATCTGCCTCACACCCGCACTGTCTGTAGGAAGCCAGTGATTTACCCAGCAGATCAGGGGACAATACAGTCACGCAATCCCCCGCAGTTTTTTGAGCAATTTCGGCGTATCTGCTGTCTGCAAACAGCAGCATTTTGCGCGGGGTTATCAGCATGAATCCCGCAGACATGGAAACCCCTGAAAGATACAAAATATTCGTAAGATCCGTCACCAAAAATGCCTGTGTGCCGGAGCACCGAAGTATGGCGGATGGCTTTTGAGGTCTCATGGCCTCCAGAGTAGCTTCTGAGTGAGATTTGTGCTATCATAGTCTGATATTCTACTATAGAGACCAATGCTCGCTCTTCACACACGCATTTCGGCACTTTGTACCGCTGCATTCGTAGCTGTAAGCACAGGAGCAGCATACGCTTCTGAATATTCCGGAGCAGGGCTCACGGGTGGTGCGGGCAGTGCATCGACTGTGGTCGGAGGAAACCTCATACGACCCACTGTTATTACCATAGTCAAAAAGGTGCTCTCGTACATGGCGCTTGCTGCCGTGGTTGTGATAGTCATTGCCGGAATTATTTTGGTATTCAGTGGAGGAAATGATGAAAACAAAGAAAGGGCGAAGCGAATAGTCTTCTTCGCAATTGCGGGACTGATAGTAATCTTGCTCGCACAGGGACTGGTGGAAATACTCGCCAGTATCCCGACAACCAATTAATACACAATACAAACGTACATGCGTCGTTTTTCTCTCCCATACGGGTTAACTCTCACTATTCTGCTTAGCGGAGTACTTGCATCCGTTACGGTCGCAAACGCGCAGAGCAGACCTGAGACAGTGGAAGACGTATCCCTCAGACCCGGTTCGATATTTGAAATTTATGCAAACACAACAAACTCAAACTCACAAGTGAGCTGGGTTCTTACGAAAAACGGCGTATTTGCACAGGCAGACAGAGGACCTTTTTTCAGTTTCAGACCTTCCGAAGCCGGACAATATTTGCTGAGCGGAGAAATGACGGACGCGGGGCAACCCCCTGTTCGTATGATACTTCGCCTTGATGTTCGACAAGATGTGCCACTCATAGAATTGGCAACAAAAGCGGAAAAGAATTTGCTGACACGCATTTTTCCCGCTGCTGACAACGATAACATCGTAAGTCTTGTGGGCACCAAACGACTTGTCCGCTTGGATGTTATTCAAAACGATATTGAACTGCTCGCCTTGGATGCGAATACGGAACTCGATACCAACGGAGACGGAGACTCTCAAAATGACAATATTTTAGGAAAAAGTATTTTCAGTTCCGGAGAGGGCAGTCTGCACATATGGCTTCCAAAAAATCTGACAAGCCAGAAAATGCTTCTAGCTGCCAAATTTCGTAACGGATCTTTTCTCACGCAAGCGATTGAAATAGTGACAGATACCTACTACGAAATTCTGCGCAATCAGGCGGAAGCCGAGGAGCTGGCACGAAAAGAACGAACAAAAATTTCTTCAACACAACAAGAGGGAGACACATACAAAATTTCAGTACAAACGGAAGACGGTGTGCTGCCACAAGCTCCTCTTTTGTACTTCTGGGATTTCGGCGATGGAACACAAAGCCTTCTAAACAGACCGAATCATACGTATGCAGATACGCAAAGGGAGTACCGCATAACACTACGAATCGTGAATCTTACCGACGGAAGCGAAGTGCTGAATGCCTCGCAAATGGTCTTCATAGGAAAATCAACAGAACCTGAAATTTCTCCGCCTACCACTGAAGAACCGAACGGAGATGTAACGGAGCCATCCGCAGAGGAACCGAAAGAAGACAGCCCTCCGAAGGCACAAAAAGAGAAAGGATCTCTGGTGTCCACAGTACTGAAGGCAGTATTGGGACTTGCTGCATCTGTTGGAATCGGAATGCTGACTGTATTCCTCTTTGCGAAAATAAAAGGAAAATCGCTGCAGGATTCATTGGAAAAAGTTGAAAAGAAGCTGGTGGGGACTGCGGAAGATGTCACGGAACCTGCCGCACCCATGGAAATTGCCGCAAATTCCACAGATGCTGAATTCATAGAAGATCTCGTACCGAAGGAAGAAGCAGAAAAGAAAGATGTGCCGGAAGAAGCAGTCAAGCCGGAAGTACCACAAGAAAAAACTCCGGAGATTCACAGGCAAGTGCCAAGTTGGCTTGCGCCGTCCCCCGCGGAAGGAGTGGATATACCCGCATCGTCACCGACTCCTCCACCACCTCCGCCTCCACCCCCTCCGCCGCCTGCCGAACCGACAAAGACGGTTCCCGTGAATGAAGTCGCACCGACAACTACACAAGTCTCGGCTGCAGCCGCACAATATCCCGAGGAAGATTTACGTACGAAAAAACCCGAAGAAACGCCACCTGCACAGGCACCTGCTGCCACCCCGCCATGGTTGGCCGGTGCGGAAAGTGTCACTCAAAATCCTCCGCCACCGCCACCACCTGTATCCGCTCCGGCTCAATCGGATTCTCCTGTTCAAACTTCCGCACCGAGAACTGTGGACACAAGGGATACAACAAGCGAGTCTGCAGATAAAAAACTCCCGACAGAAACACCATCTCAACAGAAAACTTCAAATGCTGTAAGCCCTGCCAAAGAAGCTGTTTCCGCACCTACTCCACCATGGCTTTCCGCGGTGCCAAGCGCTCCTGAAAAGGACAAGGAAGTGGCTTCCGCCCCTTCTTCTGCCACTCCTGCTGTCACTCCCCCATTAGGAACATCAACTGCAACACAGGCAGCACCATCACCGCCGTGGCTTACCAATGTACCGAGCAAACCCGCTGAGAAGTCACCTGCCACAACTGCCCCCGCTCCCGTGCCCTCGCAGGATTCCGTCAATACCATACAAAAACCAATGGGAGAAATGACTCCGGAAGAGAAAGAAAGGGAGCGTAAACGCAAAAAGCGTCAGCGTTACCGTACAAATAAGCGAGAAAGAGAACGTACTGCCGATGCCGACAATACAGATGTACGGCAGGCTGAAAAGGTATCTGAACAAGCTCCTTCGCAAAAAGAAGCTCCTCAATCTACCGTACCCGCTCCCGTGCCCGCATGGCTGCAGAGCATCCCCCCTTCAGCCGCTTCTGTCACTCCTGCTGCTGCGACAGTTACGACTCCGAATATTCCTACACCTCCTGACACTAAGCCTGTCTCAGAACCTGAGCAAAAAGCTCCTGAGCCCGTAAAGCAGGATGCTGTTCCGGCTTGGTTGCAAAGCGCTCCCGCACCGCCTGCTCCCGCTGCTCCTACGGAAGAAGAAAAAAAAGAATCAACCCTTCCGCGACAGCCGCGACAGCCGGAAAATAGCACAACTCCTCCAGTGGACTCACAGACTTCCGTCGCACCTGTCCCATCGTGGTTACAGTCTGCAAGTACTACACCGTCTATTCCTCCACCTCCTCCGGTAGACGCTCCTGCAGAGCTACCAGAGACAAACCAACCTGCAGTGACAGAATCACAAAAACCTTCCGATACTCAGCAAAATAGTGATCCGGTACCCGAGTGGCTGAAAATGACGCAGGATACACCGGCCAACACTCAAAGCTCTCAGAACCAAGAACCACAGAAACAAAGAGCGGACGAAGACATTAAATTCGTCATAAGCGCAGACAGCCTGGGGCAAGAGAATCAGGCATTACCTCCGGAAGGAGACATTCCTCTACAGGAGAAAGAAGGAGAATAGTTGGCGAAACAGCGGTTATTTATTTAGTATGCGCCAGCTATGCATGGCGAGATTAGCTCAGTTGGTTAGAGCGTCCGGTTGTGGTCCGGAAGGTCATGGGTTCAAGCCCCATATCTCGCCCCACTGTTTTTACCAGATTTACACAATCCTCCGCACCGTGAGTGCGGGAGAAAAATTCATCATAGAAAGAATCACCAACCAAGC
Source organism: Candidatus Peregrinibacteria bacterium CG11_big_fil_rev_8_21_14_0_20_49_14 (assembly GCA_002787035.1). Taxonomy (GTDB): domain Bacteria; phylum Patescibacteriota; class Gracilibacteria; order Peribacterales; family Peribacteraceae; genus GWB1-54-5. The sequence goes on along the minus strand of PCVP01000024.1, from coordinate 33,822 downwards.
CACTTGTGAAACACAGGCGTACATTCTTTCGGAAGGCTTTTCTCTTCCATAAGCCAAAAAGATGACTTTTTTTGTAATACATACACGTCGCTTTCGTTTATGCTAAGGCATTATCGTATGAGTGTCTCGAACCGCCAAATTTTCAGAACCTACTTTCAGGTCGCAAAAAGGTATAAAATTACCGGGATATTTGTATTCCTGTGTTTCGGTACGGGAGTGGTGCTCAATGATCTTCTGCTGAAAACCTACTACAGAGATATTTTTGATTTGATAGCAGGAACAACGCCCGATGCCGCACTGTGGCCGGGGCTCATGGCGATTCTGGTTAAAATTATAGTTGTTATTTTCTCCTTTAACGTGCTGTGGAGAATCGGAGATTTTTGCATGACCTACCAGCAAGCAAATACCCTGCGAGAACTGGCTGACTTTGCGCAGGAGAAATTACAAAAACACTCCTACTCATTTTTTATAGGAAACTTCAGCGGAAGTCTGGTGGCGAAATCCAAACGATTCGTGCGTTCGTTTGAAACACTGCATGACAAAATAGTGTTTAACTTCTGGATGACCGGAATAGAACTGGTGGGAGTGATGCTGATTCTTTGGTATACGTCACCGCAGCTTGGCATATTCTTTTTGAGCTGGTGTGTGCTCTACCTTGGTATTACCTACGCTTATGTTCGGTATCGCTTTCCGTTTGATGCAGCCATAGCAAGTGCGGATTCCGATGAAACGGGAGATATAGCGGACATTGTGACGAACATTATCAATGTGAAAATGTTCACCTCGACCGCCAGAGAAATGGGGCGATTTAAGAACACGACGATGCGCAAGCAAGTGGCAAGACTGCGCGCATGGAACAGGGATAACGTATTTCGGGCTCTTCAGTCGGTTGTGATGGCCGCACTGGAAATAGTGGGAATGTACATAGCGCTCACGCTCTGGATATCGGGAGAAATAACGGCAGGAACAATTATTCTGGTCCAGACCTACTTCATACTCGTTTCCCGCAGTGCATGGGAAATTCGCCAAGCCATGAGTGATGTGTTTCGCGCGCTTTCAGACGCTCTGGAACTTGTGGAAATAATCAAGCAACCTCTGGAAGTTCGTGACCCTGTGCAACCCGAAACTTCTCGCATACACAAAGGAGAAATAGCATTTAAGAACGTGACCTTCTGTTACGTTCCCGAAAAATCAGTGCTTTCTGAGCTTAACCTTACCGTGGAATGCGGGCAAAGAGTCGGACTGGTAGGCCACTCCGGTGCGGGAAAGTCGACACTGTTTAAGTTGCTACTTCGATTTTTGGATGTAAGTGACGGGTGCATAGAAATAGACGGGCAAGATATTCGCCGCATTACCCAAGATGACCTAAGACGAAACATAAGCTATGTACCGCAAGATCCCGTACTGTTCCACCGGTCACTCTACGAAAACATCGCCTACGCCAAAGAGGGGGCAACCAGAGAAGAAGTGGAAAGAGCCGCCAAGCAAGCACACGCCGATGATTTTATTTCCAAGTGTCCGCAAGGGTACGACACACTCGTAGGTGAACGTGGCGTGAAACTATCGGGTGGAGAACGCCAACGAGTGGCCATAGCCAGAGCCATTTTAAAAAACGCACCCATTCTGTTGCTGGATGAAGCCACCAGTTCTCTGGATTCCCTAAGCGAAAAATACATTCAGGAGCAACTGCACGAACTCATGAAAGGTAAGACCACCTTGGCAATCGCCCACCGCATATCCACCATAAACCAAATGGATCGCATTATTGTGATGCAAGGAGGGCAGATAGCGGAAGACGGCACACATGCAGATCTCCTGAAAAAAGAGAAGGGCATTTATGCCGAACTCTGGTCGCACCAGAGCGACGGATTCATTGTGGAATAAAAACTGCCAGGGGAGCATGGCAGTCTCGGCACGGGTAAACCCGCGCCCGTTTCATCAGCTTTTCTTCTCTTCGATAGGTTTGGCGTTGGTAGAACGTCGTTGACCGAAGGACGGCGGAAAGAATCCTCCACCCATTCCGAACAACGCGTCTGCAAGCGAACCGTAGCCGGAACCTGTCACGACAAGCAACAGCATTTCTCTCGGGGCAACTTGAACCGCGTTGGTGCAGCGTTCCCAGACGGCGGGAACGAGAAGTATGACTTCTGCATGGCAGCCGTGGGGGCACGGCGTAACGCGAACAGAGACATTCTTGCGTTCAACACCCGGTTCTTTTGCGGCGTGACCGCTTGAAACTTCCTTTCCATCGATTTTGAGTGAATATTCTTGACCTTCGCCACTGAGCTGAACTGTCACGTCGGCCGGCATCTGGTTATCGAGCACAAAGTCGACCTCCTGATGCGGAGTAGTGATGCTCATGACGAACGGACCTTTGCCATCGCCGGATGCATGGCCACCTGTGAGGGTGAGATCCATTACGGCTGTAGAAGAATCTTTCATGACGCTACCTGTTACCTTTCTTCTGTGAGAAAAAACTGAACAAACAAACTATATGCTCCCCTGACTATATCCTCATTCCACCCGGGCTCCCCGCCGGATACAAAGAGTCATAGTCGGAGAGGGCCCTCGAAATGAGGATATAGTCAGGGAACTTTTGATGATGGAAAAGATCAGAGCGTATATTCTAAACTATAATATATTTATGTCAATATTGATCAATACATCATTTATAACCTATGGACAGTTTTCCTGCCAAATATATGCCCTTTAAAAAATAGAGAACTTATCAAGCTCAGCAGTCTTTCTTGTATCAAAGAAATATGCTAGCGTGGGCTGCACGGTGTTACCACGTTGGTACAACACTCCACGTATGGCAGAAGCACAATTTCGCACCCCCAAAGGCACACACGACCTCCTCCCGGAGGATCACGTCTTCATGACCTACATTAAAAAGGCCGTGCGTCACCGCGCGAGGCAAGCTGGGTACAAGCGTATAGAGACTCCCCTCTTCGAAAACAGAGCCATATTTGAACGTGGTATCGGTGCACACACCGACATTGTGGAAAAAGAACTCTTCATGGTCTCTTCCAAACACGGAACAGACGATGACTCGCAACCGGAGTTCGCACTTCGCCCCGAATTCACCGCCAGCATCTGCAGAAGCTACGTGGAGCACGGCATGCAACAATTGCCCCAACCTGTGGAGCTGTATGCCATAGGACCTTGCTTCCGTCATGACCGTCCGCAGAAAGGACGGTACAGGCAATTTAATCAGTTCAACTTTGAAATTATCGGCCTAAAAGATGCGAGTCTGGATGCACAGCTTATTCAGGTACTGAGCCGCATACTGGAAGACCTGAAAATTTTGGACAGGCTTTGCCTGCAAATTAATAATATTGGGACGGCAGAGAACCGCGGTGCATACGTGGAAGCCCTGAAAGATTACTTCATAGGCAAAGAACGTAACTTGCCCGACTTAGACCGAAAGCGCTTGGAAACAAATCCTCTGCGCTTACTGGACTCCAAAGAAGAGGATACGCAAATACTGCTAAAGAGTGCTCCCACGCTCGAGCAATTTCTCAATGACGAGAGCAAGGCGTACCACGAAACGGTATTGGAATACTTAGATGAACTTGGTATAGCCTACCAGCCAAACCCCGGCCTTGTGCGCGGGTTGGATTACTACACCCAGACAGTATTTGAATACTGGGATGAAAGTACGGGCGCCCAGAACGCAGTCGGAGGCGGAGGAAGGTACGACCCGCTCATAGAATTGCTGGGCGGAAGCAATACTCCAGGCATAGGTTTTGCATGCGGAATGGAGCGCACCGTCTGGCAAATGAAACAGGCGGGCATAAAGCCTCCGAACAAAGACCAAGTGGATGTGTTTGTCGCACAGCTTGGGCCCGAAGCAAAAAAGACATGCCTTTCGCTCATTTCACAACTGCGAGACAGCGGTGTGCACACTATCGGAGCGCTCGGTGAAGCAAGCCTGAAGAGCCAAATGCGTCTGGCAGACAAATTCGGTGTGCGCTACACGTTGTTGCTGGGTCAGATGGAAGTAAAAGAAGGAGTGATAATTCTGCGAGATATGGCCGCCGGTAAGCAGAAGCAGATAAAGTTTGATACCGCCGTACCCGCAATCATCAAACTGATAGGAGATAAAAACCTGGATACCTATATGCTGAAAGACCACATGGGAGAAGAGGACGGCTAGACATAGTTGCATGAAAAATGTATCTTATGATTCAACGAGTACGAGCAGTTTCCTGTTTCTATTTTTATCTTTTTAGAAGAGAATGAAATGGTAATTGAATACATGTGAATTATTTTTTCACTTAATGTTTATAGATGGTAAAAAAATTCAGCACGAATGCTCTCAAGTCTAAACAGCTCGAAGAGCAAGATAGTCGGTATGCGGAGAATCATGAGTATGACTATATTATTATAGGAACAGGCAATGCAGCTTTAACCGTAGGAGCACTGCTTGCGAATGCCGGAAAGAAGATTTGCATGCTGGAAGCACACGATACTCCCGGTGGCTACGCTCATACTTTTCATATGGGAGATTTTCACTTTTGCGCTCAGGTACACTACATATGGGGAGCCGGACCAGGGGGAAGAGTGCATGCATTTTTAAAAAAGATAGGACTGGAAAAAGACATCACATTTGAGCTGATGGGACCGGAAGGTTACGACTTAATGAGTTTGCCCGATGGAAAGAAGGTGTTCATTCCCTACGGTTGGGATAAACTGTCAGAAAATATAGAGAAGGAATATCCGGGCCAAAAGCAGGCTGTGGATACATTTACAAATCTTTTATCAAAAATGCGAACTGAATTTAACAGGATACCCGACAAAAAACTCACCCTGTGGGATTACATGACAAAATGGTATCGAGTGCGAACGCTACTGCGATACCGGAATAAAACTGTCCAAGATGTTTTTGATGAGTGTGGACTGAGTAAAGAATCTCAGCTGATTTTAATAGCCAATGCAGGAGATCTTATGGAACCTCCAGAGTCTCTCTCTATTTTTGCCTATGCGGGACTATTTGGAGGGTATAACACAGGATCGTATTATCCGACCAAACATTTTAAATACTATATCGGTCGAATTGCAGATTTCATCACAGAACATGAAGGATGCCATATATACTACGAGACGGAAGTTTCAAAAATACATACCGACGGAAATACGGTACGGAGCGTAGAAACCAAAGATGGAAAAACGTTTACTGCCCCCAATTACATCTGCAATATGGATCCTCAAAAGGCATCTCATATGATCGGATGGGACAAATTTCCAAAAGAAGATCGCAAAAAGTTATCGTACGAATATTCCCCTGCTGGCATAGTTGTGTACTTGGGGCTGAAAGATGATATTGATTTACGAGATTTTGGATTCGGAAGTTATAACATTTGGCACAACGAGCAGTGGGATATGAACACAATGTGGAAAGAAATGAGTGAATGTAATTTTGATAATCCGTGGATTTTTATGTCCACCCCTACCCTGCATACCAACGACGAGAGCAATTCTCCAAAAGGGCATCAGATTTTAGAAATCGCATCGTATACGGAATATCAACCTCTCAAAGAAGCTCAAGAAAAAGGCTACGCCGATTACGACCGTCTTAAGGACAAAATTGCCGGTCGTATGATTGAAATAGTTGAGGAGAGATTTATTCCGAATTTACGAAATCACATCACTGTAAAAGTTGTGGGAAGTTCGGTCACTAACGAAGATTTTTGTTTGAGTCCGTTTGGAAATGCGTACGGATCTCGACTGACTCCCTCATACTACACAACCGATCGGCTCAAGGCCGACACTCCGTTTACCAATCTGCATTGGTGTAATGCTTCCAGCGGGTGGGCAGGTATTTACGGAACGGTACTCACGGGATCTGGCTTGTATTCCAAGCTGACCGGAGACAAATTTTATGACCCGACTACCGCTCCTACGGATGATGAAATGATTGCCGAAGTTCAAACGAGACTCAAGCGTGAGTCCGCAGAGCCTACTTTGAATACTTAGGCAATATGAACAATTTTGCGATCTGAAACATTGCTCACTCAGGTTGTTTTTGATGGAATTGTTTACTGCAGGTACGACATTTCCGGAGCTACTTTCTGTGCCGTATTCCATTCTTCTTGATGGAGCCTAAAGTGCAATGAGAACATATTTTTCATGATGTGTTGCGAAAAAGAGAAGCATATTTTGGCTTATACAAAAGGGAAAGTACTCATTTTATCCTGCAAAATTGTCCAGATGCCCTTTTTTTAATAGAATTTGGTTATTGTATAAATATATAAATTATTGTATAATATACTTATGATCAGTAAAATATCAACATTCAAAAGGAAGCATAAATTAATTTTCGCCCTCATAATCGGTCTTTCCGTCGTATCGTTTTGGCGGGGAGCATGGGGAATAATGGACGTGTATATTTTCCCGAACAACTACGGAATAAGTTCCATTGTTTGCTTCTTTATTGGAATAGGACTCCTGTCTGCCACAAACTATATCGTCGAAGAACTGATGTAGCACGCAGAACATCCGGTTTCACCGTACTGTCTAAATATCCAAGTTCTTCACCGCCTTTGCGTGCGTCTGTATGAATTTACGACGCGGAGGCACTTCGCTTCCCATGAGTGTGGAGAATACTGCTTCTGCCTTCTCCGCATCGTCCATGATGACCTGCAGCATAATACGATGATCGGGATCCATCGTGGTATCCCACAGTTGCTCGGCATTCATTTCTCCGAGACCTTTGTAGCGCTGTATGCCGACTCTCGATGATGTTTTCTTCTTTTCCTTTGCTTCCTCCTGTACCTCTTCGTCTCCTTCTTCCCCTTCGGAACCTCCTTCGTCGTCATCGGATACTTCTTGTACATCCGTTATACCCCACTCTTTCAAAAGCTCTTCTTTCTTCGCATCGTCATAGACGTAACGGGCATCTTTGCCTTTCTGCAATTTGTAGAGCGGTGGCTGTGCGATATACAAATGACCTCCTTCTATGAGTTCAGGGAAGTATCTGAAGAACAGCGTGAGCAACAACGTTCGGATGTGCGCACCGTCCACGTCAGCATCTGTCATGATAACGATGCGGTCGTAACGAAGTCTGCTAAGGTCTTTTACCTCGCCTATGCCGATACCCATGGCAATAATGAGTGACTTGATTTCATTGTTCGCAAGCATTCTGTCCAAACGTGCCTGTTCGACATTCAAAATCTTACCTCGAAGAGGCAAAATGGCCTGGAACTCTCTGTTGCGACCTTGCTTTGCGCTGCCTCCTGCAGAATCTCCCTCTACGATGAACAATTCACATTGTGAAGGATCTTTACTGGAACAGTCTGCCAGTTTTCCCGGAAGCGTAAGACCATCCAAAGCTCCCTTACGAATAACGCTGTCGCGGGCGGCGCGGGCGGCAAGACGTGCGCGGGCGGCAAGCGTACACTTACCGATAATTTCTTTTGCTTCGTTAGGGTGTTCCTCCAAATACTCCGAAAGTTTCTCGTTCACCACGGTTTCTACAGCGGTTTTCATTTCTGCATTTCCAAGCTTTCCTTTTGTCTGCCCTTCGAACTGTGGCTCTTTCAATCGAACCGATATAACGGCGGTAAGACCCTCTCGGACATCGTCCGCGGTAAGGTTATCGTCCTTCTCCTTTAAAATGCTCTGACTTCTGGCGTACGCATTGATGGTACGAGTAAGTGCGGCTTTGAATCCCGTAAGGTGATGCCCTCCTTCCGCGGTATGAATGTTGTTAGCAAAGCTAACCACATGCTCTTGGAATGCCTGTGTGTACTGCAATGCAATTTCCACCATGCCGTCTTCCGTATCTTTCTCGAACCAAATCGGCTTGCCGATGGACTCTTTGGATTCATTGAGATGTCGTACGTAGGCAAAAATTCCACCTTCAAACTTAAATCTGTAGAGACGCGGGTGCATTTGGTCTTCGGGCGGTCGGACTTTGCGGTCATCCATTAAGGCCACCGTTACTCCGCGAGTCAGGTACGCCTGCTGACGGAAACGCGTCATGAGCGTGTCCATATAGAATTGCGTCGTATCGAAAATTGTTCCGTCCGGCGTGAAGGTAATCTTGGTTCCTGTTTTATCTGTCTTTCCTCCTGTTTTCATATCGGCAACGGGCTTACCCATTTTATATTCCTGCGTATAAATTTTTCCTCCTCTGTGCACTTCTGCCTTCATGAGAATAGACAGCGCATTCACAACGGAAGAACCGACTCCGTGCAAACCTCCCGATACTTTGTATCCGCTTTCGTCTCCGCCGAACTTTCCTCCCGCGTGGAGTGTGGTAAGGACAATTTCAAGAGCGGGTCGCTGTTTCTTGGGGTGAATATCTACGGGAATTCCTCTTCCATTGTCTTCCACGCTTACAGAACCTTCGTCATTGAGCGTGACGATAACAGTATCGCAATATCCTGCCATTGCTTCGTCGATAGCGTTATCGACCAATTCATAGACGCAGTGATGCAGTCCTCGCGTATCGGTGGATCCTATATACATTCCCGGTCTTTTACGTACGGGTTCCAAGCCCTCCAGGACTTGGATTTTCTCAGCTGTGTAGTCGTTTTTGGTCATATCACGGAGATTTTAGAGATAAACCCTATCCGAATCAACGGGTAGAAACGTGGTTTTTCGCTGTTTTTCGTCTTTGGGATACCAATATGGAAAGCACACTTTCCATACCGGAAATATTTGAGAAGGCAGTATGAAAAAGAAAACCTCTTAGAAGCACTTGCGTTGCCCTCGACAGTTCTTTACCCTGCGTGAGCTACGATTATGGCTATTCATGCACACAAGAGAGGCGAAGAAAGTAATGACGGGCTGCAACAGCGCTTCAAGCGCCAGGTGCAGAAAACCGGCTTGCTCAAAGCGCTGCGCGTAAGCTCCGTGCGAGCAAAGAAGCCAAACAAGCGCAAGATCCGTCAGGGAGCCATAAAGCGAGAGGAGTACCGCGCTCGCAATAAGAAGAAGCAGTTTTACAGCAACATGTAATTTGCTGCCGTCGGGGATAACCGCCTTTTTTTCCATATGGAAAAACATTGTCTTGTTCCGATTGTCACGACGGGGGCAAACAAAAGACTGCTTCCTTACTCTTCCGTATCACCATCCAAAACGTCTGTTCCGTGTTCAATGATAACAGGAAGGTCTCCCAGTTTATCCTGTCCTCTCATCGCACGCATAGCCTTTGCCATATTCACAACCGAGTCCGTGGGTAGCTGAGATGAATCGGGATGAACAGGCTTCCCTGTTCTTCCGTCTATCGTACCTCCGGGTGCGTCATCACGTGAACCACCTGTACCGGATGCAGAATCGATTGTTCCTCCGGTCTGTATAACGGGAAATTGTTCTCTTTTATCACTCATACAATCGAGGGGGTATATGTTATATATTATAACATATTTTCAATTGTGTCAAATTCTTACTAGCGTCGCATAATCTCCAGTGCCCTGCTCATTTGCTCATCGCGATCCCCTTCCGGAACTTCGATATCGGGAATGATACCGACACCGTTTATTTTTCTGCCATCCGGCGTGAGCCACTCGGCAACGGTCATTTTCATGGAAGACTGATCGTTAAACTGGAGCACCTGTTGTACGGTTCCTTTGCCGAAACTCTTCTCTCCGAGAATGGTTGCGCGTCCAAGATCTTGCAGCGCACCTGCCACTATCTCCGAAGCACTGGCACTTCCGCCGTTAATCAGCACGACCATACGAACCTCAGGATCCAAACTCGGATCATCATTCGTTTTTTCTGTTCTGGTGCTGTTGCGAGAGACAATTTTGGCTACAGCACTCCCCTTCTTCACAAAGTTACCCATAACGCTTGTTGCGGCATCCAGTAATCCTCCCGGATTGCTGCGAAGGTCCAACACAAAACCTTCGGGATTTTGACTATTGATCTCTTCGACAATCGGACGAAGGTCGTTGTATGTCACACGACCGAACTGCAGAAGTTTTACCACGGCCATTTTACCCTGCCATGACACATCTATTTCCGGAACGGTGATAACATCTCGCTTTACGGAAATATTCAGCACTATGCCATCACGACGTATCTTGAGTACGGCGGTTGAGCCCTTCGGTCCGCGGACATGTTCGACTGCTTCCAGGAAACCTATATCCACCACACTGACTCCGTCGACTTCGAGTACGACATCTCCCGGCTTAATGCCGGCCGCCTCGGCTGGCGAACCTCGCAGAGGAGAAACAATGGTAAGGAATCCATCCACATACTCTACTTGCGCACCTATGCCCGATACTTCACCACGAATCTGCGTTTGGAAACTGCGGGACTGCACGGGACGCATGAATGTGGTGTACGGATCACCCAGTGTTTTCATAAGTGCTTCGGCCGCACTGTAAGCCGCTTCGTCTTGATCTATTTTGTCGCTGTACAAATACTCTTCATTTATAAGCTGCCACAGAGTCTGCAAAATATCGGACTTGGGAAGAGGCCTTGCAGTGCGCTCAAATTGAACCTTGATGGTCGGAGGGGTTTCAATTTCCTGCGGCGCCTGACGATTGCGAGCAGGTACCGGCAAGTCTTCTCCTTTTAATTTGCGGATAAGTAAGTTCGCATCTTTTCCTGTAAGAACTCTGCGCACACCGAAGATTCCTTCTCTCAGTGGCTGCAACCAGTTCTGCTCGATTGCGACTGCCACTTCTTTCTCCGCATCCGACCCTTTGCGAACATCTTTAAAATCAACTGCCGCCGTATCTGCAGGCGTTTGCCCTCCGAGTACCACTGCCAAATGCAAAGCATCTCCGCGGGTGATACCCTGAGCCAACTGAAGATCCGAACCGAAAATACCGAGAGCATCTCTCGTGTATGCGGCGCGCACATACGGGCGCAGAGCGCTTGGTACTCGTAGGAATGGAAGAGAAACATCTTCTCCCTCATCCACATCTATATCGTAGGCACGTACGACTGCCCGAATAAAATCTCCGCGTGAAACGACATCCGTATCTGTAACTCGTATCTCTTGTGCAGCGGCACTCAGTGCGAATGACGAAAACAACAGAGAAATACTGAGGAGTCGAAGCGGAAGAGCAAATCGTCTTACGATTGAAGACATACGAAAAGATTGAGAAGAAAGCCCGCCCATTGTACGTGAGCCCCTCTCTTACGCAACCACCTGAGCTGTCACAAATGTATCGGTTGTTACCAAATGTCCGTGCTCTTTCATGTTCTCCTTCTTATAGAACAAGTCCGTAAGAAGCCAGAAGCCGCCTACGACATAAAAGAGAGACGGTATCATAAGAATGGGAACAAAGTTCCACGCCGCGCCCGGTGAAGAGCCGAAGAGATCCCCAAGAGTGCTTGGGTGCGAGGGTAAAATTTCCGGAAATGTGACAAGGAAGTTAAAGAGCCCGTGCAACGCTATTGCAAGAGTAAGTCCCATAAGGAACATCTGACGTCTGAATATGATTTTCTGTGGAAAGCCAAGGAGTGCATGTAACCCGTCTGCCACCCACAACATTTTTCCTCTGCCGTGCGCTTCACGAATGTACGGCCCCGCAAACAACGCCATACCAAAGAAGTACCCGAGCACGCCGGTAGCGACTATGTGGACCATATTGGTAAGAATGGCACGCCCCATTACATTACCCAGAAATCCTCCCCAATCCGGAGAGCTGTGCATAAGGAAGTCTTGTACGAAACTCATGAAATACGTCGGATTGATAATATTTTCTGCGAATGCAAACCCGATAGCCACAATAATGGAGAGCTGCATGGCATCATCGATACTGGTAAAGAAAGTCGTACCGCTCTTTTTCAGCACCCAGAACTTACTCACCTCTTCCACCACTCCCACAAACATAAACGAAAGAAAGCTGACAAGTAACGTGGAACGTACCCCTCCCGCATTTATTACATTGCCCGCGACAAAGACACTCGAAGTTTGATTGAAATTTTCCGGAACAATGCGAAACAGGAAGAACTGCAACTCCGAGCCGGACCGTACCAACTTGTCGTAAAACAGAATGGGTGCGGTGGAAAGCATGCCCGCAAAAAACATGAGGAGCACAAGACTCGTACGCTGATAGTGGTACTTCAGGAAGAAACCGCACCAAATAATGGCAGGTACGAAAGCAACCATGCCTGCAAGAATTCTGGCAAGGCGGATATCGGATGCGTCTTTGGAAATCATGTACACACCGATCCAAAACAGGAACATGCCGAGTACCGTCGCCTTAATGTGCGAATTCCACGGACCGAACAAGCACCTCCATGTCAGCGCAATACACAGAACGGAAAGCGCCATAAAATACGGATTACTTCCGAATGTCCCCTCCGTGAACAGCGCATGCTGAAATCCTATGAGTACTATGGAAATACCCGTGCCCATCATACCCGCAAACACGTACTCGCGGGCCGCACGCCATCGTTGCTCTACCGCCAGAGCGGCACCTCCCACTATCGCAAAAACTATGGCCAAACCCATGGCTCCGCCCATACTGTGCAAAGGCAGAATATTGCGCAGCCCGTGTACGGCAAGCAGGAACAGCAGGAGTGTTCCGACTATGGTACCCGATATGATTTTCGGAGAAGGAATGTATGGCTGCCTTTTTTCAATGGATCCTATCGGCTCCGCATGGATGAAAGAAGCATTCACTATGCCTATCCATAACCTGCTAAATACCATACTTACGACCAAGAAAATCAAAAATGAAACAATCACTTTCACATTAGCCGGAGAGATGGATTCATTCATTCCCTGTGCCATAGCATATGAAGGTGCAAGCAGTAACATATGCACTGCCATTAGCCCGGAAACCAACGCTGATCTTGCTTTGAAAAACATAGTGTGTGTTTGAATATATTATAACATATATTGACTTTTATTGAAATATATTACTTTTTCACATATGGCGCAGGACCGTATGCACTGCTACCGTACGTTCTGCTATGCCTGCAACTTCTCTCGACCAAATCGTCTCCCTGTGCAAACGTCGCGGATTTATCTTCCCGGGATCCGATATTTACGGAGGTTTGGCAAACACATGGGATTACGGACCACTCGGTACTGAACTGAAAAACCGTGTGAAACGCGAGTGGTGGAACACATTCGTACGAAGCAGAAACGATATCGTAGGGCTCGATAGCGCAATACTTATGAATCCAAAGGTATGGGAAGCAAGCGGCCATGTCGGGTCGTTCTCCGACCCTCTGGTCGATTGCAAAGAATGTAACGAACGTTTCAGAGGAGACAAACTTCTGGAAGAAAAATTGGGAGTAGAAGCGACAGCGGTACTCCAGTTGGAACAAGTACAGCCCATGTTGAAAGCGGAAAAAATACACTGTCCGAACTGCGGCAAGAACAACTGGACCGAAGCAAAACAGTTCAATTTGATGTTTGAGACACAGCAGGGAGTGGTAAAGGGTGAATCCAATACCATTTATCTGCGACCCGAAACCGCACAGGGTATTTTTGTGAATTTTAGGAATATCTTGCAGACCCAGCGAATGCGTCTGCCTTTCGGAATCGCACAAATCGGAAAAGCGTTCCGTAACGAAATAACACCGGGAAACTTTACCTTCCGAACAAGAGAATTCGAGCAGATGGAAATAGAATACTTCGCAGAACCGGGATGTACGGACGACGCATTCGATGAATGGAGAGAATCTGTATGGGAGTGGTACACAAGCCTGGGAATCGATAAAAAAAGACTCCGTGTACGTGAGCACAGCGATGAAGAACTCTCGCACTACAGCTCCAAAACTGTCGACATAGAGTACGAGTTCCCGTGGGGTTGGGGCGAATTATTCGGTCTCGCAAATCGAGGAGACTTCGATCTGTCTCAACATGAGAAGTTCAGTAAAGAAGATCTGAAGTACACCGACCCCGACGATCCCACCAGAAAGTTTTTGCCGCATGTCATAGAACCGAGCTTCGGGTGCGACCGTACTATTCTTACATTTTTGCTGGAAGCATACGAAGAAGAGGAATTGGAAAACGGAGATGTGCGCACCGTTATGAAATTCGACAAACGCCTCGCCCCCATAGATGTTGCCGTACTGCCTCTCAGCAAAAAAGAGCCGCTCCTGGAAAAAGCACAAGAAATTCAACGCATGCTTCTGGCAGAAACAAATTTGGTTGTGGATTTCGATATCACAGGATCCATAGGAAAGCGCTACAGAAGGCAGGATGAAATAGGAACTCCTCTTTGTGTGACCGTGGACTTCGGCACCATCGGTGAAGATGCGGAGCAGGGTGAGCCCGATACCATTACGGTTCGAGACCGCGACACGCTGAAGCAAGACCGAATTCCTATTGCAAAACTGCGCGAGAAAATCGCCGAGTACTGGAAAGCATAACACCTACTCATACTGTTCCATGCGACCCGAAAGTTCTCGAACCTTTATTTTGTAGAGTACTATTCCGTCTTCGTCTCTTGCCTGCTGCAATGTGCGTGCAGAGTTTCGAAACGGCATGAAAAGAGGCTGGTCACGCTCCCCTTCCTCCCAAAGTCTTTTCAGTAACATTTTAAATGCACGCTGCCTTTCTTCTCCCGCAAGCTCCTCGTACGCGCCCCACACAATCGCACTCTTCCATATTCCCGGTTCGGTGAATTCCTCCACCTGAAAACAAGCTTCGGGATGACGCCTGAGCATTTCAACCTTCCTCCCTACGAACGAAAACCCATAGACTGCTCTTTCGAAATAGACGTAGGTAACGGGCACCAGATACAGCACGCTGGCATCCTTTTTTGCGCACGCCAAATGACCGTACGCAAGTGAGCTGAGCAACGCCTCGGTATCCGCATCTGAAAGCTCTAAAATCATAAATATCAGAGTATCGGATATGCACTTGTTGCAACAAACGAGAGTGCTGGACACGACCGAAGTTCGTACAAAGGAAGATACGTTCTTATGTGGCTATATCGAATGCTGTGGATGACGTTGAGGAAGTAGAATCTCGTTCCGAACGCAAAATAGAACGTAAATGTTCCTGCGACTGTGCGCTGAAAATATCCGTCACTGTCTGCTCGAGATCCTCGACCGCAGAGTAGATTCTTCTGGTTTCCAGAATATGGTGACGCAACTCCGGCCCCAGAAGCATAAGCCCCTCGGAATTCAGAGGCGGATCTGCCGGCAGCCGCTGTAGGTCTTCCATGGTTCTTCCAATATTCACAGCCCTGCGCAGAGCGGCACGCGCAGCGGTCTGATGCTGCTGCGGCAGGCGATCTACAAAGCCGTACAACACTTCCAAATCCCCTTCTACTGTCGTAATTTTGCCCTTGATTTCATTCATTCTCATATCGCCGGAAGATGCTGAATCCATCATGGTTCGGAGGGGAAAGAGGCCACATATTACGAATGAATTTTCGGAAGTCACTGGCAGATTTGAAGGACTGTGCCTTGATGTATTTTTGTATAAATAAATTGCACAAGAACTGTCTATTTCCGTGCCGAATCAAAGATTGAATTTTTCTTGCACCGGAAGCGAAATTACCGTAAAACTGGTGTATCACTTTCGACTGATCGCTGTGGTCCTGACCCCGCATTTGCGAGGTATCCTCCACTCTCTACGCGAGAAGACGTCGGAAGGCAGTTAAGGACAGAGTATCGATTTTCTCTCCCCAAGCCTTTCACCCTCTTTCTATGGCTATACCTAGCGAAAAGGAACTGCTCAACGCAGCCTGTCACCTCGGACACCCTACCAGTAAATGGCATCCTCACATGGCTCCGTACATCTACGGAAACCGAAAAGATATTCATATCTTCGATCTTGAACAAACCAAGGATCATCTGGAAAAAGTGTGTGCAGCACTGAAAAAGTTGCAATCCGAAGGAAAGCAAATTCTGTTCGTATCCACGAAGCAGCAGAGTATTCCTCTCATCGAAGATTTGGGAGATACGCTCAACCAACCCACTGTCACGAAGAAGTGGCTTCCCGGACTTCTTACGAACTGGAATACCATCAAAGAAAGACTTCGTTACTACTTGGATCTACAGGATTCCTTCCGCAGCGGCACCGTGGAGAAGTACACGAAGAAAGAGCAGACCTCTCTTCGCAAGAAACTCACCAAGCTAGATGCGGCACTCTCGGGTCTTTCAGGCATGAAAAGAGTTCCGGATGCCGTATTCGTTGTGGATGCCGTGCGTGATTCGGTGGCAATTGCAGAGGCAAAGAAATTGAAAATACCGCTCTATGGTATTTGTGACAGCAACGCCAACCCCGACGACTTCACCGCATTTATTCCCGCAAATGATGATGCCATTTCGTCATTGACCCTTATTCTTGGCACCATTAAAGAGGAACTTTCCTCCTAACTTTTGCTTCCCCTTTCATTCTCATGACAGATATTTCCGCATCCTTGGTCGCTTCGCTTCGCAGCCGCACAGGCGTTTCCATTCTCGAGTGTAAAAAAGCACTTGAAGAAGCAAACGGAGACGAAGAGAAGGCAATTGAACTTCTACGCAAGCGTGGTATCGCTCAGGCTTCCAAGAAAGCTGCACGCGAACAATCCGAAGGTTCCGTATTCGCACACGAAGAAAACGGTGCCGCCGCACTGGTCTTTCTGAAATGTGAAACGGACTTCGTCGCTCGCGACGACAACTTTAAAGCTCTGGGACAAGAGCTTGCAGAAACACTCTGCAAAGAAGGCACTGAAGCCGCACAAGCACTGGCGGAAAGTAAGCTTCCCGATGCAGTGCAGAAGCTCGGTGAAAACATCACTCTCGGAGAAATGCACAGAATAGAAGCCCCGACTTTGGGTTACTACGTGCACAGCAACGGCAAAATTGGCGTTCTTGTCGGAATGGACAGCGGCGATACTGCAGTTGCAAAAGATGTTGCCATGCATGCCGCTGCCATGAACCCCGAATACGTCTCACCCGATGATGTCACAACAGAAGCTGTGGAGGGAGAAAAGAACATCTGGAAAGAGCAACTCGCCAAAGAAGGAAAGCCAGCCGAGATTATGGAGAAAATCATGCTTGGCAAAGAGAAGAAATTCCGTGAAGAGAGCGCTCTGCTTACACAGAACTTCGTAAAAGATCCTTCCATAACAGTGGAGAAGCACTTAAACGGCGCAACAATTTCGGGCTATGTCCGCATCTCTGTAGGATAAGAGCACTGCTTTATTTTAAGAGGTCGGAAAGAAATTTTCCGACCTTTTTGTACATGCGCATCACCATCCCTCTTTGCGATTCCATCGATGCATCTCTATCATCATTTTGTGAAGTACGCATCCATTCTCATAGCAGAGGACGATCCCCTCCTCCGAGATCTGTACAAGAGAAAATTTTCCATGTGCGGTTACGGTATTCGCGTAGTGGAAAACGGTGCGGAGGCAATAGCTGCCATAGAGGAATCCGTTCCCGATGTGGCCATTCTGGATATAAATATGCCTGTCATGGACGGATTTTCCGTCTTGGAAAAGTACCCCGAAAAACAACGGCCGTTCTCGGTCATTATGCTCACGAATTTTGGCGATGAAAAGAACAAAAAAAGGGGGGAAAGCCTCGGAGTCTCCAAATTCTTCATAAAAAAGGATATGACCATAAAGACTCTCATAGAAATGGTGGAATCTCATCTAGAGAAGTCCTGAATGCGCCTTTTGGACACATCTGTACTTATGGAACGAGATATGCTATAATTATTATTGATTTTGGAAAAAGGAAACATCCTCATCGCTGAAGACGATCCCGTACTGCGGGAAGTCTATGTTAAAAAGTTCTCCATAGCGGGTTACCAAATCCGAACAGTGAAAGACGGTGTGGAAGCAATAGAGGCAATAGAGAAACAAGTGCCGGATTTGCTGATACTGGATATCAATATGCCTGTCATGGACGGATTTACCGTCCTGGAGAAATACCCGAAAGAACAACGACCGTTCCCGGTCATAATGCTCACAAATTTCGGAGATGACAGGAACAAGCAGCGAGGAGAGGAGCTGGGTGCCGAAGACTATTTTATTAAAAGTGAAATGACCATCCGTAAGCTGATGGAAATGGTGGATAACCTTATGAAAGCAAAGCACTACTGGAAGAAGTAGCTAGAAACCTATTTTTGCCAACAGTCTGCTTCGTATTCCTCGTCTTGGCATGGTGATAAGCGGCATGCTTTTCAGATGTAAATACCAAAGGTATCTGCGTAATTTGCGATGTAATCTCTTGTTATGATGCGATATGACAACGTTGGTTTCCCCCATGGAATCCAAGGAGTGAGTGAACAGATTTGCGGAACCCACACAAATATTCTGACCGTCTGTCACAACCAGTTTGCCGTGCACAAAACCCGGCAAAAGTCTGACTGCAATATTTTTCGAGTTACTCTCTTCCATCAGCTTTGCAATAAATTCCAAATTCATATTTTGGCACATGTCCGCTTGTTGCGGGATAAATAGAGTGACTCGCACGCCTCTGTGGCTTGCTTCTGCGAGCATGGAACGAATGTGTGCGTCTCCGAGGTATGAATGCTGCACCACAATGGAAGAAGTGGCATTCCGAATAAAAAGTTCCATGCAAGATCTGATTTCCTTTACTGACTGCGTATTAAGGGCAATGCGAACTGATGCTGATTTTTCGGGCTTTTGCGTGAGATAACTCCGTACAAACTTTCTTCCGCGCAACTCCACCAGGCAATCCCACGAACGCAGGTAGTCATCACTTATGTTCATGCTGCCGATAAGCAGTGTCGTATCGTCTATCACAAAGACCTTCGAATGATTTTCATCCGCAGTGAAGTGCACGGATATGTTCGGATGATTCCAAAAACGATTCCATACGGAATGCTTGCTGGAACGGGTGGACTGAAAGTCTTGGTGAAGCTCAAAAATATCTCCCGTTGTTTCCTTTAACACTTCAACATGGATACCCTTGTCTGCTATTTCCAGCAGTGTCTCGGCCAACTGCAGCCCTGTTACATCTTCTTTCCAGTTATACATATGTACCACAACATTGTGTTTCGCTTGTCTGAGTAAATGGTGAATACGAGGAAAGTATTCGTGTCCATCCAACCATAAGCGTATGGAATTTGAACGCAAAGCGGACGGAATGTGCAATGGTGTATGCAGTGCGGAACGAAGGGTCACTCGATACCAGGACTTTATGCTCCGCAAACTCCTCATTCCCTTCTTACGCTTAAAGCGGTCGCAGAAACTTCTGCATATTGTGCGAATACTACGTCCTGAGAGAAATGCTTTGAATGGCATCATAGAATCGGATAGTTCTATCTATACCATGAAATTCATGATAGAATGGTATGATATGCAAGCCATGCAGCTCGCCTTCGTTACTATACTCCTTCTTGTCGCCACATACTGTGGAAGCCATGCAGTGCTATGGTTTGCTCGGTTGTTGGCAGACAGGCGAAGAGAGCGAGATTTGGTCTTTCTGCAGGTACTTCTCCCTAAAAAAGAGAGTAAGGAAGAGAAGGAGACTGAATCCGAACGGTATTCCTCCGGTCAGGACTTCAAAGAAGTGCTCGGAATAATGGATCACCTCTACCAGTCTCTGCATGGAATTTATCGCGGAGGCAGTAAACGGTTCTGGAAAGGACAAGATTTTATTTCCCTTGAATATGCGGCACTGCAGAGAGAAATTTTATTCTTCGTCGTGTGCCCGAGAAAAGTGGTGCATCTCATAGAGAAGCAGATCACATCTTTCTTTCCTGACGCTGTCATCGACGAAGTCGAAGACTACAATATCTTTACGAACACATCCGCTGTGGCAGCAAAGGCACTGGTGCCCACACAGAAGTTTACAAAGCTTTTTCGTACATATCAGCAGCTGAAAAGTGACCCTCTAAGTACCATTACAAACGCATTTTCCAAGTTGAAAGAAACAGACGGAGCTGCAATTCAAATCATCATAAAACCGGCAAGACAGGGCTGGCAGAAAAAGTTACAGAAAGAAGCGACTCAACTTATAAATCCTACGAAGAAAAAAATGACATTGTGGAACCCGCTCACATGGTTAAGCGCTGCTTTCAGTCTTCTTACCACCGGAGAAGATGTTGTAAATTTACAAGAAGAGAGCAAGCCGACCGGAGAACGCGTATCTCAAATGGTGGAAGAATACAGCAAGGCGGTGGATGAAAAAGCAAGCAGCCCGGGTTTCTCTGCCGTTATTCGTATCGTGACTTCAGCGGAAACTCCGAACAGGGCCAAAATGCTACTGGATCAAGTAAGCACTTCTTTCAGTCAGTTCAGCGAAATTCGAGGCAACGGACTTCGCACGGCAAAAATGACTTCAAAATGCGGACTCGTAGCAAGATTTATTCGCAGGTCCCCCCGACTGGGACTCACCACCTGGCTCTCGTCTCCTTTGATGATCTTGGGAGTTTCGGAACTCACAACGTTCTTTCATTTCCCGAACATTAAGTACAACAAAGTGGAAACCATAAAATGGCAGAACTTTAAAATAGCTCCCGCACCGAAAGATATTCCGGAAGAAGGTCTGTTCCTTGGCACAAACACCTACCGAGGTGAGAAGAGAAGAATCTACATGAACAATGAAGATCGCTTTCGACACTTCTATATTATCGGGCAAACCGGTACGGGAAAGTCTTCCATTATGCAGGTAATGGCAAGGCAGGATTTTCACAATAATACAGGTTGCTGCATCGTAGATCCCCACGGATCGCTCATAGAAGATCTGCTGCCGTATATTCCTCGTGAAAGAGCGGACGATGTTATTTACTTTAATCCCGCAGATACGGAACGTCCCATGGGTCTTAACTTGTTGGAAGCAAGCAGTGAAGAAGAGAAAGATCTCGTCGCACTGGATGCCATGAACATGATGGTGAAAATGTTCGGAGAGGAAATTTTCGGCCCTCGTATTCAAGACTATTTCCGAAACGGATGTCTGACCCTCATGGACGATGACGATGAAGGAGGTGCCATTACGGATTTGGTGAAACTCTTTACCGATGACGAATGGCAGAAATACAAAGTGAGTAAAGTAAAAAATCCGATCGTTCGCTCATTCTGGGAAAAACAGATGGCACAAACCGGACAACGCGAAAAACAGGAAATGATTCCGTACTTTGCGGCAAAATTCGGACAGTTCTACACAAACACACTCATTCGCAACATCGTGGGTCAAACTCGCAGTGCTTTCGATATTGCCAAATGCATGAGCGAAGGCAAGATTCTGCTTATGAACTTGAGTAAAGGTCTTGTGGGAGATGTGAACGCTCAGCTCCTTGGTATGATAGCCGTGAGTAAAATTCAAGTCGCTGCCATGCGCAGACAACGTCTGAGCAAGGAAGAGCGACGAGACTTCTTCCTGTATATCGACGAATTCCAGAACTTCGTTACCCCGTCTATCGAGTCCATTCTTTCCGAAGCGAGAAAATATCGCCTCGGTCTCATACTGGCTCACCAGTACATAGATCAGCTGGAGAAAGACAGTAAACTCTCGGGCAGTGTAAGTTTGAAAGGAGCGGTATTCGGAAACGTGGGTACCATGATGTTTTACAAAATCGGTCCTCAGGATGCCGAGGTATGTGCAAAGGAAATGGCACCCGTATTCTCCGAACAAGATCTTGTGAACATAGACGCGTTTAAGGGGGCAATGAAATTGAGCGTCGGCGGACAGCCTTCAAGACCATTTTCCATAGAGGTTCCGCGCCCATGGTTGGACAAAACCTACCCGAAAGACGAGCAGGGTGCCGAAGCCTACAAACAACTCTCTCGTCTGACGTACGGACGATCCAAAGATTTCGTGGATCGTGAGATTATGAGGCGAATAGGCTGATTCTCACACTATCCATTTTTATTTATTCACTTGCGCTCCGGAGACGCTTTTCGGCTGTAAGCACTCAAGGAAATACCTTTCTTTCTTTTTTACTGCAATGCCACGGTATCTATGGCACGCGCATGCACCAAGTATCGCTGGGCGATGGAATCCGGTGGCCAACAGGTGTACAGAATCAGTTCTTCACCCGCACCGTTATCACTGAAAGGTGAGGAATCTTTGGCGGCGATTGTCTGCTCATGCGTTACTTCGTACGTGTGAAGTTTTCCTTCGTATGTTACGTATATTTTGTCTCCCGGCTTCAGCTGATTTACCTTGCGAAAGATTTTTGTGAACTCGGAAATATCCCAAGGGTATCCGCTGCTATGACCGTAAATCATAATTTTGCCTCCGCCACCGGGGTAACTGAACAGATGCCCTACGCCAAGCCTGAGAGGCTCCAAAACCCCCTGCTGAGAAAAAGGATCTGTGGGATGCGTAACAGTGAGATCTTTTATACCAAGACTCGGCATACTGATAGAGAAGTATTTTTCAGACGCGTACGTAAGCGTTGCGGACGATACAACAGGCTGTGGTTGGGAAACGACTGCAAGGGGTTGCTGAGGAACATTGATGGCATGTTGATTCGTAAAACTTCCCTGTGCGGTTGCTACCGGCTGTGAAGAAACTGCACTGTCTCTGTAGGCAAGGGTGCCTGTCTCCTTCACGCGCATCATACGAAAGACCATGTCAAAAAACTGTCCGCGTGTAATGGGATCCCCCAATCGCAGTATGGGCTGATCTTTCCGTACAAGATTTCGTGTAATGGAAGCATTGATAGCAGGTGTATACCACTGCCCGGGAGTATTTTGTATGGCCGTAGAAAGCTCCGCAGTTTGAACATCTCCTGCTTCTCCGTACGCACGCATAAGAAGAACGACAGCCTCTTCAACTCGAAGAACCTGTGACGGGCGGAGTGTTGCATCCGGGTATCCTTGCAACACCTCAGCTTCAAATGCCGCCTCTACAAACGGAGCAAACCATTGGTCCTGACGCATGTCCCCGAAGAGCGGGAGTGGCGGCATGTTATTTTTGTGCCATATCACTCGCTCGGCATACTTGGGCTGACTGACCATTATCACCTTCAGTGCTTCCGCACGGTTTAAGTACCCTTCGGGGTGCGCGAAGCCGTCACTGTACCCTCTTACAATCCCCTTCTCGGATAAATATGCAAAAGTCTCCTGATACGGAGTGCTCACGGTGTCAGGAAATCCCGCTGCAAACGCGCTTGTACCCGCCCCGACAAGGAGCACAATAGCCAGCAGCCAGAGGAATCTCTTGCAAATCATATAGTGGCATAATCTAAAGCTTTTTTTAATTTTTGTCAAGTTTTTAGAGGCGATTGAACATGCTAAATAACGTAGAGAATAGGCTCTGAGAATAAGAATTTAAAGAATATCGACTAAGATCTCACCGCAAGATAGGATGCCTACAATGCATAGAGATCAACGCAATTTTCTCCCTCTGATTACCATTGTTTTGGCACTGGTTCTATTGAGCTCCGTACTCATGGGCCTGCATGCACCCACGTCGTTGGGAGATGGCATACGACACCATACACTCGCCTCTCTTCTTACAAAGAACGGCGTGAGAAGCTTCGGAGGATGGGGTGATATTCTCTACGGAGGGTACTTCCGTCTGCATAACTCGGACCCGTGGTTTCTCACACACGTTATTCTTATGCCACTGGGAGGATTTGAAAGCATAGTGGCTCAACGCATATTCATAGTACTCAGCATCTCACTCTTGTCTCTCGCACTGCTGTACGCCATGTCGAACCTGCATCTTTCTCCAACCACAAAAAGTGTGTTGCTCGTCCTGCTTCTTTTGGGGCACGTGCAGTTTTCCATGCGACTTCTCATAGGAAGACCTCTCATTCTTATGGTGGCACTCAGCATTGTTGTTTGGAGCACCGCTCTGCAAAAGAAAGCCGTGGCATCGGGAGTACTGCTTGCAATTGCGACCCTTCTTTCTCATCTCTTTCTCTTTCCGTTCTTCATAGTGGTATGTGCCGGTGTCTGGCTGTGGACACTCCATGACAAACGCAGTGCCATTGAAATGCTTGTTGCCGGTGCGACAGGCGTGGCAGCGGGGTTCGCTCTCCATCCGCAGAGCATGGAGTATATGCATTTCTTCTTTACTGTTTTTCTGCGCATTCCGTTCATGCAGAACCTTCCTCTCGGAACCGAACTGCAATCCGGCATAGGAAGAATGGCCGCACCGATCGCTCTTGCAGGAGCTGCGATACTGCTTGCGTACTACGCATCACACGCGTGCGGAATCACCAAAAAACAGCTGCACGAAAAAGGTATTTCTCTTACGGCGTTCATCGCATGCGTATTTCTGCTGGGCATGTGCATGTGGGTACGAATGCTCGATTTCCTCTGGCCCGTCCTCATTGTACTTTTGGCACAATTACTGAGCCTGCAAACCGATATGGCAGCAAAGGCAGCGAAAGATTTGCTCCCGTCTTTCGCAGTGAGAAATCATGTACCGCTTCTTATACTGCTTCTTGTTGTCGGCGTGAATATGGGGAAAATGCACTACTCTTTTCGTTCAACGGATTTAGAAAGAATGCTGACGCACTACTCTGCTCCCCTGGAGAGCATTCCTTCGGGAGCCGCAGTACTGAACATAGACTGGGATCTTTTTCCTGCGCTGTTTACAGTACGACCCGACCTACGCTTCGCACGGGGAATGGATCCTTCGTTGGATTTTGTGGCCAATCCCAAAGTTACGGGCCTACTGCTTGCGGTACGCAGCTCCCAACCCGAGAAGATCGATTGGGAATCGTGGGAGAGGGATCTGGCTGCACTGTACCCTTCGGACTACTTGGTCATACGTATTCCGGAACACGTCCGCGTACTGCCATATTTACAATCTCTCACATCTCTAACAGAGGTGTCATCCGGCGAACAAATTGCGGTGTTTAGAATGTCTCATTCCTAAACATGCCCTATACTCCAGCGCGATGGCTTTACAGATAGGCATCGTCGGCCTCCCGAACGTGGGAAAATCCACGCTCTTTAATGCACTTACACGCAGCAAAGGTGCGGAAGCTGCAAACTATCCTTTCTGCACCATAGAGCCCAACGTAGGAATAGTGGAAGTGCCGGACAGACGTCTGAGCACTCTGACAAGCATGGTGAATCCTCAAAAAATCATACCCGCAGCAATTGAGTTCAAAGATATTGCAGGACTGGTAAAGGGGGCGAGTAAAGGGGAAGGGCTGGGAAACAAATTTTTGCATGCCATCCGCGAAGTGGATGCTATTTGCCACGTTGTTCGAGCATTCGGTGACTCCAATATCACACACGTTGAAGGTACGGTGGACCCGAAACGAGACAGGGAAACCATAGAAGCCGAATTGATTATTTCCGATATCGATTCCGTGGAAAAGCAGATGGATAAAGTTGCGGGCGGCGCACGTACGGGAGAGAAAAGTAAACTGAAAGAACTGGCACTGCTGCAGCGCGTGCAAGCGACGTTGAATGAAGGGAAAACCACACACAGTCTGGAATGTAACGAAGAGGAGTCCAGAATATTGAAAAACTTTCATCTGCTCACAAACAAACCGATTATTTACGCGGTAAACATAGCCGAAGATGATCTGCGAAATGCAGATACAGACTCTTTACGTAAGAGCATGGGAATAGCGCAAGATGAACAACTTATAACGATATCGGCAAAAATAGAGGAGGACCTTCAGGAGCTTTCTGCCGAGGAAGCGCAGGAAATGCTCTCTGAACTTGGCATAGAATCTGCGGGACTAGATAAGCTGATTCAGGCCGCGTATATGGCACTCGGGTACATCACCTATTTCACCGCGGGAGAGAAAGAAGTGCGCGCATGGAACGTACGCAAAGGATCCACCGCTCCACAGGCGGCGGGAGTTATTCATACCGATTTTGAGAAAGGATTCATACGTGCGGACACCATTGCATATGAAGATTACGTGCAATTTAATGGCGAACAGGGTGCGAAAGAAGCGGGAAAGATGCGCAGTGAAGGCAAAGAGTATATTGTGAAAGACGGTGACATTATGCATTTTAAATTCAATGTGTGATTCGTGTGATTTGATACTTGCATAAGTTATTTTTTGTTGTATATTATTCATTAAATGAGTTCCGCACTGAAAGAAACACCGGCTGCAGAAGCTGAACCGATGCAAGGAGATACTGAATTTCCTCGCATAGCAGACGTGGACTACAATAATTCTTCTCCCGGAACGGAAGCTGTATCTCAAGATGATTTTGCAGTTTTATGGGCAATTCACAATGCGGTAACGAGGAAAAGACACACACTCGAACCCTTGGGAAATTCCACACACATGGAAACAGATCGCCATGCGGAACTCGGCACAATATTGAAACTGGCAAGAGCTGAGGAAAAGCCGGGCATGCTGATACGTATCATGATTGATTCCAGATATCCGATGACGGTAGCACTTGGAAAGAAGCTTTCATCCGAATTGAATGTGCAACCTACGATAGTGAAATCCGAGTATGAAAGTTCGGATGAAGAGATGGAGTTCTGTCTTGATACGATAGCAGCTCTCGGATTTGAATAGTCCGCCATTTCATATGCCATTTATTGCACGACAGGAACGGTTCACCTGCGAGCACTGCTCCGCCGATGTCGAGCCTTTGACAAGCGGCTCGTACCGCAACCACTGTCCCCACTGCCTGTACTCAAAACACGTAGATAAAGACGGTCCGGGAGACCGGGCATCTCAGTGCGGAGGCTTAATGCGACCGACCGGAATGGATTATAAGTCGGGGAAAGGCTGGATGATTGTCCACAGGTGCGACAGGTGTACGAAAGTAATCCCAAATATCACTGCCGACGATGATAATTTGGCTATCCTGAGCGAGAAATCGATAAAAGGTGAAGTATAAATTTGTTCAGGTTTCTGCCTTTATGCAAGGGTTCTTTCCTATTTGACTATTGAATATTTCATACAAACGGTCGTAGGATTGCACCCCATGCGAGTTTTCCTGATGATCTGTGTGTTCGGCATGCTTTTCATTTCTATGTAAGAAGTGAGGCACCGCTTCGTAGACTGAGTCCGTATGGTACTCAGTGATTTATGCCACCGAACCTCCGCCCATAGCGCTGATGAATCCGTCAGTGTAGGTATCCGAAACCGACTGTCGAAGTACCGCTTTTTCCGAAATATTTCCCTCGGGCTGCAGCACCATTTGCTCGTGCCCTGTCTGAGCATTGGTTTCCAGAGATACCGAAAAATTTCCCTGCTCCAACGCACTTTTGGCATCCGGAGACATATCGGCAGTCTCCAGTATGTTTTCTAGACCCTGTTCATGGAGATCTTTCTCCAACTCCTTTCGCAGTTCCTCCTGCACTCTCGGCTCTGTTTCCAATGTGAACTTCAGTTCCGCCAGCAATTCATTTTGAGCCATTTCTTTCTCCAGATCTTCGGGACCTTTTACGCGTTCACGCAAACGCTCGTATTCCTCGGGGCTGCGCATGCGCTTGCGCAGCCTCTGTTTTTCGTTTGCCGGCAGGCGATCTATCCAACTCATTTAAGAGCAGTGTAGCGCAAGAAGAAAAACAAAAGGAGCAGACATTCGTCCGCTCCTCCGTATGCAAGAAAAAGAAATTCTAGCTGCAACCGCTGGTTGCGCCGCAGTCCAGACAAACTTCACAAGACCCGTTACGCTTCATGCGAAGACTTCCGCATCCCGAACATATGGAACCCGTAAATCCTTGTTGTTTGGCAGACTCCATTTTGTTCGGCATTACTTCCACTTGGTGCACTGCCTGTTCCACTTCTTCGTGTGTCTTTTCCTCCACAGCAACACCGAGATTCATAACAGGAGCACCTTCATCCATAACAGGAAGTCTCATGGCAAAGGCATCTTTACTCTTCGTTCCTTCCGAATATGCCTTCTCTACCAGTTCTTTATTGTGAAACTGCATCGCCTGCTCCTTGGTTAGGAACTTTAATGCGAGCCAGCGTCCGAGGTAGTCCATAAGACTCTTCACCATCGGAATTTCCTTATTCGTTGTCATACCCATCGGTTCGAAACGCGTGTGTACGAGTTTGTTACAGAGCACTTCCAACGGCACACCGTACTGCAGGTTCATGGAAAGACTGAGTGCAAGCGTGTCCATAACACCCGAAAGCGTGGAGCCTTCTTTACTCATTTTTATAAATATTTCACCGGGTGCGCCGTTCTCGTAGAGTCCCGCATGAATATAGCCTTCGTGTCCCGCAACCGAGAACTTGTGTGTAATGGACATACGTTCGTTCGGCAATTTTCTTCTGCGAGGCACTTCTTTAATAACCACTCTCTCCACCACTTCTTTCTCTGCTTCAACAGCTTCTTCTTTGGAATCTGATTTGTTACTGAGTGCCTGACTCATTTTGCATCCGTCTCTGTAAAGAGCATTGGCCTTGAGTCCCAGCTTCCAGCTTAAGAGGTAAGCATTGGTGATATCTTCAACGGTCGCTTCGTTCGGTAAGTTGATGGTTTTGCTGATTGCACCGGATATGAAGGGCTGTGCGGCCGCCATCATGCGAATGTGACCCTCGGCAGAAATAAACCTCTTACCGAGCTTTCCGCACTTATTGGCACAGTCAAAGACGGCAAGGTGCTGTGGTTTGAGATGTGGCGCACCCTCCACAGTCATATTTCCGCAAATGTATACGTTCGCTTTTTCTATTTGATCTTTCGTAAATCCGAGTGCGGAAAGAAGATCGAAGTTCAGGCTGTCTGTTTGTTCATCCCTCAAGCCCAGTCGTTTCATTGCTTCATCTCCCAGTACCCACTTGTTGAATGCAAACTGGAGCTCGAACACTTGCGGAAGATTTTTTTCCACAGTGGCTATGTCTTTATCCGTAAATCCTTTCTCCCTGAGACTTTCACGATTGATGAACGGTGCGCCTTCCAGACTTAGCGTTCCCTTTACGTAGCGCATGATGTCGTTTACTTCCGATTCGGTGTATCCCAAATTTTGGAACGCAGGCTTGACGGACTGGTTCGCAATTTTCATGTATCCCCCTCCTGCAAGCTTTTTGAATTTTACGAGAGCAAAGTCGGGTTCCACTCCGGTGGTATCGCAATCCATAAGCAGACCGATTGTTCCCGTGGGAGCAATGACCGTTGTTTGCGCGTTACGGAATCCGAACTTCTCACCCATGGCAAGCGCACGATCCCAACACTCTTTGGACGCCTCCAGAAGATACCCCGGGCACTTCTGCTGGTTTATGCCCACCGGTGGCACATGCAAGCCTTCGTACTCCGCATTCGGAGCATCGTATGCCGCACGTCTGTGGTTACGAATGACACGAAGCATATGCTGCTTATTGCGCTCGTACCCTTTAAAGGTACCGTGCACATCTGCCATTTCGGCGGATGTCGCATACGACTCTCCCGTAAGAATGGCTGTGAGTGCACCGCATATGGAGCGTGCTTCTTCCGAATCGTACGGAATACCCATACGCATCAACATGGCTCCGATGTTCGCATACCCGAGACCGAGTGTGCGGAATACGTAGCTGAGCTCCGCAATCTCTTTGCTGGGAAACTGTGCCATAAGCACAGAGATCTCCAGCACGATAGTCCAGAGCCGAGCAGCGTGCTTGTACTTCTCCACTTCGAACGTGCCGTGCTCGTCATCGTAGAATTTCAGCAGATTAATGGAGGCGAGGTTGCAGGCAGTGTTATCTAAGAACATGTATTCACTGCACGGATTGCTGGCGTTAATCGGTCCGTCCTCGGGACACGTGTGCCAGTCATTGATACTGGTGTCGTACTGCACACCAGGGTCCGCACACGACCATGCTGCGTAGCCTATTTGATCCCACAGTTCGCGTGCTCGCATGGTTTTGCATGGCACAGGCTCCCTGGCTTCTTTGGCCGCCTTGCGCTTCTCTGTGCGCCAGATAAGATGCCAGTCACTGTCTTTTTCTACCGCCTCAAAGAACTCGTGCGGAATACGAACTGAGTTATTTGAATTTTGACCGGAGACAGTCTGATACGCTTCTCCGTTAAAATCGGTGTCGTAACCCGCTTTGGCCATAGCGGCGACTTTTTTCTCTTCATTTGCCTTCCAGCTTATGAAATTTTCGATATCCGGATGATCCAAATTCAAGCAGACCATTTTGGCCGCACGGCGGGTGGTACCGCCTGACTTTATGGCTCCCGCGGCTCTGTCTCCGATTTTCAGAAAGCTCATAAGACCGGAGCTTTTGCCACCGCCCGAAAGCGGCTCCCCTTCTCCTCGAAGATTGCTGAAATTCGTTCCCGTCCCTGAACCGAATTTAAAGAGACGAGCTTCTCGAACCCAGAGGTCCATAATACCTCCTTCGTTGACCATATCGTCATCCACAGACTGTATAAAACATGCGTGAGGCTGCGGATGTGTGTAGGCATCTTCACTCTGCTTCACCTCTCCGGTGGTCGGCTCGCAATAGTAATGCCCCTGTGCGGGCCCCGTGATGCCGTAGGAGTAATGCAAACCGGTATTGAACCATTGTGGACTGTTGGGTGCCGCCATCTGATGAATAAGCATGTATCCCAATTCATCTTCGAATGCCTGAGCATCTTGTGCGGTTTCAAAATAGCCATACTGCTGACCCCAGTGTCGCCAACACCCTGCAAGACGTCGTATAACCTGCTTTGCGCTGCGCTCGGGACCCATGACTACTTCACCTTTCTCATCGTGAATCACTTCTCCTTTCTCATTGTACTGAGGTACTCCCGCCTTTCGAAAGTACTTACTGACCATGATATCGGTAGCCACCTGACTCCATGCGATGGGAATTTCCGCATCTTCCATTTCGAACACCACAGAACCATCCGTATTGGAAATGCGACTGGTACGTCTGTCGTATCGCACTTCCTCCAGAGGGTCGCTCCCCGGAGTCGTAAATACGCGGGGAATGGAAAGACCTCTGTGGTGCTTGGTCGGTGAAATATTCTGCGCGGAAGCGCTGTCTGTTGCGGCGGTCGGCGGATTCATTTGGACGGGAAGGGAAAAGGAAACACACTATCTTGTGGCACTGATGCCACAACCACACAAGATATTGGACTGATTCCCCTCGGTCAATGCATATTGATTGCTCTTATTGTTATCTGTCAATTTTTGATAAATTCGGATTCTTAGCTCTGCATTCAGAGAAAATTCGTGAATCAGATCGATGAAAATGTCGCTTAGCATAGTGCATTTGCAACACAATTTACGATAGGTTCTCAAGCCTATATTGGGCAGTGCCACTGCATAACGTCGCTCACGTTATACACTGCAGAAACATCCTCACTCCCCCTTTGTTACCATGAATATTCTCGTACTTGTCGCAGGAACAAACGAACCGAGCAATTCCAACGTTCTCGCAGATACCTTCGTGCAGGGCATGCAGCAGCTGGGTGGCGTGACGGTACATAAGAGGAGGCTGAAAGATTTTCGCATCGAACACTTCTCATTGGACTTTTACGATCCGCAATGCAGTCAGGAAGAGGATTTCTGTGCACTGCAAGCGCTGATGCAAGAGGCGGACGGTCTTGTGATAGCAACCCCCGTGTGGAACTTCGGTGTCCCTGCTCACCTGAAAAATTTTATAGACCGCATGGGCAGCTTCGCATTGGATGCCACGCGGTCGAGAGGAACGCTGAACGGCATGCCGTTTTACATGATTTATACGGGAGGAGCACCCTACCCGGCATGGAAAGGATTGATGGAAAAAACGAGCAGTCATATTCCGGAAGCTCTGAAGTACTTCGGAGCGAGTTATATGGGTCATCATTTCGAGGGAAAATGCGTGAAAGGACAGGGAAAATTCGGACTCGTTGTGGATGAACGACCGGAGAGTATTGCTTCTGTACGCAAGCAGGGCCATGCATTTGCCTCTGTGGTGAAAAAGTACAAAGAGACCGGCAAAGCACCCATAAAACAGCGTACGCAGGGCAAAATAATGAAATGGGGTGAGTCAGTACTCAAAAAGGTAACATAATGGCACTTTGGCATACGAATTCTTTATCGAATTTCTATTGTATATTACATAATGTTTGATAATATTACGCAAGTTATGAGCCCGCCGGAAATAATAGAGCGAGAGAGAGTCCTACCTGCGACAGCAGAGATATCCTCTGCGGTAAACGATGAAATAGCACAGGTGAAAGCATCTATTCACTACGTAGGAGCAAGAAGCTTCCCGCGAAGAAACGGGAGCAGATACAATATTCAATTTCTTAACACATACATGCCCTCCAATGAGGAGGGCGAAGAGTTCTCTGAAACAGGGCAATACGGTACTCCCCAACTCTCTGCAGAACAGGAATACTTTGCATTCCGCAAAATGAACTATCTGAAATTCGCCGCTCTGCAGGAAGATACCATGATGGATATGCAAAGTTTTCTGCAGGAATCACTCGAACTCCGAGAAACTCTCACACGAGCAAATATGGCTCTTGTAAAATACATAGCAAGAGAGGTTGGAGGCGGAACTCCTTTCTATGACGAAATGTTGAGTGAAGGAAGCATGTTACTCTTTGAACTGATAGAAAGTTACGAGCCCGCAAAGGGCAAGCGTTTCGTAGACTACGCAGCACCGAAACTGAAAAGTAGACTACGAAATACGTTGGGGGCGCACAGAAGAGGTCGTGCTATGGAAACTCCGGTAGAACCCAACGACCTTCATGTAAATCCCGCACCTGAGAAGATGCCGGAATGTCCGCTTGGCTTGTACCTCGACGTACGAAGTATGATAGCAAGACGAAAAGTATCTGCGCTGCTCTCCTGTCTTGACGAGCGAGAGCAAAGAGTTATTACAGCGAGATTTAATCTTCATTACGAGGGCAAAAAAACACTGAAGCAAATAGGTGAAGAATTGGGACTCACCAGAGAAAGAATACGTCAAATAGAAACTGAAGCACTCGGCAAATTGGCAGCCGGACTGGAAGAGGAAGAAGACACACAGAGTGTAACATCAAATGAAACTGAACGTTTGGCGGCATAGTTGCTCTCTCTATCTCTCTCTCTTAACTTCACAGCTAAAGATAACCGCTCAGTTGCAACTCTGTACTACATGTAACGAATAATTGACATTTTAGGAGAAAATACTATGATTCATCATAGGTCTGTAGACCCACTTCATTTCTTCCTTAAGAGGGAGCGAATGCACGGGTCTGGGAGATCCACTGTATTTCTGCTCTTTCGACACATGGAGGCCACACGGATGGCCACGACGATTGCGGCGCAAGATCGCGCCCAGACGGAAGCAAGTCCCGAAAGCAAAGCGAAGCGAGTGGCGGAAGCATTGTTCCGCCAAAATCCGGATTGGGTGACGTTCTACCGGGAGATTATTGGCGTAGATGGTGTTCTGCGTAAATTATTCCCGAGTGTTCGAGCCCTTCGTGCCTTCGAACTCACCGCGGAGTACGCCGATATCGAAGAAATATTGGCGCAGCTCCGAGGGAAGTCTCGAACCGACGACACTGGCAACGAGCCGACACGCGTGATTACCGTTCGGTTGCCCAAAAGTCTTCACGAAGCACTGAAGGCCGAAGGGCACGACCGCCAAACAAGCATGAATCAGCTCTGCATCACGAAGCTGCTTCAGGTAGTATCACCCGCATTGGCGATCATGCCTATGTCCATGGAAGCCGCGGCCAATATGCCGCTTCCGCACTCGGTTGCACGGCACGCCGGATAATAGTCGCACATCCTGTGCGACTAAGAGCAGAAATGCCCGTCATGACACTCATGACGGGCATTTACTTATAAGAAGAACTTCTTCATCTACAAAGCCGCTGCTCGTAAAAATGTCCCATGTTTTTCGCCCCCCCTCCACAAGAATACTGCTGATGCCATAAAAATCTTCATCAGGAGTCGTAAGCATGCACCACAGAGAGTTCCAATCGAAAACTCCATCTAGTATAGGAATTCGTAAAATCCGTACTCCTCTCTCCAAAATCTCACCTTCGTATGCACAGGAAGAATCCGGAGAAGTAATAAGAATAGTTCGAGAAGCTGCTTCGTCGTTCAGCACGTTTGAATCAAGTGAAATATTGAACATTGAATTTAAGATCAGCCTTATACTTTGGGCAGAAGTCTGAGCTACTTTTTTGTTCG
>PCVP01000007.1 GCA_002787035.1 Candidatus Peregrinibacteria bacterium CG11_big_fil_rev_8_21_14_0_20_49_14 | reverse complement strand
TAGACCGCAATATCATCGGCATCCAATGTGAGCACACCGTTTATTGCGACCGTACCGTTGAGCGTGGAAGCTCCTTCCACTACCAACCCGCCGCTTGAAGTGAGCAGATCTTGCGCATGAATGATGCGACCCGAAGCCGTGCCTATTACCTCCAGTCCTGCCTGTGCACCGGTTTCATCATTGATCACCAGTGCTCCCGTCATCGTATCTCCCGCTACTCGTACGTAGTAGTCCACATTCGGATCTCCTCCCCCCGAAATAGTTGTACAGCTGAATTGTCCTGTCGTACTGTCCCACTGCAATGCGTTGCCTGCTCCGTCACAGTCTTCCAGCCCTGCTCCAAATACACTTCCTGCTTCATCTATCACCAAGCTGCCACTTACCGTCAGTAAGTCTTGTGCATGTACAGTTGCCCCCGAGATAGTTGTGAAGTTGAGTGAAGAACCCGTCAGTGTTCCATTGAGAACGAATACCGTACCATTGAGCGCCAACCCTTGCCCCGCAGCGTACGTGGTATCGGTATCCGTATCTATGTCGCTGCTCCACGAAAGCTGCCCGCTGCTATCTGTCTTGAGTACCTTGCCGCTTGCAGAACCGTCGCTAGTCGGGAATGTGTAGGTGACTCCGCCAAGGCTAACCGTGGAATCGAATGTGGCTGCACCGGTAATCTTGAGTGCCGTACCAGAAATTCCTCCTGCGACATCGAGTTTGGTTTGTGGGGTGGAGTCTCCGATGCCAACTTCACCTGTTTTCGAAATGATAAAGTCGTTGCTTCCGGCAAGATTATTGGAATTTATAATTTTGAACTTATCGTTGTCATCGTTGTCTATACCCATAATCCATTGCGCTGTTCCTCCTCCCACATCAAAGCTGAGAAGAGCATCTCCTGCACCGACTTGTGCAATGTGCATGCCGTAGCCCGTTGTAGCGGAATCATTTCTGTAGATGTGTAACTGGTGTGAAGGATTGGCAGTACCAATTCCAAATTCTCCCAACACATAACTATCTGCACCTGCCATCACCGTAAGGTTTGCTCCCGAAATAGTACCCATGGACGTAAGGTTTCCGTGAATAATACCCGTACCTTCCACTATCAACCCTCCACTGGAAGTCAGTAAACTCTGCGCATGCACAGTCGCACCCGAGATGGTTGTGAAGTTGAGCGAAGAACCCGTAAGCGTTCCGTTAAGAACGA
>PCVP01000021.1 GCA_002787035.1 Candidatus Peregrinibacteria bacterium CG11_big_fil_rev_8_21_14_0_20_49_14 | reverse complement strand
CAACAGCGACAACCAGATCGTCACGAAGAAGTACGTGGATGACAGTGATACAGATACCACATACAGTGCAGGGCAGGGCTTGGCGCTCAACGGTACGGTGTTCGTTCTGAATGGAACGCTTACCGGTTCTTCACTCAACTTCACAACAATCTCGGGTGCGACTGTGCATGCGCAGAGTTTGCTTACTTCCAGTGGAGGGTTGATAGTGGAAGGTACGGGTATTATTCATGGAAATCTTACGTCCATGGGAACGATTTCGGGAGCAAATCTTACCGTGATGGCAGGAGCGGACAGTTACATTATGGGGAATGTGGGGATTGGGACGACGAGTCCGGGATATACACTAGATGTAAATGGCATCGGCAATTTTACTTCTGTGAGGACCAACACAATTACCACCAGCTATGCCACGTTGTTTGCTAATCCAAGCGGCTATCACGTCTTTAGAGATGGGCAGGATATCATTGCCATGACCCTTTCGCACAGTGCCTGGAATACTGACACATCACAGTGGGTTGTAGGGCATGGGATAATCGCAAACACTGGATTACTTCAGTTTGGCCTTAATGACGGCAACTACTACACGCAAGACCTTGCACTGAAGCGAATTTCTTCGGGTGTCCTCGGCGTATATAAGGGTGACCTGGCGACATACGGTGATCTTAATTTGGCCAATCTATTCGCAAGCGGCGCTGTCGGTATCGGCACCACCTCCCCCTCCGAGAAACTCGAAGTCATCGGCACGATCTCCGGTACTGTCCTCCATGCCCAAGATCTCCTCCGTAGCTCGGGTAGTTTGATAGTGGAGGGTGCGACGACATTGCATGGTGCGTTGACGTTGGGATCTACGGTAGCGATTGGCGGTGTCACCTACACATTCCCGACTTCAGACGGTTCTGCTTCGGGTAAGGTACTCAAAACAGATAGCAGTGGTCAGCTCTCCTGGAGCAGCGACATAGATACGGATACCGATACCACATATAGTGCGGGGCAAGGGTTGGCACTCAATGGTACGGTGTTTGTTCTCAACGGCACATTGACTGGCTCTTCACTCAACTTCACAACCATCTCGGGGGCGACTGTGCACGCGCAGAGTTTGCTGACTTCCAGTGGAGGGTTGATAGTGGAGGGAGCTTCCACGCTCAACGGTACGGTCGCAATAAACGGTGTGCTCACATTGGATGCCGATGATATTGCGGTCTACGA
>PCVP01000025.1:5075-83337 GCA_002787035.1 Candidatus Peregrinibacteria bacterium CG11_big_fil_rev_8_21_14_0_20_49_14 | reverse complement strand
CAAAAGACGGAAAAGTTGTCGGAAAGTCAGTCATTCATAGAATTCTTACTGATTGTTTTTATTGCTCAGAATTTGATTGGAATGGCGAGCATTACCCTGACGGGAAGCATGAGCCTCTCATCCATCCATCAAGAGTTTTAGCCAAAGAAATGTTTTACTCCGTACAGGCTAGGCTCAAACGGAAGACCAATGGAAAGTATCGGAAGCACGACTTTCTTTTCAGGGACTTAACGTGCGGAGAATGTGGCCGCTCCATTGTGGGGCAGATGCAGAAGGGTCACGCCTATTATTCCTGTACGCGCTATGAAACGACATGCAGCCAGCGAAAGTATGTGCGCGAGGAAGTGATCGAAGAGCAGGTAGTGGCATTATTGGATCAATTTCAGGTTGATTGCCCGGAAACACTGGAATGGATTCGTGATGCACTACGCGAGAGCCATGCCGATGAGATTCAGTATCACACAACGATCATGGACGGTTTGACCAAACAATTAACAGCCACGCAGAAGCGATTGGATAATCTGTACGACGACAAGATGGACGAGAAGATCACCAAGGAGATGTATGACAGGAAATTCGACCAATACACCAAAGAGCAAGCAACAGTTCTCGAAGCCATTAAGAATCACAAGCAGGCCAACATCAATTATCTCCAATTAGGTGCTAATATTTTTGAACTGGCTCAACAGGGCCAAAAACTCTATGAAGAGATGGCAACTGCGACCGAAAAGCGATCACTCCTTAATTTTGTATTTTTGAACCTTTCTCTAAAGGACAAAAAACTACTCCCAGACTACAAGAACGGCTTCCAGATAATTGCGAAAAGGAGTGTAGAACAGAATTGGCTGGGGAGGAGGGATTCGAACCCCCGCATGGCGGGACCAGAACCCGCTGCCTTACCGCTTGGCTACTCCCCAATAAAGCTGCACAGGCAAGATTACGGATTACACCTTACGAAGCAAGGAAAATCATGTAATGCTATGGGCGCATCTTTCCCTGTACCACCATGCAATACGAAATTCTCATGCGTCCCAGCTATTCCGCTCTTCGCTGCGTTTTAACAACCAATGAAGAAATTCACACCGAAACAGGCGCAATGCTCGCCATGGATGACACGGCGAAAATAGAAGGAAAAATGGAGGGCGGGGCGTGGAAAGCAATCAAAAGAACTGTTCTGACCAGTGAAAGCTTCTTCGTAACCACCATACGGGCGATGCAGCCGAATACCGAAGTGTTTCTCGCTCCCCGCGCAGTGGGAGACATAGAAGTACTGGAACTGAATAACGAAGAATACATTATTCAGGGCGGATCGTTTTTGGCATCCGACAAAACAATAGAATCCGACGCGCATTTTTCCGGCTGGAAAGGTTTTGTGAGCGGTGAAGGAATCTTCATGATAAAAGTACGAGGAACCGGCAAGGTATTTGCTTCCAGCTTCGGAGGAATCATAAAAAAGGAGATCGCACGGGGAGAGAAGTTCGTAGTGGATAACGGACACATCGTCGCATTCCCCGCAAATATCACCTACAACATTCAGAAAGTGGGAGAGAGCATATTCAGCATGGTTTCGACGGGAGAAGGTCTTTCCTGTGCCTTTGAAGGACCGGGGACAATCTACATGCAGAGCAGAAATCTCCGTACGTTCGCAGAAACATTAAACCCATTCCTTCGTGCTCCCACGCGTTCGCAGGGTAAAGGAATGTTGGGACAGATTTTCGGAGGCTAGTTCTTCTGAGAGAGAGAACGGCAGCATTAGCTTCATGAAGCCAGATTATTGCGTGTAGCGTGTAAGCGTGTAGCGATTAGCCACATTGTCTCATATCAAGGATAG
Organism: Candidatus Peregrinibacteria bacterium CG11_big_fil_rev_8_21_14_0_20_49_14; assembly: GCA_002787035.1. Lineage (GTDB taxonomy): Bacteria > Patescibacteriota > Gracilibacteria > Peribacterales > Peribacteraceae > GWB1-54-5. The sequence continues at coordinate 81,506 of PCVP01000025.1, read as the reverse complement.
ATAATAGATACATGAGCAAATTGCCGTATAAAGAACTGAAAATTTGGCAGAAGGCAATGACTCTGGCAAAAGAGGTCTATGGGGTCACACAAGTGTTTCCGGAAACAGAAAAATTTGGACTAATAAACCAACTCAGACGCGCAGCGGTATCTGTACCTTCAAATATCGCCGAAGGGAGTCAACGAACAAGTGATAAAGATTTTTTTAATTTTATCTGTATAGCCAAAGGATCTCTGGCGGAACTAGAAACACAAATTATTCTCTCTCATACACTGAGGTACATGGATGATGATACGTTGAAATCCATACTTACAGAGTCCAAGAGGTGCAACGAATGATGAATTCATTCGGACAGTCTCTTACTAAACGCTAATCGCTAATCGCTCCCTGCTCCCTACTGCCCGCTAACCGCTACTCGCTAATCGCTTCCTGCTCCTCGCTCCTCGCTCGCCTACTGCGCCCTGTACAACGTCGACCGTATCGTCGTGGAACTCAAATCCACCCATCCGTACGAAAATACTTCGTCGTTCCATACTATCGGACCGCCGGACCCCCTGCTTCCGAGCCCGCTTATTTGCGCCTGCAACGTACTGTTGCCCGCTCCCACCTGTGGATTTGTAATATCGCCCCGCAGCGCCAATTCTATGGAAGAGCCCTGCGCAATAACGGTATTGATGGCACTGCCTTCCAGGCTGCCGCAGACAACGGTAATAATGCCCGTGGTACCTCCCGTACAACTCACGGTAACACCGGGATTTTGCGGATTGTAGAGAACAAAGGAAGAAGAAGAGAATTGCACATTCGTGGAAGTGACTTTAAACGTGATTGATTCCATGACGATGTTATTCAGACCTCCGAATGAATTGGTGTGGGGCAAAGCCGCAAAGCTGAACGCGGCAAATGTGGACTCTCCCGTGGGAATGGCAGTGCCATCGGGATCGCCATTCGCATTTTGTATGGAAGCGAATTTCGCATTCACAATATCGTGTGTCATGCCTGTGATGGCAACGTTTGCCCCCGCAGAGTCGCGTCCGATAAAAATTTCACCCTCGGCAGTCGCATTACCGTTGTTCTGATTCAGTTCTTTCAGCGATGCCTCGCCCCAAGCCTCTACGGCCACATTGGTGGATGTGTTGGCAGTAAGCGTGAGGGCGACTGTGTCTCCGCTCGTACCACCGGACGTATCCGCATTGACACGGGCACGAACAAGCACTCGCTTCTCGACATCTTTTGCAATGAGCAAATCCGTATCCGCACAATACTGACTTGTTACGACGGAATCACATGCAACTTTTCGTGCCACCGCAAACGGTAAACTGCTTCCGTCCAAAAACAATTCCAACGAATCCACGCTGTCGGTTCCGCCTCCTATGGTTATTTTGGTGACGGATACATCTTCATCCTGTGCGCGAAATTTTATACGGAGAAGAATATCGCTCAGTGCACCGGCAAGAAGCTGCTTGTTCCCAACGGAAATATTGTCCTGAGTCACGTACAAGCTGCCCTGTGTTCCGATGGAAATAAGTCGTGCATCATCGGTGTAGACAGCTATCCAACAAATGGAAACAAGCTGACAGCCCGCATCGTCTGTCTCTATTCCCACCACATCTTCCGCATCCACAGCATCCACACCCTGCACGTAGTCGGGATCTGCGGTATCAAATTGCACACTAAAATCGTCCACCGTACCGCCGGTTGCAATGTCCGAACGCAATTCGACTCGGGTGTAGTACCCGTTGCGAACCGGAATATTCAAATTCCCGAAAGAGAGTTTCTCATTTTGCGGCACTGCATTTGCAATCATTTTATCTGCTGTGCCGTCTCCGTTCGTATCGTAATACAAACGATAGTTACGAGCGCTGTCTAAAGAGCCTGCTCCTGCTTTGAATTTCAATTGTGTGAGATACACGTCTTGCCTTCCTGCCAGTGCATCGAATGAAAGAAGAGTCACATTGCTTGCACCCTTGGCAATGTTCAACGTGCTCGAAGGCCTCTGCTCCAGACGCAACGCACCGTGGCGAACAGGTTGAGACACTATGATGCAAAGCTCACTGCACCCGTCATCATTGAGAAGATTTCCATCGTCACAGGCTTCCCTGAATTCCAGTATGCCGTTCCCGCACACCGCTTGTTGCGAAGGCTGCGTATGGTAGTCGCGAATCTGTGTCCTGGAGATACCCGACGGTTCGGGATTCGAAGATTCCGGATCCAACACAGCCAACGGTTGCCTAAGTTTCACAAGAAGTTCCGCTGCTTCCCCTCTTGTTAATGGAAAATCCGGCACCAACGGTATGAATTGGAACACTCCCGTATCTGCCGCCGCATCTATGTACGGGTCATACCAGTGATCCGGCGCTCGAATATATACGGGCAACGTTACATCCCAAGCTTCCAAACTCATCTTCAGAGCCTCGGCCAAGTTTACGGTGCTCTCTCCGCGAAACGTTCCGTCCGGGTATCCGTGAATAATGCCAAGCTCTTTCGCTGTGCATGCATGCGGATAATACCACTGCACATCCATACCAAAGTCGAAGAAACATGCCGTACTCCCCTGTGAAAAAACACGATCTCCATAGACAGCCAACATGAGGATTTTCAGAAACTCCGCACGATTGATTGGAATGTTTGGCTTGAAGGTACCGTCGGAATATCCGTGGACTATTCCTTTTTCTACCAGAATTTCTATCGACTCTCTGTACGGATGATTCGCAATATCCTGCAACACAGAAGATGCCTGCGCAGTCGTGCATAGGAGAAGCAGAAGTCCGCCAAAGAGGTACGTTCGCATACGCGTATTCTATCAGATTACCCGTCTTCATTCTGGTACTCCTGCTTCGCTTGCTCTTTTTTCTCTTCAGCTTGAGCATCTGCATCTATTTGTTGCTCCGCAGTCACTTGGGTTTGAGCGTCCAGCATCGATTCCTCTTCGAGTTGCTTGTGAGTCTTTGTGCCAAATACTTCTTTCTGCTTTGCGTCATCATTGAGTTTTTGCAGACGTTTTGTTTCTTGGTCTGCCAAAGCCGAGTGCGTATTTTGCGCAGAGACTTGCTGCAGAAGCATTTGCCTTTTTAAGTCCAGCAATTTGCCTTCTTGTTTAGCCTTTTGCTCTCGTGCATCTCTTTTGGCCTTTTCGGGATTTTTAAAGGCATCCTCGTTGGAGCGGGAGATAAACAAATCCTCGTCATCGTCTCGTATACCCATGGTCATATTTTAGCAGAGAATCGGTGCAGACTTCCAAAGTGCATGATACTCTGGCGGAAGCAAAGCCCCCGCGTAGTTCAACCGGCTTTTCCTGCCGTAGAGCAGGAAAGAACAAAAAAGTTTTGCTCGCGGATCTTTACACCATCGAAAAAGCGCATACATGCCCCCTTAGTTCAACTGGCTTTTCCTGCCGCAGGGCAGGAAAGAACAAAAAAGTTTTGCTCGCGGATCTTTACACCATCGAAAAAGCGCATACATGCCCCCTTAGTTCAACTGGATAGAGCGTCGGTCTTCGGAACCGAAGGTTGCAGGTTCGAACCCTGCAGGGGGCACCATTGTCTTCGGATAAAACAAAGAGAAAACTCAGTGAGCTCATGCAGGGTGAGAAGCCTGTCCTGAGCGATTCCGCCGAAGGCGGAAGAGCCGAAGGGAACCCTGCAGGGGGCACCATTCGACTCCCCCGCAGCGCTGACGCGTGCGGGGTCGCTCATGGTCCTCCGCTTCGCTTCGGGCCATTCTTCAACGAGCTCAGAATGACATTCTCCCGGGAAGATAAAAATGCAGGATGAAAATCCTGTCTTCGCGATATGCATGTATTATCTATAATTAGAACGGGATTCAGATTGAAAAAACACCCCGACCATGTAGGCAGAGGTGTTTTGAAGACAAGAAGAGTATTAGCGCTTTTTTGCTGCACGCTTTTTCGTAGCAGTCTTGCGCTTTGCAACTGCTTTTTTAGCGGTCTTCTTTTTAGCAGTTGTCTTTTTCTTTGCTGCTGGCTTCTTCTTAGCAGCTGTCTTTTTCTTTGCTGCTGGCTTCTTGGCAGCTGCCTTCTTAGCAGGCTTCCTTTTTGCTGCTGTCTTCTTAGCAGCCGGCTTGCGAACTGCCTTCTTCACTGTCTTCTTGGCAGCCTTCTTTTTCTTAACTGGCATAACTGATGGGGGGATAAAAGTAATACGGAAAAGGTTACTCACAATTCTACTTCGTTTCTTTTTATGTAAAAGTCCTTTTGTAAAGCGCACAATAAAAATTGTGCTCTTTTGCGAAAGCGCAAAAAACACATGTTATGAGTTTTTGGCTTTATACAGCAAAAAAATCGATGTCTCTTTTCTGATGAAATACTGAAATTTTCTGCACTGTTTTTTTGAAAAAAACTTAGACGCGCGTAATCCAGTGACCGAGTTTTCTTTTTTTTGTTTCCAGATATTTTTTTTGTTTTTCAGAAAGATTTTTAATTTCCAACGGAAGTTGCTCCACAACATGCAGACCGTATCCGTTTAGGCCGGCAATTTTTTTCGGATTATTTGTAAGCAATCGTATGTTGCACAGTCCGATATCTTTCAGAATCTGTGCGCCTATTCCGTACTGACGAAGGTCAGTCGGAAGACCCAGCTCTTCGTTTGCTTCGACTGTGTCGAATCCTTTCTGCTGCAAAGCGTACGCACGAATTTTATTGGCCAAACCTATTCCCCTTCCCTCTTGTCGAAGATACAAGAGCACTCCTTTTCCTTCGGCCTCCATCATGTCCATGGCAAGTCCCAACTGTGCACCGCAATCGCAGTGACACGAACCGAACACATCGCCCGTAAGACATTCGGAATGCACTCGAACCAATGTGGGTTGCGTACCGGATACTTCTCCTTTTATAAGGGCGACATGCTCATGATTATGCAACGCATCTGAGTAGACGATCAGTTTCCACATTCCGGTGTCCGACTCCAAATCGGACTCTGCTTCTCTTCGAACAAACGTTTCGTTTCTGTTACGAAGAGCAATGAGATCTGCGATGGATATGAGAGGAATATCAAATTGTTTTGCAAAAGCTGTGAGCGCCGGAAGCCGCATCATGGTTCCGTCATCGTGCATGAGTTCGCTGAGCACCGCAGCCTCTCTTAGTCCTGCGAGTCTGCACAAATCCACCGACGCTTCGGTATGGCCTGCTCTCACCATGACTCCTCCGTCCTCCGCACGTAGCGGAAAAATATGACCGGGCCTGCGAAGATCCTCGGGTTTTGCGACAGTGCTGATTGCAGTACGAATCGTATGTGCCCTGTCTTCCGCGGAAATTCCCGTCGTTACTCCTTCCGCCGCTTCTATGCTTACCGTAAAAGGAGTGGAGTACTTGGATGTGTTGCGCATAACCATCGGGGGCAAATCCAAACTGTCTGCAATTGTATTGCTCATGGGCAAGCAAACTACTCCGCCCGTATGGCGAATAATAAACGCCATTTTCTCAGCCGTAATATGGTCGGCTGCAATCACGATGTCTCCTTCGTTCTCACGGTCTTCGTCATCGACCACTATCACAAAATTGCCGTCGCGTAGCGCATCTATGGCCTGCGGAATGCCGGAAAATACATGCATGTCCGCAGTATATCAGTATCGGTTTTTCTGGGGGAAAACTCGACGATTTTTATCGCAGCTGAATTGTGTAGGTCTTCTGGGAAGCCTTGGAAGCAATGGATCTGCCAATGGCTACGAAATAGGTGCCCGGAGGATACAGATAACTCTGTCCGCAACTCGGACCGGAAAATCCGTACAAATCCACATCTTTCATGGCGTACACAATACAGTCGATTTCCAGTGCATTTGTGATATCCAATGTCATGGTTTCTTCTTTGCGCACGACAAATGAGTACCAGTCCTGAATATCATTCACTTCCAACACGGCGGATCGAGGAGTGTTTTTAGGAAGTCCGAGTGCTTCACGGAAACCGTCGTTGCCGTCGCCTGCCTTCACACTTGCCTCCACGGAGAATGTTGCATCGGCAACCGTGGGTTGTAACTGTAACTGGTACGCACCGGGGTTGAGTGCGGCATGAATGTAGCAGCTATTTCCTTCCTGGTGACCGAGGAAGTACTCATCCGAGAATCCGGTGGATGCAAGAAGGTACAAACGACACGATACTTTTCCGGAGGTGGCGAGATCCACTTTTATGTAGGCTGTTGTTGGGCTGCCGATATCGAAGACAAATGCATACGGTCTCTTCGCAGTGAACTTACCGCTTCTTTCAAATGGAAACGATACGGCAACTTCCGTTGAATCCGACGCAGAACTCTGTGCGCTGCCGGACTGTCCGCTGTCGGAAGTATCATCGTTATTCGCACTCGCACTGGAACTCTGAGTGACGGGCTGTTGTCTGGCTTCTCTGATCTCTACATTCAGCGCATTGTATATGTATGCCGCGGCTTCACTGCGCAGTAATTCTTTATCGGGATAAAAACGAGCACCATCCTGACCCGGTATGGGAAGTATGCCTTTGTTAAAGGCCGTATACAGATACACCGTGTACCAAGCTGATGTGGAAATATCCACAAAGTTCACTATCTCTTTTGCCAGAGCATCTATTTCATCCACCTCTATATCGAACACCGTTGTAATCATTTTCAATGCTTCAACACGTTTTACTGCCTGAGCAGGACGGAAGTTACCGTCGGGATACCCATCCACATAACGATTCGCTGCGGCATCGCACACGAACGGTTCGTACCAGCTGTCGGGAATAACATCTTTGAAGCATCGCACACTGGTAGGATCCGGCTCTTTCCCCTTTGCTTTGTAGAGCATCTTTAGAAATGCCGCTCTGTTCACCGGAGCAGCGGGATCGAACGTACCGTCGGGATTTCCGTTAATAACGCCCGCATTCACCAAAGAGTCTATCTCTTTATAGTGAATATGGGTTGCGGGCACATCCGGAAATAAGGATGCAAGTGCGGTCCCGGCAAGGAGCGGAACCATAAGTACTGCCGCAGAAACCTGAGAAAAACGACGCATGGGAAAGGTTACCGCCCATGCTACCGTTTGGAGTCCGACCTTGACAAGGAGTCAATAAAGAATGGTGTGGAGCTTTACGAGCGAATGTAGTACAGCATGCGCCGCTTCCGTACCCTTATTTTGCAATCCGGATGCGCGTTCTCGCGCCTGTGCCATATCTTTTACGTACAAAATTTCAAACGCAAACGGCATATGGTACGTGAGTTGCACATCCATAATGCCTCGTGCGGCCTGCTCTGCCAGCAGGCGTGCATGCTGCGTTTCTCCCTCCACTATAATACCGAGACCGATGAGCGCATCGACTCCCCCGCTCTTCGCAAGAGCCGCACCGATAAGTGGAATTTCAAAAGAACCGGGTACCATATGAACGGATATATTTTCGGCACGCACACCCGCATGAAGCAATGTATCTTGCGCAGCTGTTGTCATGCTTTCCGTTTCCTCTTTGTGGAAGGAAGAAGACACGATGCCCACTTTCCAATCGGGGCGTACTCCTGCCGGTATGGTGTACTCGTGTTTATGCTTCATGATTTCCGGATGCCATGGAATGAATGTACCTCCCGAGAATATCGGTCTCAATATTGACTGCGTCGCCCTCGCGAAGCACGCCGAGAGTTGTGTGTGCCATCGTATGCGGAATGAGTGCGACCGTGCAGCTCTGTACCCCCTTCTCCGCTATGGTAAGAGAAACACCATCTATGGCAAGAGAGCCTTTGGAAACAACATACGGCAGTACATCTTTCGGAAGAGTAACCGTAAGCAGCGTCCACTCTCCGTCTTGTTTCACGCCGGTCACTTCACCTACCCCTTCCGCATGACCCTGCACGATATGCCCGTCAAATCTTCCGTTTGCAGGTAACGCACGCTCCAAATTCACTCTTGCTCCCGGCTGCAACGAACCCAATGTTGTTTTACGCAGCGTTTCTCCCACGACATCAAACGTCATGGAATCTCGGGTTCTATCTATGGCAGAAAGACACACTCCCGCGACCGCAATACTCGAGCCGATTGCAACATCCGAAAAAGAGTCGGGGCGCGAAAGAGTCAGCTTATTCTCGCTCAGAGAGACAATCTCTGCCATTTCTTCTATGATTCCTGTAAACATACGATTTGCAGTATAGAGCTTCGCCTTCATTGTACAGATCAGAAACTCACGATTTCAGACCTTGAGCCTGGACACGGAATGCTTTTTTCTGTACGCTCTGGCTCTCGCTCGCGTGCCGCGCGGGCATATTTGCGTTGTACCCATTTGTAGAAATTATGGATAAAATAATCGTAAAAGGAGCCAAAATGCATAATTTAAAGAATGTGAGCGTGGAAATTCCGCGAAATAAGCTCACGGTAATTACCGGTCTTTCCGGTTCCGGGAAGTCTTCTCTGGCTTTCGATACCATTTTTGCCGAAGGGCAACGAAGATACGTCGAAAGTCTTTCTGCGTATGCAAGACAATTCATAGCGCAGATGGAAAAGCCGGACGTCGAAAGTATTGAGGGTTTAAGCCCCGCCATATCCATAGACCAAAAAACAGCACCACGAAATCCGCGATCCACGGTGGGAACCGTGACGGAAGTATACGATTACATGAGGCTGCTATGGGCAAAAGCAGGCAAAGTGCACTGCGCAAAATGTAGTACTCCGCTCACCAAACAATCTCCCAGTAAAATTGTGGATACGATCGCCGATATGAAAGAAGGTACGAAAATTTTCCTGCTGTCGCCCATAGTGGAGGATCGCAAAGGTGAACATATAAAGGTGTTGGATATGATTCGCAGAGAAGGATTCGTACGTATGCGTATAGACGGACAGATAGTGACAGTGGATGAAGAAATTTCTCTGGATGCGAAACAGAAGCACTCCATAGAAATAGTGGTGGATCGTATGGTCGTACGAGATCTTGAAGTAAAAAATGACGAAGTGAATCCGAACAGAACAAGACTTGCAGATTCTGTGGAGCTCTGTTTAAAAAAGGGAGATGGAAGCATGATGGTTTTGGATCCCGATACGGGAGAAACGCAGAGGTTCTGCGAAGAATTTGTATGTCCCGAGCACCCGAGTATCGAAATTCCACGCATAGAACCTCGAAGTTTTTCGTTCAATTCTCCGCAAGGTGCATGCGACATGTGTCATGGACTCGGAACAATACTGCAGGTGGATATAAGTTCTATCGTCCCGAATCCCAAGCTTTCACTTGCGGAAGGCGCCATACATCCGTGGACAACATCCGCCAGCCGCATGGGTTACATGATGAAGATTTTAGAAGCGGTGGCGGAAGACGCAGAATTCAGTATGGATGAACCGTGGATCAAGCTTCACGCGGATGTGCGAGACATAATAATGAACGGTTACAAAAAGAAGATTACGGTTGAATACGAGTCTGCGACATTCGACGGAACGTACGAAACAACGTTCGAAGGAGTCATACCGAACTTGGAACGCCGACACAGAGAAACCGACAGCAGTTACGTACGACAGCAGATAGAAGACTATATGTTGGAACTCCCCTGTGCGGATTGCGGAGGACGTCGCTTGAAGAAAGAAATTCTGGGAGTCACTCTCGGAGAAAAAAATATCGTGGATATTACGGATATGAGTATCGACGAAGCGAAAATTTTCTTCCAGTCGCTACTCCCGGTCAAAGAGCGAACGGATGACATGCAGACAGATGCATCTGTGGATGCCCTGAGTACCTACGACTACACAATAGTGAAAAAGGTTCTCAAGGAAATAATCGTTCGACTCTCATTCTTGGAGAATGTCGGACTCACGTACCTTACGCTCGCTCGTTCCGCAGCCACACTTTCGGGAGGAGAAGCGCAGCGCATACGTCTCGCCACGCAGATAGGTTCCGCCTTGCAAGGGGTACTGTACGTACTGGATGAACCGAGCATAGGACTGCATCAACGTGATAACGCACGTCTTCTTTCCACCATGATAAAATTACGAGATCTCGGTAATACGGTCATAGTGGTGGAACATGACGAAGAAACTATTCAGACAGCGGACTACTTGCTGGAAATAGGCCCAGGAGCGGGAAAATACGGCGGAGAAATAGTGGCACAAGGAGAACCGAAAGATCTCATTGCGAATAAAAATTCCGTTACAGGACAGTACTTGAGCGGCAAGAAATGTATTGCCATTCCAAAAAAGCGCCGTAAAGGGAACGGAAAAAACATAGAAGTACTGGATGCACATCATCACAATTTACAACACATCGATGTACAATTCCCTCTCGGATGTTTCATAGGAGTCACGGGAGTATCGGGATCCGGAAAATCCAGTCTTATTCACGGCATACTCGGACCGGAACTGCAGCGAGTGCTGAATAAAGCAAAAACAAAACCGCAGGATGTGGCAAGTATTTCGGGCTTGGAACATTTGGATAAAGCAATCGTCATAGACCAGTCCCCTATCGGACGCACTCCTCGCAGCAACCCCGCCACCTACACCGGAATATTCACGGACATTCGAGACCTGTTTTCGGGTACGCCCGAAGCAAAACTTCGCGGATACAAACCGGGAAGGTTCAGCTTTAACGTGAAGGGAGGTCGCTGTGAAGAATGTGAAGGTGACGGTTTGAAGCGCATAGAAATGCACTTCCTGCCCGATGTATACGTGACGTGCGAAAACTGCAAAGGAGAGCGATACAACCGCGAAACGTTGGAAGTCACGCATAAAGGAAAGACCATTGCGAACGTGTTGGATATGACCGTACGTGAATCATTGGATTTCTTCTCTGCCATACCCGCAATAAAAAAGAAGCTGCAAACACTGGAGGACGTGGGCCTTGCCTATATTCACCTCGGACAAAGTGCCACCACCCTTTCGGGAGGAGAAGCACAGCGCATTAAGTTGGCCACGGAACTTATGCGCAGAGCCACCGGCAAAACATTCTACATTTTGGACGAACCAACCACGGGACTCCATTTTGATGACATAGAAAAGCTTCTGGGTGTCTTGCAGCGGTTGGTGGAGAAAGGAAACACCGTTCTCGTCATAGAGCATAACTTAGATGTCATTAAATCCGTCGACCATGTCATAGATATCGGTCCCGACGGAGGGCACGGAGGCGGAAAAATAATAGCCAAAGGCACACCCGAAGAAGTGGCTCTTGTCAAAGAGAGTTACACGGGAGAGTACCTTAAAGGCATCTTTGAGAAACAGAAACCGAAGAGCTAGAGACAAATGTTTTCAGAGTTTCCGTCATCTTCCAGAAAAATCTGCCATACCCACTTCGGGTCGGTTGCTTTGCATGGCACGGTCCGGAAATTGCGATGTATTAATTCGTAATCCGAATACGTATCGACGGTGTCGTACACGAAGAGAATTTTTCGACCTGTCTGTCTGCCAAGATCCTGAATCTGGCGAATTTGCCATTCTTCCGTAAGAGGATTTTTGAATGTGATGCTCTGATCTTTATGCCCGTACAACGCTTGGTAGAAGTACAGGCCGTTTTCCAAGCTGATGTAGATATAGTGCTTGGCCAGATACGGATCGTTGAGAATGTGATGAATGGAATTGCGAGATACGTCCGCCATAGTGCGCACGGGTTGCCTGTAAAACGTGGAAAACCAAACCACATTCAGTACGACCCATACGGATACGATACACGTAACAACCGACGACACACGTACTGCACCGAAACGTATGGCAGCGATGGTCTTCCATTCGCTGCACAAGACCGCATACGCAAGTACCAAGAAAGAGAAGCTTAAAATAACATGATGCATTGCCCACACTTCTTTGGTACGGAGTGTGAAGAAAAACGTAAGCAGAAACAATCCGTACAGAACTGCCGAAGTACGAATGACAGATGACAACTCTTTTTTCTTGAGCAAACTCATTACGAAAAGCGCCACCGGCAACGTGCCAAATGTAAGTACATCGTAGATGTATGCAAACAGACCGGTCGGACCGACATGAAATATACGATGAGATGCTTCCAACGGATTGAAAAGCAGGCGAACGGCATCCAGCGACCAAAATTGCCTCAGTATTTCGGAAAGGGAGTACGAATCTCCTTGCAGGAGAGTGGACATGTAGACAAATTTTCCGGGAATAAAAGGATCTGTTGAGAGAAAGAGCAGAGAAAGAAGCCCTGTGGCGACTGCGATACTAATGCCAATTTGCTTGAGGAGCGGCAGAGATACCCTCTGCGGTTTGCTCCTCTTTTCCTGCACTGCCAGAATAAACAGCACTGCGATGCCGGGGAAGAGCCACAAATACACGAGTTTCGTCCATACGCAGACAAAAATAACAAGTGCGGTGTACAGCGCATAGCGCACGCGCTCCGTTTCCACCCACAAGAGAAAAATCACGTAGAGCAGATACACACTCGTAATTTGAATGGCAACGGGACCCGTATCGACAATATGTTGAAAGAAGTACGGGAAGAAGAGTACAAGACCCGCAAAAACAGAAGAGAATCGCATGCGAAATACCTTGCTGAGTATTCCGGCCTGCACCAGAAGCCACAACACACCGAGTAAGCGTGCCGAAGTCGGCGATGTCCATACAAGGTACAGCGGATAATAAAACAAAGCCGGTATGCTTCCTGCATACCAGTACGCTCGCAGCGGCAGAAGTAAACCTGTGTTGAGAAAATTTAAATGCCAGAATCCCGTGCAATCTTCCTGTACAAACATCTGCAGATACGGATGCTGGGCACAACGAATGAAAATGTAATGAATGAACTCATCCTGATGAAACGGCACCAATGCCGTAAACACCAGCGTTATGACCAGCGCCAAGAACCCGTAAAACCACACAAATCTGTTGCGCAGTACCGTGCCGAGGGAATGTGGAATATCGCTGACCTGCATGGTGAGCATCATAGCTGAAAATACGGGGCTGGCTCATAGTCTGCTTCCCACCTAAAATGCCGCCAGTGTTTTTGCTTCAGCCTTCCATTTTCGTTTGGGATCTTACCATTGCACTTCTTATCGCAGTGGCACTGAGTGTGTGTCTTGTCTGCATACTGTGTGCCCGACGAAAGAAGGCCCGACCCATCCTTGCTGCGGCAATCTCTGCCGTAGGAATTGTGAGCTTCTGCATAGGCGCAACAGTGGTATACGGCTCTTTCGTGGAACCGAGAATGATACGCGTAACACAGTACTCGGTGAACTTGCCCGTTTCAGAACCGCTGAAGATAGCAGTGGTATCGGACTTGCACGTCGGACCGTATAAAGGAATACGATTTACCGAACAACTTGTACGTACCATTAACAATACGTTGCCGGATATCGTGTTGCTTGTCGGAGATTTTTTGTACGCAGATGAGTCTGATTTTTCTGCTCTTGCTCCCTTGGCCGATATTCGCGCTTCATTGGGTGTATTCGGCGTTTTGGGAAATCATGATCAGGGAGAACACGCCACAATCTTTGGCACACGGTACTCCACGCTAAACCGCGGAGAAGACATAGCGGCGGAACTGGAACGGCTGGGAGTACATATGCTGCGGAACCAACACAGTATCAGTCGAGGTGTCGATACACTCGCCATAGCGGGTATAGACGATCTCTGGACTGGAGACGCGGATTTGGATGCCGCATTCGACCAGCTCCCAGAAAATGTCACCACCATACTGCTTTCTCATAACCCGGATGTGATAGAAGACTCTCGCAGTGCGAGAGCAGATCTTATTGTAAGCGGACACACGCATGGCGGACAGATACGCCTCCCGTTTCTGGGGCCCATACGACCGATGCCCATCCGCATCAGCCAAAAGTACGATCAAGGCCTATTTACAACAGATCCTTCCACTCAGCTTGCCATTACTCGCGGTGTGGGTGAAACATGGGCCCGAGCACGCCTGCTTGCGTGGCCGGAGGTACTGATACTCGATGCGTCGTAAATCTACTGTTTCCATTTTATGGAACATCCGATCGCATTTACCGCGTGAACAGGAGGTTCTTTTCCTTCCACAAGAGCACGCAGAGCATCGTGTAAATTGTGTTCCGTCACCGCATCGGGGTGCGCCCAGTTATCGTCTATGCGACCTTTGTATTTTAAAATGCGATCGTGGTTGAATACGAAGCAGTGCGGTGTGCACAGCGCTCCGTATGCCTGAGCTACCTTCTGAGACTTGTCGAGACAGTACGGAAACGGATATCTTTTTTCATCGTGTTTTTCCTTCATATTCTCGAAAGAATCTTCCGGATAATTGGTTGAATCGTTGCTGTTTATAAGCACAAACTGCACACCTTCTTCGTCAAAATCTTCCGCCAACGCAATGAGCCTGTCTTCGTACGCCTTCGCATACGGACAATGGTTACACGTAAATACCACGGCAAGTATGGGGTCTCGAATCAGAGTGCAGTCCACCGTTATGCCGTCTGTGGCAGGAAGTGAAAAAGCAGGCATGGAGTCGCCAATGGAGAGCACGGTGGAGTTATCGTCTATAAGAACCATAAAAGAAGTGGGAAGAAGACGAAGCGTGGGGTAGGATTCTATCAAATTTCAAGTGAAGTACCAATGCAGAAGCACTTTACCGCAACGGCATTTATCATCGATTCGCAGAACCGCACCTTGCTGCTTTGGCACAAAAGACTCCAAAGATGGATGCCCCCCGGCGGGCACATAGATACCAATGAAACACCGGAAGAGACGGCAAGACGCGAATGTAAGGAGGAAACAGGATTGGATGTGGAGATAATAGGTGATGCACAGGAAAACCTGTTTGCAGAAAACGCACACGAAGGACACATGCTCAAAAAACCCATAGCACTGCTTCTGGAAAATATTCCCGCAAGCGAAGAACGAGGAGAGCCCGCTCACCAACATATGGATTTTCTCTACCTCGCACGCCCGACGAATGAAAACCAACAGCTCACTCTGGAAGAGAAAGAAGGTTCGGAAATACGCTGGTTCACTTATGAAGAGATAACCGCTCTGGATAACCGAAAGGAAATATTTGCCAATGTGCAGCACTACATTCTCAGCCTGCTCGATTCTCGCTGATACAAATGACCCTTCTCCTATGTACCGGAGTGTGCCGATAGCTTTTGTCGTACAAAGTCGACAAGTGCTTCTTTGTCGTTTATGCCGACACTTTTGGCCTGTGCCACCCAACGAGCGAGCAGAATCTGCACCTCCTCACTCAGCAGTCCTCTTCCGTCAAAAAGATGTCTGTATTCAAATTTCTGTCCGTTTGCATGAGTGCCGTTTCCTGCTTTATGCAGGGTATCGCATACCACGATTCCCGGTATTTCCAATGTATCCAACTGACTCAGAATATCGACATTATCTTCTCGAAGATGCCCTCCGGATCTTGCAGCCGTCTGTAATACCATACCACTTAACTTCCCCTTACTTGCGGAAGCATGTATGGCAGCCAGTATACTCTCCTGCTCGTCTCCTCGAATGTCAAAACGCTGTATGCCGGAATCCAAAAGAAATTTTTCTCCGCATTCACCATGGGGAAAATGCGCGGGAGAAGTCTCGGAAAAATACCAATCTTCCGACTGTTCATCTCTGTGTGCTATCGTAGGAAAACGCGAATCGAATTCGATCGGCTCGCCCTTTCGTTGCAAACCGGGCAAAGCAAACACCTTCCCATGAAAAAGCAGCCCTGCTCTCCCTCTCATTTCGGGCATTGCAGAAAGCATCACTGCATCGTTGACAGTATTTTGCGCATCCGAAGGATATTCATACGGAGTATTGCGCGCACACGCAAGAAGCACAGATCTTTGCCCCGAAATTTGATCCGAACCTTTACAGCGAATATTCATATCATCTGCGCACAGCGCTTCCGCTACTGCTGCGGCATATTTTGGAGCCGCATGTGCTCCGATAAGTGCAAGAACATTCTGCTTCGTACCATGCGCAATTTTCCTCAATTTGTTTGCAAATCCCTCAATACGCTCGGTAGTTGCATCCGAACTCAGTACCATGGGCTGCTCGAATGCCGTGCTTGGACGAATACGATGAAAGAGTCCGATCAGAGCCTCGGGGACATTCTGTATCAAAAAAGCCAGTGCCTCTTTGCATGGTAGTATTTCATCACCTTCCCTTCTGGAAGATATGGCACCCCCCTCTCCTATGACCACTAGGGATGGCTTTTTACCCTCTGGAGACGCATGTTGAGCAATCAATGGAGACAAGAAATTTCGGAACTCATGGCTATAAGAATACAGAGAACGATTCTCTGCAATTCTTGACGTATGGAGGATATTAAATAATAAGAATATTTGCCTGTAGATCAACTATTTTTGCGAGAATTTTGAATTCTTGCCGAAAGAATATTGTGCTGTCATAACGGTACGAGGTTACCGATTACTGCCCGCGAAGACGTGCTTCGTAATCAGCAAAACATTTCCGCACATATTCCACGAGATCTCTTCCGCCATGTTTATGCTTATTTCTACCCCTGTATGTCGACTGAGACGCAACGAGTTGGGCTTCGGGCAGCGAAAGTTTTCCTCCGCTGAGTACGGGGCTTCTCCCCACTCCTCCCGCAGCTTTGTCCATTTGCTGTCGCATCAGTTCAAAATCTCCGCCGTATATAAATCCACCTTTTGCCCAATGCGGCTGCAAAGGATCACTGATAAGCACAACAGGCACTCCCCCCTTCACCCCTATTTCACCGGCTTCATTTACGCAGGCAAGCTCTTCTTCGTTCTGGCGAAGATTTGCCGAGCCGGGTGCTTGCACAACTATCGCGTTACAATCATTTCTCCGTCTCATAGAACCTTCTCTGAAATTTTGAATCATTTCTGCAATTCTTGAGAAAGCTCGTACGTTTCCGCTCCCTTTTCTCATAGCCATCATTCCTGCCATGGCTGCAGGCAGATTTCCGTAATCGGATGTGGGACTGAATCCCCAGTTTTCTACGCCCGGTGACAATTTGTACTTATGACTGCGTCCTCGCGGAATGTCTTCGGGTCCTTTTCGTGTAAATTGCCAGTTTGGCACTTCGGAGTCATCTGACTTTGCAATCGCTCTATACCGACATCCGAAAGGCTGCAAAGACTCCGTATTTGCTTTTACCAACCCTCTCGGAGCAAGCAATACACCTCTTTTTCCTCCGCAGTAGAGCCCTATGCGCCCTTCCATTTCCTTGCGAGTTCCGAGGTAGATTGCATTGGTAATGTTATCCACCGCTTCGGTACCGGGAGGACACACGGGACCCGAGGCATTCTCCGGTATGTGAGGAGCATGTTTCTGTGAAACCACGACTATAATATTGTTATCACCCAACCATTCAGGATTCACACCCTCCGCCAAGGCCTGCATGAGATACGCTGCGTTATCCGTACCGCACACGAGAAGAATATTGGTCTGCTGCTTTGTCATTTCTCGCACATCAGCAATGTTCTGCATAAGAATCGCCACATTGAGATCTGCGCTGTCTATGACAGGACTACTTTCCGAGTAGTTTTTTTTGGAATCAAATTGCACTCTGTCCATCACGGATGCAGGAACTTCCCCTTCGATGATACGACGAATTTTTCCGGGTTCCGGAAGAAGTACCTTCTGCGGGTCTCTTGAGGCCTGTGTGCAAGCAACGTCATGCTCATCGCATGCGATTGTGCCACCCAATACATGTACATTGAGGGGAGACCGATTTGTGCTAGAATTAGCGATAGAGTAAGAGTGTGATGGAATTCGACTTATAGGAAGAATCATTATAAAATAAACAATCTAAAATACAAGATCTTTCTGTATAATAATTCTAACAATGACCAAATCTTCACATTCTGCGACCAAAGGCCCGTATCGTAAGGCTTTGCAGACGGCAAAAAAAGCCCACGAAGGTCAAAAAAGAGCTTCCGGCTCCCCATACATAGAACACCCCATTGCGGTCGCTCACATTCTTAAGGGTATCCATGCGGGAGAAGAAACCATAGCCGCAGCACTGTTGCATGACACCGTGGAGGATACGGATATAACCATAGAAGACATTAAAAAAGATTTTGGCCCTACGGTTGCAAAGCTGGTTGAAGGCGTAACCAAAGTGGAAAAAATTGAAAAAGACATAGGCCCCAATGAACGAAACATGCAGTCAATTCGCAAAATGTTCCGTGCCATGGGTCACGATATGCGAGTCATTTTCATCAAATTGGCAGACCGCTTGCACAATATGCAAACCATCGACCACCTTCGTAAGGAAAAACAACAACGCATAGCCAGAGAAACACGAGATATATTCTGTCCTCTTGCAAACCTTCTCGGTATTCGCAACTGGTACCAAGAACTTTCTGATCTGGCATTTAAGGCTCTGGAACCTACGGAGTACGATCTCCTGGAGCGGAGACAGAAAGCTGCGACAGAAAAAGACATCAAGCATCTCCAACGATGGGTGCAACGAATGAGAGTCTTTATGAAAGAAAACGGATTTGCGTCCGCCGACATTGAGCTGCGTCCGAGGCATCTGCACGGCATCTACGAATCTACGCAGGCACAAATGACGCTGCTCCAGCATATAGAAACGTTCTATCGCGTCTACATCATCACAAAGAAGCAAGATGACTGCTACCGCATACTGAACTACTTACATCAGTTTTCTTCTTCACTTCCCCACCATATTCACGACTATATCTCTCATCCCAAAGCCAACGGGTATCAGGCGCTTCATACGACGGTAATGTCCTCTCTGGGAAATCCCATAAAAATAATAGTGCAGACAAAAGATATGGATATTCAAGGGCGTTTCGGCGCAACGATACCGTTTCAAAAGAAAGGGGAGAAACCGTGGGGACGGTTGCCTCTTTGGGTGGAACAACTTACGTCACTCGAAAACGATACCGAAGATCTTCCGCATTTTTTCCAAGCCGTACAAAGTGAAATTCTCGGCGAGCGTTGCCGTGTGCATGTAGTGGGAGAGAAGCAGGAATTCATAGATCTTCCGTGCCACTCCAGCATGTTGGATGTGGCATATTACGTGTCTGAAAACACCGGTTTGTACGCAACGAATGCGATAGTAAACAGCGAGGAGTCAAACTTGAAGCGCATTATTAAAGATGCCGATGTCATAGAAATTATCAGTGCAAAGAAAGGTATTCAGCGTACGGCGGAAGACCTGAACTACGTGCACTCATCACTTGGTCAAAAGCTGCTTGTGGAAGGACTTCGTGTTCTTTCAAAACGTGAAAAATACCGACGTGGAAAGGAGCTGCTTTCTCATATGTTGGATATCTCCATGGATCCTTTCAATTCGACGGAGTGGAAAAAATCTCTGCTGCGAAAACTCTGCGCGCAGAGAAGCGAGGTTGAAAACGTCGGTTGCGGTATTGTAAATCCCTTTGATCTTATGAAGGAACAGTGTCTGGCAGAAGAGTTGCTTCTGCTCGACCCACGATGTTTTCAATTTACTGCAAGACTGACTCCTCTTCAGAAAATTCGATTTATACTGCGTACATCCATAGAAAGCCTCCAGCGAAAGAAAGTGATAGGACTGCAAATACGACCGGATGTCATAGAAGTGCTTTCCGTGGAGAGCAATGAAAAAGAAAAACCATTGCGCCATACCAAAGAATTGGTACCGCTCAGCATTGGAAACCCCGCTCTGTTGGAACATCCGTTTTACTTTGCGCTTATGTGGTCCTTTGAGCCGGGTAGCAACCCGCTTAAAACCATTGCGAACCTGCAAAATCTACTTGATACTCCTATTGCATTGCTTCAGTTCGACCGTACAAGTGTGACACTCGGTTTTCATACGGATCGTATCGGCACTGTTCGCATAGCCTACGAATATCTGTTCAGTCAGTCCGATATCACACGAATCGTTCGTATCTCTCCGTAACCATCTGCTATGAGTCCTGCCAAACCATCACTTCTTCTTCTCTACTGCGGAGGCACAATCGGAATGAGACAGGATACGCGCACATCCGCGCTGCAACCTGAGCTGAGCATAGATGAACTTGTGGAATACGCGCCCCTTCTCAAATCTGAATTTCATGTGAAAACGCAAACCGTAACAAACTTAGACAGTACGAATATTCAACCTCATCATTGGTCTAACATTGCGGAAATTATTGCGAAAGAATACGGAAACTTCGACGGCTTTGTCGTGATTCATGGCACCGATACCATGGCATATTCCGCCTCTGCCCTCTCTTATGCACTCGGAAATCTTGGAAAGCCGGTTATTTTTACGGGGTCACAAGTGCCTCCGGAAATTCTGGGATCCGATGCCGTCACCAATATGGTGAATGCCTGCCTTGCGGCCACTATGGACTTTGCCGAAGTTGCCATAGTATTCGGCACAAAGATTCTGCGAGGAAATCGAAGTATGAAAGTGAGCGAAAGTGAGCGTAATGCGTTTATTTCTCCCGTGTTTCCGGAACTGGGTTCCATTCGTTTGCAGCCGGAAATCACGTACAATACTATCACGCGACGGCACGGAGGAGCGTTGGATATACAAAAAAAGTTCGCAGGAAATGTGGCCGTATTGAAAATCGTTCCGGGACTTGAGCCCCGAGTCTTGGACTCGATGATCAATTCCAAAATCGACGGACTTATTTTGGAATCATTCGGACCCGGAAATA
Organism: Candidatus Peregrinibacteria bacterium CG11_big_fil_rev_8_21_14_0_20_49_14; assembly: GCA_002787035.1. GTDB lineage: Bacteria > Patescibacteriota > Gracilibacteria > Peribacterales > Peribacteraceae > GWB1-54-5. Next base: position 61,046 of record PCVP01000025.1, on the reverse strand, counting down.
TTCCGAACCAAGAATGCAACTTACTCCCCGCCATTGATCAAGCGCGTAAAATGGGTATTCCCGTACTTATTTCCACGCAGTGCATTTACGGTACGACGCGTATGTACCTCTATGAAGTGGGTCAAAGTGTCATGGATCTCGGCGTTATTCCGACGGGAGATATGACGCCGGAAGCCGCATACGTTAAATTAAAATGGGCACTGGGACAAACACAAAAAAGCAAAGACATCGAGGACATATTTGCCAGAAACATTGCGGGAGAAGTCACGATTCCCGACTAGCTACACAGGTTTGCGTGCAGCTCTAATCCGAAGAAGTAATTCTTCGCGAATGTCATTTAAAAGAGAAATTGCCTGTATTTGCCCATCGATAGTTGACTGTTTTAATCCTACTTTCGAATGTTCGGTAGAAAGTTGCACAAGTGCAAATCGATTCGTGTCATACTCACTGCTTGCACCAATATCCAATCTTCCGAGTTGAAGCATGGCACATCGTATACGGTCTCGATATTCTTGAGCATGCCAGGATTTGTTCCGAGGGAGTAAATCTAAAAGACGTACGGCATCGTGCAATACAACCTGTGCGGAATGCGCACAACCTAATCGCTTCTCTTGTACCTGCACTGAACATTGCTTGGGATTTGCAAGTTCCGTATCTTCGTGAGCAAAATAGCATGGTTTGGTACTGAGAGATTCCAAGCTGTCTTCAGCCTGCGTAAGATCTGCCTCTGTTATGGGCCTTTCGCCTTTCATAAGGCACATAATTATACTGGAGGTAGGAGATCAAAAAAACCCTCTTACTTCGCTTCGAAAGACTATTTGTCCTACACTGTCGCCACGATGTTTGACCCCGTAGATCCAAAACAGAGCCTGCCCGACCTCGAAGAAGGAATTCTTCAATATTGGAAAGAAGAAGATATCTTCAAGCGAAGCATGCACATGCGCAGTGCCGGTTCCGGCGATAAGCTGGACGGTCTCTCGGGAAACAGCCAAGAATCATTCTCATTTTACGACGGTCCCCCTTTTGCCACGGGACTGCCGCATTACGGTCACCTGCTTGCAGGAACCATAAAAGACGTAATTCCGCGATACCAAACAATGCGCGGCAAGCATGTGGAACGTCGCTTCGGGTGGGACTGCCACGGTCTTCCAATAGAAAACCTGATAGAGCAGGAACATGGCATAGGAAACAAGCAGGAGATAGAGGAGAAGGGCGTGGGTTGGTTTAATGATCTCTGTCGTTCATCGGTGCAACGCTACACGTCAGACTGGCGCTCCGTGGTGGAACGCATGGGACGCTGGGTGGATATGGACTGGGACTACCGCACCATGGATCCCGAGTACATGGAGAGCATGTGGTGGGCTTTCAGTGAACTGCAGAAGAAAGGGCTGATCTACGAAGGGCACAAGCCCATGCATGTGTGCCCCCGATGCGTCACTCCCCTCTCCAATTTCGAGGTGACGCAGGGCTACGCAGATAGTACCGACCAGTCTGTGGTTGCGAAGTTTGAACTGGAAGAAGCGGGCAGCGGGCAGCCCTTCGACAGAGCTCAGGGCAGGCGGGCAGCGGGCAGCAAGACGTATGTGCTTGCGTGGACCACTACACCGTGGACACTTCCGGGGAATTTGCTCTTGGCTGTAAATCCGACAGTTGAGTACGTACAATTCAGGAAAGATGATGAAATATTGATTGTTGCAAAGGACGTTTGGGAAAACAGAAAAGATCCGAAAAGCATTCTTCATCCCCTACTGTTCGCTGAAACCGTACAAGAGGGGGAGCCGATTCCTGAAATGCCTTGCCTCACCGGAAAGTCGTTTAAAGGAAAAGATCTGATAGGCAAAAAATATAAGCCCCTCTTCCCCTATTTTGAGAAAGAGTACGGCAAAACCGCATTCAAAATCGTGGAAGGCGATTTCGTAACAACGGATGACGGAACCGGCGTGGTGCATATCGCCCCCGGTTTCGGAGAAGATGACTTTCGTACGGGTGAAAGAGAAAAACTGCCGTTGCTGCAACACATTACGATGGACGGTAAATTTACGGATGCAGTCACCGATTTTGCAGGCACGGAAGTAAAACCGAAGGACGACCCCACCAAGACGGACAGAAAAGTCATAGAACATCTGGAGAAAGCGGGATCTGTCTTCAGCACCCAGAAGTACAAGCACAGCTATCCGCATTGCTGGCGATGCGACTCTCCTCTTCTGAATTACGCAACGAGTTCGTGGTTTGTGAGCGTGGAGAAAATAAAGGGTAAAATGCTCGCCAATAACGCGAAAACCGAGTGGGTACCGAGCCATATTCGTGACGGCCGTTACGGAAACTGGCTGGAAGGTGCGCGTGACTGGGCAATTTCTCGTAACAGATACTGGGGAACGCCTCTCCCGATTTGGCGATGCTCCGATACGGGCGATATGGACGTGATAGGAAGCAGAGACGACCTGATGAGAGAGAAGAAAATTCGCTTCACGAAAATCACCGCCATTCGTCACGGTGAGAGCGAAGGAAATCTTATTCCCATTTACCAGGGAGAAGAGCCGGGTACGGATCTTACCGATGCGGGAAAATCGCAAGTACTACGAACCGCTCGTCATTTTTCTAACGAACAAATTCAGACCATTTACTGCTCCCCTCTCGCTCGTACCAGGCAGACAGCCGAGCTTCTTGCCAAGGAACTGGACGCCGAGGTCGTAGTGGATGAGCGCTTGCGCGAAGTATCGTTCGGAAAATACGAAGGAAAGACGGTGGATTTTTCTGATCTCTCGTTCATCAAAGCGAAACGTGCTCATAAGCTGGAGTCCGGTAAACCGGAAAGCATCTACCATTTCGAAGGCATGGAAACATGGGACGAAGTTGCGCAGCGCATCGGTTCGTTTCTGGAAGAAACGCTCCCCAAGCACCGCAGCGAGCACATTCTGGTGGTAACGCACGCAGATCCTGTGCAAAACATACGCGCATTCTTCACCAAGCAAGACCCCGTAAAGCTCTCACACCAACCGTACCCGAAGTACGCGCAGCCGTTCACATTCTTCTGGGATCACGAGCGCACCGAGCAAATGGATCTTCATAAAGACAGAGTGGATGATATTTCGTGGGCGGGCTCCGAGTCGGATAAAAGCATACAAGTCACCATGGTGCGTCACGGAGAAACCGACTGGAACAAGGAGAAGAAACTACAAGGCGGAGAATGCGATATTCCGCTGAACGATAACGGCAAGAAGCAGATAGTAGACCTGGCTAAGAGCTTAAAAAGGCAGAAATTTGACTGCATTGTGTCCTCGGATTTGAAACGAACAAGAGAAACGGCGGAGATTCTCTCGAAAGAGCTCGGCATACCCATGGAAGAGCCCATGCCGGAACTCCGGGAACGCAATTTGGGTAACTGGGGAGGAAAAACACTCGTGGAAGTGCAAAAAATGCAGCCTGCTCCGGTGGAAACCAAAAACGGTGTGATTCGTAACTGCACACCCGAAGGCGGCGAATCGTTCGGGCAGTACCTCGTGAGAGTGGAGAAAGCGACGGATATGCTGCTTGAGAAATACGCCGGAAAAAAAGTGCTGATAGCAGGCCATCGAGGCCTCATGCAGTTTATGAAAATCGTGTCACAGAACTTGTCTTACAAAGAAGCCCTCGCCTACGTACCGGAAAACGGATCGGTCGAAACATTTACAATGAACCAGAGGCTCAAAAGAATTCCCGAGGTTCTGGATTGCTGGTTCGAAAGCGGTTCCATGCCCTACGCACAGAAGCACTATCCGTTTGAACTGGGCGACAGGGACCGTAAAGAACCGCCGGGATTCCCCGCAGATTTCATCGCAGAAGGTTTGGACCAGACCAGAGCATGGTTCTACACACTCATGGTACTCTCTACCGCACTCTTTGAAGAAACACCGTTTAAGAATGTAATTGTAAACGGAATCGTCTTGGCGGAAGACGGCAAGAAAATGAGCAAAAGACTCCGTAACTACCCCGACCCGTTGGAAGTCGTGTCTCGCCACGGAGCGGATGCCGTACGCTTCTCGCTTATGAGCAGCCCCGCCGTACGTGCGGAAGATCTGCGCTTTTCGGAGAAACTGGTGGAAGAAACCGTTCGCAACGTGCTTCTGCCTCTGTGGAATACGTACAGTTTCTTCGTAACCTACGCCAATGCCGCCGAGTTCGAAGCAACGGAAACGAGGCGTCACTCAAAGCATCCTCTGGATATGTGGATGCGCGCAGAGGCGCAGGACTTGGTAAACAGAATGACAAAAGAACTGGATAACTACGACCTTTCGGCCACCTGTGCGGAAATCCATGAAACCATAGACGCTCTTACAAACTGGTATGTTCGACTCTCCCGTCGTCGCTTCGCAGGAAAGGGCGCCATAGATGTGCCGGATTCTTCGGGAGACCGAGAAGACGAAGACAGGCAGGATGCGCTGGCGACACTCCATGACGTCTTACTGACCGTTTCACAGCTGCTGGCACCGTTCTGCCCGTACATTACAGATGCCATCTACTTAAATCTGGTGGAAGAAGAGCATCATTCCATTCATATGACAGACTGGCCTGAAGCCAGAAAACTCACGAAGGAAGAATCGGAGCTCATTACCAAAAATCGCCTGATGCGTCTGATTGTTTCTCTCGGCCTTTCCGTACGAGCGGAGCAAAAAGTGAAAATCCGACAGCCGCTTACCAAAGCCACAGTGGCATTGCCACCGGCACTGCGAAACTCCGTACGCTTTGCGGAAGAAGATCTCACGCTGCTGCGACAAGAGCTCAACGTCAAAGAAATTGCATTCGCTGAAGATCCCGAAACCTTGGCTGAAAGTTACGTACAGGTGGACGCCCGTAAAGTGGGCCCTCGTTTCGGTGCGCGTGTACAAGAAATTATACACGCAGGAAAAGAGGGAGAATTCCAAATGGAAGAAAACGGAAATATTTTGATACTGGATGAAACTCTCACTCCCGAGGAGGCAACGCTTGTGTACAGAAGCAGAGAAGGCGAAAACGTCGCAGCGGACCGCGGTGTGGTGGTGAGTATGGATACGACAGTTTCGCCGGAACTTCAACTGGAAGGAGACGCACGAGACATTATTCGTGCCGTACAACGCCTGCGCAAAGAGGCTGGGCTTTCGTTTACGGATATCATCACGCTCAGTATTGATGGCGCGGATGATATTTTGGAGCACTTCGGCGAACTGATAGCGCAGGAAACACGTGCAAAATTTGAAGATACCAAAGGAGAAGATCATCCCATGGAAATCGGAGACCGTTCGGTTCACATTCGGTTCACAAAGATAGAACACACATCATAGTGAAGCTGATCGCTCCCCGCTGCCCGCTAATCGCTGCCCGCTGCCTGCTGCCCGCTTTCTGCTGAGTTCCTTCTTCTCAGGCAACCAAAATTTACGTACACTTCATTTATATGGCATCCGAAGGAGGTCTTTCTCTCCCGGCACGAGTGTTACTGCGAGCAGTGCTGAATATTGCATTGGTATGGTTTCTTGCCACATATTTCTACGCGTACTTCGAAATAACCGGCGGTCTTGCCGCCTACATTATCGTGGGCTCTCTGCTCACTCTCATGAATATCTTCGTACGACCGCTGCTGGAAATTTTCACGCTTCCTCTGAAACTGTTTGCAACCATTCTGGCAATCATCATAGTAAACGGAGTCTTTGTGCAGCTCACCACGTACATTGTGGACAACATGCAGGAAAACCTCGTCACCCTGAATATTCACGGCAAGCTGTGGGGCTGGATAGTCGTCGCGACAATCTTGGGAGTCGGAAACTGGATCATAAAAGCTATGCTGAACGGAAAGTAAGTTACATGGACTTACTGACAATGTCGTTGAGAGCCCATGACATTCCTTTGATTACCGCCTGCACAGGCATTTTGTTGTAGGAAGACACCATACCGAATTGGTTACTCTCCTTCTCCCAGCCAAATACTATGAAACACGGGAGTCCGAGACCTTGCACAAATGCTTCGCATTTCTTTCGAACTTCATCTTCATTCATAAGAAAACAGGGGGAAATACGGTCGCATGGTAGCAGAAATTCAACAAGCTACCCGTACTCAAATCTGGACTGCCGCTGGCGTATCGCCAATGCGACGCCATACCAAAGTAATACCGAGAAGATAGAGTAAGTAACCCATAATCTCCAAAAACGAAGGATTGCCGTTGTATCCGAACAAACTCTTAACAATACCTCCTATTGCACCTTTTTCATGCAGCAGAGGATAGACGCCTTCCGATAGCACCACAGGGTTGATATCCCACACGTTGTCGATAAGAACAGGAAGAAGAGCCGCTTCCTGCAGCTCATGAATGCCGTGAGCAATCAATCCGGCAGCAAATAGAATGAGAAGCAAGCTTGTGACGGAAAAGAACTGCCGCAACGACACCAGTACAATCCCCTTAAAAAGGAAGAAGCTGATGATAATGGCAACAGCGATGCCAAGAAGTCCTCCGAACATTTGCCACACACCACCTGAATGAACCAGAGCTGCCTGCAAAAAAATCACTGTCTCAATGCCCTCGCGCGCCGTACTGAAAAATACCAGGGAAAAGAGTCCCCACGGATGGTCATTTTCCAGGTGAAATTCCACCTGCTGCTCCACATCTTTCCGAATCGTACGACGCTGGCGAAGCATCCAGAGAATCATCCACGTCATAAGTCCGGCACCGAGAAGCATGGCAAATCCTTCATACAAAGCTTCTGCACGACCCTCAAAACCGCCAAAGGCAAGCTGGAAAAAAATGGCAAGAATCAAGCTCACTACCACCCCCGCCAACACACCGAACCATATGGTGATATTGTACCTCTGATTATGGGTGCATTGCAGGTATGCAAGCACTATTCCCACAATGAGTGAGGCTTCCAGAGTTTCACGCAGAGTTATAAGCGATGCGGCGGTCATACGAATTGTTGCGGCGAAATGATGCAACCTGCGCCAAGCATACTCCCACTTTTATCTCGGTCAATGGTATGATGCAGTCCTCTGCATATGAGGACTCTTCGCGTACTGCTCATCATCGGTCTTGTTTCCGTCGCTCCAACCGCATCCGCACGGTTCTGGGACGTACCGGATGATCACCCATACGGTGAAGCAATAGACTACATTATGAGAGAAGGCATAGTACGCGGGTATCCCGACAGAAGTTTTCGTGCGGACTTGCCGATTTCTCGGGCGGAATTCACAAAAATAATCGTAAGCACCCTTTTTTCCGAATTCGTCATAGAAACATGCGTCGAAAGTCTGCCTGACAGTAAAGAAGCTCTGGATGTTATTCGTTTTGACGATGTGAGTTATCTGGACTGGTACGGTCCGTACCTCTGTGTCGGTATTCTGGCAGAAATTATTCAAGGGTACCCGGATGGCACTTTCCGTCCCGAGGACGGAATCAATTTTGCGGAAGCGGCAAAGATTCTCGCCAACTCGTACGGAATCTTAAGTCCGGAACGACATGACATTCGTGCGAAACAAGATGTCTGGTACAAGCCGTACGTGGAAGATTTGGCTGATTTGAATGCCATACCGCCCACTATTCGGGGCTTTCAGTACCCCATTACTCGCGGAGAAATGGCGGAGATGATTTACCGCCTTACCAATGCGCACCTGGCAACTACTGTCACCTCCAAGCGCACCCTTACCTATGCCGACCTCGCAGAAACAATTCCCCGACTCCCTTACGTACGCAAAACAGAGGGCTTTGCCCTTACCTACCCCGATACGTGGCCTCCTCCTTTCTTTCAGGCACGCGGAATATCCAATGACGGCGTACCCGTGCAACGTTCAAGCTGGCGAGTCTACTTGGGTCACGACGATCAATCTTGCCCCGGATTCGGCAAATGCAACGAACGAAGTTTCTATATAGATGGCTACGATAATATCGATACGGATCTTCTGATTTCGGACTTCGATAACAGTCCGTACATCACCGTGTTGGAAGACGTGCTTGCAGATCCGATTTGGACAATAGTCTACGAAGACTACTCTGTGGGTTGCGGCTCCAAACGAGCACTGATTATGACAAAAGGACGAGTATACCGACTCACGGCTCTCTGCTCTGCCGGGAATCTCGTTGCTACGCGTCAGTTCGACCAGTTGCTGCGCTCGTTCTCTCTCATTGAGAAGAAGCGATAACATACTTTTCCATGGCTGCAATTTGTTCACAAAGTGAACAGCTGCTGCGAAGTGAATACGAAAAATGGAATACTTTTCTCCATACGCCTGTAATAGTTTTGAACTGTGCCGCTCCTTCGGTTTCGGACACATTGACCACGAAAAGCCATAGTACGTAGAAAGGATATATACATTTTTCTTTCTCTATTATGACAACCGATATCTTGGCACAAAGAGAAGCTGAAACGACTCGCGAGGAATCTCTTCCGAGCTTGGAGCTACCCACGACGTACGCAGAACTCGCTACCGTTATGAATCTCCTCAGTTCTCACCCCGAATTCGCAAAACACCGAAACGGACTGGCTGCAAACAATGAAGACCCGACTTTCAATGAGCTGCGAGAACATGAAGTCGGGCTTAGTTTCTGGGCTGTAAAACACAAACCCGAAGAGGAATTGGACGACGTGGATACCATGCATGTGCAATCTGTGTTTCAGATTATGCACGTACCCGGCTTCACCGTTAAAGCAAGAAGCTGGTTTGCCAGATTACATGTGCGCTCACTCTTTGGAGGGGCAAGCCAGTGAATCTCTACGCCGCAGGCCTCTTCCTCTGAGATGAGCGTACAAGAGCCGCACCGCTGAGAATATCGCGCATGTAGCGCTCCGCTTCACGACGAACGTAGCCTATGCTCCCCGTCGCGCCTCTGTGCTCCAACAGATTCTCTACCTGTTCAATAATACATCCATCCTGAAGATTTGCTTGGAATCTGAAGTTGTACGATACGGAATTCTTGTGACCTTCTATGCGTACACGCGGTACGGCATTCGGCTTGTACCCCGCTTCCACAAGAAAATCAGGCATAGCGACATCCGCACTCACGGGAGGGAGGGTGATGTTTTCGCGTTCCTGTCTTTCGGGTGGCATGCTGCTTTAGGCGGCAAGTTTTGTTTCCTTTTCTGCGGAAACAGCTTTGCCTGTGTCTCTCTGCGTAAATACTTTCACGCCGCTCGTTTGCTGCATTTCTTTCACATCCGCCCGCTGAAGATCCGCAGAATCCAAACCGAGGATATCCATGGTGATTCCCTTTTCACGAAGTTTGACCTGCTGCTTCTTCAGTTGAGCTATCACCGTTTCGGACGCACCGACCTGACTGACATCTATACCGAACTCCGTTGCACCTTCCGCAAGCTTTTGAGTGAGAAGATCTTGAATACGTCTGTCCGTAATATTTCCCGCCACCGCACGAACATCGCCTGCTTCTTTCAATGAGCCTGTTTCGTCTGTCACAGTTTCCTGAGAGCCATCAGCTTTCAGCTGAATGATTGCAGTGCTTTCCGTAGAATCCGGTTCCTGTTCGAGAGTGTTGACCATGGGAATGATGGGAAATGAGGAGTAGATTGTATTCTTTTTCCATAAAATGTCAAATTTCTCATACAATATGGCTTTTGTACCACACAGAGGCTTACAGCTTCCTGCTCATGCTGCCCGCTTCCCGCTCATCGATGCCCGCTGCTTACTGCCTGCTGTCACTCCTACCCTCTCCCTCTTTGTAGTAACGAATGGTCTTGTATGCCAGTGTGATATCGTCTTCTTCATTGAATCTTGCAAGAATACATTCAGAAAGCTTGGTTACCACAGAGCGCCTCTCTCCGATGGGAGTGGAAAAATGAAGAATGAAATTCACACCGTCTGCGGAAATTTCCATATAGACGGCAGGTCCGGATATCTGACGCTGCACATACATGGAACGTGTTCTCCGCATATACTGAATTCGTTCTGCTTCCGTAAAACGCAATGTTTCTTCCTGCAGAACTTCTCCGAGAATCGCTTTCGCTTTTACGGAATTACTCTCAAACGTAATCGTGATATGCATTTCCGCATTCACAAAGTCAGATGTCTTACTGTGATTGGTAATGGCCTGCGTAAGAACAAGGGCATTGGGTAACGACAAAATTTTTCCCGTATGCTCAAGAATGACATTGGGTGGAAGCCCCACTTCCAACAGGGTTACCCGAAGCATATTTATATCCACCACTTCACCCGTGTACTCACCGATGGTAATGCGATCTCCCGTGGAAAAGAGGCGATGCTGCAATATGACCATCCATCCCAAAATATCTTTCACCACATCCTGAAGAGCTATGGCAATACCGGCACCCACAATGGCAAACGAAGCTAGAATTCCCGGCTGCTTGGCAAAAAGAGTTGCTATCAACCAACCGAAGAGCATGACGTATGTCACCGAGGAAAACACCTTTGTAATTGTGTATCGTTTCTCCGCGTCGTGAATTTGAGAAAGATATTTTCTGCGAATGTAGGCTTCTAAAAACCACACAAAAAATATGACCAGCAAGTATTTCCCTATGCTTATAAACAGACTGAAATGCTGTAAGCGCTGCTGAACAAGCAATTTGTCGTAGCGACTCTTTTGCTGATGCAGCAGCAACTCCACCACTGCAATCCTCTCTTCTATGATTGCTTTTTTTGCTAGCAGACCTTCGTGAGATCTCGTCAGACGGAACTTGTCGTCCGTAAGAACACCTGTGCCTACCCGAGGATCCAAATAGTATTTCTTTTCCTCTGTCTGCAAGAGATCCAAATCCACTTTTCGTTCGCGAAGTCTGTCTTCCAGACCGGCAACAACATTTTTTTGCCTGTCTATGGCTTTGGGAAATTCCGAAGCGTCCAACTCTATTTCTTCCACCGGTGGAGTGACAATTTTCTGCAGCTCTTCTTCTATGAAATCTCGTATGACTCCTCGTTCATCCGCTATGCGCTTTTGAATGTACGTATCATCGGGATACCGCAACTGCCTTTCATAGAGCTGTTTGAGCAGAGTTTCATCTATGATGATAGTCTTCAATGACTCATCCTGCGCATGTACGGTCTGTGCGACAGCACACAAAATCGTAAAGCAAATGCCGATAGATCTGTAACGCATGTTCATGAATGAGAATCGTATAGTCTGTTGCGACGCATAAGTTCGGTAATCGTACTGACCAACTCATCGGGGTGCGGAACAAAAGGAATGGACCTTTTCAACTCCACTATACCCCCTCCCGTATCAAACCATACTATCCCATAGTTCAGAAAATTCTGAATAAGACCATGCTGCCGTACTTCCACACCCGTTAATTTATGAATCGGTATTTCGTGCTCGTCATCACATGTCAGCAGGCAATCATCAAAGTAAATCACCCGTTCGTCGGTAATGATAATATCGAGCAGTGCTTCACTCATCAGCTTGTGAAAGAAGAAATGGTGTGCGAAGAAAAAAAGCAACACTCCCACCAGAAAAATATCTTGTCCGATTTCATGCATTTTAGGGGCTGTCACGAAAGCTATGACTACTAAGATGATGGCTGTGCCTGCAAGCAAATGAGCAATCAGTGCTCTGGAAACATACTTCGCCCAGTGGGTACTGACCGCATAAATAAGCCGCTCTTGCGTGAGCTGGTCTGTCATAAAATGAAACCCCGTGAAAGCAGTAAGAAAACAATGATTGCCGCGATGATCCAAATAAAAGTCATGGCGGCATAGAGAATGCCAATCTTGCTCGAGTTGGATCGCAATGTTTTGCTATCTGCAGACAATGCTGCAAGTAAATGATTACGCTTAGCCGACGTTTTTTTGTAGTCACGAAGAAGCACCGGCATCACGAGCAGTGACAACGCACAAAGAACGCCTAGGATGACAGTTTGGATCTCCATGAAGGTGAGGAAGAATCATACCTCGGAAACAAGCTATACACGAATGGAATTCGAAAAAAGAATTTGTGGAGGCATGGGTGACTTTCATGCTATGTAATTGCCGCTCATACATAAAAATAAGAGAATGAATAAACATTGCTCGAAGGAGGTGTATACTACGAACATAAGAGTATCTGCTGTTCATATCGGCGATTCCATTGCCTTGAAACCGATGATCAAAAGTAATCGGGAGAGTATTGTTATGAGAAATCCTCTTATCGTGCAATGGAAGAAGAAGAATGTTGTTATTTTCCCGTTTGGAGTCGTGGTTTTTTGGGATTTTTCTGCCAATGAAGAACAACGGTTCTTCGCAGACATCGCCGAACATATTGTACATGTGCAAGAGTCCCCTCTCCGAGAAACGGGAAAAGTGGAAGAGGGTTCACAATTCAGTTTTCGAGACGATCGTATAACTGTCCCGTCTATCGATTCCAAATCTATCGCAGTTATTTCACTGATTCTCGCACGGTCACTGGGATTAGAAAAGCAAGAACTCAATCTAGAAAAGCTGACACTGCAATTTCAACCACTGGTAACGCGCAAGAAGAGCTCTTTATTGGGCTATGTGTCCAACAGAAAAATGTTGCGCATATCCGGTGAAGCTATGGATGTGCACCAAATAACATCGATTTCCATGTCGATGTTAGATACGCCGGATCTCGTATGGGACGACACCGATCTCTGCGATTTTTACAAGGACTTATTGGAAGAATATGAAATTGAAATGCGACACAAGCAACTCACCTATAAATTGGAACTGCTTATGCAACATTCGGAGTTTATTCTTCACCTGTTGGAAGCACGAAAATCTTTCTGGTTGGAAGTGACGATTATCGTACTCATTGCCGTTGAAATAGTGCTGTTTGTCTACGACCTATGGGGAGCAGCGTAATATAAAACTCATTGCTGATCGCGGAACCTACGGGTAAAAATTCTTCCTTTGCAAAGGAAGATAAGAGATACTTCTTCCTATGAACAATCGAAAAATTCCGCACATACCCCTTTTTGTAAAAACACATTCGAAAAAAGGCGAATCTCCCGGCACGCTGACGCACATCGGCAAGAAGAAAGTGGAAAAGCCTACAATCACAATTTGGCGATATGATGAATCCAAATGTGATGAAACCGTACTGAAAGATATAAAAGAACTTCCTGACCTTACAAAGTACAAAGGTGTGACATGGATAAATGTGGACGGAATAGACGATACACGACTGATAAATACTATCGGCATGCAACTGAATTTACACTCTCTTCTCTTGGAAGACATCGTGAACACGTCGCAGAGACCAAAAATAGAAGAATTTGAGGACTGCCTCTTTGCCGTCATAAAAATACTGCACCTGCAGGATGAGAACGGACATGTCGGAGTGGAGCACATAAGCTTGATTCTAAAGGACAATATCGTGGTTTCGCTGCAAGAGCAGCCGGAAGATGCATTCGACCCCACCGGAGAACGACTGCGTAAAGGACTGGGTAAAATTCGTAAATCCGGCGCAGATTACCTTTTTTACAGATTATTTGATGCAGTCGTAGACTCATATTTTGCAATCTTAAATACAATGGGAGATCGCATTGAAGACTTGGAAGAAGACACAATGTCGGAACCAAGTAATGAAGTAATGACAAGAATCTACCAACTCAGACAGCAAGTCCTGTTTGCGAGGAAAACAATACAGCCCATGCGAGATGTTGTAGGTTCTCTGAATCGCTCTGAATCCGTGTTGATTCAAAAGAAAACTCGTCCGTTTTTCCGTGATCTCCAAGATCATGCGATTCAGGCAACAGATACGGCAGATACGTACCGTGAATTACTTGCGAACATGTTGGATAATTATCTCTCCGTGATGAGTCACAGAATGAATACTGTCATGAAAACACTGACTGTTGTCTCTACCATTTTCATTCCTCTTACGTTCATTGTCGGTGTATACGGAATGAATTTTCACTACATGCCTGAATTGGAGTTGCCATGGGGATACCCTGCGGTATGGGGAGGCATGATGTTGCTTACCATTGTCATGCTCGTGCTCTTTAAATGGAAGAAATGGTGGTAGAAATAACTTACTCTCTGCCTTCTTCTTGAGAAGGAACACCGCTTTTGTACTCATGGAGAGGTATTCTTTCAAATTCCCAACGCTCCTTCCAGCCGCAATCCCCTGCCGCAGCTTCCACATGCGAACACCCCTTCGAAATTGCTCTGTCTATGACATGATAGATAATGAGTTTACCGATATCTTTGTACGCAGATCTGTCTGTTGCGGTAGCCAGAAAATAGTAACACCCCGCGTAGAGAACGGAAAAAGCAAAACTTACGGGAACCCCCCCGCTGCAAAGAACGCGAAAATCGCACGGAATATCGCCCTCTAGCAACGTGCGTAAAGCGGCGAGATATGCCGGTTCCGCGAAGAGCGACTCCGTACCGAATTGTTTTTCCAAAAGCAGCACCATAGGCGAAAGGTCTTCGAACGTACCTTCCCTGAAGGTAAACGGATGTAGCAGTAATTTTCGTATGGCCTGGCGAATGGAATCCGAATCGATTTTCTTTGCAAAAAAATCTGCAACATTCGTATATCCTGCAATCGGCAAACTGTATGCGTAGTCATCCAAGGGCAAATTTTTCGTGAATTCATCCATGGGAATGATGTAATCCAGCCAGTAATTTCCCGGCAGCACGGAAAGAAAATCTTCCAAAGACAGTTCCGAATGCATGGGGTGCGTAAATAAACGATTGCACTCCATAAACTGCCCGCCGAAGAACTCCAGAGTCAGTGAGCCCTGAATGGTGCTTTGCTGCAACGGCAGCAATGCTATCGGCTTGTTGCTGCTGTCTTTCGCCACAATGAATCGCAATGCTGACTTCGCAGGATTATAAAATAATCTGCGAAACTCCCATTCGTCATACAGACTTTCATGCGGGGAAAGTGCGTTCCACACATCTTTGGCTTGCTCCAAATCCTCTACGACGACAGACGAAATTGCAGACATACGTTCAGAGGATACTTGTCTGCAAATGATAGTACGGAGGACGGTCTTTGTAGCGACGGATGGTCATACGCATTATTTCTTCCAAAAAGTCTCCGTAGTCCATACCCAGCAGCTTCGCACAGTTCGGCACACAATCGCCGATACTGATGGAAGGATTCGGATTTAACTCCAATACATAGGGATTCCCCTCGGCATCCGTACGAATTTCCACACGACCGTAGTCGTGACAATCCAGAATGTTGTAGGTATCGAGAGCCACTTCCGAAATAAGCGAAGCCAAGCGACCCGGAATCTTTGCGGGCCTGTCTATGACTATTCTCTCGTACGCATCTTCTTCGGTCCACTTGGCATCGAAAGGATAAATATGCCAGTACCCCTCGGGCATTGCCGTGAAGATGGATCGTGATAACGGAAGTACTTTCAAATCTTCTTCGTCATTCCCGATAATGGACACATCGTACTCGTCGCCTTCTATGTATTCTTCCACCAGTGCGGGGCTGCCCAACTGCACTATCACTTCTTCCATTTGTCGCTGTAACTCTTTGGTGTTTGTCACCACCGAATTATTGGTAATACCTATGGAGTTATCCGTATTGGCGGGTTTGACGATGAGCGGATAGCGAAGATCGTCGCTTATCGCGTCGTCCATCGCATATGCGTAGTCCCACCGCGGAGTCGGAATATCATGGAACGCGAGCAGTTTCTTTACGCGGATTTTGTCTATGCAGAGACCCAAAGTAAACGGATTGGAACCCGTGTACGGAATTTGCATGATATCGAGAATAGAGGCGGCATGCGGCTCCAGTAAACTGCTGTCGTTAATGCGCTCACACACATTAAACACAATATCTATGCCTTCCGAGGCCAATTGCTCTATTGCTTTCGGCACATCGTTGAAGTCTATGAATGTGACCTTGTACCCTCTCTCTATGAGGGTGTTTTCTATGTTGCGTCCCACAGACATCAAATCTGCTTCGACTGCATTGGCACCGTTTGATTGATACACGTTGCATGCTATGCCCACATGAAGCTTACGGAGCGACCGTCTGGGAAGCGTGCGAATTTTCTCTATTTTTGCCCCTTGTCTCGAGTGAGTATTCGCCAGAGATGCCGCTCCCGTTCTGCCACGCCTCTTCGTTCGTCCGATGGAAGACGTACTGCGAAACGGCGTCACTTCTATTGCCACCTTCCCCAGTATGTTCGAGAGATTTTTTTCTGCCGATGCGAACGATGACGCAACGGATGTAATCCACCCGACATTTTCGTATCCTGCGGGGGGCACAAAGACAGAATCACCTATGCTCTTGGAAAACGAGCTGCTGAATCCCGCTTTCTTCAGTTCATCTTTTCCGCGGAACTTCGCAATAATGCCAGAATGTTCGGGTATGAAGAAATGACTGACAATACATTTGCCCGTTTCTTTCGCCTTCTGTTTTACGTTTTGACCCAACGCGATGTAGGCCGATGCGTCGACCATATCGAACCCGTACGCACTGAGAACATTGTCGTAGGTGTAGTCTCCGCCCATGCGAGAGGCAATTTCTATGATCATCGGTCCGTCGTCAGTCAGTTTTATTTCCGCATGAGCCAAGCTGTTTTGAATATCGAACACTATCAATGCGTTTTTCACCGCATCGTTTAGTTCGCCAAGCTCTTCTTCATCTATTCTCGGAGGACAATAATCTCCCGTTTCCATGAAAAACGGCGGTTTCATAATTGTTTTTTCATGCACTCCCACAATGTGCGGCACACCGTGTTGGCAATAGCACTCCATGCTGAACTCGGGACCTTCTATGAATTTCTGATACAGAAAATGTCTGTTGAATTGAAAAATGGGATCGTATGCGGCATTGCAATTTCGGCGCAGATACGAGAAAGCATCGCGGGCATGTTGTTCGTCGTCCACACGCAGCACAAACTGGCTGTCACTTCCCGCCACCGGCTTCATGACTGCGGGAAAACCGATATGCTTCATGGCTTCTTCCAGCTGTTTCTCCGTTTTGAGCAATCGCTGATCTATAAAATTGAAACCGCATTGTTTCAGTCGTTCCTGCATACGATATTTGTCTCGCGTAATATTCGCAGCTTCCAAAGAATTGCCCATCATTTTAAATTCCGCACATAAACGTGCGGCAAGAGGAACATCGTCTTCCCAGTACGTGGTAATACCGTCAAATCTGTTTGATTTGGAGGCATTTACCCAAACACGCACCGCATCCACCGCGGCCAAACGATCGTATGTGTCCGTGAGAATCCATTCATCCACGTAGGGCTGCGCCCAGTTCTTTTCCTTGTTTATCACCACTACCCTGATACCCAATTTTTTTAACCGCTGAAAAATAAAACGCTTCTTGGGAGAACCGGTATTAACAACAAGAAGGGTTTTTCCGTTCAGTGATGTGTCATGTTTCTTCATTGCAAGCTCGCACAGTATACACTGTCTGTAACAGCTTCAAGAGCATTTATTTTGCGACTCGGAAACCGAAGGTTCGTGACCGTGGAACGTACGAAGCTCTCTGATGGCAACGGGAATATACTGCGAATAGCGCACACGTTCCGCAAGGGTAATATCTGCCACTTCTCGGTACAGAGGATCTCTGATTGCAAGCAGGTCTTCCGCGGTTTTTCGCACATCTTTACCGACAAATTCATGTCGCTCTCTTTTTGCATTCGAAATATTTCTCATCACACGTTTTTTGCCTGCACGAATCCAAATAACTGCTGCATTCTTCGCGAGTGACTTTCGTACCGCTTCGGATTCTATGGCTCCGCCGCTCAGCACAAGTACGTACCCCGGCTGTATGGAACGCAGTACCAATTCTTCTTCATATTTTCTGTATTTTTCATTCCCCTCTTTCTCTATAAAAGCCTGAATAGCACCATATTGCCGTACAAAGGCAGCATCTATATCGCACCTCTTCATGTGCAACGCAGATGCCAATGCTCTTCCGAAGTTACTCTTTCCCGTCGCATTCATACCGACGATTGCCACGCAGCGGTTCCGGATTTCATCGGAAACTGAGTCACTGCCATACTTGGCGCCCCGGAACATGAAGGCAGTATACTTGAATACAAATTTTGATCAAAGGTGGTTACAACACAGAAAAAATCTTTCTCCAAAGCTTTGTCGCTTCCGTACAGGAGTTACCATGATGGTATTTGAATCAGTATTGCTGTGCAGTTAGACAAGGTACATCTGCATAGGAGCAGAACACACAACAATCCTCTCCTTGTGCTTTTAGGCGTTCGCTGCAGTGTGGACAAACATAAAAGTACTGACATTGTCCCACGGGTATTTCCGCTTCGGAATTCTTTTCGCACTTTGGACATCTGATAGTTGCCATCTTCTCTTTCCGGAGAAGATCAGTGTATACAAGTTTCCGTTTCACGGTAACTTGTTTTCGCCACGCCGTGTCGTTGTTCGACGTACGAAGTCACACTCCTTCAGATACATCGAAGGACTGTGAGCGAACGCAGTGAGCCGCATAGTGAGCTTCGGCGGGCAGGCCGCGTCGTACATGTGCGACAGTGGCAGGCATGCCAGATTTTTATTTGTGGAGATTGATTTTTTATGGGTCATACGAGTAGGATTTTGGAGAATAGGCGCAGATTACCGCTTCCGTAAACGACCTTGTTCATACTCCCTGATTGCCTCTTTTGTCGTGTACCACAACCGACCACGTTTGACCGCAAACAGTTTACCTGTTCGCGCGAGGAGATTTAAGTACTTTGCGCTGTACTTTGCACTCCTTGCGGCATCCGACAATTTGACCAACTTTCCAGTATCTTCTTTGGCAAAGGTTCGAATATAGAGATCCAGAGAGCGCTCAACAGATTGGACAACAAAGAGCACAAGCGGTTCCGTGTTTCCGTCGTCTGCTTTCTGCAACACAGTGTAGTATTTCTTGCGATCTGCCTTGAGAATGACAGCCAGTGGAATACCCTTGCGCATCAACGTGACATTCATGACGAGACGAGATGTTCTTCCATTTCCATCGAAAAAGGGGTGAATGGCAACGAGTTTGTGATGCAACAATGCAGATAAGACAACGGGATGGAGCTTCTTTTCATTCTTTTGGAGCCATTCCATCAGTTCTTTCATGAGTCCCGGAACTTGTGAAGCATCAGGAGGAATGTGCATTGCTCCTCCGATTATCACAGCACCATCGCGATATTTTCCTGCATACTCCTTCTCTGTTTCTCTTACGACAAGCTGGTGCAGTTGCCTTATGAGATGTTCAGAGATTGTGCATTGGTTGCCAGAAACGAGTTCGTACAAAAATTCCAATGCGTCTCTATGGTCTTTTGCTTCGAGATGATCTTTAAGAGGTTTCCCCTTGATGGTAATTCCTTCGTGCAAGACGAGCCATGTCTCACGAAGGGTTAGACTGTTCCCCTCAATTGCATTGGAGTTGTAGGTCATTTCAATCTCCAGCTGTTCTCGTAGTTTTTGCACTTGAGATATATTGAGCGGACGAAGAGCATTTAATTTCTTGAGCTTCTCATCCAGCCGTTTTTGTATTCGTGGATCTAACATATCCTTATTATGGCATAGGTCAAAAAGTAATGCCATACCATATTAAGGATTTTGTGGTTTACCATGAGCGAGGAGTTCGCTGAAAGCGAACGACGAGTCGAATGGTGGACATCCTGCGGAAAAGTTTACACCGCCTTGAACAACTCATCCTAGGCTGGTCGGAGCTCATTTCCCAGTAAACTCCACTATCATGAAGTAAAAGATCAGAAATATCGTAAGTATCGTCGCAATTGCAAGTTCATATTCACGAGTGACAATAGTCCCGTCGATGTCGAGGTCGATATTCATAGCGGTTTTCTCTCACCTCGTGACTGTAACTTTTTCTTCTGCTCATAAAATATTTTGGCTTGAGCCTGGGCAACTGAATAATCAAGACCACGACTTTCAAATTCCTCTCTCAGAGCAGATAGAAAAAATCCCCTTGCTGCTACCCACCCGGGATTGCCACAGTCTTTGTTCAAAGTATCCTGGAGCTCGACATCGGTCAGCTTTTTAAATCTCTCTCTATATTCTTCAAAACTAGACATAGTAAGAAGTAGAATGGAGTTGCTAGTTTAGCCCTTATTCAGCTTCGCTTCTATACGCACACCACTCAAATCAAAACATTGAACACTGGGCATCGTAGTTTGTGACGTCGATGATGCACATTTGTTCAGGTTTCTTTTTCTCCAGTTTCTTTGCAAGATCCAACGTGGGGATTCTGACCTTGGTATTTACCGTCCATCGCACGAACTCAGAAAGACGAAGCCTGTGACGGCTTGCAACAGCCTTCCACTTTGTTTTTTCAACTTTGAATACGGTAAGCCGCAGACTGGTTTTTTGCGTGGGCATTAGACCGACAACTTTATCAATTTTCTCCCGAGGCGCACGCAAGATGTCTTGCAGGTAATCCACATTCGGAACGCCATGCTCATTGAACTGTTTTTTTTGCGGCTGTTGTTATGCAGAAAAGCCCATGAATCAGAGTGACAAATTACAGAGGGCGTGCTACCCTTAAGGCACATGGCACCTCAGCTTCAAAAACGGCTGTCAGCGCCTTTTCGGTTTATTGTTTCAAGGAAGGGAAGAAAACATCTCTTTCCTTACAAGAAAAGAAATAAGCGGGCGCCTCCTATTGGCTAATCAGAAAATTATTCAATTCTCGCATGAGGAACGAATGATTTCGCGACCGTTTATTTTTTTCACCAACTCAACTATGAATACTTTTCTCACTCCCAGACTACTGGAAGCCATATCATTGGCTGTTTTCGTGCACAGTCCCATGATCCGCAAGGGGGATGGTTTGCCCTACATTACTCATCCTATGGCCGTCTTCGGTCTTCTGACCCACTGGGGAGCCGATGAAGACACTTGTATCGCCGGGCTTCTCCATGATGTCTTGGAGGATGTTCCGGAAAATGAAAAGGGCAAGTACCACACAGAGATCGGACAGAAATTCGGAGCAAACGTACTCGAAATCGTCGAAGGAGTAACGGAACAGGACAAATCTCTTCCTTGGAAAGAACGGAAGAAACTCTACCTAGAACACCTCAAGGTTGCCTCGAAAGAATCCTTGATGGTGAGTTGCGCGGATTGTACGCACAACCTCTCCACTCTTGCGGACGCGTACGAGAAACAAGGAGAGGAAATTTGGAAGCGGTTTAATGCCATCAAGCAATGGAAAGTGTGGCACATCGATAATCAGGTTACCCTCCTGAAAGAACGGCTACCGGAGAAATACTTGGATGAATTATTGACTCACCAACGCGCTCTCAATCAGCTCCTTTCCAATCCTCTGCTTCCGGAATACCAGAGTGGTCTTTCGGAGGTTCCAAGTGATAAGGATGGCACAGTCAGATTCAGTATGGACCCGCTGTATCAAGAGCTTTGGGACCATTGCATGCTGACTGAACAGGAAATGGAAGACGGCATGTTGGCTGATACGAAAGAGGCGCTTCAAAGAAAACAACAATGAGAACCTTTCGAATCGAAGAGTTGCTGAATAACCCCAAGCAATATCTTGCTGCACTGGAAAGAAAGCTAAAGCAGGAATCCAAATTACAGGAATACGAAGATCAATTGGTAGTTACAAGGGAAGCATTACAGGAAAAAGACACAGAGCTAACACGTCTGGGAAGGGCTTTAGGGCGTGGTTCCCTTGCAGAGAACCGTCACGATAAACTCGCAAGGGAAATCAATGATGAAATTGAAGTACTGGTAAAAGAGGAGGAGCGCTTAACGGGATTGGTCAATGGTGAAAAGGAGAAAGAGCAAATGCTCAATTCTCTGGAGAAATTAGCAAGGGTATACAGGAAAAAATACAAAACCATCAGCAAACAGGTGAAAGAACAGATTGTATGTCTGCTCATTCATCGGGTTACTGTTTACCGCAATGGAAGGGTAATAGTTGAACACAGAATTCCGAAACTTGATGATGACTCGGATGATTCTGATAATCAGTTATCGAATCATGGTGGAGATGCCGGGAATTGAACCCGGGTCCAACGTGTAGAGAACGTGCTCATACTGTCATGCCTCGTTCGATACTCGCTGCCATAAGAATGAGGCCAAGATCGGCAGAGAGGGGTGACGCTTTATGTCAGTATGAATCACGTCAGGTTCATACTCACCTCGCTAAGTGACGCCTCTTCCTCTTACGCGAGGATGGGAGGAGAGACGCGTTCGCGTAGAGCGAACTTATGCAGCCATTGCAAACTGAGGGGTCAAGCTCATACGAGCGAGAACACCTTCAGCAATACGATTGGCTCTGCTAACTAGAGAGTCGGCAATTATAGTGTGCAACAAGTGGGTATCGGGAACCGTTGCCATCCCGAACAGAAGCTAGCGAACGCTAGAAATCACGCTGTCGAAACCTGTCATCCCCAGTGATGTAAACGACCGAGAGCCAAAGAATACCATACACTCACTCCTCTTGCCCACCGTAGCTCTGCCCAAAATACTACATTCAACAAGCAGGGGGCGAAGCGGGGGCAACGGCAGCATACATGGTGTACAACGAAGAGCAGTGCTGTGAACGATTGTGCGTATTGTACTCCCGCTCCCCTGCTTTTCTGACATTCTGGCAGAAATGCACCATATTTGTTAGTATGGACGGCATGAAGAGAGACAAAGGCAACTTTTGGGCGAACTGCATAGGGCACTGTCTCGCGCACCTTCAAAACGGTGTGGATGACATATGTGAATGGGGATTTGAAAAAATGCGCTCTGTCGGAGACATGCCTGCCCCTACGGGCAAGAAACATGAGAACAAGTATGTGCACAACGTAAAAAAACTGACAAAAGGAGTATTGTTCTTCATTGGAACCGTGGGCAACTCCTTCTACGACAAATACGAAGAGTTGAAGAGCGAAGACTCCAAATAGTATTACTCTCCGTGCTTCGGGTCTTTCGTCTTTCGCCGTACTCTTTTGCCTATGTTGGCAACTGTCGCAGACAAATGCTCACGCACGGTCCACTTTCCCTCCAACCATGTAATCAATTTTTGTTTCGCTCCGAACCATGCTTCTCTTAATTGCTTATTCTTTACTCGTTCTGCCTCTTTTTTGGCATCTGCGTCCTGATTTTTTTGCCTGTCATCAAGAATACCATGCATGGCATGACGAACGTATCTGTCTAGGGCGAGCTCTGGAAAACCATTCTTTTCTCCATCTTCAGGATCATCATCCTCATCCGCTTCTACCATTCGTTGCGTCAACGTACCGGTAAGTTTCGTCATGTGCACACTCGTGCCAATCTGCCCGGACGTTCCTTGAGAACCGTATTCCACCGTGTCCATAAACATTTTTTCAAGCAGAAGACCTCTGCCATTGGGAATTTCAAGATGATCGGAATCTGTAGGGTCGGCAATCGCTGCGGGCTCAAAACCATCACCGTGGTCAAACGACCACGAATGAAAATGACCGTCGGAATCTACCCAGTATTTTCCTTCAATGGTTTTAAAAGGGTCTTTATTGCCATGCTCCAGATGATTCACCAATGCTTCCTCCAACGCAATTTTAACCTCCATTGTAATTTTATTCAGCACTCTCTCATACACATTCGTCACGACCTCCGGCTCGTGCTCCAGACCCTTTCCCCTCCCCGCGGCAGCAATACGTTCCATGGCATCACTGCACTGTCGTTGAGTCAAAATACCGCTCAGAAGACATCTCTTTAAATAGCCATCTATCTCTGTAATAAGCGCACCGATTGCTGCGGTAATCCCAGGAACTTTTATGTTTGCATCATTTCCATCTATGCCCTCATCGCGTACTCTCTGCAGGTTTTTCCTGATGTACTCAGGAATAAATTCTTCTTCCTCCGGCGACAACGGACCTATTACAAACGGTCGTTCTTCCACTGCCGACTCTGTATATACCTCACCGGGCATGAGAAGCAAAAGTAGCGTATACTTGACTTTTATACAAGAAAAACATCTGATAAGTAAGTGACCTATAATGGCTCTCACACGTACAAAAGAGCAAGAGGGAAACTCATGCGATGTACGGACTACTCCGGTACGGCATTGTCCTAAGCCAAGAAAAAGGGAAGAGGGAGTAGTGTGCCGTTACGCACCTGCTATACTCTGCCCACTCTTATGCCTCCGCGAAGCACCAATGAGATTCGGCAAGCGTATCTGGATTTCTTCCGCAGCCACGGTCATGCGGTGGTACCCGGAGCACCGCTCATACCCGAAAACGACCCGACGGTACTCTTTACTACAGCCGGTATGCATCCGTTGGTCCCCTATCTCATAGGGGAAACGCACCCCGCGGGAAACAGACTGACAGATATTCAACGGTGCATTCGCACACAGGACATAGACGAAGTGGGCGACTCGTCCCACCTCACCTGTTTTGAAATGATGGGCAACTGGAGCTTGGGTGATTATTTCAAAAAAGAAGCAATAGAAATGAGCTTCGAGTTTCTGACGAAGGTTTTGGAAATTCCAAAAGAAATGCTCGCGGTCAGCTGCTTTGAAGGAGACAGCGATGCACCGAAAGACGAAGAAGCGGCAGGATACTGGAAAACAGTCGGTATTCCCGAAGACCGCATCGCATTCCTGCCCAAAAAGGAAAACTGGTGGGGTCCTGCCGGGCAAACCGGTCCGTGCGGACCGGATACCGAGATGTTCTACTGGGTGGGAAATGGAGAACCGCACGGCAATCCTGCCGTAAACGAAGATGACTGGCTTGAAATTTGGAACGACGTGTTCATGCAGTACAACAAAAAAGACGACGGTACGTTCGAGCCACTAACGCAGCAAAATGTGGATACTGGCATGGGTCTGGAGCGAACGGCAGCCGTCATGCAGGGAGTGGATAATGTGTACGAAACAGATGCAATGAAACCGATACTCGAGCGCGTGCTACGCATGCATGAGGACGTGCAGGAAATGGTAAAAGGCAAACTGAATCCCGATACGTTACGCCATGCACGTATCATCACGGACCATATAAAAGCAGCGGTGTTTATAATCGGAGACGGCATTACACCGAGCAATGTGGATCAGGGTTACGTACTTCGTCGACTTATTCGCCGTGCCATTCGTTCCGCTCGGGCTCTGGGCATAGAGCATAACGGTTCATTCTCTCCGAATATTGCCGAAACGGTCATAGAACAGTACGGCAGCTTCTACGGGCATCTTGCCGAAAAGAAGAAGGAAATCTGTGATGCGCTGAGCCATGAAGAAACACAGTTTGGCAAAGCACTGCACGAAGGCATGAAACAATTCCAAAAAACAGTGGAGCAGGCAGGCAATACCATAGACGGACTCGCGGCATTTCATCTGTACGATACCTATGGTTTTCCCATAGAAATGACACAAGAACTTGCCGCAGAAAATCACATGAAAGTGGATATGGAAGGATTTCAACAAGCGTTTGCAGAGCACCAAAAACTCTCTCGTGCGGGAGCGGAAAAGAAGTTTTCGGGGGGTCTGGCAGACCACAGTGCAGAAACCACCAAACTCCATACGGCAACGCACTTGCTCAATGCCGCACTGCGAAAAGTATTGGGAGACCATGTGTACCAGAAAGGATCCAATATTACCGCAGAAAGATTACGCTTCGATTTCTCTCATGATGACAAAATGACTCCGGATCAGTTGGAGCATGTGGAGAAACTGGTGAATCAGGCAATCAAAGAAGATCTGCCCGTTGTGTACCACATCACCACGGTGGAAGGAGCCAAAGACGAAGGAGCCATAGGAGTGTTTGACGAGCGGTACGAAAGTGAAGTGAAAGTGTACGTTATTGGAAACGACAAGCTGACGTTCAGCAAAGAAATTTGCGGCGGTCCGCATGTCGCCCGCACGGGAATGCTGGGAAGCTTTACCATAAAGAAGGAAGAGAGCTCCTCTTCGGGTGTGCGACGCATAAAAGCGGTTGTTGCCGGAGGTCCCGAAGAAATAGATGTCGCACAGGCAGCATAGGAAATGAAAAGGATGTACCATGCTTCCGTGAATATTCGCTCTCTTCTCATAGGTACTCTGTTTCTCGGTGCTCTTGCGCCCTCACATGCGAATGCAATGCGCAGTGCCGAGTGGAGTTTTGCGGGAGAAACATTTGAAAGCGGATGGGAAGTTGCGGGAGACCCTTCTCTTACTTCCACTCCCGAAGGTCTGCGGATATCCACGACCGTACGCAGTCTCTTTGGAAGATCTGTCTCTACGGCAGATCCCATAGATACGATTTCGTTGGACTACAAAGCGGATGACTACATAGAAGCAGGCATCTACTGGCATGAGAAAGGACGGGACAACGATGACCTGACGAAAGCATCCTTGCGACTTGCCCCCACAAACGGAGTCGGGAGCATTTATCTGGATATGACCAAATACGAACGATGGGAGAGGCGAACCGATTTTATCGGCATCGGTCTGCCTGCAGACAGTGAGCTGATTATCAATCGATTGCGCGTGCAAGGGTGGAATCCGGTAGAGAAATTGCTGGTGGCACTGCGATCGTTTTGGACATTCGACTCCATACGACCGTCGAGCATCAATTTTTTATGGGGTCCGCACATTGCATTCACCCCCATTGGCCGTGAAATGATGTTTAAAAGTACTCCGCCCATGGAACAGTCTGCAAACCGCTACTTCTACATTGTCATGGGCATTGCAGTGGCGTGGACCGTCTATGGCATAAAAAAGTATCCTGCGCGAAAAAAGAAAGCGATGTCTACGCTGGCGGGAGTAATGGCCGCGCTATGGATAACATATGACATTCGCATGGGTACGGAATTCCTTTGGAACGCCAAACATGATTACGACACCTACCTCAGTAAACCCATAGGGCAACGCACATTCAGAGAGCGATCATTCTTTACGGATTTCGCCGCAGGTGCGGCATCGCTCGTACAGGACAGAAAAGAATATGTATTCCTTGCGCCGCAGCGATGGCCATACTTGGGGCTGATTCGATATTACACGTACCCCATTGTGCCAACAGAACCGGAACAAGACGGCACCAAGGATACGTGGGTTGTCTACAAGAGACCGGATGTGATTTTGAATCCAAAGAATCAGCTGGAAAGCAGAGGAGTTGTTCTCACACGACCCGGGGGAATACTGCATGAATTTGAAACGGGAACATTTATCTTCCGCGAACAGTCATGATGCTGCTTCTGCTCCCCGTCGGCTTACTGCTTCCCACAGTTTCGGGATGGCTCACGCTCCGCTTAGTTGAGAAGGAGCATCCTGTTCTATTGAATCTGGAGCGATGGACACTTGGGTGCTTGCTTGGAACAACATTGAGTATGTACCTCTCGTTCCTTGCACATATTGCCGGGTTTATGTCGCTGAGTCTCACGGGGTTTTTGGGCATACAAGTTAGCTATTTCCTTCTTGTTTCCCTGCTATGGATGCGCTTCCACGTTTCATGGCACGTAAAACCTGTCCCCTCTCTCCCGAAGAATGTGCGGCTGTCCAAGCCCGTTACCATACTCCTTGCCACCCTGATGTGTTGGACTCTGCTCAAGTTGATAGTTGGCGCAGTGATTTTGGTAAGCACACCGCCGTACCAAGATGACGTGTTTAACAACTGGAACATGAGAGGAAAACTGTTTGGCATTACCAACGCACTCACGCTCGAGTTTGCCATCGGCAACGATATTACTGCCGTAGGAGGCGTAAGTTCGTACCCTCCCACTGTCTCCATGACCAAAACAATGCTGACCGACATGGCAAGGCAATGGCATGAAGGACTGGCGAACTCCATTCATTTCGTTTGGTTTCTATGCGTACTTATTTTGGTGTACTGCACTCTGCGTAGGCGTATGCCCGCCGCTTGGGCATTGGCAGGAGTGTACGGACTCAGCAGTCTGCCACTCTTTTTCATGCACGGAGTGACCCCGTATGCAGATGTGTTTATGGCGGCTCATATTTTTGCAGCTGTCTCCATGTTGTACGGAGCTGTGTCGGCTCAAAGCGACGAACACAGCGCCAGTTTTTTGCGACTTGGCGCGTTGGCTACGGGGCTTCTCGTTTTTACCAAAAACGAGGCACTGCTGCTGTACCTGCCGGTCATACTCCTTCTCCTCGTGTTCATTTTGAGGCATTTACACGCACATGATGTCTTCGGTGAAAAGCAGGTACGAAGAACAGTTTCCAACTTTGCGATGGCATTGCTGCTTGTGGGAGCACCGTGGATTTTGTTTAAGCTGGCACACAATTTGCCCTTTGGTAACGCAAAATCCGTATCGGGATTGGAGATCGCGTGGCAAGAGGGTGTGGCATACGCCATAATTATTAACACATTCTTCGAGGGGAACTGGGCATTGCTCATTCCCCTGCTACTCGGATGCATTGTGTTCTTTCAAAAGGAGTCTCTGCGAAGCGCCACTGTCATATTCACCGCATTCTTCCTTCTGCTCTATATAGGCCAATTGCCTCTCTTCTTCTTTACGGGACTTTCCACCGAAGCATTGAATCAAACGGGATACGCACGCGGCCTTGTGCAAATAGCACCCATTGGAGTGACCGCATTGTTCCTTATAGTACATTCCGTACTGTCCCCGCCGACAGCCGCAAAAGATTGAGCTCTACGATGCACCGAGCAACTGTCCACTCTCATTTCTTGAGTTTGGAGAACTTCTGCTGAAGACTGGTGCCTACATGCAACATTACGCCGCTTTCCTGGGACACCAACCGCACATCAGTACCGCAGAACTTGCTGCGGTGGTACCCGGATTTTCTTTGGAGAAAGTACTGGATAAAAAGATAGCGCTTTTCAGCGCAACAGAACCGTTGAAACCATCCGTACTCAATGCACTGGGTGGAACGGTGGTACTGGCAGAACAAATAGGAGGCAGCGAACTCTCTCTGGCAGACCTGCCCAAGGTTCTGCTGAATGAAATAACGAAGAAACGCGGCAAAGTTACATTCGGACTACGCACTGTTGGAGTCTCTCCGAAGGTGGTACGTCAGCTCTACCGCAAGTGTAAGGATGCGCTTAAAAAAGATGGCAGAGCCAGCAGATACGTAGGGTCGGACCGTAAACCTGCGGCAACCGTACTGCTCCACGATGCAGGTCTGCTGGATGGCAGCCAAGGATGTGAACTGACAGTCATAATGGGGGAAGATCTCTTCTGGGTAGGCAAAACCATTGCCGCACAAGACATCGATTCCTACACAAAGCGTGATATGGAAAAACCCGTGCGAGACACAACCGTAGGGCTCCTTCCTCCGAAACTTGCACAAATACTTCTGAACTTCGGACTATGGCTTGCCACGGAAAACGGCTGTAAGAGTGCCATAAAGAAAACTCCTGTGATTATGGTGTTCGACCCGTTTTGCGGCACGGGAGTGATACCCATGGAGGCGCTGCTTCGTGGCTGGCCGGTACTGGCATCCGATAAAGCTCAAAAGGCAATCGGAGGCACCACGACAAATTTGGACTGGATACGAAAAGAAGAAAAGATACTGAAAAAAGAAGTACCTTCCGTTGTATGGAAACACGATGCTCTTAAGCCGTTTGTGCTTAAAGAACTTCCGGACGTTGTGGTCACGGAAACAAGCCTTGGCACACCCATGAAAGTGAAACCCACGCTCAAAGATGCCATGAAAGAAAAAGCGGAGAACGAAGCACTGCAAGAAGGCTTCCTTCGCAATGCGGCAGAAACGCTTCCGGGAGTACCGTTGGTATGCACATGGCCGGTTTGGCGAACCAAAACCAAAGCGGTTTTCTTGGAAAAGATTTGGAAAGTCATAGAAGAGCTTCCGTACGACATCGTGCTCCCCGTGGAGCCCGAAGACGGAGAAAAGCCGACGCTGTTCTACCGCAGACCGGACCACTTCGTGGGAAGAGAGATAGTACTGCTGCTTCCGAAGCAGAAGTAATGCCTGTCTCTCGGGACAATGTGCAACTTCTTTTCCCGGCAGCTATGTATACAATCTGTTCATGAGTCTTACGAAGAAAGAATGGGCAGTCTCTCTGTTTTGCATCTGGCATATGGTGGCGGTTGCCACGTATGCAATGCCGGATTTTTCCGATCAAACGAAAAAATTGCGAGCACTGAAAAGCGGAAGCCTCGTCGCAGATTTCATTGAACTCTTTACCAAGGACTTCTACGAACTGACAAAGCCCTACACTCTGCTTACAAGCCAGTGGCAAAAGTGGACTCTCTTCGCACCTGACCCGCTTCGCAGAGTAACGTCCTTTGCAGTGGAGGCTGAGCAAGACGGGAAGTGGCACAGAGTGCATGAAGTGCAGCCTCGTACCGTCTCTTTCTGGAACGCAGCCGTACAACTCAAGACCATTCGACGATTGGAAGAATCCAAATACAGAGAACGAAATCTTCCCATACGAGCACACTACGCAAAGCAAGTGTGTGCACGGTACAACCTAGCCCCGGACACGCCCGTACGTCTTCGTATTGATCATTTTGTTCTTCCCATGCACACGTATCCGCACAGTGTTTCGTGGTGGAAGAACTGGAAACCGGAGTGGGTTTCTCGAATAGATGCCACTGCTCAGTGTCCCCACACCTCATTATGAACGCTTTTCGCAATTTCTTCTTTCGTGAAATACAAGCAAACGGATTCGGTCTGCTACGAGTCTTATGGGGAGGACTGGTCTTCTTCTGGATGCTCAGTGTCATACGTTTCGTACCGTTTTTCTACAGCGAGAGCGGGTTCCTACCTACTCCTCTCGGCGAAATAACATTTCGAAGTGCGTACAGATTTTCACTATTGGACGGTATGGAAAGTACGGGAGTTTGGATTCTCTACTTTCTTCTGCTGACTTCCGCACTGTCTGCATGCGTAGGAAAGTGGCCTCGCATAAGCACCATACTGACCACCGTACTCTTACTTTCTTTCCACGAGCGCAATCTGTTTCCGTTGGGTGGCGGAGACAAAGTACTGGGACTCCTCGGATTTCTGCTCTGTATCACGCCGGAAATAAGAGCGTTTTCCGTGGAAAGAATACCCAAGCAATGGAACTCCTGGTGGAAGGAGCACAAACTGCTTCCTCCGCTTACAATGCCCATATGGCCGTACAGACTTCTCCTCTGGCAGGTTATAGTGATTTATATATTCTCGGGGTGGGAGAAAATGACAGGCACAATGTGGACAAACGGCACTGCGGTGGCTGCCGTATTTCACCATCCGCACTTTTTCCGATGGGGAAAAGATATGGCAGATGCTCTCAGTCATCCCGTATTCAGTGCGACAATCTCGTATGCCACACTCATGTTCCTGCTCGCATGGGCATTGCTGCTGATTCCCCGCTCTCTCACGTCTCGACTCCCGCAATGGGTGCAACCGGGAACACTGAAGCGAACACTCATTCTTTCGGGGGTTATGTTCCATATCGGTATTTTTATCCTGCTCGATGTCGGCGCATTTTCCACTGCCATGTTGGCGGCATACTGCGGGCTGCTGCTGGAAGAAGATATGAATGCGATTCGAACGTCACTCAATATAACGTCGAGTGGCAAGTTTTCCGTGCTATTCGACGGTAAGTGCGGATTTTGCCAACGAAGTGTCTTCGTGCTGAAGATGTTGGATTTTCTTCACAGACTGTCGTTGGTGGATTTCCACAATGTGGAAGCCCGTAAAGCTGTTGCACCGGAGCTGACATTCGAAGAGCTGGATAAAGCCATGCATATATATCTTCCCGGTGGCAGAGTAGAAAAGGGATTCGATGCATTCCGCATTATTGCGTGGCATCTTCCGGCTCTCTGGATAGCAGTCCCCTTTCTCTATATTCCCGGCATTCCTCCTATCGGGAGAAGAATATACGCAGAAATCGCCAAACGCCGAAAGAGTTGTACGGGCGATTCTTGTACGTTCAGACCATAGGAGAAGAAGTCATCTATTCGTTTTCAAATGCGTTGGGTTTGCTTATACTGCCTGCGGCTATTTCGTATTTCTCGGTAGCTTAAATGCCTAGTCCTGCTCCCTTCGACTGTGCTCAGGGTGACAAGCAGGACGTCATAAAATAAGCCAGCTCGGTTGGCTGGCATGATCCTTCAGTCACCATCCCCTATTCCTCGGTAGCTCAATGCCTAGCCCTGCTACCGCAGGGCGTCATAAATACATAAGCTCGGTTGTCTGTATGATCTTTCTATCACCATCACATATTCCTCGGTAGCTCAATGGTAGAGCATCTCGCTGTTAACGAGAGGGTTGCTGGTTCGAATCCAGCCCGAGGAGCCAAATATTTTGCGTCTTAATCAAAGAGAATCTTCGGAACATTCGCAACACGATGCATTAACCGCATAGTACCAATTTTGTCAATAAAAACTTTTTCTCTATAAAATTTGGGAACTCACCACGGCTTTGGACCGAATGTGTGGTATGCTTTTCATTTACCTTATGATTATTCAATCCGCTGCAGTATTGGCAAAGTTACAAGAGACGCACTTGGATTATACACAGGATGGATCACGTCATTTTCTCTGCCCGTCATGCAGAAATCGTACAAAGCTGTATACACTGAAAGACGGACGCAAAAAGTGCAGCGTTTGCGTCAAGAAATTCGATCCCGATAAAAAAACAGATAAAACGAAGCTGAAGCAATATGCTGATATTCTCGTCTGCTTCTGCCTCGATTTTTCGGCACAACAAACATCGGATCTTACGAAGCTTCGGTATCGGCTTGTCGCTGATTGCTATAAACACTTTCGTATACTACTTGCGCAGCAGAATCTCCTTGAGGAACAAATGCATTTGTTGACAACAGTGGAGGATACTGACCGCAGTAGCTCCGAAAGCACAGTCCTGCAACACACGAAACAAGGCATAAACCACAAAAACACGAAAAAAGGTGATGCTCCTATTTTTGGTGTTACATACCTAAAAAACGGAAAAATATTTATCGATGTTCTTCGAGACGACAGCATTCCATTTCATTTTGAAACGATTTTTAATGACAAAGAAATAATCGGCAAGAGCCAATATTGCGCTTATGCCGGATTCATACGCGGAGGAAAGTTTCTACGATTTTCCGATACGACCGACCACACAGATGGAGTGGAACATTTCTGGTCGTGGATGAAAGAACGCATGCTCAAACATCACGGTATACGGAAGAAAAATACCGGTCTCTACCTCAAAGAACTGGAATGGAAATATAATCACCGTCTTCTTAGCCCGAAAGCGCAGGCATACGCCATTGTCGATCTCATGCCATCAAACTTCTTGAAGCAGTGGTCGAAAAAAACACAAAAACAGATGAAATCAGTCCAATAGAGTATGGAGTCCCATGACTATAGGCGACATGATGTATTCCGCATGTCCTTGCGGAAATTTTTACATAAGAACAGGATTCGATTTCACATGAGTAACCTTATGGTCAAACAACGGCAAGCATCGCGATTCTCCAATGGTACCGCTCCCCTCACATGCAGCGTCGCAACAACCATCTTCTGTTCCCGCACCGATCATACGGCTTGCAGTCCGGCGAACGGTAAACTGATTGGTCAGGACTTCACAACTCTCGTGTACGTTTGTCTCAATGCAGACATAGCTCTTCCTGTTGTCGAGATCTGTACGCACTCTCTTACGGAAGAGGCAACATCTCTCTACCGTGCGTATCGGGGGCCCAGATAGCTGAAGATTTCTCCGCCCTCTCTCACGCTGTAATCGCTTCATTTCCCTTTTTTATTATGCGCTCTCTACTTCTCACTATCATCGGCCTTCTCGGTTTTACAGGTTCTGCATTTGCACAAAACACAACATTTTCCCTGCAACCATTCACGGACGTTGCCGTAAACAATCCGAACTACGAGGCCATTGAATATCTGCGAACACAGAATGTGGTCAAAGGATATCTGGATGGCACATTCAAACCCAACATGATTATCAACCGGGCAGAATTTGTGGAGTTCATCATCAATCCCTTTATTTTGGACACCAATGGTATGGGGAACTGTGTGAGTGCAAATACACCAAGTAGCACAACGAAAGTTTTCTTCTCTGATGTATCAAAAGGTGCTTGGTACGCAGAGAATGTGTGTTTTGCAAAAATCAAGAAGTTAATTGACGGGTATCCTGACGGTACGTTCCATCCGGCGGATTCCATTAACTTCGTTGAAGCGGCAAAGATTATCTCTAATGTGTTCACTCTGAGTATTGGTGCATATCAAACCGGAGAATTTTGGTACCGCCCATATGTGCAAAGTCTTTCCGATCTGCATGCAATTCCTGCGAATATCAGACGCCTAAACCAAACACTATCGCGTGCCGATATGGCACAGATTGTCTATCGACTGAAAGTGGATGCAACGGAGAAGATCAGCATGGGATTCAATCAAAGTAACAATTCCTTGTATCAAAGGAATCCCATCACACCCGTTGTCAGCACACCGAAGTCTCCCGTCGTTTCCAATACATATAACAGGCCAAGTCGTCGTTCGATTGTCGCAGAGGCAGAAAGTCGAAACAGCGCACGCATATCACGGTAGTACGGTGAACAATTCTTGTCTCTCTTCCCTCCAAAAATCCTATGTCCGATGACATCACAGCACTGCAGTCGCGCATCACAGCAATTGTGAGCGATGAGGAACGCCTCAATCGCAATCGCAAAAGTGCGCTGGAAGTGCAACAAGCGCGACGAGATAGCGAGAAACGAACCGAAGCTGCGAATATGGCGACAACGGAGAAGGAAAAGCAACGCCAGATAGATAGTAACGCAATCAAGGAACGCAAGTTTTTGGAAGAACTGAAGAAACAGGGTGAAGAGCTGGTAAATGTATCGAAAGAAATCCGCGATGATTACGTCGCGGAGATGCATCATCGCAAGGTAGCCAAGGACAAGCTTCAAACAAAGGTTGCTGCTCTCGAAACAAAAATGCGAAGCATAAAAGCAGCAAGGCCTTCGTAACGATCATGCCATTTATAATTGCATTTCCTTTCTTGCCTTCCCATGACAAAAAAACTCATTGTAACTCGGAAGCACTTGCCGGGCTTCAAAGCACAACGCACTCCATCCCCCTCACAATGTTCAACCTCTACGGCAAAATTGCCCTTATTACCGGCGCACAACCCACCTTGGGGAGAGTGTATGCAATCGCTCTGGCATCGCAGGGAGCCAAAGTTGTCCTGACAAATACAACCGAAGAATTGTGCAAAGACGCTGTAGCAGAGATTGTTGCGATGGGAGGAGATGCGCACTGTTTTGGAATGGATGTGTCCAGGAAAGCCCAGATAGATACAACTATTGAGAAAGTCGGACAACAATTCGGGCGCTTGGACATTCTCATTAACTGTGCAGGAGTATTTAAACCGAAGCCTGCTCTGGAAATCACTGAACGGGAATGGGATGAAACCATCAGTGTGAATTTGAAAGGACAGTTTCTGTGCGCGCAGCGCGCGGCAAAAGAAATGGCAAAAAACACATGGGGACGCATTATAAATATTTCTTGGATCGCCCCCGCCGGTGAAGGTATCGGCTTCGGTGGTCCGGCACATGCGACTGCATCCAAAGGAGGAATGATTGGCATGAACGAAACTCTTGCGGACGAATGGGCGCCGCTCGGTATCAATGTGAACGCTATCGCACTCGGTGTGATTGAAATACCGCGAGTTGAAGGTGTACGTATCTCCGAGGAGGCAAAAAAAGCCATTCTTGAACATATTCCACTGCATCGTATGGGCAAACCGGAAGAGGTATCCGGTGCCATTATTTTTCTTGCATCACAAGAAGCAAGCTACGTCACGGGTGCGACCATCTACGTGGATGGAGGGTGGCACTCTTTTTAACATATGAACATCTTTTCTTTCCTTAAGTGCGCAGATATCGATGCTTCTCGTATGAAATGCATTTGTCACAGAAGATACATTGGATGAAGTAAATGGAATACCGAGCAAACGTGCAAAAAAAGGAAGTACGGTACGAGGAATGAGAAAAACATGCAACCACGCTACAGGCATCGTTCATACACACATTGATAATCCTCAGTTTCACCGCCACCCCCTTCCAATACCCCGCATCCGCCAGAAGCTCTATGAGAGTACTTGAACTTGGGAGCCAATTCTTTTTTTGTCGCACTGGACGATACCTTCAAACACGATTGAGGGATTCTTTGCAGATACTGATCTTCTGCAATCGGAAACAGCACAAAGCTTCATCGGCAGTTTTCATAGGACTATGGAGTAGGTGAACGTCCACATGGCCGATCTGCATTGCAACTGCACCGCTCATAACCTACAGATTTGCGGTTATCAGGCGGCGTGATCAACTTAATAAATAAGAGATCGATTTCAGCAGCAGACTTTTTAAGACTGCAAGAAAAGTACGAACTATGGAATATTATATGGATCTACAAAGAACAGTTGTAAAGATACTTTTAAATTAAAGTTCTTATAGACTAATCGTGTCTATTTGCCCCCTCCAACTTATGTTGTCTTCCATAGTGAGGAAAAATCATCTTCTACGGATGTATTTTTTTGTTCTCCTCTTCGTATTGAGCAGCGCCGCGTTGGCTTTTGACCCCACGAATAACGGCGGCCCGTCCGACGGCCAAACAGGTGTGCCCGTGGAAGCGTTCATTGATCGCGAATTCGATCTGCCGCTCAGCGGCGCGACGCTCACGGTGGGAGCGAGCGGGACCGTCCGGCTGCAGACGAACGATGGGAACGTACAGGGCGGAACGCCGACGGGTGACAATCTCTGTATCACTGCGCTCCTAAAAGGGGGCAACCGTATCGAATGCGACCACATGGCCGACGGACAACCGCTTCTAGGCAACACATGGTACACATTCACACTCACAACCGGTATCAAGACGGCCACGGGCATGGCGCTCAGTGCAAATGCAGCGTACCAATTCCAGACAAACTCGTTTACCGGCGGCGCCGACTTTATTCCTCCCCCCTTTGTGATCGGGGGTGTTCCCCGCGCGGGAACAACATTCCCATCCAACGCAAAAATGCGTGTGTACTTCAGTGTTGGCGGAAGCGGCGCATCAACCGTCATGCGAACCGACAACACCGGATCTGTTCTCTCTCCGCAAAACATCAAGCTGTTTGCAGCGGAAAATGGACGGCCTGCCAATGACACCAATCTCCTTGCCTGCGCCAGTGTCGGTGCCAATCCTGCTCTGCCGACAGACTGCAACATGGCATGGAATTCAACCGGAAGTGAACTGATTATTACACCGGGCAAGAAATCCCCCGGCGGCTCGATTGCATCGACGGGCGGTGCCGGCATCGCTGCAGGCCAGCAGTACGTTCTCATGATTCAAGGGGCTTTCGATGGAGCGGGAGGAGTGCAGAACAGTGACGGCATCGGCATGCCCTTTACACATTTCGTCTCCTTCACAGCAACAGGCAGCGACACACTCGGCCCCACCCTCAAAGGGACGTACCCCGCGAATAATGCGACGGGAGTCGACCGTGCCATCTACAATATCAACATCGGTTTCAGCGAATCGGTCGATGACGGCAGTGTCGATAGCACCAGTATCCTCCTGTACGAAGATTTTGATGACAATGGCGCCTTTGATGCCGGTGTTGATGTGGTGGTAACAAGCGCCGTCGACTACTTCCCTGAACTCGACGCAGCAGTCATTTCGCCGACGGCTTTGCTTGAGGCAAGCACGAAGTATTTTGTTGTCATCACAACAAATGTGCTTGATCTCGCCGGCAATAACTTCGATGGCGACAGAGCGACGGGCGGCAATCAACAAAAGGTCATTGCCTTTACGACAGGCAACATCATCAACGGTGGCGTAAGCGACACGACAAAGCCGAAAATAAGTTTTGCAAACGCGAACAATTTTTCGGTGGAAGTCTCGTTCACAGAGCCTTTGCAGTTCGATAATGAATCGAGAAACGGTGCATCGAGCGACATATCCAGCGTTGTGAACAACATCAACAACTGGACACTCCAGTCACCCATCGGCAGCACGGTAAGCCTGAGCAATAAACGGATCGAGTACGAACCGAGTACGCTCACAGCGACAATCTTTGACCTTCTCTTGCCACCCGACCAAACGTTCCTTGTGAAGACCGCCACCAGCACGGGTGCAATACGGATGAAAGACCTCGCTGGTAACCTGATGGAAACAACAGGATCAGGAAATCTCGCGAAGGGGACAGTATCGAACGTCCATGATGGCGTCTCAGGCGAATTCAACTTCGGGAATGGTATCCGCGTGTTGCCACGTACTCCGATGGCCAGTGCAATCAGCGCGTACGAGGTGGAATTCGCCGCAGCGACGTCCATTCCCCTTGGCGGCACGATTGTCTTCACTATGCCAAGCGGCTTTGCAATAGTGGATGACGGGGGGGCGTCGGAGTGTGAGGACATTGCGAATGTGCCGGACAACAGCGATATCAACGGTCCTGCAACGGGAGCTATTACCATTGCATCCATCGTCTGCGATGCTACAGCCAGAACCGTGACAATCACGACAGGTGGCGCAGCGACGACGGCCGGTGATCGTCTGCGTTTCCTTCTCCAGGGGATTTCTAATTCCAGCATTCCCAAAGACTTTACGACGTCGGGTTACAGCGTGGACATCAAAACGAAAGGGCTCGATGGCTCAGTGCTCAATACCCTAACGAGTCAGCCCTTCTTTCTCATGACTCCGGGGACTCAAACGATCGCGGGGACGGTGTATAACGACAACGGTGATGGAGGCGGCACGGCGAATGACGGAACAAAGAATGGATCGGAGCCGGGCATTGCGAACATTAAGGTATGCCTCGGTGGCTCCAACGGTTTCAGCTGCCAGACAACGGACGTCAATGGCGCCTACTCCTTTACGCTTCTCAATAACGGCTTCTACAATCTCAATATTCCGCCGCTTGCAACCGGCAGCTACATCGGCGGACCGTTCTTCCGTGATGTTCAACTCAGCGGAGGACAGAACAGTACCGGGGTGAATTTTGCGTTCCGTTCCTCTGACCGTAATATTTCGATCACCGTGGGGGGTATTCCAAGCAATACGGACCTGGACGTCTTCGCCTTCAATTCCACATCCACGAACGGTGGAGGCCATATTGTTCGCGAAGTTTTATGGAACGGCAATGCTTCCCGCTCGGTCACCCTACCCGTATCGGACGGTACGTGGGAGATCGGCGTGGGGCCATGGATACCGAAAGATCCGTCTCTGGGTCCCCCGTCTATGCCCGATTTCACCTTCATGCCTCCCAAACCCCAACAGATGAAAATAAACGGCGTTGGTACCTATGAAACGAGCCTTACGCTCGCAAGCGCCAATCGAACAATCAAAGGCAAAGTAGTGGATGGTGGTGGAACGGGCATTGCCGATGCATTCGTTTTGGCCCGACCCACAGGCACAGGAGCATTGAATGGTGGCATGGCTCAAACAGATGCCAACGGAAACTTCAACGTTAAAGTTCAGAATGGAGTATACTATGTGGACGCAGGCATTCCCGGCATGCCACCGACCGCTCCCATTGAAGTGACAGTGCGGGACAACAGCGGCGCAAGTGACAGCAATAGCACGGCCGATGTGTACAGCAAAGGAGTACTTCTTGTGAATGACGGTGATAACGGCTCTGACAATCTGCTCCTCAAAGTAGCCAAAGGCAATCTGTACATTTCCGGCCGCGTGCTGGATGAAGACGGCAATGCCATTTCGTACGCCCATGTCATGGCACAGGAGGTGGATTCATCGGACAATCCCAATGGTCCGTTCATGGGTACGCCAACGGACACCTCTGGCAACTACACCATCTACGTGCGCTCAGGTCGATACAAAGTGTTCGCACATGCTCCTCAGTACGGTGAGTTGCCTGCACTGACCGTGGTAGTTGCTGCGGGATCGAATGCAACGGGACAAAATATACAAGCCGTGGCGGGTGACTTTGGAACAGTCACAGGCACGATCACAAAAGGAGGAACAGCCGTTGCCGGGGCATTCGTGAATATCTTCGGAGCGAGTGGAGGCAATGGCACCGTGACAGACGCAAGCGGCGGGTATTCCTTAAAAGTACAAGCAGGAAGTAATTACACCATCGAAGGATTCGTACCCGGCTCCGGACCACTCACCCCTCTCTCTAGCATCACCATTACGGCAGGGCAGACATTGAGCAGCCAGGATCTCAGTATGGCGGAGGCAGGAACGATCAAAGTGACGCTTACGGGATCCAGCATTATTAACAATGCTTTCGTGGAAGCGCGAGACAGTAACGGACGCGGCAACAGCACGAGTGTGAATACCACACCGGGCGTGTATGAGATTCCCGTTCCCGCCGGAACGTATACCGTGAAGGCACAAAGTCCAGGTATGGGACTCATTGGTTCAGAGTCGGTCACTGTCACTGCGAACAATGTTGCTTCCGTCACCATGGCTCCTTCCGCCATCTACGTTGTCTCGGGCACGATCTCCTCGGATTCGACCTCCTGCACCATCGGCGCATCGATCATCTTCGGTGACAGCACCAATGGCCGTGTTACGAAGGCTACAAGCGCAAGTGGAGGCACATTTTCCATCAGCCTGCCCAACGGCACATACCGTCTATCGGCCGGCAAACCGGGCTGTATCGATAGCGCGGCACCGACGACCATTACCGTAAACGGCGCGAACGTTTCCAGTGGAACTAATCGAACGCTTACTGCGGCGGACGGAACCATTAGCGGTCGTGTGACGCTGTCATCCACCGGCATCACAGTCGGCACAGTCGTGATTGCAGAAAACGCGGACGGCACGTTCGCCTTTGCCGATGTCGACACGACACAAACAGGAGGCGGAAACAATTACACATTGAATCTCACGGCAGGTACTTGGACGATCAAAGCGCGATCGGAGGGGTATGAATCTGCCTCGACCTCCGTCACACTTTCCACTGGAGGTTCCGCAACAGCGAATCTTTCGCTCACCGCCATTTCCGGCTACACGCGAAAAGATCCAAAGACATCAACGATGACACCGTCGCGCGGCGGGCTCGTCTATGACACGAATATCGGGAGTTCCTTCAAGATGAATGTCCCCGCCGGAGCACTTGGCAATGCTTCCGATGCAACATCCATTAGTACAAAACAGACAACGGCCGTAGCCGATGAAACCCCGACTGCTGTTGTCCCAGGGGGCAAGGGGTACGAAATCAGCGCGACCGCGGCGGACGGTCAGAAGGTTTCTGACTTGTCGGCGTCCGTCACCATCACGATTCCCTATACCGAAGCAGATGTTACGGCAGCCGGTGGAACAGAAGCCGCGCTGGTCGGAGCGGTATGGGAGAACGGGCAATGGACGCCGCTATCCACGACCGTTGATACGGAGAATAACACCATCACGATGGTGACGTCTCACTTCTCCACCTTCGCTCCCGTTGTGCCGACCGGTGGCGGAAGTAGTGGTGGCGGTGGTGGTGGAAGTAGTGGTGGCGGTGGTGGAAGCAGTGGTGGTGGAAGCAGTGGTGGCGGTGGAGGGGGGGGGCGGAGGTCTCTGCCGAGCGCCGGCGCCATCAACGGAATACATGCTGCAGCGTCGCTCCATACCAATGCTCCTCCCAGAGAAGTCGTGGATACGACACACCTGCGCAGCGTGCGCGGATATCTGGTGATGTCCATTGAGGACAACGATGTCACCTTCCGCGACGTTTCCGTGCAGGAGTGGTTCGCGCCGTTCGTGGCGACCATCATGCGTGCTGGCATTGCCTCCGGGTACAGAAATGAGCAAGGCAATCCAAAGGGAGAGTTTGGGCCGGGCAATAGAGTGACCTACGGTGAGATCGCGAAAATGGCTCTTGAAGCGGCGCGATTCGGGCCAGGGAGCTTACCAGCGAAGAACCCGAGTGCACAGGGGGATTGGTCTTCCTTGTATATCGGTCGCGCAGAAGAATTCGGCTTGAGTGTGTATCTCGATTCCCCCGATGTACGAGATTCTGCACGGCGCGGAGAAGTGATACAAACGCTTGTGGAGGTTCTGGAAATCACTGAACCTGCGCCAAAAAAGATGACGGAGATCGATAGCGGTACGCTCACGGGCACGGGTGAAACTCTCAGTGGGAGCGGCAGACTCATCGGTTCTGGATCAGTGCTCACCGCCACTGGCGATGCTCTGAAACAAGAGGAAGAAGTGCCGATGCTTCCTGATGTTTCCTTCACGGACATCCGTAGCAATCACCCCCATGCCCAAGCCATTCTCCTTCTTGCAAAGCTTGGGGTGATCAGTGGCGATACCGACCGAGACGGAAAACCCACCGGAAATGTTCGTCCGAACGATCCTATCAATCGCGCAGAGGTTGCTAAAATATTTACAAAGCTCATTGAGCTTGGATACATACGATAATTGCAGCGTACGAGGGGTCTGCGCGCAGACCCCTCGTTGCAAGTAAATGGATTGCACCTGTTTGATCTGTATCACCGAGAATAGAACAACTGATTGCGCTGAGCGAGGCTGCGCG
Source organism: Candidatus Peregrinibacteria bacterium CG11_big_fil_rev_8_21_14_0_20_49_14 (assembly GCA_002787035.1). Lineage (GTDB taxonomy): Bacteria > Patescibacteriota > Gracilibacteria > Peribacterales > Peribacteraceae > GWB1-54-5. The sequence continues at coordinate 18,850 of PCVP01000025.1, read as the reverse complement.
GAACTTTCTTTTAAAAAACTTCAAAAACGATGCCAATGCAGGTTTGGCCTTTGTGCGAAGGCCGACCTACCAAGCCCCCGGAAGAGTGTTTCAAGACTGGGTTTTCCGTCGGAACGATGAAATCGAAATGCCCTGGGTGTTCGAACAATCGAGCACCAGTTTCGGAAGTAATCACGCAGGGGGCGTATCGAACTTCCTGTTTCTCGAGGGACACGTAGTCACCGTGCCGTACGACGCCGATCGGTTGGTGATGATGGCGCAGGCCTCCATAAGCGGAGGGGAAGTCGATCAGTTCAGAAGACCGTAGTTTCAACTGACGAAGGAAAGGCAATACATCCTGCTGGCGCGAGCCGCCAGCAGGATTTTTGTATAACAGAAATCACATGAATAAGTTCATGGCTCAAATGTGCATTGCATACTTAAAAGAATTCCACACATAGAGTTCATACAATATCCGATCTTGGACACTCATCTTGCATGTTTTAGACTCCTGCAGAATCCAAAATCATCCCGGAGTAAGATTTATTCATTCGTACTTCGCTTACGAATATGTACATGCAGCACCTGACTGGCACATACTGCCAAAGTCACAGTGAGCAGATACACTCCGATGATGTGCGATGCGCTTGCCGATAAGGGCAAATACGACTTCAGCATTGCTATGAAGAATACGCAATACCATGACGTGAAAGAAACGGCACCCATGGCGAATGCGACTGCGCGCATGGTATGCATCGTATGATGCGCATGGATCGGATGACGCAAAAAAGAAAATTCCACCATATGCGGTGCGATAAACTTGTGCATGGTTATGCCGTTAACGGTCAATACAAGAACAATAAATGCCTTCGAAAGAAAGGCAGATGACTCCATAAATTTTGAAGGATCGGAGAGAAAAAGAGCAATACCCGAAAGATAGAGTATGCCCAAGGCAACCATAATTGCATTTGAAAGAATCCGCATTACTTCCGCTTCCTTGGATGAAATTTTAAAATCCCGTAAGAAGTTAAAAAAGAGAATATCAGTGATGGTTGCACCACCCATACCAACTGCCACTCCTATTAAATGGAATGTCAGAAAAATACGTTTGTGCAGCGAAAAGAATTCAATCAAAGCCTCTTCCATAGAATACTAAGGGGTACGACTGCATCATACAGTATCCGGATGTTTCTCTCTACATGAGCAGTGAATCCGGCAGAAGTCTACCGTACTTGACATGTTAAAATGATGCGATAAGATCGCAGTGTTATGCAGCTCTCACTTCTGAAGCAAAAGAAGGCGAAGAAGACCTCCCACACTGGGAAGGACAGCTGCTGATACCTGAATGTATTTCGGAATCTCTAGCTCCTTCCCGGAGCTATTTTTGTATGTATACCCATTATCTCATGTCACATTCCCCTTCTCATTACCGCAGTACCATGCATTGGCTCACCCCGCCCGCTCAACCCGAACAGCCCCGCAACCCTGTGAAACTGATGGTGCTTACTTCTGTTCGAGATGTCGGTTCCTGCGATAAGAACGGCTCCAGTGTCAGCACACCGGAAGGATGGCGCTATATGGAAGGTGCGGTGGAGCGACTGATAAATGAATCTCGTGAAGGTGGTGCACTTTCGGGATTGATAGAAGTGGTAGGAATTATCAACGACGACATGGAACAAGACATGAAAGGATCTCCGTACCCCGCACAGCCAAAGCCCTATGAACCATGGATTCATCTTCACCACTTACGGAACGAATCCGGCGAATTGATTGCAGGTGAAAATATGACCCATTGGATACCCTCAACATTTCGCAAAGTACGAACCGCAGATGACCCCGCTCAGAAAGCCGAACTGAAAACTGAATTCGAACGCCAAGTCGCGGAGCGCATGCGGCAATGCAATGCGGACATACTGCTTTCTGACCATTACATGGCTCGCATAGAACATCTCATTGCAAAAGAGCACGGGCTCTACGGTCGCGTACTGAATATTCATCCTGCCATTACCCTCGCAGATCATCCCTACTGCTTTCGGGGTCCGACACCGACGCAAGATTCCATAGACCGCGCACAGACCGATGACCATACCATTACAGGTGCGACTCTCCATCTTGTGAACAGTGTCATTGATGACGGTCCTCCGATTGCGCATATGGAAGGAACGCCCGTGTATCCCTACGACGATCCTCAACATCTGCGGTATCGCAATTACCAACAGGCAAAACTGCCCCTGCTTACGACGGGGTTACGCCACTATGTTGAACATATCTTCATGCATATGAATCGCCATACGTCACAACTTACCCCCCAATGATATGTACCCTTTTCACCTTCTCCGTCGGCAAAGCGACATTTTCCCATTGTTTGGGAATCAACTGGAAGGAGAGCCTTACATCTTTGATTTCTCATCGCGAAACCCCAAGACACTCTCTTTCGATACAACGGATTTTGACGGATTCCAACAAATTGTTTTCGACGAACTCCGTGCAAGCACATGCACTTGGGGCATCGGCCGATATCTGGAAGAACGCTCCACGACGCTCCGAAACTATCCGCAAATGATTTCCGAAGGGCGTATTTTCCATGCGGGAGTGGATGTAATTGTCCCTGCGGGATTTCAGGTGCACGCACCTGTGGCAGGGACGGTATTCCTGGTCGGCAAAGAAGAGGAGGTGGGAAGTTACGGAGGATACGTGGTCCTTCGACACGAAGGTGCATTCGAAGAATGCTATTCACTCTACGGCCATTTGAATGCGAAACATGTCGTACAAGAAGGCGACATACTGCAAGCCGGAGACATTCTTGGTTCCACTGGGAATTACGCCGATAGCGGTGGCTGGTTTACCCATACGCATCTGCAAATCATCACTCGCATGGCACACGAGTCCGGCTACATGTTTAAGGGCTACGTAACCGCAGACGACTTACGGACAATTGAGAAACTTTTTCCATCTCCGTATCCGCTGTTTCGGTACTGAATCTTTGCCGCACTTGAATAAGTGTCATTCTCTGTATAGGATTTCGTTCTGTGAATAAAAAACTGCTCATCATCATTGGCATTATCGTTGCTGTGGCCGTAACAGGAATTGCCATTTCCCAGCCGAAAGGTACCGATAACCCGGATATGTATGTCGGCAAGAGCGCCGAAGAGTGCTCTCGCATACAAGTGATGTGCATAGAGGGCTTTGAACGATTCGATGATGAAAATGGCTGCGGATGCCAACCGATTGCACTGCATGACAATTGGAAGACGTACGACAGTGATACCGTGGGCTTTTCCATGCAGTACGACCCGAAATTAACCGTCAACGAAGACTCCGAAGAAGAAGTGCGATTTTATTTGCATGGTCCGACACAACGAGGTCAGACCGAGATGTACGACGGCTTGCTTCTCTCCGTACGAAAGGTACAAGCCACAGAGGGAATGCAATCATATATAGATTCTCAATTAGAGCAGTACAAAGACATCGGGACTGTGACAGAACCTCTTCATGACGGAATGATGAATGGAATTGCCACCAAAGAATTCAGTGCGTCCGCACTCGGAGACTCCAAAAGAATATTTATAGAGTTGAATGAAAATTCACTCCTGGAAATTGCATACATGGCTCCGGATCCCACGAATGCGGGATTCCAAGAGACAATAGACTCCATGTTGTCTTCCTTACGGATTCATTGGTAAGTTCGAAAGTAGCTACTTTTATTCACTGCCCTCTCCTATTTTCCGCATGAAGATACTCTCTTCGTATTCATAAATTTACGACTTATAGCAAACACGAAGTGAATGCTGTGAGTTTTCTCCAACTTTGCATTCATCTCCTTCCAGATCATTACAATGTGGAATATCGGGCGGTGCAACTCCCATAGTACAAGACCGAGGCGTATTCCAAGTGCCCGACTCACACCGTATATTGCAAAGAAGTACGGTATTCACCATACATCTTTTGCTATGTGAACCATCCGAAATTATAACGGGCGAGCATATAAGTCCAAGATCCGCACAACAATCGCTACTCGTTTCGCAAGTTGCATTTTTCACTCCGCAAACGCTGCCTGTATTCTGCGTGTATATTTTTTCTTGTGCGACTCTTCGCAGTGCAATTCCATTTTGAAAATCAGTTCGAATTGCAGTCGCAATCGACGGCTCAACATCGAAAATATCTGTGATTGCCACTGAACGTTGTACAAAATTTTCTACTGATAGTATGGCTTCGGTTAAACGATCTTTTTCAGATTCCTTCGCATGCTCTTTTATATTCAGAAGGCGACGCGAGATATCATCTACCGATGATTCTACAAACAGGGCCAGAGTAAACGCATGTAAGTCGTGCACATCTGCACCTGTATATTTCTCCAAAGAACGAACTGACGTTTCCATGGAATACAACGCATCTGTAAGAAGCGGATTAAGAGCGACCATAGATGTGCCAGATTGACTCTCGTAAGACACCATATATTCCAATTCCTCTATCCGTTCGGAAGCATGATTTGTATTGGTCTCAATTTTTGAAGAATCGCCACGCACATTCGCTGTAAGCTTTTCCACGAATTCAAGTCTGCGGTCAAAAGCATATGAAATTTTGTTTCGTGGGGTCGCTTCGTTTACAAATTCATGTAGAACAATAAATCCGATGTGAATACCTACAAACGAAGTGACTGAAATACATATTCCAAACAATAATCCTAATTTTGAAGATGATTTGCGAGGAAAGAACATATGTATAGGAAGAAATAGTGTGCAAACCCGCGGAGAGCGTTACTCTCCGCGGGTATAAATCATAGAAAATTATTCAACAATTATCGTACCTTTCATTGAGGCATCTGCATGGTTGTGGTAACTCCAGCTACCTATTTGAGTGAAGGTATATGTGTATGTACCCCCCTGCATGACAGCTTTAAGAGCATTGAAACTCGAAAGATTGGTATGTGCGGGATGAGGATCACTGGCTACCCAAAGTCCTCCGGTTGTCATATTTGAAAATGTGACAGATTCACCTTTTTTTATACGTAATACCTGCGGCGAAAATCCGGATTTTGTATATGCGACTACGTTGTCTTCAGCCTGAAAAGCTTCTGTATCCGAAGGACTCTTACCGTTACCTGGTGTTCCGTACTTCGCACGGGCTTCGCTTACTATCTTTGCTACTTCTGCCCTATTAATTCTCTCCGTGGGTCTAAACGTACCGGTAGCTTTACCACTTGTATCCGTATCTCCGGAGACGACGCCATCTCTACTGAGCGCTTCGATGGAGAACGCATGATTCGTACCAAACGTAACATCATCGTAGCGATTGCCTACGGGTGTTTCGGTATCGACATCGAACGCAGACGTAAATATGGCAGATACTTGTGCCCTTGTTGCCGGTGTATCCAGCCGTGTTCGTTCGTCTATAACAGCAAACCCTTCTGCCTTCGCAACAGAAACATACGAAGACGCCCAATGATCAACACCACTGGAGATTTGAGCACCGTAGAGTTCATTGTCGTATCCTGCCCCTTCCACTGCTATTTTCAGAGCTTCTGCAATTGTAATGTTATTACTTGGACCAAATAATCCTGTCAGCTTTCCTTCCTTATTCTTGTACCCGCTCACAATGCCTGCTTCCGCGGCACTGCGCACGTAAGTAGAAAACCAAGCGGATTGAGAAACATCTGAGAATACAACTGCCTGACCGTCGATCATGACCTGAATGCCTAACGCAGATGCCGTAATAGGGATAAAGAGAGCAAGTGCCGATGTTGTAATGGTCTTCATGTTCACAATAAAGATGAGTAAAAATATAAAACTAGTTCAAAAAATTAGGTACTGTACTGCCTTGTATATCTGTTTGTATATTCGATTCTACTTGTGAATTTATATCGTTCTGTATCCCTGTATTCGTCTCTGTATTGCCGTCTACAGTGGTCTTGGTACGAACAGTACTTGAGAAGTCCACTTCTAAAGTACCCTGCGTACCGGAAGTCTGTTTTTGACCTTGAAATTCCTGTTTTGATTCAGAAGATGTCTCGGTATCTTGCTGTGTCTTCGTCTCAGAAATCACACCGGAATCGTTCTTCTGAGTATTGTCGCCTGTTTCCAGATTCATATTCAGTCCCCCCACATTCTTTATGTCCACAAGAGGAAGACCAGTATCGATATCCACCTTAATAGAGGTATCACTGTTCTTATCTGAATCATCATCATTATCTTCCATGGTGTGGTCTTGTGATACTTCAGCTTCTGCTTGTACTTCTGAGTCAGCTTGCACCTGCATATTGCGCGCTTGGCGCTCAATAGATTTTGCAGTACTGATACCCTTGGAAACTACGGGGCGTACATCTGTTTCGGCAGTAGCTTGCACACTAGCTTCTAGCCGCTGAGAGATACTCTGTGAGGTTGTCTCAATAGCAATAGCAAGTTTCGTACGTGTTGTAGCAGAAGCAGAATCTGCAATTTTTTCCAAAATATTTACCGCTTCTTGCAATGCATAGCTGCAATCTTCCACCAAAAGTTCGATATGCGCACGAAGGGTTGCATTTGCTCCTATGCTTTGAGCATAGGCAACTTCAATGAGTAAAGGACTGAATGCAAAGGGTGCAGATGCTTCACCGCCAAGAAGAACATCTATTTCCAAAGCACGCTCCTCTGCCAAAGAAAGATATTTGTGAGCAACCGCTGCATTGCCGCTTAGTCCGGCAAATGCTAATTCTATCTTTTCAAACCCCCTATCTATGGAATATAAAACGGAATTTTCAGGTGTTGCACTGTCTGCTACCGCAGATGTACCGACAGCAAGAACACATGCCACAGTCAGAGAGCCTATGGATTTAAGAAGCATCGGATTCATAGTAGAGGTGGGAAAGAAAATAGAAGCCAGTGACTTCACTGTGTCACGTAGGCTTATACGTATTCCCGACGTATCGGTTACATAATTTTTTGAAGATATTTCATTTAAGCGTTTCAAGGTGGAATCTTGCCACTCTTTGGACGGCTTACTTTTTTGGGATTTAAGGGCCTGTGTAATGTCGTTATCGTTAATCATAGTAAGAGATGGAAAGCCATAAGCTGATACGCCTACGGCATGAAACGGTTACATCTTTCTTTTAGTTTTTTTGTGGCTCTATGAAGCGCAACTTTCGTTGCCGAATAGTTCATATTCATCACCTCTGCTATCTCTTCTACTGAAAGCTCCTGAGCGTAGCGCAAAAGAAGAACATCTTGATCTTTTTGGCTGAGGAACTGCATTTGATCCATTATTTGAGAATGCAGAAGTTTTATTGCCGTGTCAGACTTAATATCTTTCGCATCCGAAAAATCTTCTCTCAACTCCTCCGTTCTTCTGTTTTTTTGCCTGCGAAAGTAATCATAGACAGCGTTGAGTGCTATGCCATAAATCCAATTTTTCAACGAACCCTTTTCGGAGTTAAACTGAGTTCTTTTTTCCCATGCCTTTACAAACACTTCTTGTGCGATATCTTCCGCTACTACTTGCGAACGCACACGACCCATAATATAACCGTAGATATCTTCGTTAAGAGCATAAAAAACTGCTTCAAGATCCTCCGAAGAATTAATTTGGTTAGGAATCATGCATACTTCAGTATACAGATAAATTGAAACATAATGGAAAGAAGGGGGAGTATTTGGCTACGGAGCAAAAATGCTTATTCTATTTGTATTAGAGATAGTATGAAGCAGTTACTTTCGCACACTTCCCTTCTATACTTCGTATATGAAGAAGATGATTGTTTTGGGCTGTGTGCTCTTACTCACGGCATGTGCCGAGCCGTGGCCAAACCCCTTCGTAGCACCTCAAACGGAAACAGATTCCGTACCTGTGCCACAGAGCAGGAATGTGCCAAGCAAAAGGGAAATGGAAACAGTACCGTCGCAGTTATCCATAGCACATTTTTCCGGTATGCAACTCGTGGGAACAGGGCTCACTCTCGAAACTGTTCTTGCAGAAAACTCCGCATACACTCGCCACCAAATTTCCTACCGAAGCAACGGGCTTCGGATAAGCGGCATACTGAACATTCCTAAGGGCGAAGGGCCTTTTCCGTTGATTATTCTGAATCACGGTTTTATAGCACCGTCTGTCTACACAGTCGGCCGAGGCCTGAAACGGGAGCAGGACTACCTTGCTCGTCATGGCTTTGCCGTACTGCACACAGATTACCGCGGACACGGAGAATCTGACCCGAGTCCGGATACGCGGATGGTGTACGATGCGGGACTGGAATACAGCATGGACAGTGCGAATGCCATCAACGCCGTGCGTCAGGCCCGACTGCCGAATGTAGACTCCTCCCGTGTAGGCATGCTTGGTCATTCGCTCGGTGGCGGAGTGACTCTGAATATCGCCACGGCACATCCCGAAATGGTAGATGCAGTCGTTCTGTACGCTCCTGTGCACAGCGATGCGTGGGAAAACTTCATGCGTTGGCGCTCTATGCGTGAAGAGGGAGATAACACGCGAGCACTCCTCGGTACGAGGGAGCAAAGTCCCGCAGTCTGGAATGCCCTCTCCTCATTGAGCGCCCTGAATGTGATAGATGACCCCATTCTGTTGTTTCATGGCACAAAGGATAGCGATGTCCCGGTAGAGTGGTCGGAATTTTTGCATCGAGAACTTACGAGCCTGAACAAAGACGTGAACTACGTCGTGTATGAAGGAGAAAAACATGAGTTCATTCCAAAGTGGGAAGATTTTATGCAAAGAACCGTATCGTTTTTTGCATCAAACCTTAGGGAGAAATCCGTGACGGTGCCTGTCTACGATATGAGTCGCATCACCAAAAAGCCGTTCGGTATTTTCATAGATCCCGATACATCACCCATACAACCGGAAGTATTCCGTGGCTACCATACAGGAACGGATTTTGAGGTTTTTGCGGAGGAAGATGAAACGAACATAACCGTCTCTGCTCTCTGTAAAGGCAGAGTGGAATTACGGGATACCATACGAGGCTACGGCGGAGTGTTGGTGCAATCGTGCGAAACAAATGCCGGGTCTTTCACTGTTCTGTACGGTCATTTAAATATGGATACCATACACTACGTACGAGGAGATATGCTGCGACGCGGAGACATAATTGGAAGTTTAGGAAAAGGTTTCAGCCCTCAAACAAGCGGCGAAAGGCCTCATTTGCATCTTGCTGTTCACAAGGGAACTGCAACGGACTTACGAGGATACGTACAGACCGAAGAGGAACTCCGCAACTGGGAAGACCCTGTGATCTTATTTGATATGCAATTATGAAGACACGGGAGATACAAGGTGAAATACTGAATGTATGACTCAGAAATACGGTGCGTTCATTGAAAATATGCAATGGTACGGCGAGCCTGAAATTTCATGGACAGAGTGGCTGCAAAAAGCGTGTGTCTCCGACGGAGCTCTTACCGAACTCGGAGAGTTTCTTCGGTCCAAACTTTTGGGAGGCACACTCATAGATGTTCCCTGTGGCCTTGCAAAGCCGGAAACTGCAGATCTCTCTGTTGTCGATATCGCCACACTGCTTGGTGTCTGCACCTATGTGGAAGCAGATAACGATGCCGATGTTTTGGGGACACGATTACACAATCCCGTCCGCACCACTGATGGTGGCATGACGATACATACGCATCTGACCGATATATTGGCATTCATGGCACAACTGGAAGAACACAGCGGACAATACGTGAGGGGTATCTATATTTCGGGGCTGCAACCGCTCAAAGAGTTTTGCGAAGATCCTTCCAATGTATCGGATGTCGTAATCCCCTACCTCGAAGCGCTCTACAACGAGCTGGATCGCTGCAGCAAAAACGGAGATCTGGTGATTTTAAACGATGCAAACACACTTGTTTTGAGTGTGGATGAAGCTGTGTTTCCCACTGCCCACCCCTCGGTCGCGCTGATGATGCGGGGGTTTACCTGCAAACGAACATGTCCGCATGGAAAGGTGCAGATATACGAGAAAACAGATGCATGTTAACCCACCACCTTTCCTCCGCTCTTCACGGTAAGAGCCAACTGTCCGCACGCTGCCGCTATATCTTGCCCCATGGTTTTGCGCTCGGTCACATTTATTCCCGCATTGAGCAATACTGTTTTAAAGTCTTCGATTCCCTGGCGAGAGCTGGCGGTAAACGCCTTTCCGCTTACGGGGTTTAACGGAATCACGTTCACTTTTACCGCACTGGTCTTGCGAACGAATTGCACCAGCCTTTTTGCTTCTTCCGCATTGTCGTTCACTCCTGAAATCAGCGTGTATTCAAACGTGACATGGTGCCTGCGATTGCCATGCACTTCCTGATAATCATGTGTCCACTTGGCAAGACGGGTGTGAAAATGCGGCGCAGTGGTAGGTACTATTTTGCGCCTGCTTTCTTCTTCCGGACTGTGCAATGAGATTGCTATGCGTACGGGTGGCCACAAAGGGTCTTTTAAAATTTCTTCGAGTACGGGCAGCACTCCTACAGTGGAAACTGTAATGCGCGTAGGTCCGAGATCCGTATTTTGAAGCCACGTATGAATGGCCGCTTTCACGTTTTCCAGATTCACCAACGGTTCTCCCATACCCATGAATACGACATTACTTATGCGTTGAGGAAGTTCCGGCCGCTCTGTGAGAAACGCTCTCCAGAAACGATACTGGTCTGCGATTTCATCGGAAGATAAATTGCGTTTCAGCCCCATGGTGCCCGTGGCACAGAACGTGCAGCCCATGGCACAACCGATTTGAGAAGAGACACAAATAGTCCATTGGTTCCTCATGTTTGCCATAAGTACACTCTCATACAATTGACCGTCGTATCCTTCCAGTACCACCTTGTGCGTGTCTCCCCTGTTACTCGAAAGCGTGGTGACCGCCTTGCAGCTGATCCACGGAATTTCTCGCTCAAGCACTGTTCGCATATCTTTGGAAAGCGTAGTCACACTCTCCCAGCCGGTCATAGACGACGTGAAGTATGCCTTCTCTATTTGGCGCAAGCGAAACGCAGGCTCTTTGGGGAAGAGCTCTAAAAAACGGTCATGACGGTTACGAGGAGCGACGGTCATGGAAGCATTGTACAAGGCTTTTTCCGTAAAGAAGTATCAATACTCACCCATCTGCAAAAAAAGTACGGTCACGCAATTATATATACATGTAGAAATTTCTATTTGAACAGACAGTTGATATTGACACTTATAAGCCATAATAATATGGTACCCCTACCCACTACCACTATATGCTATGTTACCTGACCAAAAAGAAAAGGCACTTGCAGCGCTGAAGCGTCTGGATGGTCTGAGTAAAAAAGTGCACAGAATGCTGGATGAAGATGAGCATTGTCCGGAAATACTTCGGAATGTCTTGGCAATGAAAGGTCATCTCGATCATGTACAAGCACGAATTCTAGAGAGCCATATGAAAACATGTGCTCCCAAGAAACTTGCATCCGAAAAGGATCAAGATACTTTCGTACACGAACTGCTGAAAGTAATCGGTCTTTCCACTCGCTGATTTCCCACTTTTACCATATCCGCTTATGTTCTGCTGCCTCCGCCATAATCGATTTTTTATCATCATTCTCGCAGTTATTACCGGAATAATCGGAGCAGGATTCTTGTATAAATGGGATTTCGTAACACAAAACTGGCCGTTTTTTCTTCTTCTTCTTTGTCCGCTCATGCATACATTCGGAGGCCACAGCCACGGTGTCAAATCCGACTCTTCCCACGCTGACAGTCACAACGGAAAAAACTGCCATTAATTCTCCCCCTTTTAATCATGTCCACCTTTTCTGTCGTTCAATGGGCCAAGGGTCTTGCTCTTTTTTCCGGAGTCTTTTTCATTATTTGTTTTTTCTGGAGCTTCGCACTGAGAGATCCCGTTCTCTACGAATTGCATATGAATGTATTGCGTATGACTTTCCCCGGTTTTTCCGGCATCAATGCAACCAGCTTTGTTGTCGGGATAATAGAAAGTATTTTTTTAGGCCTCGTGGTCGGCTGGGTCATATCTTCCAGTTTGAATATGTTTTCTACAGAGTGATTCCCTCCTTGTTATCATTCATGAAATTTCTCATATCACCGTGGTTTGTGGCTCTCAGTTTGTTCTCTCTCATTTCAATGATGGCAGTACTTTGGAGCACTGTCCGCGCCGGAAAATATAGCACTGCAGTACTACAGACACCTTTTGTGAAATCCCCTTCTGCGCCCGTCGCATGAATCCTCCAAGCTATGATTACGGCCTATGGTCACTGGTTATCATCAACTCGGTTCTTATTCTTGCATTTGCGCTGAGCCTTTTTAAGCCCAAGACCAAAACTGACTGGCATACATTCGGCGCTTTCTCCGCATTCATTGTAGCACTGTTTACCGAAATGTACGGCTTCCCACTGACCATATACTTCTTCTCAGGCTGGCTAACACGGCGATACCCGGGTATCGATCTGTATGCGCATGAAAACGGGCACTTGCTTGAAATATTCTTTGGTTCCGGGAGTAACCCCCATTTCGGAATCCTTCATATTATCAGCAACATTCTTATTGTCGCAGGATTTGTAATGATCTCTTCAGCATGGAAAGAATTATATAACGCACAAAAAAAGGGAATGGTGGCATCCGGGGGGCTCTACAAATATGTGCGCCACCCGCAATATGACGGATTCGTTCTGATAATGCTTGGCTTCCTGTTCCAATGGCCGACAATCATTACGCTCGCAATGTTCCCCGTTCTTCTGATTGTGTATTACCGGCTGGCCTTCGTTGAAGAGAAAGATTGTATGAGAAAACTTGGACAAGAGTATGAAAAATATCGCAAAAAAGTACCAAGGAGATTTATTCCTCGTTTTTTGCCTTCATCATCATGAAGAATCCCCCTTCACACTCGGGCCATATGCCGGCATCTACAGATGCACGAGCATTGGCAATTACAGGCTGGCTGACAGGAATCTACTTCCTCATAGAACTTGGCATCGGCTTGTGGACAGGATCTATTTCTGTCATTTCAGATGCTTTCCATACGTTCTCGGCGGTTGGCGGAGTGCTTATCGCTCTGGTAGCAGGGCGTTTTGCGCAGCGTAAGGCTACTGACTTTCAGACCTTTGGCCTGATTCGAGCAGAGATAGTCGGCGCACTCTTCAACGGACTTTTTCTTGCTGCCATGGCATTTCTCGTACTCTGGATGGGAGCCATGCGCCTTATGCAACCAATTGAACTGCCGACAGGACCTATGCTTGCAGCGGCACTCGGTGGCCTGATTACAGAATGTATTTCCATGTGGCTTTTACTGAAAGGGCAAAAGGATAATCTGAATATGAAGGGAGCGTTCTGGCACGTTCTTCAAACATTTGTCGGCAGCATTATTATCATCATTTCCGCACTTGTTATTCGTTTCACAGGATTTCTTGTCGTAGATCCTCTGCTTGGTATGGCATTCGGCTTGGTACTGTTTTGGGCATCGTGGGGAATCATTCGCGATAGTCTGAATATTCTCCTGCAAAGAACTCCAAAAGACCTGGATATTCACACGATACTGGATGCAATACATGCCATTCCCGGCATTCGTGATGTCCATCATATCCATGCATGGAGTCTGACTTCGAGTAAGAATGTTTTTTCGGCACATCTTGTCGTGGAAGACTCTGCGAAAGCAGATGGCATTCGCTGTGAAGTACACGATATGCTTAAGGAGCGTTTTGGCATGTACTTCTCAACTCTTCAGACAGAAACAGATTGTACGGACGCAGCAGAAGCATCTGAAATTGATTTGAAACAACATTCATCTTTCCACCCTCATTCATGAATACCGTCACACTACAAGTCCATGGCATGGGCTCAGA
>PCVP01000025.1:4836-5064 GCA_002787035.1 Candidatus Peregrinibacteria bacterium CG11_big_fil_rev_8_21_14_0_20_49_14 | reverse complement strand
GCGCGGGGGTCGTAAAGCGCGTTGTACAATCGTTTGCATCCGTAGAGAGCGTGGAAACAAGTTTTGCAAACCAGGAAGCAATCATTGTTTTTAAAGAGAATGACTCCGAATTAAGCGCAATAGTGAAAGCCATTAAAAATGCGGGCTACGATCCGCAACCGCCTCGGCAAAAAACAGAAGGAGGACCGATATTGCTCCGCGTGAAAGGCATGGGCTCAGACCACTGCG
>PCVP01000025.1:0-4807 GCA_002787035.1 Candidatus Peregrinibacteria bacterium CG11_big_fil_rev_8_21_14_0_20_49_14 | reverse complement strand
AGCGCGTTGTACAATCGTTTGCATCCGTAGAGAGCGTGGAAACAAGTTTTGCAAACCAGGAAGCAATCATTGTTTTTACGCACGGCAATACGGCAGAGCTTGACGCAATTGTAAAAGCAATAAAAAACGCCGGATATGAACCGTCTTTCATTTCAAAAGAACCAGATACGGATGATGACACAATACAAGCCCTACATTCCCTCTTGGTGCTGAAGCGCAAAGTAGTGGTCAGCACTGTTCTTTCTGCATGTATTCTCATAGTTGTGCACTGGAATAAACTTGGCATATTTGAAATCAGTCGTCATTTGTCATTTATCTTGCAGCTGTTGCTCACTGTTCCGGTTCTTTTTTGGGCAGGCGGACGCATATATAAGGGTGCATGGTCTAAGGCTCTGCGAAAGACTATGGATATGGATACGCTCATAGCTTTGGGTACTGGAGCAGCGCTACTCTATTCGCTCGTGGCAACTTTTATACCGAACTTGTTAGCCGGGAGTGGTATAGAGGTCGATGTTTATTACGACACCGCAGCAATTATCATCACGCTTATTCTTCTGGGTAAATACCTGGAAGACAAAGCCAGAAAAGGAACATCGGAAGCTATTTCCAAGCTCTTGGGACTGCAGGCAAAGACTGCATGCGTTATCAGAAAAGGAGAGGAAACGACTATTCCGATTGCAAGCGTGCAGGTCGGCGATATTGTACTTGTTCGTCCCGGCGAAAAAATTCCCGTCGATGGTATCCTAATCGAAGGCTCATCTTCTGTGAATGAGTCTATGATCACCGGTGAAAGTATTCCTGTATCAAAACACAGCGGAGACACGGTAATCGGAGCAACTATAAATGAAACAGGAAGTTTCAAAATGAAGGCAACAAATGTGGGATCTCACACTATGCTCGCCCACATCATAGACACCGTTAAAAAGGCGCAGGCAAGTAAAGCCCCCATTCAGCGTATGGCGGACCGAGTATCGGGAATATTTGTTCCCATTGTTATTCTTATAGCAGTTGTGACATTTGGCATATGGGTGGCATTCGGAGGAGCTTTTACAACCGCACTCGTAGCTGCGGTTTCCGTTCTTATTATCGCATGCCCGTGTGCGCTGGGAATTGCGACACCGACTGCAGTGATGGTAGGAACAGGTAAAGGTGCGGAAAATGGCATTCTCATTAAAGACGCTTCGGCACTGGAGAATGCTCATAAAGTGACCGCCGTAGTGTTCGACAAAACCGGAACACTAACGGAGGGCAAGCCACGTATTACCGACATTATGATGGCAGAGGGTGCAACGGAAGCAGATGTACTGCCATCGGTGTTGGCCATAGAAAAACTATCGGAGCATCCGCTCGCCCGGGCAATCGTACAATATTGTAAAAAGAAGAAGTTGCAAGAGCGAGATGTGGTCGATTTTCAGGCTCACAGAGGAGAGGGAGTGTCAGCTATTGTAAACGGCATACCTGTTCTCGTTGGTACGTCACATTTTCTTGAGAAGAAGGGGGTGTTGCATAGTGCCGAACTGGATGAAAAAGCAAAAGGATTGGAACGAAACGGAAAGACCGTAGTATTTGTGGCAACCGGTGGAAAAACCGATGCCATTATTGCCATAGCAGATACGCTGAAAGAAAGTGCCATCGAAACGGTAAGGAGGTTAAAGAATCTTGGTATAGAACCAATTATGATTACCGGTGATAACGAGGGCACCGCCAAAGCAATTGCCGAGCAAGCAGGTATAGAGCGATTTTTTGCTCGTGTCCTACCCGAAGAAAAGGCGGAGAAAATAAAAGAACTGCAAAATGAAGGTAAAATAGTGGCTATGGCTGGAGATGGAATAAATGATGCTCCCGCTCTGGTACAAGCAAATATTGGCATTGCTATGGGATCGGGAACAGATATCGCCATGGAGTCCGCCGGTATGACTCTCCTCAAGGGGGATATAGGTAAAATTCTTCAGGCACTCAAACTCTCGAAAGATACCATGCGCACCATAAAGCAAAATCTCTTCTGGGCATTTGCATACAATGTCATTGGAATTCCCGTCGCAGCAGGTGTGCTGTATCCGTTTACGGGAGCTCTTCTCTCACCGATAGTAGCATCTGCAGCCATGAGCTTTTCATCCATATCCGTGGTGTTAAACTCGCTTCGCCTTAAAAAGATCAACTTGTAAAGTATTGAAAACAGGAGTAAATTTTCCACGCATTATGAGATTTTCACTCTCCGTCCTCACTGCCTTCACACTGTATGCGCTTCTGGGCATCTGCCCCATGCAAATGACGATGATGCCTTCTTCATCCGAAGAAGAAATGGCAATGATGATGCACGGCGCACCGATGGAAAAAGGAAATGCGGATGATCTCGCGATTGCAAAAAAGGGAACATGCAGTACGTGTATGCAGGCATTTGAGAACCTTGCGGCAAAAAAATCCGAGACGGGAGCTGCGTATTCCACTCCCCTTCTTACTCTTGCTCCCGTATTGCAAGCACCGAAATTTGAAGATAATTTTGGCAATAGAATCTTGCTGACTTCGAGTGCAAGAGCGGGACCATCTTCTTTGGCGTCTTTAATTGTAGAAAGTGTTGTTCTGAGAACGTAAACATCATTTTGATTGCAAATAACAGGCACATCTGTGCCATTTTGCTTTATTTCTTATATTTTTCTCCATTTTATCATGAAAAAGTTTCTTTCATCCATCTTTGTTCTCTCATTCGTACTCCTATCTGGCTGTGCATCGGAGAAACCTCTTACCGAAGCAGAGCAAGCAGAAACATACGGCATCACCGTAGAACAATTCCGCGAAGAAAAGAAAGCTGCGGCACGTATGAACATGAACATAGAAGCACACATGAAAATGCTTGAAGACGAAAACGGAATGTAAACGATGAATCACAACTACTTTCTCTCCTACTTATGAATAGAATAATTCCACTGATCACACGAGTACTTATACCACTCTCACGGAGACGCAGACTCGCCTACGGATCCGCCGGAATACTCCTGGTTATTGCCCTTTCAGCGACTGTGTACGCTACCGGTCTCCATAAGCCTCCTGCATTGGTGCAAACAGGAATGCAAGAATCTGCTGCGAAAGAAGATGAAAATAATGCGCCTACGACTGTGCAGCCCATTCTGATAAGTGCATCTTCTTCCATTGTGCTTTTAGGTACTGTTCTCTCTCATGAGACAGCCAATATATACTCTCGAAGAGACGGAGTGATCGAGGACATATACGTAGATATCGGAGATACGGTAAAGAAGAATCAAGTAGTTGCTCTCTTACTTTCCAAGGGAGTGGAAGGACAAAGCGCAGCAATGATAGCCGAGAAACAGGCGCGCAAATCTCAAGCAGAGTCCGATCTCATATCGGCAGATAACGTAGCGCAAGAAACAATCATTAATACACAACAAAAGATTCAGGAAAAAGAAACGGAACTCATGGTCGCCAAAAGAGAACAGGATGCGCTATTGCAAAGGTTTGAAGAAGCGGAGGCAAATACTGCTCAAATGCGTGAGCAAGCGTTTTCCGCTTCACAAAACGTACTGCAACTCCTTGAGTGGATACTCCTGGGAAGCAATACCCGTACGGGGGCAGACATTCAGGAAGAAGATCTCCTCCGTAATCTTGGCATTCAGGACGGAAGTAACTCATCGAGATACGATGCATCATTTGCCTTTAATGACCTTCATAAGGCAGATCAGGAATACAGAAATGCTTCTGTTGCACAAAAATCAGCAGTGATAGATCGTCTTCTTTTCGCCGGATTGGATGCCCTGAATTCCACTGCCGTGTTGCTTCAATATACTCCGTCCAAACCTTCGGCAAATGGCTATGACAGCATTTCATACCAACAGCTTACTGAACGCCTCAATAAAATAGTCGCAGCGCAAGACTCTCTCTACAAAGCGAAAGAGAAGCTGGAAGATGCACAAAATATCTTTCAGACACTGGCTGCATCCGAACCGGAGCTCTTCCGTGCGTACAGGAGCGGAAATATCGCCGGAAAAAAGAGTAACAAGGTACGTATGCTCGAAGAGAACATTCGTACCGCCCACAATGTTCTCGGTCTTACGGAAGCAAATCAGGAACAAATTATAGAGCGGCAACGAACTATGGTGGAAATTGCCAATGCGGCGCTTCAGTCCGAATATGCAAGTAGCGGACACCGTGAAATTCGCTCTCCTTTTTCGGGAACGGTATCGAAGCGCTTTGTGAATGTGGGCCAAATAGTCATGCCATCCATGTCGGCATTCGAACTGACCGACGTACCGACCAGTCTTGCGAAAAAAGCGAAATCAGAATTGCAATTCGGACTGCCGGAATACCTTCAGTCCGCAGTGGATGTGGGTGATACGGTTACATTCTTTCTGCAAACGGATGACATGCGTCAGCACAGTGCTATCGTTACACGAAAAAGTCCTCAGGTGGATATGCAAACTCATACGGTTACCGTGCAAGCGAAAATTCCCGATGACCTGCAACTTCCGCACCAATCAAGCGTACGCATTCGGATTACCGATGAAAAAAGACCCGTATATAGAGTCCCCTCCTCTGCCGTGAAACGTGAAGCGGAGAGAAACTACGTCTGGATTCTCGATCCGCAGACGCAAAACCCCACACAAAGCCCGGTATCCGTTATTGCGGAAGATGGTGAATTTGCCGAAGTGACCGGAACGATCACAGCCGAAAGCGTTGTGATACTCGATCCGCCGGATCTCTTTTCGAAAGAGCATCCTGGTGATTCCAATCCAATGCTATGATCAACGCACTCATCATCAAAGCGCTTGAGAATCGTTTCCTCACTCTCCTCGTT
>PCVP01000044.1 GCA_002787035.1 Candidatus Peregrinibacteria bacterium CG11_big_fil_rev_8_21_14_0_20_49_14 | reverse complement strand
AGGGAGCTTCCACGCTCAACGGTACGGTCGCAATAAACGGTGTGCTCACATTGGATGCCGATGATATTGCGGTCTACGACGCAGCACCAACGTTCAGCAGCGATAACCAGATCGTCACCAAGAAGTACGTGGATGATAATGACAGTGATACCACGTACGGTGCGGGCGAAGGGCTGGCACTCAACGGAACGGTGTTTGTTCTGAATGGTACGTTGACAGGCTCTTCACTCAACTTCACGACCATCTCAGGTGCGACTGTGCATGCGCAGAGTTTACTGACTTCCAGTGGAGGGTTGATAGTGGAAGGTACGGGTATTATTCATGGAAACCTTACGTCCATGGGTACTATTTCGGGAGCAAATCTTACGGTGATGGCAGGTGCAGATAGTTATATAATGGGGAACGTTGGGATTGGGACGACGACGCCAGGATCTAAATTAGAGATTAATGCGTCATCCAATGGTTTGGCTGTGGATGTTCCAAGAGGACAAAATGCGATTCAACTCAATGCATCTGGTGTGAATGATTGGACAGTTTGGACATTATCAGACCGATCGCTAGATTTTTATTCATCCGCATCAAGGATGACAATTCAAAGAACTGGCAACGTCGGTATCGGCACCACATCTCCTACAGAAAAACTCGAAGTCATCGGCACCATCTCCGGTACCGTCCTGCACGCCCAAGATCTCCTCCGTAGCTCGGGTGCATTGATTGTGGAAGGTGCATCTACGTTCAACGGTGCTGCCACCTTTGCGTCTACGGTGCGTATAAACGGCGTTACCTACACATTCCCCGCAAGTGACGGCTCAAGTTCAGGAAAAATTCTTGCAACAGATGGCGCCGGAAATCTGACATGGACCACAGACCAAACCAGTGACGGAGGAGGCGGAGGAGGAGGAAGTGTACTGGTGCAGGAAAGTGATTCGACTGTTGTTGTAACCGGTTCCACTCTCGACTTCCTGGGTACGGACTTCGATATCTCCGAGTCCCCCAGTAACGAGGCAAACATTTCACTCAGCTTAGACGGTCTTTGGAATAAGATGCAGGAATACTTCGTCCACGATGCAGGAGGTACTATGACAGGTGCACTTGTTATTAATGATGAAACCGGTGCACAGGCAGGACTGGAAGTAATAGGCACGGCATCCGGTCGCATACTGCACGCGCAAGATCTGCTCACCTCAAGTGGCGGACTCGTGGTGGAGGGAGCTTCCACGCTCAACGGTACGGTCGCAATAAACGGTGTGCTCACATTGGATGCCGATGATATTGCGGTCTACGA
>PCVP01000020.1:85-25313 GCA_002787035.1 Candidatus Peregrinibacteria bacterium CG11_big_fil_rev_8_21_14_0_20_49_14 | reverse complement strand
CTTCGTGCACCTTCTGAGCAAACTCTTCGGGGGAAAGGTCCGGATACGGTTCTTCCTCCATGAGAGCTTGCATGTCTGCTTCCGTTGCTTCCGTTATTTGTCCGTCTGCTTGCCCTGCACCAAGACCGTAGACGGTTGCCGCCCCTGCTCCGATTCCCCCCAGTGTCCGGAAAAACTTTCTCCTGTCGTACTGCGGAGTCTGTGCGGATGCTCCGGTTTCGAAACCGGTTTCCTGTGAGCCGTCCTCTCGTGGATTAGAACTTGCCATAACAACTGAGTATTTTACGTGGTTATGTATTGTAGTCCAGTTTTCACGTTTGACAAGGAGCTTTTACATGTGTCGTGGTTGGTGCTTCTCTGTGAGGGAGAAATGGCAAAAGGAGAGATTGTGGCATGTAAAAGCTCCATACGGACGGTTTGGAATCGGCATCCTTGAACACAAAATGTGGTAGGAAAGTGTGTTTTGGGTGGTTTTTGCTACCCTCTCCCCGCTACTCGCTACCCGCTCATCACTCCCCGCTACTCGCTCATCGCTCCCCGCTCATCACTCCCTGCTAACCGCTAACCGCTAACCGCTCGTTTTCTGCTCTCTAGTACCTGCTCTTGTACGCCTGAAACCGTCGTTCTGCCATATCTGCATCCATACTCAGTGGCTTAGAGATCTTGAGTCCCATGGGATTGGTATCAGGGTCAGTTAATAAATACGTATCGGCAATAATGTAATTCATCTTTCCCATCACGGTTCTGTTTCCCACTCTCACAGCCTGCTCTTGCTTGCGTTGCCACTGCGTGTGACGGGTGGGAAGTTGCACCTGCTGCCCTTCCACTTCCACCATGCGCGTACTATCCTCCCGGTTATGAATAACGTTGAAATCTGTAATTGCCGCTCTTCTCCTTTCTCGCGCCTGGTCCGGTGTCTCAAAATCACGCCTTGCGCTATCGTAATCATGGTACGTCATGGCTATATCCACGGAGGAGATGTTCGGATTCGTAGCGGCAAGTGCCGTAAGTTTTGCACGCAGGTCCGCTTTGTACTGCTGCTCGGGTGTGAGCCTGGGTGCACGTTCCGTGCGCCTGCCACTCGTGTTGTTGGCGGCAACGGTGCGAAGAAGGGACTTCTTCTCTGCGGCCTGTGCGCTTCCTGCGAGTCCCAGTGCGGCAAGTCCCGTCACTCCCGCTGCGAGGAATTTCCTGCGTGTGCTGCCTTGTGCGTGTTCCACGTTCTCTTCGGGTGCGGGCACAAAGAGCATGGGGAGTGCGGCAAAGAGTGCCGTGCGGTCTTTCGCACTCAGGCTCTCCAGGAATTCCTGCTGCTGTGCGTTGTTGGCGTGAAGGAATTGCTGCACGAGTTGCGCATCGGTTTCCGCTTCTTTTTGCAGTTTTTCCGCAAACTCTTCGGGGGAAAGGTCCGGATACGGTTCTTCCTCCATGAGAGCTTGCATGTCTGCTTCCGTTGCTTCCGTTATCTGTCCGTCTGCTTGCCCTGCGCCAAGACCGTAGACAGTTGCCGCCCCTGCTCCGATTCCCAGTGTCCGGAAAAACTTTCTCCTGTCGTACTGCGGAGTCTGTGCGGATGCCCCGGTTTCGAAACCGGTTTCCTGTGGGCCGTCCTCTCGTGGATTAGAACTTGCCATAACAACTGAGTATTTTACGTGGGTACGTATTGTAGTCCAGTTTTCACGTTTGACAAGTACCTTTTACATGTGTCGTGGTTGGTGCTTCTATTTGGGGGAGAAATGGCAAAAGGAGAGATTTTGGCATGTAAAAGCGCCATACAGACGGTTTGGAATCGGCATCCTTGAACACAAAATGTGGTAGGAAAGTGTGTTTTGGGTGGTTTTTGCCGGACTGCAGATTGCTGCCTTCTTCTTGCTAACCGCTCATCACTCCCCGCTACCCGCTACCCGCTCATCACTCCCCGCTACTCGCTACCCGCTAACCGCTAAATAACCCCCTTTTCGGCTTCCTCATGCCTAAAAATAGCTGTAGCATTTGCCTCCTATGTGGCTTTATTTTGCGCTTCTAACACCATTATTTTTCGCAATAGTACACGTACTAGATATGTACTGTGTGGATGATATTTTTGAAGAGCCTTGGATTGGGGTAGTTACAAGTGCATTGGCATCTCTTGTCATTTTTCTGCCACTGCCATATTTAGCTCCAGTACTACATTGGAGTATTCCAAGTACTCAGATTATTTTACTATCTCTTTCTGCGGGCGCACTTATTCAATTCAGTCAATTTTTTTACTTCCAAGCTCTATCTAATTCTGAAGCTGGAATAGTTGCCGCATACTGGAACATTGTTCCAGCTCTAATACCAATTGTTAGTTTTTTTATTTTTAAAGAAGTACTAACGGTCACTGAGTATGTAGGAATATTCCTGCTGGTAGGAAGTGCTATATTCTTCTGTCTCCTAGACAGTAATTTGGAATCAAGATGGAACTCATTTGTATTAATGTTCGTCGCATCTTGTATGCAAGTGACTATGTTTTTGATCGCCGATTATGTATTCGAGAATATCCCTTACCTACAAGGTTTTTACCTCATTACAAGCGGACTAATCCTCGCAGGACTTAGCCCGCTACTCCTTTCAAAATGTAGAAAAATACTTACAAACGAAATAAAAATACTTACCGATGGAACTAAAATATTTATAGCAATCGAACTGGTAAATCTTGCAGCACTTGCATGCTCACAGCGTGCCGTGTCTCTTGGTATACCGTCTCTGGTTGCTGCTGTAGAATCAACTATCCCTGCATATACATTCGTTCTGTCTATAATTCTTGTAACCCTAGCACCTAAATACGGAGATCCTGAATCAAAAAAACACATCACAAGTAAATTTACGCTTGTTGGCGTAATGACATGTGGCGTATTTCTCGTGTCCTAATTTAGTTTGTTTCTGGTTTAATTATTGGCAATTGAACCGTAAAGGTAGTTCCTTTTCCCTCCGTACTTGTAAAGACTATAGAGCCATCCTGAGCTTCCACTGCTCCTTTTGCCACATATAAACCGAACCCGTTTCCTCCTACGCTACGAACATTGGTCGCTCTATAGAGCTTCGTAAACATTTTGCTTTGTTCTGCTTTTGGTATTCCGCAGCCGGTATCTTTCACGTTGTAATGGAGCACATGTCCTTTTAGTTCCACGGTAAAGTCTACAACCCCCTTCTCCGGAGTGTACTTAACGGCATTGCTCAGCAGATTTTCCACGGTCATTCTCATTAATCTTCTATCTAACATTGCTATCGGCAGTTTTTTAGGAACAGATACATTGAATTGAATATTCTTCTCTTTTGCCTTTGGAGTAATAACCGTAAGAACCTCTTCGAAGAATTCATTCAAATTCAAAGGCTCTCTGTCTACCTGCATACGTCCAAGCTGAATTCTGGAAACATCCAAAATCATACTCACAAGATCCGTAAGGTTTTCTGCAATGCCCTGAATGGAGTGAACATGTTTCTTCTGCTCGGCAGAAAGTTTCCCTACGTCTCCGTCTTGTAGCATTTCTAAGTACCACTTGGTAGAAGAAACCGGAGTAGCAAGCTGATGACTTACGATACTGAGCAGTTCATCCTTCTGTCTGTCTATTTCTCTCATTGCATCTGCTCTTTCTCCGTAAAATCGGATGAGTAGTAGAGTAAGAAGTGTCAAAAGTAGGAGCAGAATAAAAATAAACAAAGAAAATGGCAGCAGAGTTGCCTGCGTCTTCTGTCGAAAGTCATCAACCAGTACATCTATACCTATGATCGCAATAGCCTCACCGCTTGAATCAATAATAGGTGCATATGCAGCCATTATCAGACCCCATTGATCTTCCTGTAATTCCCTATCTACAGAAGGGTGGAAAAAAGCTTCATCCTTTAATACTGGATAATCTGCTACCTCATAGGGATCACCAGGAAGCGGAGCCCATTCATCATCTTCCACTACTCCATTTTCATTGGCATCCAATTCTTCTTCGGTGAGTAGGCTATCTGCATCTGCAATAAACTCAAAAACTGAAGGATCTTCTGTTCTCCTCATTAAATATGCATATTGAATATCGGTATTTGCAGCACGAATTGCACCAAGTTGATTAACTAAAGTTTCAAAATCATTTGTTTCAATATCATCTATAGTACGAATCTTCTCAATCTGCTGAGGGTCAAATTGTGTCGCTGCTGTAGAAGCTACAGATATAAGCCTCTCCTGCAATCTTTCTTTTAGGAGATCTTGAGTATAGTTATACATAATATATGTAATAACTGCAGAAGTAACTGCAGTGGCAGTAAGAACAAATATTACTTTTGTAGTGTTGAGAGCAGCACTTTTTTCATTTTTTGGCAGAGGTGCTGCTACTGATTTTTTTGTGTTGTTCTTTTCTGAACTCATCTAGGTATTATACCCTATTTAACAGTCATTTTAAAGGACAATTTTGCAAAACTAAGAATCTGTATTACCTGCCTTCTGACAGTAAAAATGAATACCACTAGTATTGCTACTAATACTTCACTAAAGTATTTTATTGGCATAAAAGAATTTTGTGTCAATTTTTTGGCACTATCAGCTCTCATATCAATGCCAATCACAGCTACGGTATTGTTTGCACTATCCTTAATTGGCGCATGCCCAGAAATCCAAGTTCCCCATTCATCTTTTACAGGATATTTGTCTGAAGCGGGATACTCTAAAGCTTTACTAATTGCAGAGGTTTCTGGCTTCTCATCCAGCCATAAATATCCGGGAGGCAAAATATCATTGATCAGACCATCATGATTGAGATCGGTTTTATCCGTTAAATCCATTGAGTCGGCATCCGCAACGAACGAAAAAACGCCAATTTGCTCTGTTGGTCTCAAAATATATACATATTCAACACCTGTATTTCTTTCTCTTATTTCAGAAAGTTTACCTGCAATCCTTCTATAAAGTTCGGTATCAACATCTCTCCAATCTTGAATCTGCGCAAGTTCATCTCCGCTAAATTCTGGTGCAACTGTTGAGGCGATAGCTTCTACTTTTTCCCTGACGCGCTTTGTATTTAATTGAAGAGTATACGAATACTGTAAATATGTAGTTAAAGCCGCAATTAAACAAAAAACAGAAATCATCTGAATGCTTTCTCTACTCAAGAAAAAACTCCTGAGTCCGGACAACGTAAGAGTACAGACCGGAACACTCCCCTCCTTCTGTAGCTGATGTGTATTTGAATTTTCTCCTTCTTTCTGCGATGTAATCCTAAAAAAATCCCTCTCTGCTTGTGCAAGTTCCGGATAATGAATAAAGCAGGCTCGTTCTTCATTGTGATTGAAGCACGCAATGGTATCTCCCATAATAATTTTCTCAAATGTAATGGGGCACACCTGTTTGGGAACAAGTGTTGTCTCTCTGAATTCAAAGTGGTCTCTGGACTGAAATCTTCTCCCCAACGGAGAGTCGTACCCTATGACTCGCAAAAAGATTTTCCGTTTTTTACGCTCACGAAAATACTGCACCTTAAAGCTGCGAAGAGGATCATCTTCCTCTTTGAACGTCATGGGCAGAAACTGCAACATTTCACCTTCTGCGGAGTTCAAAAGTTGCATATACGCCTTTAAAATACCGTCTCTCCCCTCGAAATATTCCATTCTGGGTCTGAAAGAATCTCGCGTGAGAGATTCGATAAATTTCTGAAAATCCTGTTCTTTCCTCGTTATCAATTCTTTTTTTATTTTACTGTCCTGTTGAACCCATTTTGTAATCGCATTGACTGAGTCCACCGTATACTTCGGGACTCCGTTCACTTTTTCTTTGGTGAGAATCCTGCGGGAAAGTAATTTCTTCGACGCTTGGTCCAGCACGCCCGTACTCTTTCCTGTTTTTGTCGCAAGTTCCCTGAGTGTCAGAGCTTCTCCTCCTATCGCATGTCTGAGTATGAGAAGTTCGGTCGCAGAAAACCCTGATTCCACGAGGTATGATTCTATGCTGGCGGGAAGTCCTGTCATGCAATCCTGCACTATATAGCAACTTTACATAATGTAAATAGAAAATATGAAACATGTAATGTCAATGTTACAGATAGTATTCTAAACCCCCTTTTCAGCCCATTTACATGTATCTTTCGAGATGAGCCCTTCTTTAAGGAGGCGTTTTGCGTCTCTTTCGAAGGTGCACATTCCGTCCTGTACGCCCGACTGCAATGCGGATGTAAGTTCTTGGGCACGATTATCTCGAATGGTGTTTGCAACCGCCACCGTGTTTATAAGCACTTCGCGCTGTGCCACCAGACCACCTCCCTCTCTTGGGAGAAGCCTTTGGGCAATAATTGCCTTAAGAGACAAGGAGAGTTGCGTTCGAATTTGTTGCTGCTGATGCGGCGGGAATACATCGATAATACGATCCACCGTTTGCGCGGCATTGGGAGTATGCAGTGTGGCAAAAATAAGATGACCCGTTTCTGCCAACGTCAGTGCCGCCGCGATGGTTTCCAAATCTCGCATTTCTCCGAGCATGATTATATCGGGGTCCTGACGCAACACATGGCGAAGTGCTTCTCCGAATGAGAGAAAATCCTGACCGAACTGACGCTGGCGAATAAGACTTTTTCCCTTTGGGAAAATAAATTCAATGGGGTCTTCCAACGTCACGATATTGGCGGAACGCTCCATATTGATACTCTGGACCATGGCGGCAAGAGACGTACTCTTGCCCGCTCCCGTGGGACCGGTGAAGAGAATGAGGCCTTCATGCAGCGTGCAGAGAGCACGCAGCTCCTCTGTGACTCCTATGGAATCGAGGCTTGGGATACCACTTGGAATAAGGCGAGCCACAAGACCGGGATACCCTCGCTCGTAGTGACAGTTCACGCGAAGGCGTACTCCGTTATTCAGCGCGTACGCGGTATCCATTTCCTTGAGTTGTATGAATTCTTTGTACATTTTTTCACCGATTACTTTTCGTACGAATGCCTGTGCTTCGGCAAGGGTCACATTCTTTTTTCCCTGCGGAATCAACTCCGCATCTATACGGAAAAGAGGAGGAGACCCCACTGCTATGTGAACATCCGAGGCACCCGCCTTCGATGCCGCCTGAAAAAGTGTATCCGGAGTCATAGATTTCTCTCCAGTATACCCTATTTGGAAGAATTATTCAATTATGCGCCTATTCTCCGCTATTTCTGCACAGAACAAGAATAAGTTGGCATATTTTCTCCATGCGCTCTTCATCCAGCTCAAAATCTGCCGCTTCTTCCAGCCAGTACGACAGTATCTCCTCTTCTTCGTCCGACGTAATGCCATTGCCACTGTCACGCAGTTCTATGCATCGCTGCACGCGATCTGAGAGCAGTTGTATGAGTTGTTCATCTATTTTGGTGATTTCCGGACGGGTGTCGTGGAGCGGAGTCATTAGCGCGTTTATATAAGCTGAGAGAGGGGTAATGCAATTGACGCATGGAACGCTTGGCACTCTAGTGCAAATACAAAAGATGACGCCATGCTCGTGAAAAGCTCCTCCGGCTTCGGCAGGATGCATCCCTCGAAGGCGGGTGAACCGTTGAGAAAAAAAGAGGTGAGAGATTCTTTGTTCGTATTCATGTGAAGAAAGAACCAGTGATACACTGATGCCAATGATAAAAGCCGACGCTCAAAAGCGGATAGAAAAGCTGAAAGAGGAAATCTGGAAGCTCAACAAAGCATACTTTATCGAAAACAAATCACCGGTATCCGAAGACGTGAGAGATGCGCTGAAACAGGAGCTTATAGCACTGGAAACACAGTATCCGGATCTTGTAACGGCAGACTCCCCCACACAGCGCATAGGTGCGCCGCTGGACGGCAGACTGCCGAAAGTACGACACCTGACACCCAAAGAATCTTTGAGTGACGCATTCAACCATGCGGAACTGGAAGACTGGGTAGTGCAAATGAAGCGTGCTCTGGGAAGTGAAGATGCCACGTTTGAATTTCTCTGTGAGTTGAAAATTGACGGTCTGAATATTTCGCTTCTCTACGAAAAGAAAAACGACCACTTCGAGCTGCTGCGTGCCGTAACGAGGGGAAACGGAACGGAAGGGGAAAATGTAACGCATACCGTACGAACCATAGAAGCTATTCCGCTCCATTTGGAGCCAAAAGATGCGGCGAATCTTCCCGAATATATGGAAATTTCCGGAGAGGTGTATATGCCGAAAGAAGCCTTGGCCGCCGTAAACAGCACACTCCCCGAGAGCGACAGATTCGCAAATCCCCGCAATGCGGCGGCAGGCTCGGTACGACAGTTGGACCCGAGTGTCACCGCAGATCGTGATCTGCGAATTTTCTGCTACGGTCTGAATAAAGATGCGGCGGATGCCATGGGACTTGCGACACAAAAGGAAATTATGGACACACTGCACGCACTCGGTATTCCGACAGAGAGGTCACTGCAGTTGTGCACGTCACTGAAAGAAGCGGAATCCATGTACGAGCAATACCAAAAGAAACGCGATGCTCTGCCGTACGACATAGACGGACTCGTACTGAAAATAAATGACCGACGCATGCAATTTGATCTCGGCTCCACTGCCAAGGCACCGCGTTGGGCACGCGCGTACAAATTTCCCGCAGAGCAAAAAACGGCACAGATACTGGATATCCAGCTCCAAGTAGGCAGAACCGGAGCCATAACTCCCGTCGCTATTCTCACTCCCACTCACCTTGCGGGTACGACTGTGACACGTGCGACGTTACACAACGAGGATGAAATTATTCGTCTCGATGTGCGCATAGGAGACACCGTGGTGGTACAGAAAGCGGGAGATATTATTCCCGAAGTGGTGGAAGTACTCTTAAATTTACGACCTGAAGAGTCACGACCGTTCCACTTTCCCCTGCATTGTCCGAGTTGTAATTCTCCGTTGCAACGTCCGGAGGGAGAGGCGGTACACCGTTGTCCCGGTACGAACTGTGCCGCCGTGTTACAGGAAAAAATAGAGCACCTTATTTCACGCTACGCATTTAACATAGACGGTCTCGGCAAAGAAACCATAGAAGTGCTCTTGGAACGAGGACTGGTAAGTGACATGGCGGATATATTTTTTCTTACGTACGAAGACCTTATGGATCTTCCGCTCTTTAAAGAGCGCAAGACAGAAAATATACTTTCTGCCCTACATAAAGCCAAGAAAGTGCCATTGGATCGCTTTCTTTTTGCCTTGGGCATTCGGCATATAGGCAGAGAAACCGCAGAACTTATCGCAAGACGCATAGAGTGGCCGACCAAAGATCTTACGGTGGAGGAACAGGAAAACCTCGGTGCACAAACATCACTCTTCGGTGCATCATCGAAGAGGGTTACGGTGCACGGTATTGCCATGAATGATATCTGTCGCACACTGCAAAAATTAAAAGAGGAAGAGTTGTCTGTCATAGACGGCATAGGCCCCCGAGTCGCTCAGTCACTGCTTGAGTGGATAGCGGAAGAAGATAACCGTGCCCTGCTGCACAAATTTGAGAATGCGGGAGTGCTTGCTCTGCAACCGGAAGGTGCAGCCACTCAGCAGATTTTTACGGGAAAAGTATTCGTACTCACCGGCTCCATGCCCGCTCTCAGCAGAGACGACGCCACGAAGATGATCAAAGACCGCGGAGGAAAAGTAAGTGGTTCTGTGAGCAAAAAAACAGACTACGTACTTCTGGGAGAAAATGCCGGCAGCAAATACGACAAAGCAAAAGAGCTTGGTATTCCGACCATAGATGAAAAAGAATTTCTCTCAATGATTGCATAAGAGATACCGTATAAGTGCTCACACAGCCAGATTGGTAGACATCGTATACGAAACAAAGCAGACTGAATTCAGATGGAACTGGATATTTCACAAAGGCAACAGACGTACCTCTGCCTGGGTATCGCAGCCCTACTATGGCTGACGTATTCGGTTTCTCTCGCCAATGAATTTGTCGCACTGGATGACAATCTTCTCATTCTTAAAAACAGTCTGGTGCAGCATATGTCTCCCTTTACACTCCGGCGAGTCTTTACATCGTACGATCCGGAACTCTATATCCCCTTCACGCTGCTTCTCTACCAAATTCTCTATGCGATTGCAGGCCCGAATCCCGTGATATTTCACGCTGCAAACCTTGTACTTCACACTGCCAACACAATGCTCGTGGTATGGATACTCACGCAGCTCTTGCGAAAAAGATGGCTGGGAGTATTGGGTGGCGCACTGTTTGCCTTGCATCCGATGCATACCGAAGCGGTCGTATGGGCTTCCGCAACCAAAGACCTTCTTTCTGCGCTTTTCAGCTTGTTCTCATTGGGCTTGTATCTTCATTTTCTTACAAGTGAAGATCGAAAATTTTTCCGGTACTCCCTGTTTGCTTTCGTTTGCAGCCTCTTTTCGAAAGTCGTACCGATTGCTCTCCCGCTTGTTCTGCTCCTCGCAGATCGCGCCTACGGTCGCCCCCTGTCGCGCAAGGTACTTCTCGAAAAGAAATGGTTCTTCGTATGGAGCTTTCTGTTTGGAATCATTGCGGTTGCGGGAAAATCACAGAATCCTCAGTTGCTCGGAATAACCGAGAGAGTGCTTATGGCATGCAAAAGCATGACATTCTTCCTTGAAAAATTACTCGTTCCCACAGGACTTTCCGTTCTGCATCCGCAGCTCACTCCCATCACAGTGGCACACACCGAATTTTTGCTGCCCGTTGCAGTCACAATCGGAGTGTTGGCACTGCTTGGTTGGTCATACAGATATGCGCAGCATCTTTGCCTTGGCACAGGAATGTTTGTGCTCTTTCTCGCTCCGAATTTCAGTACGTTCTCGAAAAACGGGTATCTGTTCTTTGCATCGGAACGCTACGCGTACCTTCCTTCCGTCGGCTTACTGCTGCTGCTTCTTCTCGGAATAAAGCGATATGCGGAACGTCCACGCGCCAAACGCGCAGCGGTAGTCGCAGTATGCTGTGTCATACCGGTATTTGCCGTGCTGTCTTACCAACAATCTCTCACATGGAAAGACACCGAACATATGTATCGCAATGTGTTGGTGCTATACCCCACATCTGCAATGGCACTGACTAATTTGGGAGGTGCACTGGCAGATACAGGCAGAAAAGAGGAAGCATTGGCGCTCTTTACACAGGCGTATGAGCAAGATGGAAACAGTATTGCCGCCGGTAATATCGGACTGATTGCACTGAAGGCAGGTGAAGTGAGTGCGGCACAAGAATGGTTTACGAAAGCCATAGAATCCATTCCTTCACACAGAGCACTCATCGCGCAAGATATGGTTGCCTACTATCTTCTTGCAGATACACTCGAAGGAATCGGGAAGTCGGACGATGCACTCACGTTGTACAAAGAAGCGGCAGAAAGAGGTGCGGCATTGGCAGAACCGCATATTAATCTTGGCATCGCCTACCGAAAAAGAGGAATGCGCACCGAGGCGGAGGCTGCTTTTCGTGCGGCAATGGAACAAAATTCAAGACTGCCTGCACCCCACTACCATCTGGCGGGAATTTTGGCGGAAACAGGATACCTTCCCGAAGCAATTTCTGAACTGAGAACCGTGCTTCGCTTAGAGCCGAATTACGAAAATGCCCGACGACATTTACAGAGCATTCTGCAGATGTCTCCTACACGTTAAAATCTTCCTTTTTCATGCCATACCACCTCTATACACTCTCGTGCACCGAGACGTATTTTCCGGCAGTCTTCTGCGATACGTATTTTTAGAAGACTATCCCTTCAGAGCCAGTAAACACTGCGTGTCATGGTGAGCCTGACGAACCATCACGCGGTGTCGCCCTTCTTCAGGCTCAGGGTGACACCGCTTTACGTCCTATCCTTCAAGGGATAGTCACATATTTTTATGGTGCGTAATGAAGAACGTATTTGCTACTCCTTCTGCCTGAGAATAAGATAAATAACTTTCAGTGCTTCTGCTCTCGTAATTTTATTGGAAGGTCGGAAACTGCCGTCTGCGTACCCGGAAATAAGATTGTCGAATGCGGCTCGCTCTATGTACGGTGCATACCATTCATTGATGGAAACATCCGAGAACAACTGTGCCGCATTACCCTCCACCGGAGGAAGTTCGGATGTAAGAATAAGAATTTTCAGTGCTTCGGCACGACTGACAGGTGCGTCCGGTCGGAAGTTGCCGTCTCGGTATCCGCGTACGATGCCAAGGTCTGCGGCGGTGTAGATAACTCTGCGTTTTATGGCATCTTCTCCCGTGAGGAACGTTGTACGAGGCATGTCGTTAAACCGCAGCGGTACCTGAGTTACATCTTTCACCAGCTCAATACAATTGCTCATAAGCGCAAAGCGGAGCAATTCGTAGCGAGTAATAGGTCTGTCGGGCATAAAGAGTCGCTCAGGACCGTCGTCTCCCAGTACTTTGTATCCTTGTAGCAACGGTCTGTCGGAAATTTCTCTGCGTGCTCTGGCGAGGAAACGCACCATAGGTTCGGACCAATGTCCTGCGATATCGGAGAAACTTGGTACCAACGGCTGACTGAGAATAAGGCATTCGTTGATAATTTGAGGATCGTTCTGCGGCTCATAGTTCGGTACGGCATTTTCGATGTCTCCTGCGAATGAAATGTTCTTCAGCACATCTTGTGCCTGTTCCAAAATGGCACTGTTTGGACCGGGCTTCCCGAGATTCGGATTCTTAAATCTTCCCGTAAACATGAGATCCGGAGCTTTATCTGGCTCCGGGGGGAGCGAACTGAGCTGCGTATCCGTATCGAACGGAGATGGCACAGGAGCGGGAACGACATCTTCGTAGGTTCGTGAAGGTGAGCGCTTGAGTGAGATATCTATAATCTTAGCCGCTTCCGCACGAGTGAGTATGTTTCCCGGCTTAAAGGTGTTATCGCGGTATCCGTTTGCAAATCCTTCATAGACTGCGGTGCGAACATACGGTGCATACCATTCGTAATCCGGAACGTCCGAGAATACGGGCAGACCCGGAGTATTGGGGTGCACAGGAGGTATTTCCGCCGCCTTCAGCAGAATCTTCAGAGCTTCCACACGAGTGATATTTTCATCGGGATGGAATGTGCCGTCCTTTCTGCCACGCACAAGATCGAAGTGAGCGGCGGTGTAAATAATGAGTCTGCGCTCCGAAGCAGCGGACGACTCTGTTTTGCGAATTTGTTTCGGTACGTCACGGAATGTAACGGCGACGTTATCGATGTTGCGAACAATCGGCATACAGTTTGTTAGCACAACCATTTTGATAAATTCAAATCGTGTAATGGGGCGATTCGGATAGAAGTATCTGTAGACCTTATCTGACTCTTGGACCAATTCGCCTTGAATGAGAGGCTCATTGCCATGCACGACGCGCATGCGTGCTAGTCGCTGTACAATGGGCTGAGACCAGTGCGCCGATACGTCTATGAATCCCGGAGAGAGCGGATTACCTGAGAGAAGACACTCTCTCATATCCGGCAATGCCCTCTCCCTTCCGTCTTCCAATCGTGCAAGTGCGCGGTCACGCTCTTGTTCTTGTCTCTGCTCCTTACGATCATCTCGTTGCTGTGTCACCGTTTCTGCCAACATCTTTGCCGGTGTGATAACCGGAGTACTTACCGGTCGGTCCGGTGCTGCGGCTCTCAAGTTTGTAAGCGGTGGCAGCGGACGTGGCTCCGGCGTGGAAGCGGCATGGAAATCCGGCTCCGGGCTGAATATCGGTTGCTGTGGAGACGGAACAGATACCGTCGCAGGAGCAGGCAATGGTGCTGCCGCATGCAATGCAGGCGATGCCACGGGGTCATTGAACCCTACGGGCATACGACCGGACGATGCGATGATGGTGTTGATCATCTTTGCGACTTCCGCACGAGTGACTCTGTTTGCAGGGCGGAAACTGCCGTCACCGTAGCCGGATACGAGTCCGTATGTGGCAGCCTGATGCACGTACGGTGCGTACCATTCGTAGAGCGGAACATCGTAGAAGAACTGACGCTTACTGACATCCACCGGAGGAAGTTGTGCCGCACGAATAAGAATCTTAATTGCCTCGGCACGCGTTACCGGCGCATCGGGCAAGAAGCTGCCATCCGGATATCCCTTCACAATGCCACGTTCTGCGGCTGTGTAGATAATTTCTCTCTTCTGACGCTGGTCGTTGTGCTCGTTGAGACGTGGCACTTTGTGTACGTCCCAGAACTCATACGGCAGTTCTTCCGTGAGAGATATAAGAGGAACACAGTTACTTAACAGAGAGAGCTTAAGCAATTCGTAACGTGTAATTTGTTGGTCTGGATTGAAGTACCTGTACATACGATCTCCCTGCTGTACCAAGTATCCCTGTGTGAGCGGATGATTACCTACGATGGTTCTCGTACGTGCAATTCGCTGAATCATAGGATACGCCCAGTGATTACCGATATCCGAGAACGCAGGCGTTGGAGGTGAACCGGAAACCAAACATTGCTTCGGTTCCGCAAACACCTGGTCTTTCAGTTCTTCGTCTACAAAATCATTTTCCAGAGGAATGTCGTCGTTTTCCACGTCTTCCTCCGCATTGATAATGACCTGATAAATGGCATGTGCGGCCTCTGCTCGGGTAAACGGTGCCAGTGGGAGGAACATTCCTTGTATGTCTTTACTCAACAGTTTGTCGAAGACTGCCCGCTCCACAAACGGGGCGTACCACGAGGTAACGGGAACATCCGAGAAAAGCTGATGTGGCTCCCCTTCCACCGGAGGAAGTTCGCTTGCGAGAATAAGAAGTTTCAACGCATCTGCTCTGGAGATCGGTTCATTGGCACGGAAAGTTCCGTCGGGGAATCCCTGAATGATTCCGATATCCACAGCGGTGTAAATAACACGTCGGCGGAATGCTTCGTCTTTGCCTGCCTGTGTAAGGCTGCTTGGCACATCTCGGAATGCAAACTGCAGGTCCTGAGGATCGTGAATAATCGGAACACAGTTGGCGAGAATAGCCCACTCTGCCATTTCATATCGCGTAATGTTGTCATCCGGCAGGAAGAGCCTGCGGTGCTGACCTCGATCTTGCTGCAACCGACCGCGAATCACAGGGACGTTCTGGTCACCGATATGCGCCTTCTGAAGCTGAATAATATCGTGTTCGGCCCAGTGTCCTTCTATGTCTTCAAACGGTGAGGTGAGAGGGCGTCCGAATGTGATACATGCTCTCTTTGGCTCTTCCAGCTGTGCGCCGCCTCCGCCACCGCCGCCTCCGCCACCGCCGCCTCCGCCGCCTCCGTTTGGACCCGGAGCAGGTGCGGCAGCAGCCGGGAAACTCCAGTTAATGTTATTTGCCCCGTCGCTGCAGTTCGTGCGACAAGAGAGTGTGGCGCCGTAGCTTGCATCGCTATCGAGCACACTGACGTTATCTATATCCTGCGCTGCACCGAGTTGAGATCCAAGATTAAGGCGCGCATACACACCCTGTACGGTTGAACGAATAAGAAGGAAATCGCTGGCACCGGCGCCCTTCAATACAAGTGTTCCGCTGAAGTTCTGTGTTTGAGACGCAGCGAAGTAAATGGTGGAAACAAAGTCAGGCGTTTTGGTGAAGTTATGAAACACCGTGGAGCCCGATACGGTTTGCGTTGCACCATCTAAGATAACAGAACCACTGTTATGGACAAATGTTCCTGTTCCTATATTCAGCCAGCTTCCGCTCACAGTCATTTGGTCACTCGAACCCGGAGCGGTAAACGTACCTTGGAGCAGTATGAATTCGTCGTCTATATCCAAACTTCCCGAAGCAGTTATGCTGCCCGACCCGTTAATTTTAAGGGTATGGAACGGTTGATTGTTGCTCTTAATAACCTCGGAACCCGTGGCGATAAACAGAGTCACTCCGGACCCCGCTACCACCGTACCGCTTCCCGTATCGGCATCCCATGTACCCGAGACGGTCAACGTCGTACCGGTCGCAGTCTCGAGAGTTCCGCGAATATCAATATCGTGAGTCGTAAGTACTCCTCCCGGTTTGTAGCGCGAACCTGTCCATATCAGCAATTCTTTCCCCGCATGAATGGTAATGCCCGACAGTACGGAACCGGAGTAAATATTTGTGATATCGCTGTCTTGTACCCCGTTCTGTTCATCCGCCACACCAAGGTGTGCATTGCTGATTGGCACAGAACCGGATTCACTGCGAACAATGAGGCGGTCTTGGTACAGATCCACTCCTGTCATCGTGCCGCCGGAAGCAAGAAGTACCGTCACAGCGTCTTCCGTTTCATTTTGAATGAACAGGGTGATAATAGTTCCTCCCGTCATTGCAGAGCCTGACAGTGTAAATTGTCCTCCGGATCCTGTGACTGCAGTATCTACCACTGCTCCCCCATTGGAGCTGTACGCAACACTCCTGCCTGTAAGTGGAGTTGTTCCCTCGTCGCCGTAGAGTGTTCCTGTAATGGTGGCAAATGCCCAGTTACGGTTGTTTCCGCCGTTTACACATCCCGTGAAGCAGAAGAGAGTTTTGCCGCCGCTGGCGTCGTTATCCTGCACATCTATGTACGAGAGACTCTGCGTACCGGACGTGGAATCCAGACGTATTTTTGCCGGAACTCCCGCAATGGTGGGACGAATGGTAAGAAGTGCGCTGCTGCTGCCTTGCAGCGTCAGTGCACCGCTTACGGACTGCAACGATGTGGATGAAAGTGTCAGCTGGTATGCGCTCGAGACAGTCTTGGTAAGGTTATAAAACGCCGTGGAACCCAACATAGTCTGGTCTCCTCCATCCAGTACCACTGAACCTGAATTATGTGTGAATGTGCCATTGGCACCCTTGGTCCACGATCCGCTTACAGTCAGGTTTCCCGTCGGTGCAATAAACGTACCCGCAGAAAGCTGGAAGTTGCCGTCTATGTCCAGTGCGGTACCCGATGAACTGTAGGTTGCTCCCGTACCTGCAATAATAAAGTTATGGAACGCACCCGAAGAAGTAATGGTGTGAGAACCTGCCGTGGCATTAAGCAGTACGGTTGAACCACCCGCAAGGAAGTCCCCGGTACCCGACGCCAACCACGAACCGCTTATGGTAATGGTGGAGAGTGAAACCGAACCTGTGTTCGTGGGATTCGTCGCATCCAGAAGACCATGGAGATACAGTCCTCCCGTTCCGATAAACAGATTATTACCGGAAAGTACCAGTGAATCTCCCGAACCGATGGTAACTGTATCTGCTCTCAGTGAACCCGAAAGAGTGACGGTATCGGGGCTGGCACCAATTTGAATGCGTCCGAGGTTCACACCCTGCTCATCTTCATAAATCAGGTCTCCGTCGAATGTAAGAAGAGTTGTATTGGTGGATTTTACGAAGGTCGCACCGGAAGCGATGCGCACATTTCCTGCAAGGTTCAGAGCATAAATACTCTGATTGAAAGTACCTTCCTGCAAGTCGAAGAATCCGTTTACATCCATTGCGTCTGTGAGTGTCCATATTCCGTTTCCGCTGAATGTGGCACCGGAGTATGAGTTGGAGCCCGAACGAATGGTTTCACTCGAACTTGCGGCAGCAAAGTTAATGGTACCGGTACCGCTTACACTTCCGCTTCCGGCATCCCATGATCCTGTTACAACCACGGTGTTCGAACGTTGTGCGAGCGTTCCCTCAATGTCGATATCGTGCGCCGTAATGTCGCCGAGTGGCTGGAAGGTGGACCCTGACCAGATAAGAAGTTCTATACCGTCGGGCATACTCAGGAAGTTGGCGGAACCTGTTGCAGGCAACAGATTGGTAATATCGTTGTCTGTGAGATTATTTGCGATATCGAGTGTCTCGGTTGTCACCGGAGAAGACCCGGATTCACTGCGCACAATCAGACGGCTTTCGTAGAGGTGTATACCGGTCATGGAGCTGCCGGAACCCAGTACCACGGTCACGGCATCGTTTGTTTCGTTGTTCATGAAGAGTGTCACAACCGTTCCTCCTGTCATGGTAGCTCCTGAAAGTGTGTACTGTCCTCCGGAATCTGTTTCTGTCGTATCGAGAATCGCACCTCCGTTAATGCTCACCGCTATCGTGCGGTTTGCGACGGGAGTAATACCTTCGTCGCTGTACAGCGTTCCGACGATGGTCGGAGAAACGAATGTCCAGTTCGTATTATTGCCTGCATCCGTACAGTTGTTACAACTGAGTGTCTGACCTCCGGATGCGTCACTGTCTTTCACATTAAGGTACTGCAAGGTTTGTGATCCGCTGCCATCTAAGACAAGGCGAGATACCGTACCCGTAATACCGGATCGGATACTGAGCAATGAGGACAACGTACCTCTCAGAGTTAACGCACCGCTCACAGAAACTGTCTCAGTTGCAGGGAACGTAAGTGTCGCAACTTCAGATCCGCTCTTTGTAAGATTGTAGAACGTCGTGGTACCCGATAATGTTTGACTGACACCATTGAGTACTACGGAACCGGAATTATGCGCAAATGTGGAATTGGCTCCTTTAATCCATGCCCCGGAAAGTGAAATGGTTTGTGAGGGAGCGGTGAATGTTCCCGCAGATAGTACGAAAGATCCGTCTATATCCAATGCACCGGAACCCGTATACGATGCACCCGTTCCCGCAATAATAAAGTTGTAGAATGCTCCGGAAGACGTAATTTGATGCGTTCCGGACCTTCCTCTGAATATCACGGTGGAACGTCCTCTTATAAAGTCTCCGGTACCGGAGGCTATCCACGCCCCGCTGACAGTTAGTTTCGAAAGCGTAGGACTTCCCACACGAGATCCGTCTCCCGCATCCAATGAACCGTGCAAGTAGACGCCTCCTGTTCCTACGAAAAGATTGTGACCGGAAAGAATCAACGTATCACCCGTACCTATGGTTATTCTATCCACGCGAAGTGAACCGCTGAGTGTAACAGTATCGGGACTCGTACCTACTTGCACCTGACCAAAGTTCACATCGGTCTCATCTTCCAGTACGAAGTCGCCGTCCAGAGTAAAGAGTGCGTTATGCGTGGATTTTACGAAGGTAGCACCGGAAGCAATACGCAGGTTTCCCGCTACGGACAGCGCGCTTCCGCTTTGAGCAAACGTACCGCTGGAGAGCGCGAATGCTCCGTTGACGTCCATGGTATCACGCGGATACCACGTACCTGTGCCGCTCAAGGTAACACCTGAGAATGCACTGCCGTTCGATACGATAACCTGTCCGGAACTTGCCGCGGAATCGAATGTGACCGTGCTGCTACTTGTAAATGCTCCTCCAGTCGCATCCCACTTTCCGCTTACTGTCACTGCGTTCGCACCCATGGTAAAGGTACCGTTGATATCGATATCTTCAACATCTACGGTACCGCCCGGTTGATAAATAGAACCTGCCCATACGAGTAATTCCTTGTCTGCGGCCACCGTAATGGCAGATGTGGAGGCACTGGAAAGTATGGTTGTAATATCCGCATCCGCCGCCGCTCCGCCGTTGTTATCTGCAATGGCGAGATGTGCGTTCGTGATTGGTGATGTGCCGGACTCACTGCGCACAACCAGGCGATCTTGGAACAGATTGATTCCCGTCATGTTTCCACCGGAACCGAGGACGATCGTAACGGCATCTTCGGTTTCACCGTCCACATACACAACGACGATCGTTCCTCCTGTCATTACGACTCCCGACAGCACGTACTGACCGCCTGCGTCTGTCGTGGTGGTTGCCACCGCTCCGCTTCCGTTTGTAGCGTACGCAATCGTTTTACTCGCCAACGGCGTGATTCCCTCATCGCTGTACAACGTACCTGCGACTGTGGGAGTGGTGAATATCCAGTTGGTGTTGTTGCCGCTGTCGGTACAGCTGACACACGTGAGTGTTTGTCCGCTTCCCGCATTGCTGTCCTTCACGTCGAGGAATCGCAGAGCTTCCGCTCCTCCCGCATCCAATGTGAGGTATGATTCCATACCGTCTATGGACGAACGAATACTCAACTTGTTGATATTATCCTGACCACGTAAGACAAGTGTTCCGCTTACGGTGTATTCAGCAAGAGCACTGAACGTCAGTGTACTGGTGACGGAAGCCAATTTCTTCAAGCTGTAGAATGCCGTCGCACCCGAGAGAACTTGCGTGTCCCCGTCCAGAACGACGGTTCCCGAACTGTGGTTAAACGTGTGGTTGGCACCGTGCACCATAGATCCGCTGATAGAGAGGGTGGTCGGTGCGTTGAGCGTACCTGACGATAATGTGAGATCACCGTTGATGTCCACGGAACCTGTGGCGGTCCATGTCGCACCCGTTCCGTTCAACACAAGATCGTAGAATGCACCGGAAGACGTAATTTGATGTGTTCCGGATGTTCCATCGAACAAAACGCTCGAATGACCCGCTATAAAGTCTCCCGTTCCTGCGGCAATCCACGAACCACTGAGTGTAATGCGGGAAATACTGGTGTCGTTATCGGATGCGTCCATTTGACCATGCAAGTACAAATCTCCCGTACCGATGTTGAGATTGTATCCGCTCAGAACAAAGACCGCTCCGGAGCCCACTGTTATTCTGTCCGCTATCACTCCTCCTGAAAGTGTCACCGTATCCGCATTCGAACCGACGAGTAGAGAACCAAGGCTGACGG
Source organism: Candidatus Peregrinibacteria bacterium CG11_big_fil_rev_8_21_14_0_20_49_14 (assembly GCA_002787035.1). GTDB lineage: Bacteria > Patescibacteriota > Gracilibacteria > Peribacterales > Peribacteraceae > GWB1-54-5. The sequence goes on along the minus strand of PCVP01000020.1, from coordinate 4,796 downwards.
AAGATTCATCTTCCAATACCAGAGTGCCATCCAGTGTGAACAGCGCATTATTCGAAGCCTTTAAGAAACTTGAATTTGCAGCTATACGTACGTTTCCTGACACATTTATGGCACTCGTCCCTTGTGTAAGCGTGCCGCCCGAAAGCGTTAGAGCACCGTTAATATCGGTGGTGTCCTGCAGTGCCCAAGAACCGCTGTGTACAAAGGTAATGGCACCAAAAATCCCACTGTTGCTCGTAATGGTTTCGGCACTCGTCGACGTAAACGACGTTGCACCGGAACCGGTAAAGCTACCGCCTGTGGTATCCCACGTTCCACTTACTGAGAGTGCATTTGTTTCAAAACTGAATGTGCCGTTTATATCCAAATCATGAGTGGCAACCGTACCCCCCGGCCGGAAGGTAGAACCGGTCCAGACTAAAATTTCCTTATCTATGGCCACAGTTATACCCGTGGATGCGGCCGTAGAGAGAATATTCGGTATGTCCGTACCGGAGCTTGCGGTCGATTTGGCTACAACAAGCGTATTATTTGTTACCGCTGCGGAACCGGACTCGCTACGCAAAATAAGACGGTTCTGGTAGAGGTGTATACCTGTCATGGCACCGCCGGAGCCAAGAACAACTGTTATGGCATCTTCACTCTCTTCTTGTACAAAGAGTGTCAAAATTGTTCCGCCGGTCATATTCGCTCCTGAAAGTGTAAACTGTCCTCCTGCGTCCGTGGTCACGGAATCCGCCACCGCACCTCCGTTGTAACTGATGGCAACGGACTTACTTGCAAGAGGCGTGGTGCCTTCATCACTGAAGAGTGTTCCTACGATTGTCGGTGTCACGAAGAACCAGTTGGTGTTGTTGCCACTGTCGGTACAGTCGTTACAGACCACCGCAGTACCTCCGGATGCATCGTTATCTTTCACATCCACGTATTGTACGCTCTGCGTACTGCTTCCTCCGTCCAAAATCAGTCGAGATGCCACTCCACTTATACCGGAACGAATTATCAGCTTGTTGTTGTCGTTTGTACCGGTAAGTGTGAGTGCACCGCTTATGGAAGTCTGCTCCGTTGCGGAGAATGTCAGTGTTTTTCCCGAACCGCTGATAGCCTTTGTGAAGTTATGGAAGACCGTGGAACCCGAGACTGTTTGATCTCCTCCGTCGAAGACTACGGAGCCTGAATTGTGCGTGAATGTGGCATTTGCGCCCTTCGTCCACGATCCGCTTAAGGTGATGCTTCCACTGTCAGGTGGTGCGACAAATGTTCCTGCCGAAAGCTGAATGTTCTTATTGATATCGAGAGATCCGGTTGCGCTGTAGGTTGCTCCCGTTCCTGCGATAATGAAGGTGGAGAACGCTCCCGATGCGGTGATGTTGTAACTGCCGGAGGTGGCATCGAACAGAACGGTGGACGTACCTGCGATAAAGTCACCGGTTCCCGTGGCTAGCCACGAACCCGAAACGGTAATAAGAGATGCCGTTGTAGACCCACCTGAATTGGTACGGTTCGTAGCATCCAAAAGACCATGGAGGTACAGACCTCCGGTACCGACGAAAAGATTGCCTCCCGAAAGTACCAACGTATCGCCGGTTCCTACGGTAATTTTGTCCACATTCAACGATCCTGAAAGTGTGATGGTTTCTGCCGAAGCGCTTCCCTGCACGGCTCCGATGTTATTTCCCGATTCATCTTCGAACGTCAGACTCGCACCGAGTGTAAAGAGAGCTCCGTTCACCGCCTTGGTAAATACGCCGCCGGCCGCGATTTGAATATCTCCCGATACGTTCAAGGTAGCACTTCCCTGTGCCAACGTACCTGCCAAGATGGTCAACGTACTGTTGATATCTGTGGCATCCTGGAATGTCCACACAGCGCTGGAGCCTGTGAAGGTAACGGCATTGAATACATGACCGTCACTTGTAATGGTTTCGGATCCCGTAGACGTAAAGGTAACTGCGCTCGTACCCGAAGCACTGCCACCTGTGGTATCCCATGAACCGTTCAAGCTCAGTGCGTTATCCTGAAAATCAAGCGTACCGTTCGTATCGAGATCATGCGTTACTACGTTTCCGCCGGGACGGAAGGTAGAGCCTGTCCAGACGAGCAATTCCTTGTTTATGGCAACTGTTACGGTGCCCGTACTTGCAGCAGAAAGGATATTGGAAATATCGTCATCAGCCGTGCCACCAAGATCATCTGCAAGGGCTATTGTCGTATTTGTTACGACTGCGGAGCCGGACTCGCTGCGAAGGATAAGTCTGTTTTGATACAGGTGCATTCCTGTCATGGAGCTACCGGAACCAAGGACGACAGTCACCGCATCTTCCGTTTCATCCTGTACGTAGATAGTCACGATTGTGCCACCTGTCATTGTGGCTCCCGAAAGCGTGAATTGTCCGCCTGCATCTGTTACTGCAGTGTCTGTTACCGCTCCGCCGTTCAGGCTCAATGCGACTGTTTTCGCAGCAAGCGGAGTGACACCTTCGTCACTAAAGAGCGTTCCGACGATGGTCGGTGTTACAAAGAACCAGTTGTCATTGTTACCGCTGTTCGTACAGTTCGTACATGTCATTGCCTGACCGCCGTTTGCGTTATTGTCTTTCACATCCACGTACGAAATTGTCTGGCTCTGTCCTGATTGTTGAATAAGTTTGGACTGCACTCCGCTTATGCCGGAGCGAATAAGAAGCAACTGAGAACTTGCACCATTCAACGTCAGTGCTCCGCTTACGGACGTCTGTTCCGTTGCGGAGAACGTGAGTGTTTGGGAAGTCGTAACGCTCTTGCTGAAGTTGTAGAAAACAGTGCTACCAGACACGGTCTGGTCTGTTCCATCCAATACGACGGACCCTGAATTGTGTGCAAAGGTCGCGTTTGCGCCCTTCATCCACGATCCGCTGAGTGTCAAATTGCCTGCGGGAGCGGTGAATGTACCCGCGGAAAGAGTAATGTTTCCGTCAATGTTGAGTGACGTTCCCGAAGCGCTGTACGTGGCTCCCGTACCCGCAACTATGAAGTTAAAGAACGCTCCTGAAGCAGAAATATCGTAACTGCCTGACGTACCGTCGAATCGAACGGTAGACGTACCGGCTATAAAGTCTCCCGTGCCTGTGGCGAGCCACGAACCCGAGACGGTAAGAACAGAATTATCGGTACCGTTGTCTCCTGCGTTGAGCAGACCATGAATAAAGAGTCCGCCCGTACCAATGAAGAGATCCGAACCGGAAAGTACCAAAGTATCCCCTGTTCCGATTGTCATTTTATGGGCACGAACAGCACCGGAAAGTGTGACGGTATCGGCACCGTTTCCGATATGAACCGTACCGAGATTTACGGTTGTTTCATCTTCCACGGTCAGGTTTCCGTCCAGAGTCAAAAGACCCGTATCGAAGACAGTGGAATATACGGATCCGTTTGCTATGCGTACATCCTGCGCAATATTGACGTTCTGTCCGTTTTGGGTGAAAGTACCGTTTAAGAGGCGGAATGTTCCGTTCACATCAAGGGCATCTTGGAGAGTCCATGTACCTGCGACTCCGTTGAATGTCACACCGGAGAAGCTGTTGCCGTTGCCGGTAATATTCTCGGCGGATGCGGAGTCGAATGTCACGAGTGCGCTCGAGGTGAACGTGCCGTTTGCGGCATCCCATGTTCCGCTGACCGTCGCGTTGTTCGTACCCATGGTGAGCGTACCGTTAATGTCGATATCGTCGACGGTGATGGTACCGCCGGGAGTGAAAGTGGAGCCTGTCCAGACGTACACTTCTTTGGCATCGGCTATCGTCACTGCACTTGGTGATGCAGCGGTGATAACGGACGTAATGTCACTGTCTCCGTTGTTGTTCGCAATATCGAGATGCGTGTTGGTTATCGCTACAGAACCGGACTGAGAGCGCAGTATGAGACGGTTTTGGAAAATACTGATTCCTGTCATCGTACCACCTGAACCGAGTACCACGGTCACACCTGTTGCCGAACCGCCATCGAGATACAACGTAATTACCGTTCCGCCGGTCATTGCTGCTCCCGAGAGTGTGAACTGACCTCCCGCATCGGTGGTATCGGTATCGGTGGCAGCTCCTCCGTTAAAGCTTACGGATACTATAGCACTGGCGAGAGGAGTTGTTCCTTCATCGCTGAAAGCGGTACCTGTTATGGCATGGAATGCCCAGTTAAAGTTGTTACCACTGTCCGTACAGTTGCTGCAAATAAGAGTTTGTCCGCCTCTTGCGTCGCTATCTTTCACGTCCAGATACTCGAGAGTTTGCGTACCGCTTGCGTTATCCAGCATGAGCATACTGTGTTGCCCCGTTTGAGATGAGCGTATGGAAAGGAGTTGAGAAGCTGCTCCCTGCAGATTCAGCGCTCCGCTTACGGATGTTTGTTCCGTTGCTCCAAATGTGAGTGTTTGTGCGGTGGAACCTGTCTTCGTGAAGTTATGGAAAACGGTGGAACCCGAGACCGTCTGGTCTGTTCCATCCAATACGACAGAACCTGAGTTATGGGTAAACGTTGCATTGGCGCCCTTTGTCCATGAACCCGAGAGGTTGAGGTTTTCTTTCGGAGCTATGAAAGTACCTGCGGAAAGTTGCAAGTCACCGTCGATGTTGAGGTAGGTTCCCGACGCACTGTAGGTTGCCCCCGTTCCCGCAACGATGAAGTTGAAGAAGGCTCCGGAAGCGGTGATATCGTACGTACCGGATGTGCCGTCGAA
>PCVP01000020.1:0-65 GCA_002787035.1 Candidatus Peregrinibacteria bacterium CG11_big_fil_rev_8_21_14_0_20_49_14 | reverse complement strand
CCACAAAGTCTCCCGTGCCTGTGGCAAGCCATGAGCCCGAGAGCGTGATGGTGGAAGCCACACCG